>JBAZNT010000006.1:0-87572 GCA_041649115.1 Candidatus Omnitrophota bacterium | reverse complement strand
TGCGGCTGGCCTCCAGATAAGGTTCGGGATGGGGTTTGCCTTTTTTAACGCTGTCTCCCGAGACAATAGCGTCAAATAACCCCCTGATGCCGGATGGGATGATGCTGCTTAGCTCTCTCATTGGCGTGCCTGTCACCAATCCCAGAAGGTATCCTTTTTTCTTAAGGCACCTCAGGAATTCCGGAGCTCCCTTAAAGATAAAACGCTTGAAATATTTTCGGAATATCATCTGGCGCCTCAGGAATATCTCTTTTAGGATCTTAGGGTTCGGCGGAATGCCCGCATTATTCAAGAAATCCTTCAGGGAATTCTCCCAGCGTTCTCCTTCCTTTGCAAAAACATCAAAGCAACTAACCCGCACCCCGTAAGGACGAAGCGCTTCATACCAGGCAATAAAATGATACGGCATGGAATCCACGATGACCCCGTCCATATCGAATATCACCGCCCTAGGGCGCAATGCATTCTTAGGCATCGCTAAATCCTTCCCGAGGAAACCACCGCCTCTTTTAACCGCGCTGTTAGAGGATGCCTTATTAAATCCTCCAGCGCAACCGGCGCAACCCACGACCAGTTCTGCGGCCCGCTGGTACCGGGGGTATTAATACGGTACTGATAAGGGTCTCCGCTTAAAATACCTCCAAAAAGCAGCACATCCGAAATAAGCTGTATCGAGAATATGGAGTTAGACTTCAGGGTGAACCTTAAAGCCGCGCCTATTATCTCGGGACCGCATGCCTCGCGCATTACGCCGTCGAGCTCCAGGTGCCGCCAGAGCTTCTCCTTTTCCCGATAGGTATTCTCGTACATATCTATGAAATCCACTAACTCTTCCCGCTTTCCCCCCAGGATACTTACTAATTTATCTGTGCTCTCAATCTCCTGGCGCCAACGCAATCTTGCATGCCCGGAGCGCCCTGCCTCGAAAAGCCGCTGTTTTGCAGAGAAAAAATCTACCCCGCGTTCACCGCACCTTCTTTCGAAAAGCGCCTCGTCAATCGTGCCTGCCTCATTCTCCCACCATGCGGGCCAATTAGTGGTGTCGTGGGTTGAGAGCATCGCAACGGACAGCATCCGGTATTCCCCGGGAAGGAGAAAATCATGGCGGCTCTGCCAGTCTTTGGTCCAACGCTGCACATCATTTCCCGGAATGCCTAATTCCCTGATGGTATTGGTGCAAACCGGCGGGATTAACCCTAAATCCTCTGCGCACAAAAGCATATCCGTAGCCTTAATCATCTCGGAAAGAATCTCTCTGCCGTGACCGTACCATAGATTTTCGTCGCAAGGGTCAAAGAAGCCGTTTAGGCCCTTATTCTCCAGAGGCTCATTGTAGGGGATGCTCCAGATGCGGAAAAGACCCACCACATGGTCAATCCTTAGAATATCGTAGAATTCCTGGGCGAACCTAAGCTTTTCTTTAAGGTAAAGGTAGGAATTGTCTGCTATGGCCCTCCAATCGTAAGGCGGCATGCCCCAACGTTGTCCTTTAGCGCAATACATGTCGGGGGGGGCTCCGGCAGCGAATTCCAGCTTGAAGAAATCCGGATGCGCCCAGACGTCAGCGCTGTCCCGCGAAACCAGAACAGGCAAATCGCCTTTGATAAGGATACCCTTGGAGGAAATGTAACCCCTGGCTTCTTTAAACTGGCAATAGAGCTGCCACTGCAGCCACTTCTGGAAACGGATTTCGCGTTCATGCGCCTTTTTAAAATCCTCCATAGCGCGGCTGTCGCGGTTACGGTAGCTATCCTGCCACTCATACCAGGGCCTGCCTTGCTGATAATACTTCAAAACTTTGAATAAAGCGAAATCCTCCAGCCAATATCCGTTTCTGGCAATGAACCCTCCGAAGTCACCGTCTTCAACAACATCCTCCTCCTGGAAGAGCTGCCAGAGAATTCCGAGTTTGGCGTCCTTAATGCCGTAATCCAATCTCTCTCGCGGCAGAGGAAAACTATCCCTTATCTTACGAATGGAGGATTGCGGAGGACGGGGCTTTAACCTGTTAAGCGAAAGGTAGGCGGGTTCCAGCGCAAAAGAACTAACGGCATCGTAAGGGCAATTATTGGCGCCCATTTCATTCATGGGAAGAAGCTGCAGGATAGAGCCGTCCGCGGCCTTAATCCAATCTGAGAGAATCTTTAAATCGTGGATGTCGCCGATGCCGGCGCTCTCCCTGGAAAATACCGAAAACAAAGGCACCAGAAAACCTGCCCTTTTGCTTAAGCCGATCTTATTCCATTTATCCAGAGATGGGCTCTTAAGAAGGTCTGCGCCTGGGCTCATAGACCCCGCAGAAATATGATAAGCCTATCGCCCCAGAATAAGGCGATAAGCGCCGCCAGGGCAAGAAACGGACCGTAGGGGATAAGGCGGTTTCTCTTGAGTATTAAATTCAATATACCGAAAACCAGGCCCAGAAAGGGAGCGGCAAAAAAGGTAAGGATTGCTTTCTGCCAACCGAGAAAAGCCCCTATCATTGCCAGGAATTTAATATCGCCCATACCCATTGAGGTAGTCTCCCCCTGGATAGCGGATTTTTTGAGGATTCTAAAATAAATCAGGTCAAAGAAAAAACTGATGATATATATAATCCCGGCGCCGGTAACAATACCCATAAAGGAACTGAACATCGGTTGAAAATTGAAATAAAGCGGCTTTAGGTTTATGCCCTTGATTGAAATGAGGATAAAACCCAGGATCATCCCGCCGATGGAAATCTCATCGGGAATAATGCGTTCCTTCAGGTCCACGAAGGTAGCAATAATCAGGCCGCAGCCAAAGAGGCAATACGCCAGAAAATCATAGGTAAAACCAAAGCGGTCATAAAGCAGCAACAGCAATGCCGCTGTTAAGAATTCCACCAGGGGATAGCGCAGCGAAATCCTGCCCTTACAAAAACGGCAGCGCCCCCCGAGGATAAGGTAACTTAAGAAAGGTATATTGTCGTATCCGGGTATCTTCTTCTGGCAATGCGGGCAGCGCGAACGAGGCCAAAGCACCGATTCGCCGCGCGGCATGCGGTGAATGCATACGTTAAGAAAGCTGCCGATAAGCGAACCGAAAATAAAAACCAAAGCCCTGCTGATTAGCGCTGGCATTTTTTCAACTCCCTCTGTAGTGCCCGGCCCATTATATCCTGCGGCGCATCTCTGCCAGTCCAGTGGCTGAAAGATAAAACCGCCTGATACAAAAGCATCCCCAAGCCGTTGGAATTCGCTAAACCACGGCTTGTCGCTAACTCCAAGAGCTTAGTCCGGCCGGGATTGTAAATAAGGTCGTAAACGAAAAGTCCCGGATGCAGCTGCCCGGCGTTCACCAGGCAAGGGTCGTCGGGCTTCATCCCTACCGGTGAGGCATTCACTAATAAATCCTTATCCGGAATACGCAGCCCTTCGATGCTGGAGGCAGCCAGAAAATCGCCAGAGGAGAAAACAGACTTAAGCCTCTCGACCAGCGAGATACTCCTAAATCTATCGATATCGTAAAGGGCTATCTCTGAGACTTTTTTCTTGGCCAGGCCGAAACAGACCGCCCTTGCCGCTCCCCCTGCGCCGATAACCGCAACCCTCTTGGGCCTAACTTTCAACTCTGCCAGATGTTGCATAAAACCCGAGAAATCCGTGTTAAAACAGCTCAACCTCCCGTCATTATCAATCTTGACGGTATTGGCTGCGCCGATGATTTTTACTGCCGGTTGGCGATAGCCGTTGATATAATCCAGCACCTTCTCTTTATAAGGGATGGTAACGTTCATCCCGCGGATGTTATTTTCTCCGAGGGTTGCCATGAAGTCTTCCAACTCCGAAGGCCTTATCTCAAAGAGCCTGTAGGCTGCCTTAATGCCCAGGGCGCGGAAGGCTGCGTTGTGCATGGCGGGAGAAAAACTGTGTTTCGCAGGATAGCCCAAAACACCGTAGACCTCAAGCCTGGATTTCTTGCGCATGCTGTTTATGATAAGGATTAAAGGCTTTCTATTTTATTCAGGGCGTTGATGTAAGCCCGTACCGAAGACTCGATGATGTCGGTGCTGGAGCCGCGGGCAGTCACAATCTTGCCTTTGGCCTTAAGCTTGAGGCTGACTTCACCCAAGGCGTCCTTGCCTCCAGTCACTGCCTCGATGCGGTAATCCTGAAGCTCGGCCTTGGTGCCGGTAATCTTGTCAATGGTCTTAAAACAGGCGTCCACCGGGCCGTCTCCGGAGGAACTGGCAGAAAGCTTCTCATTTTTATGCCTCAGCACTACCTCGGCCTTTGGCTTGATAGCGGTGCCGGAGGTAATAACAAAGCTTTCCAGGCTCCAGACGGGCTTTACCTGCTTGATCTCGTCCTCTACTATGGAGATAATATCGTCGTCGAAGATATCTTTCTTTTTATCGGCGAGTTCCTTAAAACGCTGAAAGATCTTATTAAGCCTTTCTTCATCCAGATGGAAACCCAAAACCTTCAGCCTCTGGCCTAAGGCGTGCCTGCCGGAATGCTTCCCCAAGATTAATGAGCTCTCCGAGATGCCGACATCGCGGGGATCCATGATTTCATAGGTAATCCTTTTCTTTAATATTGCGTCCTGATGGATGCCGGCTTCATGGGCAAAGGCGTTCCTGCCTACAACCGCCTTATTGGGGGCTACTGCAAAACCGGTGGCCTTGCTTACTAAGCGGGAAGTCGGATAAATCTCTTCTGTACGTATGTCTGTGTAAAAATTTCCAAAGACGTCCCGGCGGGTCTTCATTGCCATGACTATTTCTTCCAAAGAGGCATTCCCTGCGCGTTCGCCTATCCCGTTAATCGTACAATGCACCTGGCGCGCCCCGGCAAGGACCGCGGAAAGGGAATTTGCCGTTGCCAATCCTAAATCATTGTGGCAGTGGATGGCAAGGACCGCCTTGTTTATATTAACGACGTTGTTGCTGATATCGGTTATCAGGGAAAAAATCTCCTGCGGGTAACTATAGCCGACCGTATCGGGTATGTTTACGGTGCGCGCGCCTTCGGCGATGGCCATCTCAACCATGCGGAACAAAAAATCCCTCTCCGTGCGGGTGGCATCCTCAGGAGAAAATTCAATATCAGGGCAGAATTTCCTGGCCTGCCTGATGGAATCCCCGGCAATCCTGACTATCTCGTCTTCGGCCTTCTTGAATTTATACTTTAAATGTATCTTAGAGGTGGCCAGAAACAAATGTATACGCGGACGCCTCGCTCTTTTTACGGCCCTGCCGGCGTACTCGATATCCTTCTTAAGGCAGCGGGCAAGAGCACAGACCGCGCTTCTTTTTGCGCTTCTTGCAATGGCGCTCACCGCTATAAAATCATCGGGAGATGCAACCGGGAAACCCGCTTCGATAATATCAACCCCCAGTTTCTCCAGTTGACCCGCTACTTCCATCTTCTGGAAACTGGTCATTGACGCCCCCGGCGCCTGCTCCCCATCCCGTAGAGTAGTATCAAATATTATTATCTTTTCCATAATTATCACTTTTTGAATCAGGCGTGCTAAACCAAACATGCCACTGGCGCTTATGTTTGGCTTACTCTGCGCCCTGCGCGGAGCCTTTATACCTGATTCACACCTGCCTCTGGCAGGTGCTAAATCAAACGTGCCACTGGCGTATATTTTTGATTTATCCTGAGCATAGCTCAGGAACAACAACTTATTTTTTCATTAAACCAGACGTGCCTCTGGCGTATACGTCTGGTTTACACCCGCCTCTGGCGGGTGCATACACTTACTTCTTCATCCACGGCATTAAAACAAAGGCGTCTCTGACGTTTACCTTTGTTTTACTCCGCACTCTGCACGGAGCACTACCCGTGGTTTCGTACTATTTTTTCATCCACGGCATCATCTCCCTCAACTGCCGCCCCACCTTCTCTATCGGATGCTCATCTCCGGATTTAATCAGGCTGTTAAATCTGGGCCTACCGGATTCGTTCTCTTTAATCCACTCGCGCGCAAACTTACCGGACTTGATATCCTTGAGCATCTTCTTCATCGCCTTACGGGTCTTCTCGGTAATAATCATCGGGCCGCGGGTAAGATCACCGTAGGTAGCGGTATTGGAAACGCGGCGGCGCATGCCGCTGATGCCTACCTCCTGGATAAGGTCGGTAATAAGCTTAAGCTCGTGAAGTACCTCGAAATATGCTATCTCCGGCTGGTAACCTGCATCGACTAGGGTATCAAAACCGGCTTTGATCAATTCGGTTGCTCCGCCGCAGAGCACTGCCTGTTCCCCGAAGAGGTCGGTCTCGGTCTCTTCTGCAAAGGTGGTTTCAATTACTCCGGCACGGGTTGCCCCGATGCCCTTGGCATAAGCCAATGCCAATTCCCTGGCCTGGCCGGTAGCATCCTGGAATACCGCTAACAAGGAAGGAACCCCTTTGCCCTCTTCGTACATACGCCTTACCAATGCCCCCGGTCCTTTTGGGGCTATCATAAAAACATCTACGTTTTTGGGAGGCTTGATCTGTTTAAAACGGATATTAAAACCGTGTGAAAAACAAAGGGCCTTACCTTTCTTGAGGTTCGGCTTGATGTTATCCTTGTAGACCTTGGCCTGCACATGGTCCTGCGTAAGGATCTGGATAATATCCCCTCTTTTGGCTGCCTCATCTACGCTGACCGGGAAAAACCCGTCCTGTTTTGCTTGTTCGTAATTGGGGGTACCTTCCAGTTCCGAAACAATCACCCGGCAGCCGGAATCCTTAAGGCAGAGGGCCTGTCCTCTCCCTTGGATGCCGTATCCGATAATAGCAACGGTCTTATCCTTTAAGAGGTTTAGGTCTGCGTCACTATCGTAATAGATCTTAGCCATTAATTTCTCCTTTCTGCTCGTCCGAGATTATGTTTAACATGGCATCCACCACCTTTTTATCGTAACGGATGCCGGTATATTTGACTAATTCCTTCCTGGCTTCTTCAATAGTCAACGCCTTCCGGTATGTTCTGTCCGCGGTCATGGCGTCAAAACTATCCGCCACTGAAAGGATCCTGGCGCCCAGCGGTATCTCTTCTCCTTTTAGGCCGTCGGGATAACCGCTTCCGTCCATTGCCTCGTGGTGATGCCGGATGATCCCGCATAGCCGTGAGAGCGAATGCAATGGCTTTACAATCCCCTCGCCGATAATAGGATGGCGCCGCATTACCTGCCATTCATCAGGGGTAAGCGGCCCAGGTTTTTTAAGGATGCTATCGCTGATGCCTATCTTGCCTACGTCGTGGAGCTCTCCGGAATCCTTGATATCGTTGATGAGCTCCGCATCAAGATTTAGCTTCCGGGCGATCTTAACGGCATACTGCGAAACGCGGTCGGAATGCCCGCGGCTATTAGGGTCGCGCGCCTCGACTGCCATCGCCAAGGCAGAGATAGTCTCCAGATAAGTCTCCTCGGCGCTCTTGTTAAGCCGTTCGTTTTCCAGGGCAACTGCGGTCTGAGAGGCCAGATTCGAAATAATCAGGAGTTCGTCTTCGGTAAAATTGACGCCGTTCGCCTTTCCGGCTACCGCCAGGACACCGATAAGGCGGTCCTGATAAAGCATCGGGGCAGCCAGAAAGGGCGGAACAAAAATCCCCTTAGCCGCGCTGTCTGTCTTAATCTGTGCCTGTACCAGTAGGGGCCTGCGATTCCTGGCTACCCATCCCGGACCTTCTCCGCTGACGGCAAAACGCACGTTCCTGGAATCCGCGGCCACCCCGAAAGAACTCTTGATGTAAAGCTCCTTCTTGCCTTCATCCAGCACCAGAAGTACGCCCCTTTCCCCCCCTAAGGCGTTAGCGGTAATCTCCACTATCAAGTCCAGAAAGGAGCTGATGCCACGCGGGGATGCCAAGCCGGTAGCCAGGCGCGAAAGCACATACTGCATGACATGCTTGGATTCCTCCAACTGCCTGATATTATCCTCAAGGCTTCTGGTAATCTCGCGGAAGGTGCGCGAGAGTTGTGCAATCTCGTTCTCCGGACCTTCGCTCTCTGCGTTTGAAGAATCCTTATTAAGGATCTGGCTGCCCCGGCGGGCAAGGGCGTTGATCTCCAAGATGGAACGGCGCATCCCATAAAACCCCGCTAAAGCCCCCGCGCCTACCAAAAAGATAAGCAGGACAAAGCGGCCTTCCGAGATATCCAGATAACCGTACCTGCGCCACACCAAAAAGAAATACGCCAACACCACAAAAGGCAAAAGCGACATGACAACGAACAAAACTGTAAATTTATGGATTAAGGGGGCTTTTTCTATTGAGGTTAATTTTGATTTAGGACTCATCCTTAGTCCAGACTAATGGCAAGCTTACCGGTGCGCGCCAGTTCCTTGATGCCAAACTGAGCCAGGGCGTTCAGTAATTCTTTAATCTCATCCTGCTCGCCTACTGCGTTGATAATAGCGAGGCCCTCCCGGTGCTTGATGAGGCGTGCGTTATATTTCGCCATGACCTTCTCCAGCCTGGCTTTTTCCTTGGGCGGGCAATGAACCTTGGCGAGAACCAGCTCCCTCTCGGCATGTTCCTTCTTGGTAAAATCGGTGATCTTGATGACGTCGATGAGCTTATGCAATTGTTTCTTGATCTGCTCCAGTATCTTCTCGTCATCAGCCGAAACCACCATCGTAAGGTAGGAGATGCTGGGGTCAAGGGTTTCGCTTACTGCAAGGGAAACGATGTTATAGCCGCGGGCGCTGAAGAGCCCCGAGATACGCGCCAGGACACCGGGCTTATTTTCTACAATCGCCGAAATTGTGTGCTTCATTATGCCAGGCCTTCAATCATATTGTTAATTGCCTCACCGGCAGGGACCATCGGATAAACGTTCTCCTCCGGCTCGACCTCAAAATCGATGAATACCACGTTATCCGTCTCAAGCGCCTTATCCAAGGCAGGGCGCACCTCATCCTTTTTGGTTACCCTTATCCCGAGGGCACCGTAACTCTCCGCCAGCTTTACGAAGTCCGGGCTGGACAAACAGGTGTGGGAATAACGCCTTTTATAAAACAGCTCCTGCCATTGCCGCACCATCCCGAGGTAGCCGTTATTCAATATCGCAACCTTCACGTTAATCTTGTTGCAGACGCAGGTAGCCAGCTCCTGAATATTCATCTGGATGGACCCGTCTCCGGCCACATCAAATACTATTCTTTCGGGGCAGCCGACCTTAGCACCCATTGCCGCCGGAAAGCCGTAACCCATGGTGCCCAATCCGCCGCTTGAAATAAAGGTGCGCGGGTGGTTGTATTGATACCACTGCGCTGCCCACATCTGGTTCTGCCCTACCTCAGTGGCAATGATCGCCTCGCCTTTGGTAGCCTCGCAAATCTGCTCAATTACATACTGGGGTTTTAATTTCCCTCTTTCCTGGTATCTCATCGGGTATTTCTTCTTCCAGGACTCAATGGTCGCCAGCCAATCCTTGGTATCAATGGTCTTGCCGAGTTCCTCCAAGAGCTGGCCGAGGGTATTTTTAGCATCTCCTACCACCGGGATCTCCACCCCGACGTTCTTGCTAATAGAGGAAGGGTCAATATCTATGTGGATGATCTTGGCGTTGGTGGCAAAGACATCGAGCCTGCCGGTAACGCGGTCGTCAAAACGCGCGCCTATAGCTATAATCAGGTCCGCCTGCATAATGGCGTGGTTGGCATATCCGGTGCCGTGCATCCCAAGCATGCCAAGCGATAAAGGGTGGGCGCTTGGAAAGCCGCCGATACCCATCAATGTCCAGGTCACCGGTATATTCATCCTTTCCGCTAACTCCTTAACTTCGTGATGGGCGCCGGAAGTAATCACCCCTCCGCCGGCATAAATAATAGGCCTCTTGGCCTTAGCGATTAATCTGGCGGCTTTTTTAATCTGCCCCGGATGGCCGAAATAAGTGGGCTTGTAACCGCGTATGTCTATCTCTTCGGGCCAGATGAATTCCGTCTCTTGCTGCTGTATGTCTATGGGAAAGTCTATTAATACCGGGCCGGGCCTTCCTGTAGAAGCAATATGAAAGGCCTCCCGCACCACCTTCGCTACATCCTTGACGTTCTTAATCAGGTAATTATATTTGGTAATGGGGCGGGTGATGCCGGTAACGTCGGCCTCCTGGAAGGCGTCGTTACCGATAACAGAGGTCTTTACCTGCCCGGTAATCGCTATCATCGGTATGGAATCCATGTAGGCGGTGGCAATGCCGGTGGTTAGATTAGTGGCGCCGGGCCCTGAGGTTGCGATGCATACCCCGGCTTTACCCGTGGCACGCGAATAACCGTCTGCAGCGTGGGCAGCTGCCTGCTCATGGCGCGTGAGGATAAACTTTATGTCGCTATCGTAAATCTTATCGAAAAGGGGAAGCACCTGCCCCCCGGGATAGCCGAACATAACCTCTACACCCTCGCGCTTCAAGCTCTCCATTAATATCTGTGCGCCTGTCAATTTCATCTTAACTTAATATCGCTCCTTTGTCCGCGGATGAGACGAGCCTCGAATAACGCGCCAGATAGCCTTTATTAATCTTGGGCGGCTCGGGCCTGAATCCTTTTAATCTCCTCCCGATCTCCTGTTTCGTCAACCGTACATTTAATTTCCGCGCCGGTATATCTATCTCGATTATATCACCGTTTCTTAAAATAGCAATTGGGCCTCCCGCGGAAGCCTCCGGGGAGACATGCCCGATGCACGGGCCTTTAGTGCCTCCGGAGAACCTGCCGTCTGTAATCAAGGCCACGGAATCAGCCAGACCCATACCTACAATAGCCGAGGTAGGAGCCAGCATCTCCCGCATACCGGGCCCGCCTGCCGGACCCTCATAGCGGATTACAATCACCTCGCCGCTTTTAATATTTCTATTGAGGATGGATTTCATCGCCTCTTCTTCACGGTTAAATACGCGCGCCCTCCCCTTAAACCTCATCATCTTGGAGTTGACTGCCGCCTGCTTGACTACCGCTCCTTCAGGAGCGAGGTTTCCGTAGAGCACTGCGATGCCGCCTTGCTTATGGTAGGGGCGGGTAAGCGGACGAATAACCTCTTCATCAAGTATCTCGGATCTAACCGCAATATCAAAGACCTTCCTGCCGCTTAATGTCATAGTGTTGTTCAATTTTGCCTTCAGGCGATTTAATACCGCAGGTATCCCTCCGGCGTATTCCAGATCCTCCATAAAATATGGCCCGGCGGGCTCTAAGCTGGTGATGTGCGGCGTCTCTCTTCCGATGCGCTCGAAATCCCCGAGCTTTAAGTTAATACCTGCCTCATGGGCAATGGCCATAAGGTGTAAAACGGTATTGCTTGAACCACCCAAAGCCATGTCTACTACAATCGCATTTTGCAGGGATTTAAGGTTAATGATATCTAAAGGTAAGGTATTTTTCTTTACAAGCTCTACGATGCGCTCTCCGCTTGCCTGGGCGATGCGGCGTTTCTTGGCAGATACTGCCAGTGCAGTCCCGCATCCGGGAAGGGACATACCCATGGTCTCAATCAGACAGGCCATGGTGTTGGCGGTATACAGCCCCTGGCAGGACCCTGCGCCAGGACAGGCCTCCATCTCCAGGCACGACAATTCCTCCTCGGAGATATCCCCTTTTTTAGCCCGCGCCAGGGCCTCGTAAGTATCGTGCACGAACGCAAGTCTGCGTTTGGCCTTCATACGGCCCGAGAGCATCGGTCCGGCGGTAACAATAATCGCCGGTATATTCAGACGCGCCACCCCCATCAGCATTCCAGGGGTAATCTTATCGCAGTTGGTAAGGCATACTATGCCGTCGAGGCTGTGGGCATTGCAAACGGTCTCAATGGTATCGGCGACTATCTCGCGCAACGCCAAAGGGTAGCACATCCCCAGATGCCCCATTGCAATACCGTCGCATATACCGGGCACCCCAAAGAAAAAAGGCACTCCTGCGCCGTAGCAGATCCCGCGCTCAATATAACGTTCCAGGTCCCGCATGCCAACGTGGCCGGGGATAAGGTCGGTAAAAGAGGTGGCTACCCCGATAAACGGCCTGCTAAAATCCTTGCGGCTCAAACCTGTAGCATGAAGGAGCGCGCGATGAGGAACGCGCTCTAAGCCCTTTTTAATCTTGTCTGAACGCATGTCTTGCTCTCCTCCCGGACTGATTAGTAACCCGCGCTAATCCGCCCCTTCGCCGTCATGCTCTAGCTTGCCCGGCGCCCCTTTGTGTTTACGGATGATGACGCGCTTCAAGGTAACGAATTTATTAACCAATTCTTTGTTATTGACGGCGTTGAGCTGCTTAAAGAGAAACTCAAACCTTTCTTCTACCTCTTTGGCAATAGCGTCTCTTGTCTCCTGGGAAATGCCCATAATATCCTTCTTAAAAGGCCCCAGCGCCTTCTTGCGTGTCTTGTAGATAAACTGCTCTTCGGTCTCGCCTTCTTTTCTCTCGCCTGCGGCGTTAGCCTTGAGCCATTCGTAAATCCTGTTCTTTAGTTCCTGCGGAAAATGTCCGGATTCATAAACCATATTCTGGAATTCGGTCGCCAGGTGCACCTCGGCAGCCTCCGCCTCAGGAAATTTATGAAAGGCCTCCTGCGGAAGAGTCGAGGCTCCGTGCTGCACTGCGCCTGCCATCCCGAATTCATCGCGCGCAATCTTGGAGAGGTTCTTTAAGGTATCAAAGTCTAATTTTACCTGGGCGATGCTACCGTCAGGCAAAACCACTCCGCCGTGGGAGGTGCCGGTCTGGATGCTTATCTTGCTTAAACCGGTGCGCCCTTTGCGCAATCTATCCCTGTAACCCTGCATAAATGCCCGCAGGTCCTCGGGGGTAGAATTCCTGCTGCCGACCTCGCCTATCTCGCCGCCTACCGATATCTCGACTCCGCGCGGCTGGTTCTGACGGATAAATTGGGTAAGCTTAGCGCAGGCCTCGTAATTATTGAACTGTTGCTTTTTGATGTCGGTCTTTGAGAGATCTACCAATGTAGAGGAATCAATGTCAATATTGTAGAAACCTGCGGCTATCGCTTCGCTGATCAGGGCCTTTAATCCCTCCATCTCCCTATTGGGGTCATCTTTGAATTTCTTGAGGTTGACCTGAAAGTGGTCGCCCTGGATAAAGACCGCTCCGCCGAAGCCCTCTTTTATCGCAGCTGCCAGGATTACCGCCGCAAATTCTACCGGGGCTTGAGCGGTATAGCCCATTTCGGACTTGGCTATTTCGAAGATAAATGCGCCGGAGTTGTTTTTCTTGGCGACCCGGAATATCGCCCGCGCCAAATCATAGGTAAGCGTTCTAAGGTTAATCGCCGGAACGGTAAAACCGCTGAATTCGCCTTTTCCGCGCGCCGTATAAAGTTCGTGTATACTGGAAGGGTAAATACCCTTTTTATAGGCTATGTTGATAATCTTTTTGGCAATTCTGGTCTTGACTGCCAGGTCGTCGCCAAGCACTAATTCCGAAACCAACCTGTCAATATCCAACGGCCTTCTTCCCATGACAATTCTCCTTCCCTAAGTAATCAAGTAAGTATCTTGATTAATTCATAAAGCGCGTCGTACCTGAACTCCCTCTTGCTTACCGCAAACTCCAGGTCCACGGCATTTACCTGACCAGAGACTATCCCTGCTGCCTTGCCGCTTGCGCCTTTCATCAATAAAGCTACCGCCTCGGCCCCCAGGCGCGTAGCAAGTATGCGGTCAATAGCTGTAGGGGAGCCTCCGCGCTGCACATGCCCCAGGACAACCACCCTGGTCTCGAGGTCTGTCATCTCGGTTATCTTTCCGGCGATATCCTCGGCCTTGGCCTTACCCTCGGCAACAATAATAATCCAGCTGATCTTGCCGCGCATATTGCCTTCTACTATCTCGTGGCACATATTCTCGAAATTAAAGTCCTTTTCAGGAAGCAGGACATCCTCGGCGCCGCCGCCCACCCCCACCTGCAAGGCAATGAAACCGGACTCCCTCCCCATCACCTCCACCACGAATATGCGCTCCATGGAAGTGGCGGTGTCCCTTATCTTATCAATCGCCTCTAAGGCGGTATTAACGGCGGTATCGGCTCCGATGGTGTAATCCGTACCGTTAATATCATTATCAATGGTACAAGGCACTCCGATGCAAGGTATCTTCCAAATCCTGGTCAGGGCAATGCCGCCCTGATAAGTGCCGTTACCGCCCATCAACACCAAACCTTCGATGCCGTGTTTCTTAATGGTCTCCACGGCGCGCCGCTGCCCTTCTTCGGTGAGGAATTCCGGGCAACGCGCGGTCTTCAAGATCGTCCCCCCGCGGTTTATGATGTTTGAAACCGAACGGTGATTAAGCGCAATAACCTCATCATTAATCAATCCGGAGTATCCGCGGAATATACCCATCACCTCTAATTTATGATGGGTGGCGTAACGCACTGCGCTGCGCAGGGCAGCGTTCATCCCGGCGGCATCTCCCCCTGATGTCAGAACCCCTATTCTTTTCACGTGCCTAGCTCCCAACTGGCAAGATACTTCTTTTGTTCATTCGTAAGGGCGTCGATGCGTATGCCAAGTGATTTCAATTTTAAATATGCGACTCTATCATCGAGTTCCTGAGGAACACGGTAAACATCATTGGACAATTTCTTATGGTTCTTTACGATATATTCTACGCTTAATGCCTGATTGGCAAATGACATATCCATAACCTGGGCGGGGTGACCCTCGGCAGCAGCCAGGTTAATGAGTCGGCCTTCACCCAGGCAATATATCCTGCGACCGTCTCTTAGTATATATTCATCCACGAAATCCCTGATGCGTTTCTTGGCACGGGACATCCTTGCCAGGGCCGGGATATCCAATTCAACATTGAAATGCCCGGAGTTGGCCACAATGGCGCCGTCCTTCATAGCCTTGAAATGCTCTCCGCGGATGACGCTTGTATCTCCGGTAGTGGTAACAAAGATATCCCCGATTTGGGCGGCCTTGGCAATCGGCATTACGCGGAAACCATCCATCGCTGCCTCTAATCCTCTTAAGGGGGAAACCTCCGTTACAATAACATTTGCGCCCATGCCGCTGGCGCGCATCGCCACTCCCTTGCCGCACCAGCCATATCCGCAAACCACAAAGTTGGAGCCGGCCAGTAATTTGTTGGTGGCGCGTACGATACCGTCAACCGTAGACTGCCCTGTCCCGTAGCGGTTATCAAACAGATGTTTTGTAGAAGCATCATTTACCGCTATAATTGGATAACGCAGTTTACCTTCGCGCGCCAGGGCGCGCAGCCTTATTACCCCCGTTGTTGTCTCTTCTGTCCCTCCGATAATATTGGAGTGCTCTTGGGGCTGGCGGCGGTGGATGATACTCACCAGGTCCGCGCCGTCATCCATCGTGATATCCGGTTTAACCGCCAACGCCGATTCGATGTGCCCGTAGTAAGTTTTGGTGTTTTCGCCCTTGATGGCAAACACCGGTATTCTCAGATTTTTTACCAGCGATGACGCAACGTCATCCTGCGTGGAAAGAGGATTAGAGGCACACAGGGTAACCTCTGCCCCGCCGGCCTTAAGCACCTCGGAAAGCACCCCGGTTTCGGTAGTAACATGCAGGCAGCATGAAATACTTACCCCTTTCAAAGGGCGCTCCCTGCGAAAACGCTCTGCCACCAAACCCAGGACAGGCATGTTATTCCTTGCCCATTCAATCCTTAATGAACCTTTCTTCGCTAAACTAATGTCCTTGATGTCGTATTTCATAGTTTACCTTTCTATAGTCTTTTTGCCTGCCTTTTCAAAGCCGCAGCCTTATCGGTATTCTCCCAGCTGAATTCGGATTCGGTTCTTCCGAAATGGCCGTAACAGGCGGTCTTCCTATATATAGGACGCAGGAGGTCCAGCTCTTTAATCATCCCGCGCGGGGTGAGTTCAAAATTGGAGCGGATAAGCTTATCAAATGCGGCCTCCGGCAGCTTTCCGGTGCCGTAGGTTTCAACCATAATCGCCAGAGGATCGGCCCTGCCGATAACATAAGCAAGATGGATTAAACACTTATCGGCAAGCCCGGCCGCAACGATATTCTTGGCGATGTACCTGGACATATAGGCAGCGGAACGGTCAACCTTGGTAGGGTCTTTTCCGGAAAACGCGCCACCGCCCGGAGCAGCCACCCCCCCATAAGTATCTACCACTATTTTCCTGCCGGTCATGCCGGTATCGGACTGCGGGCCGCCCACCGTGAATTTTCCGGTTTCATTGACGTAATAGTTGGTGTTCTTGTCAATATAGCCCTTTAAAACCGGCTTGGCAATGGCGTCAATCATCTCTTGTCGCGCCTTTCTGGTGATCTTCTCCTTGCTGGAATCCAGGACATCCTCGGTGTGCTGGCAGGCGAGGACCACGGAATCCACCCTCACCGGATGGGAATCGTGATACTCAACCGTCACCTGTGACTTACAGTCCGGACCCAGGTATTTTAAGATACCCTGGCGGCGGACGTCAGCAATACGTTTTACCAATTTATGCGAGAGCATAATCGGCAACGGCATCAACTCCGGGGTTTCGCGACAGGCGTAACCCACCATAAATCCCTGGTCACCCGCACCCCCCTTGTCTACGCCCTGCGCGATATCGGGAGACTGACTGTGTATGGTGTTTATGATGGCGCAGGTGTGGTAATCAAACCCGTATTTGGGATGGGTATATCCTATGTCTTTTAATAAATTACGCGTAAGATTATGCACGTCCACATAGGCGGTAGTGGTGATCTCGCCTCCTACGATTAAAAGCCCCATCGTAACGTAGGTTTCGCAGGCAACCCTGCCGTAAGGGTCAAGCCTTAAGACCTCATCTAGCACGGCATCGGATATCTGATCGCAAACCTTATCGGGATGCCCCTCTCCTACGGATTCGGAAGTAAAAAAATGCTTTCGAGTCGTCATGCAGATTCCCCTTTCTTTAAAAACTTCCTGTTAGCTTCCTGATAAAACTTATACTGTCCGATATCGTACCACCGCCCCCGGAATACGAAGGCATAGACTTTTTCGCGGCGGCGCAGCCAGTCGATATAAAATCCGGTGGCATCGCTCTTGCCTCCTTTGTAATCAAAATACTCTTTTACCAAGCCCAGTTTTGCCTTCGGAAAATAATAGAGGCACATCGCAACCAGGCTCGATCTGGGGCTGGCGGGTTTCTCCTGGAAAGCAACAACCCTGCCGCTGGCGCCGACCTTTATTACCCCGTATCTGGCGGCCTTTAACCTGCTTTTTATATCATAGGCGCCGATAACCGGAGCGGGATGTTTCCCCCCGGCAAAAGAAAGAAAATCCTTAATCCCCCCGTCAAAAAGATTATCTCCGCCTATAACCAAGAGGTCGCTCTTCAGGCGCTTCTTGCCAATGGCAAAATGCATGTCGCCGATTGCGCCGCGGCGGTCGCTGTGGCTTCTGGTTAAATCGTCAACCAGGCTCAGGCGCTTGCCGCATCTAACCGTTTTTGACCACTTTTTGAACTTGGCGATAAATTTGCTGTTGGTAACAACGATAATCTCGTCAATCTCTCTTATCACGGAGAGCTTATCGATAATATAATCAATGATCGGCCTGCCGGCGACGGCAAGAAGCGGCTTGGGATACTCCTTGGTCAAGGGGTATAAACGCGTAGCATACCCGGCTGCCAGAATCAGTGCCTTCATCCGTTTTTAGTCTTCGGCTAATTTCTTTTTTAAATAAGTCACCCGCTCCACCGGCGTAGGGTCTATGCCGTAGAGAACCGCCAGGTAGAACGAAACAAAATCCCCGATGTAGATAAGAGAGAAAATCCGGGCAAGAAGATCTTCCCCCTCTGAATAAATCTCAATAATGTCAGGGTTCTCCTTGCAGATAATCTCCCTGGTAATATCCATCCTTTTATTCACCCTCGGATGCGCGCCCTTATCCCTGAGCATTACCACTGCCAGGTTCTTAAACAACCTCGCGGGATGCTCCCACCCCACTATCTCATTATGGTTCATCTCCGGGAAGACGTGGCTGGAGGCCAGTGATTTGGAATTTTCATTAAGCTGGCAGCGCATGCGCGTGGCTACGGTATCGAAGTGAACCGAGGCGGAATAAATAATAGGAAATTTGTTAACAAGCCTGCCGGCTACATATTTAGCGATATTATCCTTTGCGCCGATGGCAGGATTAAGCTTGCGGCTCCTTAAGTCCTCCAGCGCCGATACTGTCTTATCGAGCGAGGAAGACGCATCTTTAATTAAACCCAGTTTCGCTAACAGGCACAAAGGTATAATGCTTAGATAACCCAGCGAACAGCGCGGCGGCAAACCCTTGGGTATCTCAATAAAGGTAACGCCGTCTCTCAGGCAATTCTCCTTTAAGGCGCCGTTTGATGATACGGCAATAATACTGGAGCCTTTTTTTCTGGCTTGGCTATAGGCGCTGAGAGTCTCTTCGGTATTGCCGGAATAACTAGAGATAAAGACCAGGGTAGAGCTCCCCACATAAGCCGGCAGGTCATATTCGCGTACCACCTGCATGGGGAGGTTGCTTTCAAAATAAAGATAGGAACGCACTAGGTCAGCTCCGATTGCCGAACCCCCTAAACCGGCAAAAACAATGCTGCTAAAATCCCTCTTACTAAAAATGATACCTGTCTTGGATGCCAATTCGCGGGCGATGCCGAACTGCAACGGGAAATCCAACAGCAATTCCAACATCCCGGATTTATCAAGTTTATTAATAGTAGCAGAACTTAGGGCTCTCATCTGTCTCCTTTATTAATTATGTTTTTAATATCTGGCGTAGTTTTTCCTGGCTGAACTCCTCGACCTCTTTGCCGGTAGAGAGGGTCAGAACCTTGCTTGCAATATCCCTGGCCTCCTCCGTAGTGACGGAACGGATAAGGTACTTAATCTCCGGTATGAGTAACGGCGGCACACTGAACTCATCCAACCCCAAGCCCAGAAGCACCAGGGCAAATGCCGACTCTCCCGCCATCTCTCCGCACATCCCTACCCATATGCCTCCGTTGTGCGCGGCATCAATGACATTTTTAATCATTCTTAGAACTGCCGGGTGGGCGGGGTCATAGAGATAAGCGACCTTTTCATTGGTGCGGTCAACCGCCAGGGAATACTGGATAAGGTCGTTTGTCCCGATGCTGAAAAAATTCGCCTCCCTGGTCAAAAGGTCTGCAGTCATCGCAGCCGAAGGAACCTCTATCATTGCCCCCACCTCAATATTATTATCGAAAGGTACCCCTGCCGCGGATAATTCCTCCTTGGCTTGTTTAAGGATGGCGTTGGCCTGTTTTAATTCGTCAATACCGGAGATCATCGGATACATAAGTTTCAATTTACCGTGCACCGAAGCCCTGAGTATCGCGCGTAGCTGCAACTTAAATACATCGGGCCGCGCCAGGCAGAAACGGATGGCGCGCCATCCCAGGAATGGCTGCATCTCCTTAGGGATGGCGAACTGCGACAGGAACTTATCGCCCCCCAAATCGAGGGTTCGGATAATTACGGGATAAGGCTTCATCTCTTCGGCAACATACTTATAAGCCTGGTAATGTTCCTCTTCCGTAGGCAGATCCTTGCGGTTCATGTAGAAATATTCTGTACGGTAGAGACCGATACCCTGGCCTCCGTGCAGCCGCACTGCCGGGACCTCATCCGGCAGCTCGATATTGGCGGATATCTCAATCTTCTTGCCGTCCTTGGTTACCGCCGGCAGGTCCTTTACGGCCCAGAACCCTGCAGATATCCCTTTTAATTTCTCCAGTTCCTGGGCATAGAGATTAAGGGTCTCTTCGTCAGGATTGATAATAATTATACCTGTGCTGCCGTCTACGATAAGGGTATCGCCGCCCTTGATCCCGGAGGTGGCCCCTTCCGCACCGACGACCGCCGGGATTTCCAGGGACTTCGCCATGATGGCGGTATGCGAGGTCTTGCCTCCAATATCCGTAACGAATGCCGAGACGTTACGCTTGTGCATTGCGGCGGTATCCGAAGGGGAAAGGTCATGGGCTACCACAACTACCTTCTCCTTTAGATCCTCCAGGACCGCCTTCTTCTTTCCCAGGAGATTCCTCAGGATCCTTTTTCCGACGTCGTTAATGTCCGAGATGCGCTCTTTCAAGTATTCGTCTTCAATCCGCGAGAAGACATCGATATACTTCTTAAGGACCTCGGAGAATATATAAGCAACGCAGACCTGTTCTTTTTTCAGCCGCGAGATAACCTCTTCTATAAGGACCCGATCCTCCAAAACCAAAAGGTGTGCATCGAAGATCTCGGCTTCTTCCTGGCCGAGGTCTCCGGCAATCCTCCTTTGGAGGTCAAGGATTTCTTTGCGTGTCTGAATAAGCGCCTCCTCAAAAAGCTGTATCTGAAGGGGTATATCGGCTTCGGTAATAGGCTGCTTCTGTATATCGAGCTCTTCCTTGCCTACCTTAAAGGCCTTGCCGATACTGATGCCGCCTGCTGCGGCTATACCTTTTAGCTTTATCATGGCTTTACTCTATTCCTCGATATTCAGGATTTTCTCTAATTCTGCCAACGCCAGCTCCGCGTCGCTGCCTTCGATCTCCAGCGTAATCCTTGCGCCTCGCTCCGCGCCAAGCATCAGGATCCCCATAATGGATTTGCCGTTGACCTCTTCCTTCCCGCGGCGGATGGTAACAGCAGAATTGAATTTATTGGCCGTTTGCACAAAGATGGCCGCCGGCCGTGCATGTAGGCCCTGCTTATTGTTAATGGTCAGCTTCTTTATAATCAACCCCATCTAATCCTAGGTCTCCTCTATAAAACCAAAAATGATGCTGGCGAGTTTTTCAGGGTTATGCCTGATAAGGTTATTCTCGGAAATCACAAGGTTATCTTCAAGTACCCGGTACCCCATCTTTTTTATGTTATCTACATCGTTTACTACGGGATAAGATCCCTCCTGGGCATAACGCTCCATAATCTCGCGCGGTATCCCGACGTTGTTGACTATACAATATTCAAAGATACGGTGGTGCGTATGGTTGATAAAGGTATGGATGTGGTCCGATACCCGGTAACCTTCGGTCTCCCCGGGCTGCGTCATTATATTGCATACGTATATCTTGATGGCCGCAGAAGCGACGACCGCCTCAGAGATATCCTTGATTAAAAGGTTGGGCAGGATACTCGTATATAGAGAGCCCGGCCCGAAGATGATAACCTCTGCCTCCTCAATAGCCCGGATTGCCTCGGGGTTGGCTGCCGGATAAGCCGGCTTTAAAACCACGTTCTGGATAGCCTTGTGCACCCTGGGGATCTTGTTTTCCCCTTCGGTGACAGTGCCATCCTTATGGTGCGCTACCAACACTACGTTATCCAAGGTAGAAGGGATCACCTGCCCTTTGAGCGCTAATACCTTGCTGGTCTCGCGGATGGCCTTCTCAAAGTCCCCGGTCAACTGGGTCATCACGGTTATAAAAAGATTTCCAAAATTATGCCCCGATAAATCAGACCCCTTGCCGAAGCGGAACTGGAATAAGTCGCGCATCAATGCAGGGGCATCCGCTAAGGCCACCAGGCAGTTGCGGATGTCGCCCGGCGGCAAGATATCAAACTGTTCACGAAGCCTCCCCGAGGAGCCGCCGTCATCGGCAACTGTCACGATTGCGCTGATATTAGAGGAATATTCCTTTATACCGCTCAATAATACCGATAGCCCAGTGCCTCCTCCGACCACTACAACCTTCGGCCCCCTGCCCAGTTGTCTTCTTTGATACAGGATATCCACTAACTGGGCATCCCTGGAAGGCATGAAGGCTGCCACCAAAGAGCGCATCAGGTTTTTAATGCCCAGGATTAAAATGATAATACCGCAGATTAATACTATCGCATAAAGGGCCTTGACCACCCAGTATTCCTGGGTATTCAGATTTCCGGACCCGATTACAATCAGGATAACGCCGAAGCTGCCGAGGCCTATCCAGCGTTTTATGCCCATCCCCGGGGAAAGCCACTTGAAAAAACCCCTAAAACGCAACAGGTTGTCCTTTAGCTTAAATCTTTTTTTCATCTTCCTGAGTAATAATTTTTATTACCGCATTGGCATCAGCCGAGGACTTGAGGCTGTCGCGGAAATATTTGTCTTTTAACAGCCGTGATATGCGCGCCAGGGCCTTAAGGTGCGGACCGGCGGAATCCTGGGGCGCCAATAGCAAGAAGAAAATGTAGACCATTTCGCCGTCAAGGGAATCAAAATCCACGCCGTTCTTGGATAACCCGAAGGCCGCGACCAGCTTCTTGATGTGTTCGGACTTGGCATGCGGTATAGCTACCCCCTGCCCGATAGCGGTAGAGCCTAAAGACTCTCTTGTCATCAGAGAGTCGATAAGCCTCGAACGCCTATCCTTCTCTACCTCACCCGCGTTTATAAGCACATCTACGAGCTCCTTCATTACGTCTTCTTTCTTCGTGGATTTTAAATCCGTGCTGATCGCCTTGATTGATAAAAAATCCGTGATTTTCATAACCGGTTCTCCTTTTCTCGTGGCTTTTTAGGGTAAGGTTTTTATTATTTTGTGCTGGAGCGGGAGACGGGATTTGAACCCGTCATAGGGGCTCCCTGCCCCTTATGACGTCAGTCGTTTCACTCCTTCCTGTCACCCCGCAGCTTTAACACAGATGTTATTCTTGAGGGGAAAATCATCTTTTCCCCTCAAACTCCTCTTTTGTTCAAATCCCTATATTCTCTAAAATCTGGAGCGGGAGACGGGATTTGAACCCGCGACATCAACCTTGGCAAGGTTGCGCTCTAGCCAGCTGAGCTACTCCCGCAATATCTAACGGCCTGCCGGCGTAACCCAATAAGCGCCGCATACCGAATCGTTCGCTGATGTTTATTTCTTTTAATGGGCGGAAGAGGATTTGAACCT
The DNA here is from genome assembly GCA_041649115.1 of Candidatus Omnitrophota bacterium. Lineage (GTDB taxonomy): Bacteria > Omnitrophota > Gorgyraeia > Gygaellales > Profunditerraquicolaceae > JBAZKK01. The sequence goes on along the minus strand of JBAZNT010000006.1, from coordinate 64,740 downwards.
CCAAGGGTTACCCCAATAGCTCCTAAGGCTATCGCGTCTGCCAATTCCGCCATCCGCCCTTTAAAGAGGCAGAATATTAAAATAGTTCAGTGAGCCACCCGCGACTCGAACGCGTCGCTTCGCTCCCCAAAGGGGCTCTGCCCCTATGGCGCTCGTCTTCGCCTCGCTGTTACCCCGAAAGCGCGGCGGGAATCGCTTCCCCCGCACCCTCTTGGCGTTCTCGTTTTGGGAAATAATTCAGTGAGCCACCCGCGACTCGAACGCGGCACACCCACCTTAAAAGGGTGGTGCTCTACCAGATGAGCTAGTGGCCCGAATCTAAATTAAAACTCCAGTATTTCTTTCTCTTTGTTCTTCAGGAGCTCGTCGACCTTAGCGATATAGCGGTCTACCATCTTCTGCAGTTCGTCAACTCCGCGAAACTTATCATCCTCTGAAATCCCTTTATCCTTTTCTAGTTTCTCCAGGGTCTCTTTAGAATCCCTTCTTATGGTGCGCAGCGATATCCTGCCGTCCTCCGCCATCTTATGTACCACCTTCACTAATTCCTGGCGCCTCTCTTTGGAGAGAGGAGGCACCGCCAGCCTGACCAACTTACCGTCGTTAGAAGGAGTAATGCCAAGATTGGACTTCATAATTGCCTTTTCTATTTCCGGGATAACGCTCGCATCCCAGGGCTGGATTAAAATAAGGTGCGTATCGGGAACGGATATGGAAGCCAATTGTTTTACCAGCGTCATTGTTCCGTAATAATCGATGTGCAGCCCTTCTACCAGGCTGGGGCTGGCCCTGCCGGTCCTTACTTCCGAGCACTCCCTGGTTACCGACTCCAGCGCCTTTTTCATCTTTTCTTCGCCGCCATGCAATACCTCTTTAACGGTCATATCAAGCCTCCTTCAATGTTTAATTTACTACCGTGCCTACCTTTTCACCTAATACGACGCGTTTGATATTGCCTTCCCGGTTAATATTGAAGACGATAATGGGTATCTTCTTATCCATGCACAGCGTTACTGCCGTAGCATCCATTACCTTTAGCCCCTTCTTCACCACATCAATGTATTTGACCCGTGTAAACATCCTGGCGTCCTTGACTTTAAACGGGTCGGCGGAATATATGCCGTCAACCTTGGTGGCCTTGAGTATTGCGTCTGCGCTGATTTCCATCGCCCTGAGCGCTGCTGCGGTATCGGTGGTAAAATAGGGGTTTCCCGTACCGGCAACAAATATCAGGACCCTCCCTTTTTCGAGATGGCGGATAGCGCGCCTGCGGATATAGGGCTCGGCTATCCTCTCCATTTCAATAGCAGTCATCACGCGGGTAGGCATACCGTGTTTTTCAAGGGCATCCTGAAGCGCCAGGCCGTTTATTACCGTAGCCAGCATCCCCATGTAATCCGCTACCGAGCGGTCCAGGTCCAAACCGTGGGAATCAATATTTTCCTGGCCGCGCAATATATTGCCCGCGCCTAAAACCACTGCTACATCCACGCCGAGAAACCTGATTTCTTTAATCTGGCGTGCCAGCACCGACAAAACCACATGGTCTATCCCGTGCGATTTCTTCCCCTGCAGGGCCTCGCCGCTTAACTTTAAGACTATCCTCTGATAAACCGCCTTAGGCTTCATTCTCCCAATCTATAGCGCACAAACCTGCGCACCGCGATATTCTCGCTGAATTTGGCAACAATACTTCCCAGGTAATCCTTGATGGTAATGCTCATGTCTTTTATAAAGGGCTGCTCCATCAGGCAATTATTCTTATAAAAAAGCTCCTTATCGGATTCGTGCTTTATGATATCGGCAGGCACGTCCTCTCTGTTGACATATGTAGGGCTGGAGGCCACAACCTGCATGGCAATGTCTTTGGCAAACTGGGAAAACTCGCTGCTCTTGGCGACAAAATCAGTTTCGCAGTTTAGTTCCACTAAAACGCCTATTTTATTGCCGGTATGCACATAGGACTCAATCCTGCCTTCCTTGGCTATCCTACCCTGCTTGTTAGCGGCAATCTCCAGGCCGCGCTTGCGCAGGAGCCCTACCGCCTTCTGAATGTCGCCCTTGGCTTCCTCCAAGGCCTTTTTACAATTTGCGATACTGGCGGCGGTCATGCTTCTTAATTCCTTAATCAATTCCAACGATATTGCCATTTTTAAACCTCGGCTTTCTCTTGTTGCGGATTTAAATTATTCCGTAGCGTGTTTCGGGTGGGCCTTCTTCCTGGGGTGTTTGGGGCCTTCACCTTCTGGTTCCGTTTCCTTCTCAACAGTCCCCTCTGCCTCTTCGGTTTTAGCTTCCTCTTGCGGCAGTATTGTCATATCCTCTTCTTCCTTGGGCTTAAGGGCAACCCCGCTTTCCGAGAGGTAAGAGAGGAATTTCTTCCTGCCTTCGATTACTGTATCTGCGATAAGGCTGGTAATCAGGCGCACGGACTTAGTGGCATCGTCATTGCCAGCTATCGGATAATCGATAATATCGGGGTTACCGTTGGTATCAATGATTCCGATAATCGGCACGCCCAGCCGCCTGGCCTCATCTACTGCCGTGGCTTCCTTCTTGGTATCCACGATAAATACCGCTGCCGGCATCCCCTCCATCTGCACGATGCCGCCGAAGTTTCTCTTGAGTTTCGCAAGTTCCTTTTCCAGGCGCGCGACCTCCTTTTTGGTGAGCTTCTGGAAGGTCCCGTCCTCCTGCATCCTTTCAATTTCCTTCAAGCGCGCTATTCTCTTCTTGATGGTCGAAAAATTAGTCAGGAGCCCGCCCGGCCAGCGCTCGGTAACATAATACATCCCGCAGCGCAGTGCTTCTTCGTAGACCACGCCCTGGGCCTGCTTCTTGGTGCCGACAAAAAGTACCGAATCCCCCCTGGCAGTAATCTCACGCACGAATTCCCTGGCCTTCTCCAGGGCCAAGGCGGTCTTCTCCAAATCAATGATATAGATGCCGCTCCTTTTGCCGAAGATAAACTTCTGCATCTTGGGGTTCCAGCGCGACGTCTTATGGCCGAAATGTACCCCTGCTTCTAAAAATTGCTTTATTAGCTCTAGAGACAATTAACCTCCCCCTTTCATTATGCGGTTAGATAAGATAAGTTTCTACTATACCATAAATTTAATACAATGCAATAATAAATTTCGATTTATCGGGATATTTTTAAGTATATTGACGGGTTTACCGGAAGGAAAGAGCTGGATTTGGCGTTTTTAATCATTTTTTCATGGATTGAACCTGATAAAGCCGGCTATAAAGGCCGTTTTTCTCCAACAACTCCTTGTGCGCCCCCTGCTCCATCAGGACACCTTTATCCAATACGATTATTTTATGGGCGTTGTGCACCGTAGAAAGACGGTGGGCGACTATAAGCACTGTACGGCCCTGGATCAGCTTATCTATTGCCCCCTGGACAATGCGTTCCGACTCCGTATCCAATTGAGAGGTAGCTTCATCCAATATAAGTATCGGGGGGTTTTTCAGGAGGGCGCGCGCAATGGCAATACGCTGGCGCTCGCCTCCCGAAAGCTTCATGCCGCGGTCGCCTATCACGGTATCGTAACCGGCACTTAGACGGCTGATAAAATCGTGGGCATGGGCCTGGCTGGCGGCCTTTTCAATCTCGCTTAAAGAAGTGTCGGGTCTGCCGTAGGCTATATTAGAACGGATGCTATCGTTAAAAAGAATGGTCTCCTGGGTTACGATGCCGATCTGGTCCCGTAGCGAACTCAGGCTAAAATCACGGATATCTACCCCGTCAATCATAATCCTGCCTTTTTTAGGGTCGTAAAAACGCGGTATAAGGTCAACAAGCGTGGATTTCCCGGCTCCGCTGGGACCCACAATTGCCAACACCTCGCCTTTTTTAACCTCGAGGCTTATGTCCCTGAGCACATCATGATGGTTATAACTGAACCAAACCCCCTCAAATACGATATTTTTATTTAAACCGCTCAAACTTGAAGCAGCGGGCTTATCCACAACGCTAGGGGCGGCATCCAAGACGTCGTAGATACGGTTACTGGCGGCAGCCGCCTGTTCATTAAGGGCATTCACCTGGCTGAGTTTCTTGAAAGGCCGCACCATGGACAGAAGCGAGCCTAAAAACAGGCCGAATACCCCAAAAGACAGCTTTCCGGCAATCACATCGCGTCCTGCCCAGAAAAAAACGAATACGCCGGCAATAACGCCAATGATTTCCGTGCCCGGCGCCAACAGCAGCAGGCGCTTGATGGACTTCATGCAGATCCTGTAATACCCCTGGTTTACGGTGTTGAATTTTTCGACCTCGTAATCTTCCATATTAAAAGCGCGCACGATGCGTACGCCCAGGATTGTCTCTTGCAGCAATGAATTCAGGTCCGCCATCTTCTCCTGGCTGCGATGGGAGAGTTTTCTTAATACCTTTCCGACCTTGACAATCGGCAGGCTTATCAAAGGCAGAAGCACCAGGGCAATAAGCGCAAGACGGGGGTGGATGAAGAATATCAGGAAAGTAAAGAGGACTACCTGCAGCCCCTGGTAGATAAGGTCGGTGGAGCCGTAGGAAACGGCATTCTCAACAAGTTTAACGTCATTGGTAATGCGAGAAATCAACTCCCCGGCGCGCTTATGGCTGAAGTAATCCAGTGATAAAGACTGGATTTTTTCGTAAAGGTGGGACTTGATATCCCTTACCACGCGCTGGCCGATGTCGGACATGAGATAACTCTGTAAAAAACCGAAAATCCCTTTAAGAATGAATAAGGCTATCACCGCAACTGCCATATAATTCAGTAGTATGGCCGGGGGGGTAGCATTAATCTTATCTATCAGCCCGCTCAGCAGAGAAGGAAGCTTGGCGGGTACGATTATCTTCTTGTTGGTAAGGACCTTATCTGCCAACGGCACAATCATTGCCAGCGATACGCCGTCAAACAAGGCGGAAAATGCCATGCAGATGGAGGCGAATCCGAAAAGATGCAGATAAGGCTTTACGAACCTGAACAGCTTCAGATAATCTCGCATAGCCGATATCTTACCATAGCGAGGTTATTTTGTCGAGCGCGAAATTGAGTTATGCCTTTAGGCCTTGGCTGCCAGCGTTTCCTGGCTCGGGTTGCCTTTTCATCGCACCGCTCGTCCGCCAAAGTGCCTTGGCGGACGTCGCTCGGAGAAAGTTTTTGCCGTCTGCTTCGGTTTACGGCTCGCTTCCGTAAAGGCTAACGCGGATTAAACATACTCCAACTCGCCGTAACCCCTTGCAGGCATCTGCCAAAAATTTTCGTGCCGGAAGCGAAGGTATAAAATCTTTACTGTAATCGGCTGGGGATCAAACAGTTAATTGTTTTGGCAGAGAGCCTTGCCTGCCGTTGGTACAAAAACGTGAAGTAACTATAAAATTATTGCTAAATCATCTGGCGTATAAGATTTTAGTTGCAAGCACTTAGGTAGTCTGCTATGATTTTTACTATGGAAAAGCTGAAGGTCGGGGTTATCGGAGTCGGCCACCTGGGAGAAAGGCATGCCCGCCTTTACCAAGAGATTGAAAGCTGCTCCCTCCAAGCGCTCTGCGATATAGATAAGACCCGGCTGGAAGGCTTAAGCCGGGAACTTGGGATAGCCGGTTATACCGACTATCGCGAGCTCTTCAGAAGAGTGGATGCCGTCAGCATCGTTACCCCCACCAGGATGCATTACCGGATTGCCCGCGATTTCCTGCTAAACGGCACTGCCACGCTGGTCGAGAAACCATTCACTACCACTACGAAAGAGGCAAATCACCTTATCCGGCTGGCGAGAAACAAAAAACTCACCTTACAGGTCGGCCATATAGAAAGGTTTAACTCCGCATTTTCCGTTACCAAAGAATTAATCCGCGACCCGCGTTTTATTGAATGCCACCGCTTAAGCCCCTTCCCAAACCGCTCCCTGGATATCGGAGTAGTGCTGGACCTGATGATACACGATATCGATATTATCCTGGGCTTGGTAAATTCCCCGCTCAAGAAAATAGAGGCCGTGGGAGTGCCGGTGCTCACCCCGATGGAAGACATCGCCAATGCCAGGCTTACCTTTAAAAACGGCTGCGTTGCCAACCTTACCGCCAGCCGCATATCGGATGAAGCCATGCGCAAGATCCGCATCTTCTTAAAGAGCTCCTACATCTCGCTTGACTACAGAAAGGAAGAAGCCTTTATCTACCACAAAACGCCTCTGGGCATTGACAAGAAATCCCTCCCCATTGAAAAAGAACAACCCCTCAAAAAGGAACTGGCCTCTTTTCTAGACTGCGTCATCAATCGCCGTCCACCGCTTGTATCAGGCGAGGTAGCGCGCCAGGCGCTGGAAGTAGCCCTGAGAATCCAGCATATGATATGGCGATAAAACACCTCTTTATTGTCTGCGGGGAACCTTCCGGAGAATTGCATGCCGCAGGGCTTGCCCGCTGCATTAAAGAACTGAACCCCGGGATAAAAATTTCAGGCGTGGGAGGCCCGCTCCTCGCCGATGCAGGGGTCTCGCTATTTTACGACATCAAGGGGTTGGCGGTTTTTGGGTTGTTTGACGCACTGAAAAAACTTCCGAATTTTATCTGCTTAAAAAAACTCATCCTCAAAGAAATTGATGTTCAAAACCCAGATGCCATAATACTAGTGGATTTCTCGGGTTTTAACCTCAGGCTCGCCAAAACTATCAATAAAAAGATACCGGTTATCTACTACGTCAGCCCCCAGGTCTGGGCGTCACGACAGGGAAGGATAAAAACTATCAGAAGATACGTCTCCAAAATGGTGGTGCTCTTTAAATTCGAGAAAGAGTTCTACCGCAGCCGCGGCATAGATGCGGAATTTGCAGGTCAGCCGCTCCTGGACAGCGTAAGGCCTTCGCTCTCCGGGAAGGAGTTCTTATCCAGTATTAATCTAAATGAGTCCCGGCGCACCATCGCGCTCCTGCCAGGTTCCCGCCAGCAGGAAGTGGACAAGATTCTCCCGGTAATGCTAAAGGCCGGTATGCTGATAAAAAAAAGGTTCCCCGATATCCAGTACGTAATAGCCAAGGCCCCGCAGCTTGACTGGGGCATCTACCGTAACAAGACAAAAAACATTAAGTTGGAATTCAGGATAACGGAAGGGAAAACCTACGATTGCCTTAATGCGGCAGACTTCGCTCTGGTATGCTCTGGAACTGCAACCCTGGAAGCGGCAATACTGGCTGTGCCGTTTGCCACCGTCTATAGAATGAACTGGCTAAGCTATCTACTCTATCTGCCGCAGGTAAAAGTACCTTACATCTCCATGGCCAATATTGTGGCGGGAAAAGGGATTGTGCGGGAATTCATACAATCCAAAGCTACCCCTCAAAGAATAGCCTGGGAAACCATTGCCCTCCTGGAAAACACCGAAAAACTGAAGAAACTGCACGATGAGCTTCTCGGCGTCATTGATCTCCTCGGAGAAAAAGGCGCTGCCAGACGCGCGGCAAAAATCACCCTGGAATTTCTGGAGAATTAATCAATCTGCTCTTGGAGTTTTTGAATTAGCTCGCGGGCTTCCTGGATAAGGGGAGCTGGTAAGAGCTTGGAGGTTTCCATTTCACGCTGCAGGGACTTGAGAGTGCCTAAGAACCTCTTTACGGTCGCTGTTTTCTTCTTTTGATAAGCCTCTTGCGGTTCCAGCTCATCTCTCTGCCGTATCAAGGCGGTAAGGTCTTTTCTCGCCTGACGATAATCTTTGCCTTTTTCAAAAATTTCCTTTTTGAATCTCAGGTAGTCCTCGCCGCCAAGGTTCTTTTTATTCCTGGCAAGCCTTAAGACATCCACGGCCTCATAGTTGGGGATGGTTGCGGCATCTGCCGATGCGACATAATCCTCCTTAAGATAAGCGGGCTCTTCCTTCTCCAGAAAATAATAGGAGCGCAAGAGCTTCATGGCAGTCTGCTTGCGTATGCCGAGCTCGCGCGCAACATAGACATCGAAACTACCATAGCCCCATTCCTTGTAATGCCTGTCTTTATAAACGGTGTAGAGTGCCCGGCCAAGCTCTATCCAGGAAGTCTTAAAGTCCTTGGCGCTCTCCAATACCCGGTATCTCAAGGAACCGCTCTGGAGCCCTTCCATCCTCTCTTCAATACCTCTTAATGACCTGCTCTTGCGTATCTCCATATAATCCCTGCTGTCTTATTTAAAGGTTCTGGCTAATTCAATGCGTTCCGCAATCGAAGGGTGGTCAAAGAAGAAAAATTTAATCCATCTCCGTGGATCTCTGTCCGCCAGATTCTGCGAGGCGAGCTTATCCATCATTGAGATGAATGCGTCTTTGCCGCGGGTAATCTTAAGCGCCAGCATATCTGCATTCTTCTCCATCCTGCGGCTGAAATAGTTATGCAACGGCCTGGTAACGATGTCAAAGGCAACCAGATAAAATATGATGACGGCAAGACTTGCGATATCCGATAGTGACCTGACGCCGAAGAAACCCGCTAAATACCCGCCGGTTTTAAAGATAAGATAGAATGTCGTAATCGTACCGAGGAAATTAAGGGCAGTCAATTTTATCAGATGCATTAATTTATAATGCGCGAATTCGTGGGCCAGGATTGCCTCGATCTCGTCATCGCTATAATTTCCACTCAAGGTATCTGTAAGTATCACCCTGCGGCTCTTCCCCCATCCGATAAAGGCGGCATTGCTCTTGTTAGTCTTTTTGCTGAAATCTATCTCAAAGACATCCAGGATAGGAACCCGCATCTTGCCGGCGAGCTTGATAATGCGCCCTCTTAAGTCTTCCCGGTCCAGGCGGCGGTATTTAAAAAACAGCGGCAGTATCACCAGCGGGAAGATCCTTGCCAGGAGTAGATTAAAAAATAGCCACAGCAAGGCTACTATAATCCACCAATGCAGGGGGTATCTCCGTAAAAAATAATATAAAAACCCGAAGGCAATTGCGCTGGCGATGTATGATAGGACCCCTGCCTTCAACTGCTCCGCAACCCAGCTTTTTATCTTCTGGTTTGATAATCCGAAACGGCGCTCAAGCAGGTATGAACGGTAAAAATTAAGCGGGATCTCCAAGATAGAATAACCTGCCAGCAATACTGATAAGTATAATAGCAGGGCGAGGGTTTTGTTTGCGAAGATCGCCCCTGTCAGCGACGATAATTTTAGGTGGGCCCCCGAAGCCAGAAATGCCAACAATAACAGCAGCAGGTATGCGATATTTACAATCGCGAGGATATACTTAACAGAAGAGTAACGCGCTGCCGGCTCTACGGCTTTATCCGTTGGTCTCCCCGGCATCTTTACTGTGAGGATTTACGGGTGGCTTTTTTCTCTTGCGGCATGACGTTAATAAAGGTGCGTGGCCTGCCATGGGGTGTCTTTTTTTTGGTAAAATATACCTTGCCGTCGCAAAGGGCCTGCAATGTCGCGATACCCTTCACATTCTTCCCTGCCCGGTAGGTATTCATGCGGCGGGCTAAGATCTGCCCGGCCCGGACCTCCTGGCCGCCGCTGGCCTTGACCATCTTATCCTTTTTGGGTGTGGAAAAACCTCCTATCATCTTAAAACCTCCTTTTCTAGAGAAAAAACGCCAACGCAACTCCACTTAGCGTTGGGTGTTAACATAGAGACAGAACACACCTTGCCTTATCTTAAAGACACGCGCCAAACTTTCAAAGCGCGATTATATTAACACACCCGAGCGCACTAATCAAGCTATTTAGGGACGGTGATGTTACTATTTTGGGACGGTTCTGAAGCCAAAGCTAACCTGTCCCCTTAAAAGGGACAAGTTGCCAACGACACGAGAACCGTCCCTATCTAATAATAAGGACTAAAGGGCAACCTCTTCGTCTTTAAGAGGAAGGTGGACGTTTAAGCCGCAATCGCTCAATGTATCCCCGAGTTTACGGCTCTGGTCTTCGTCTCCGTGCACCAGAAAGATGCGCTTCAACGGCAGGGAACGCTTGACAAAATCTAACAGTTCGTTTTTATCGGCGTGCCCGGAAAGGGCGTTGATAACCGCTACCTCGGCATTCAACTCATATTCTGCGCCGAAGATACGCACATAACGGCTCCTCTCCACTATTCTCCTTCCAAGGGTATCCTTTGCCATATATCCTACAACCAGCACGGTATTGCGGGAGTCTTCGATATTGTTCTTGAGGTGATGCAGGATACGTCCGGACTCGCACATCCCCGAACCGGCGATGATAATCATGGGTCGATGGTCGTGATTAAGGGACTTTGACTGTCGCTGGTCGCGGATGTACGTAAGATTGATGAAATCAAAAGGGCTCTTTCCTCCGGCAGATGCCAGGCGGGCCTCCTGGTTAAAATATGAGCTGTGGTATTTGAAGGTGTCGGTTATGTCCGTTGCCAGCGGGCTGTCAACATATACAGGCACGGCCGGAATGGCCTTTTCTTTTAAGAGTTCGTTTAGAAAATAAACTACCTCCTGGGTACGTTCAAGGGTAAACGAAGGGATGATAACCTTCCCTTGGCGCTGGAGGGTACGTTTGACCACTTCCTGCAACTTTGTCTTCGCTTCCTCAATAGGCGCGTGTACCCTGCCGCCGTAGGTACTCTCCAAGATAAGGTAATCCAGACCTTCGGGGATAACCGGGTCCTCAATAATAGGAAGGTCCTCCCTGCCGAGGTCCACAGCATAACCCAGGCGGATATCCCCCTGATTGAGCTTGATGTCCAGAACAATAATGCTCGAACCCAGGATGTGCCCGGCGTCATGGAGAGTGACAGAGATATCTTTAGAAAGACGGAACCTCTGGCCGTAAGCCAGGGAGTGGAACTTCTTGATGGCACGTCGCGCCTCAGCCCGCGTATAAAGCGGCTTGCGCAAAAAAGGCAACCCCAGCCTTTTATTGATCTTATTGATATATTCTATGTCCTCTTCCTGAATCTTTCCTGAATCCTCCAGCATCAACTCGCATAAATCCTTGGTAGCGGAGGTAGCGTAGATTTTGCAACGCATACCGATCTTTAAGAGCGTCGGGATATTACCGCAATGGTCGAGATGGGCGTGCGAAAGAACCAGGGCATCGAGCTTGCGGGGGTTATAGTGAAAGGTGGTGTTGACTTCATAGAATTGCTGGCGATGCCCCTGGAACAATCCGGCGTCAAGAAGCACCTGTGATTTTCCGGTTGAAACCAAATGGCTTGAGCCGGTAACGGTGCGTACCCCTCCCAGGAATTTTACGGTCGCTTCCATTTTTTCTCCGTTGACTTTATCTTATTCCAGTTGCGGATGATCTGACGGGCAGATTTTACCTTGAGATTGCCGAAGACGTGCGGATGGCGCCTCTTAAGCTTACTGATAAGCCCCGAGATGACATCCTCGATATCAAACCCTTTACGGCGCCTGGCGATCTGGGCATTAAACATCACCAAAAGCAAGAGGTCCCCGAGCTCCTCGCACATCTTTTGGTTATCTCCTTCCCGGACGGCAGAGACAAACTCTCTCACCTCTTCCCTAAGATGAGGGACAAGGCTGGCGTGGGTCTGCTGCCTGTCCCAAAGACAACCGCGGGGGCCGTGCAGGGTGTTAAATATCTCTTTGAGTTCAGCAAAGCGGGTTTTTTTCGACAACTCTAAGGCAGGATTTTCCTAAAAACGTCAGCCCGTAACGCTGTTATCTTCGACAAACTTTTTAATCTCGTCAATATTCTCCAGAATCAGTTTAGCCTTTGATACTCCGAAAGAAAATGGATACTTATCTTCTGCGTCGCGCCTGAGAATAAGTACGGGCTTTCCTTTAAATTCTGTCCTTTCTACCATCTCGTCTCCTTCCAGTTTTTATCTCATTATATACGGGGACGGTTCTGGAGTCAATCGTAAAGTGTCCCCTAACGGGGGACAGGTTAGCTTCACCCCAAGAACCGTCCCTAATTACCTCTCGTAGGTGGAATAATAATAAGGGGTGAAGGCCTCGAACTCGGCGGCACAGGTATCCACTAATTTAAACAGCGGGAAGAGATTAAGGCCCTGGCGCCGGCGATAAACATTTTCCTCGCTCTGGCCAAGGAGCCTGGCAAGCTGCGCGTCGCTAAACCCGGCCTCTTTGGCGGCAATAAAAAGCCTATCGCTAAGATCGCCTCTGGATTTGATGATGTCCCCTTCCATCCTGATTATCTCCTCGATGTTATGCAAAAACCACGGGTCGATACCGGTAAGCCCCTGAATCTCCTCCAGCCCCATGCCGGCGCGGAATGCATCCCCTAGATAAAAGATGCGTTCGGCATTTGGGATACGCAACTTCCGCTCAATCCTCTCCATAATCCCGGCATCCGGATTTATGCGACCGGGCCCGGGGGACAAAAGAGATTCCAGGCCGGACTTTTTTATCTCCAGAGATCTCAAGCCCTTCTGCAGCGCTTCCTTGAACGTCCTGCCGATCGCCATTACCTCGCCTACCGATTTCATGGAGACCGAAAGCGCGGGATCCGCGGAAGGGAATTTTTCGAATGTAAAACGCGGTATTTTTACTACGCAGTAATCAATCGCCGGCTCGAAACAAGCGGGGGTTTCCTTGGTAATGTCGTTCGGGATCTCGTCAAGGGTATATCCTACCGCAAGCTTAGCGGCAATCTTGGCAATAGGAAAACCCGTGGCCTTGGAGGCGAGGGCAGAACTGCGCGATACCCGGGGGTTCATCTCAATAATTACCATCCTGCCGTTTTTAGGGTTTACCGCAAACTGGATATTAGAACCGCCTGTCTCTACTCCGATTTCGCGGATACAGGCAACTGCCGCGTCACGCATCCTCTGATACTCCTTATCCGTCAGGGTCTGGATAGGGGCAACTGTAATGCTGTCTCCGGTATGTATGCCCATTGGGTCAAGGTTTTCGATAGAGCATATAATCACCACGTTGTCTTTTAAGTCCCGCATTACCTCCAGCTCAAACTCCTTCCAGCCTACTACCGATTCTTCAATGAGTATCTCGCTTACCATGCTGGAATCCAGCCCGTGCTTAGCCAGCTCCCTGAATTCTTCGATGTTATAAGCAATGCTTCCGCCGGTTCCGCCAAGGGTAAAACTCGGGCGTATGATCACCGGAAAACCTATCTCCTTCACGCGCTCGATTGCCTCCGGCATACTGTAGGCCCTGGCGCTGCGCGGAAGATCCAGTCCTATCTTCTGCATTGCCTCCTTAAATAGCTGGCGGTCTTCCCCTTTCTTGATGGCCTTTATGTCTGCGCCGATGGTCCTGACCTTGTATTTTTTTAATACCCCGGCCTCGGCAAGGTCCACCGCAGTATTAAGCGCGGTCTGACCCCCGAGCGTAGGAAGGAGCGCATCCGGCCTTTCTTTGGCGATAACCTTCTCTATGACCTCACAGGTAATAGGCTCCACATAGGTGCTATCTGCAATCTGGGGGTCCGTCATAATGGTAGCGGGGTTAGAATTCACCAGCACCACGTGATAGCCTTCCTGTTTTAATACCTTGCAGGCCTGGGTTCCCGAATAGTCAAACTCGCATGCCTGGCTGATTACGATAGGTCCTGAACCGATGATAAGAATCTTTTTAATGTCTTTTCTTTTTGGCACTCCACTGCTCCATTAATTTTACAAAATCCCCGAAGAGGTAATCGGCGTCGTGCGGGCCGGGAGAGGACTCCGGATGGAACTGCACCGAGAACAGGGGAAGCTTCTTATGGCGCATCCCCTCCAGGGTCCGGTCGTTCAGATTAACGTGGGTTATCTCAATGTCTTTTTTATTGAGTGAGTTTATATCAACGCAGAAACCGTGGTTCTGGACTGTAATCGCCACTTTGTCTTTCTTCAAATCCTTAACCGGGTGGTTGCCTCCGTGATGCCCGAATTTAAGCTTATAGGTCTTGCCGCCCATAGCCAGCCCCAGTATCTGATGCCCCAGGCATATCCCGAAAAGCGGGACCTTGCCGATTAGCCCCTGCGCTGTCTTAATCACATAAGGCAGGGCCGCAGGGTCTCCGGGCCCGTTAGAAAGCAATACCCCATCGGGACGCATCTTTAAAATCTCGGGCGCTGCGGTATCCGCCGGTACTACCGCTGCATCACAGCCGTTTTTCAACAACTGCCTCAAGATATTGTATTTTACCCCGCAGTCCAATACCACCACCTTAAAGCCTGGCTTGCTGGCCTTTTCCCAGCGGTATTTTTTATCGCTGGTAACGCCCCTGACAAGGTCCTGCCCGATGAGCCCCAACGATGCCCTGGCCTTCTCTACTAATCTTCTCTCGTCGGATTCCACGGTAGATAAGACCGCGCGCATCTCGCCTTTCTGGCGGATATGAAGGGTAAGCGCGCGGGTATCAACCCCTTCCATGCCGATAATGTTATGCTCTTTGAAATAATCTGCCAGGGATTTATCAGAGCGCCAATTGCTGGCAATCTTGCTGTATTCCTTTACTACAAATCCCTCCAGGAACGGCCGGCGCGATTCGCTATCTTCCTTATTGATACCGTAATTGCCGATTAGGGGATAAGTCATTACTACGATCTGGCCTTTGTAAGAGGGGTCGGTAATAATCTCCTGGTAGCCTGCCATCGCGGTATTAAATACAACCTCACCGCAGCTTTCTCCGCTGGCGCCGAAAGATTCCCCCGCGAATATAGTCCCATCCTCCAAAACTAATACTGCCTTCATGCGGTTATTTTAGGTTGAGGGCTGCAGAGATAAAGCCCTTAAATAAGGGGTGTGAACGGTCAGGCTTGGATTTAAACTCAGGATGGAACTGCACTGCGATGAAGAAAGGATGTTTTTTAAATTCCACAATCTCTACCAGTCCTTTCTTGGGATATACTCCGCAAAACACCATCCCGCCATTCTCCAGTTTTTTCTTATACCTGTTGTTGAATTCGTAGCGATGGCGGTGCCGCTCCTCTACCAAAGCCCTTCCGTAAAGCTTGGCTGCCAGGGTCCCCTTCTTTATCCTGCAGGGGTAAACGCCCAGCCGCATCGTGCCTCCCAGCTCACGGATACCTTTTTGCTCCTCCAGAAGACTGATTACCGGGTATCTCGTCCTGGGCTTGAATTCGGTGGAGTTTGCCCCTCCGAGCCCGGAGACATTCCTGGCAAACTCTATTACGGCGCACTGCATCCCAAGACACAATCCCAGAAAAGGAACCTTGTTCTCCCTAGCGAATCTGATCGCCCGTATCTTGCCTTCAATGCCGCGGTAACCAAATCCGCCTGGCACAAGAACACCGCGCACCTCTTTTAATAATTTTGCGGCTCCATATTTCTCAATATCCTCGGAATCCACCTTAACGATATCCACCCTGGCGTCGTTGGCGATGCCCGCGTGCACCAATGCCTCATAGATAGATTTGTACGCATCCTGCAGGCCCGTATATTTACCCACCACTGCGATCTTGACCCTTGAACGCGGTGAAATTATCTTGTCCACCACGCCCTTCTCCCAATCCTTAAGGTCGGAAAACCTGCAGATGAGCTTAAAATGGCTCAGTATTATCTCGTCCAGGATCTGGTTCTTGAATACTGCTGGGATCTGATAGATAGACTCTACGTCGCGGTTCTCGATAACCGCCTCTTTCTGCACGCTGCAGAAAAGCGAGATCTTCTCCTTTAATTCATTGGAGAGGGGCTTCTCGCTGCGGCAGATCAGGACATCGGGCTGTATCCCGATTTCCCTCAAGGTCCCCACGCTGTGCTGGGTAGGCTTGGTCTTTATCTCATCGGCACACTTGATATACGGCACCAGAGTAAGGTGCATATAAAGAACGTTGTTCCTGCCGACATCCAGGCCGAACTGCCGCACCGCCTCCAGGAAAGGCAGGCTCTCGATGTCGCCTACCGTGCCTCCGATTTCTACGATAACGATGTCGGCTGCGGAAACCTCCGCGACCTTCTTTATTCTTTCCTTAATCTCATTGGTAATGTGGGGTATGACCTGAATGGTCTTTCCCAGATAATCCCCGCGCCTCTCTCGTGAAAGCACGGCGCTGTATACCTGGCCGGTGGTAACGTTGTTAAAACGGGTCATTCTGGCAGTGGTAAACCTCTCGTAGTGACCGAGATCCAGGTCTGTCTCTGCGCCGTCATCGGTAACATAAACCTCCCCGTGCTGGTAGGGATTCATGGTTCCGGGGTCAACATTAAGGTAAGGGTCAAACTTCATCAGGCTCACCCTTAGCCCCCGCGCCTCCAGTATTTTACCGATAGAGGCAGAGGTAATGCCTTTGCCAAGGCTTGAGATTACCCCTCCGGTTATAAATATATACTTAGTGGCCATTTTCCATAAAAACGGCGTTTAGAGACGATAATGCCTCACTCTCTAAACGCCGTTGTTTGTTGTTAGTTCACGCTTGAACTAACAGTTGCAGTATAACACATCTGGCTTAACTGTCAACCAAAAAACAGAAACAGAACCTGCTTATATCACCGGCAGGCTGCTCTCGCCCATAAGATAACTGTCAATCTCATGCGCAGCGCGCCTTCCTTCGGATATTGCCCAAACCACCAAGGATTGCCCCCGGCGCATATCACCTGCCGCGAAGATGCCTTTTTTAGAAGTCATCAAATCCGCTCCGGTGCTTAGATTGCCCCTGGCATCGAGCTTAAGACCCAACTCCTCGATTAAACCCTGCCTCTGGGGATGCAGAAAACCCAAAGCCAAGATTACCATATCCGCCTCAATCTCAAATTCGCTGCCTGGTATTTCGTTTATGACGTTACATCCGGATGTATTCCTCTCAAACCCCGCCTGCGCGCAGGAGATTTTTTTCAGGGCGTCACCATACCCCGTGAATTTTTTGGTCAGGACCGACCACCTGCGCTCCCCTCCCTCCTCATGGCTGCTGGATGTCTTCAGGATCATCGGGTATTGCGGCCAGGGCTGTCCTTTTGGCCGGCATTCCGGCGGCTGCGGCATAAGCTCTATCTGTATTATACAGGAGGCCCCTTGCCGGTGCGCAGTACCGACGCAATCGGCACCGGTGTCTCCTCCTCCAATAACAACTACCCTTTTGCCGCGGGCATCGATAATGTCCGCTCCCGGGATATATTCCCCGCCTACCCTGCGGTTAGACTGCACCAGGTAGTCCATGGCAAAATAGATCCCTTTTAAATCCCTGCCCTCTATGTTTAAATCCCTGGGTACGCGCGAACCGCCGGCAAGGCAGACGGCGTCAAATTCCCTGAGCAACTCTCTGGCCGCATAATCCCTGCCTATCTCAATGCCGGTGCCGAATTCCACGCCCTCTTTCTTCCATATTGCAATGCGCCTGTCCAGGATCTTCTTATCCAGTTTAAAATCAGGTATGCCATACCTTAAGATTCCTCCCGGCTTGTTATCGCGCTCAAAGACTATAACCTTATGACCGGCCCTGTTTAGTTGGGCAGCGCAGGAAAGCCCTGCCGGCCCTGAACCGACAACTGCAATATTCCTGCCGCTCCGCTTCCTGGGAGGCCTGGGCTTAATCCATCCCTGCCTAAAACCATGCTCGATAATCGCCAGCTCATCCTCCCGGATGGTTACCGGCTCGTCATTAATGCCTAAGACGCAGGAAAATTCGCAAAGGGCAGGACAGACCCTGCCGGTTACCTCGGAAAGATTATTGGTCGCCTCAAGTATCTCCAGCGCCTTCCGCCAATGACCTCTGAAGACAAGGTCATTCCATTCCGGGATATAGTTTCCGACAGGACATCCCCAGTGGCAAAACGGGGTGCCGCAATCCATGCAGCGGGAGGCCTGTTGGCGGGAATGTTGCCCGGACGCTAAGATTCCTACCTCGGAATAATCGCTCCTGCGCTCGCATACCGGCCGGTATACCGCTTTTTCCCGTTTTACCTTCAGGAAACCCTTAATATCACCCATCGGAAACCTCGCCGACTCCCATCTTCTCTTCTAACTTTGCGTTTTCTAAAATGCGTTTGTATTCAAGCGGCATAACCTTGATAAAATGCCTCGAATCGCTGCTGAAATTATCCAGGATGCGACGGCCTGTCTTGCTGCCTGTATACCGCAGGTGATTCGAAACCAGCTGGCGGACAACGCCTTCATCCTCGGCGTTCAAGGCCTCCAAGACTACCATATCCAGGTTACACCTCTGCCGGAAATTAAAATCCCGGGCATAGACATAGGCAATTCCTCCGGACATCCCTGCCGCGAAGTTACGGCCTGTCTGGCCCAGCACTGCTACCCTGCCTCCGGTCATGTATTCACAACCGTGATCACCGACCCCCTCAACTACCGCATAGAGACCGGAGTTACGGATACAGAAGCGTTCGCCGGCCACCCCGCGGATATACGCCTCTCCGCGGATGGCGCCGTAGAAAGCGGTATTACCTATAATAATATTGTGCTCTGGATTATAGCTTATCTTGCTGTCGGGATATAAGATGACCTTGCCTCCGGATATGCCCTTGCCGACATAATCGTTAGCCATGCCTTCCAGTTCAAAGGTAAGACCGTTGGCGAGGAACGCCCCAAAACTCTGCCCTGCCGTACCTTTGAATTTAATGTGGATGGTCTCGTGCGCAAGGCCCTCTTCTCCGTAAAGAGAACACACCTTACCGCTTAGCATCGCACCGGTAGTGCGGTTGGTATTGCGTATGGGAAATTCCAGCTTCAGGGGTTCTTTTTTCTCAAGCGCTGGGCGCACGGCTTCAATAAGTTCCAGATCTAAAACCCCGTCTATGCCGTGGTCCTGCTTATGCTGACAATAGACGCCAACGCCCTTATCTGTTGCCGGCTTATAAAGTACCCTGGAAAGGTCTATGCCCGCCGCCTTAGGAGGCAGGATTGACCCGTTCATCTCCAGAAGCTCTGTCCTACCGATTAAATCATCCACTTTCCTGATGCCCAGCAAACTCATAATCTCGCGCAGCTCCCGCGCAACAAAAGTAAAATAATTAATAATGTATTCCGGCTTACCCCTGAACCTGCATGATAACAACTCATCCTGAGTGGCAATGCCGAGAGAACAGTTATTCAAATGACAATGCCTCAGCATCACACAGCCGAGAGTGATCAATACCGCGGTAGAAAAACCGAATTCTTCCGCACCCAGCATTGCCGCAATGGCGACATCGCGGCCGGTACGCATCTGCCCGTCGGTTTGCAGACGCACCCTGCTCCTTAAATCGTTCAGCACCAGGGTCTGGTGTGTCTCGGAAATTCCCAGCTCCCACGGAAGACCGGCATGCCTGATGGAGCTAAGAGGCGATGCCCCCGTACCGCCGTCCCCTCCGGAGATAAGGATCATATCGGCGTGCCCCTTGGCAACCCCTGCGGCAATGGTGCCTACCCCGATCTCAGATACCAACTTCACGCTGATGCGCGCCTTGGGGTTGGCGTTTTTTAAATCAAATATCAACTGCGCCAGGTCCTCAATGGAATAAATATCGTGGTGCGGCGGAGGCGAGATAAGGGTAACCCCGGGAGTGGTATAGCGTGTCCTAGCGATAATCGCGCTGACCTTATGACCCGGCAATTGCCCGCCTTCCCCGGGCTTTGCGCCCTGGGCGATTTTAATCTGCAGCTCATCGGCGTTAACCAAATAATTCGCAGTCACCCCAAACCTCCCAGAGGCAACCTGTTTTACTGCGCTCCTCTTGCAGTCGCCGTTAGGCAAAGGCATGAAGCGGGCGAGGTCTTCGCCGCCCTCTCCGCTGTTAGACCTGCCTCCAAGTTTATTCATAGCAATCGCAATAGTCTCATGCGCTTCCCTGCTGATGGAGCCGAAACTCATTGCCCCGGTGGCAAAACGCCTGACTATCTCCTCCGCCGGCTCCACCTCTTCGATAGGTACGGGCTCCGACTTCCTGAATTGGAACAAACTACGCAGGGTGCTCGGATGCCCGGACTGTTCGTTGATAAGGGCGCTAAACTCCTTGTATCTGGAATAATCGCCTCGCCAGACCGCATCCTGAAGGCTCGCGATACTACTGGGATTCCAGAGATGAAATTCGCCGTCGCGTTTCCATTGGTATATTCCTGCGCTGAAAAGATGACTGCCGGCTGTCGCAGTATGCACATAGGCCTGTCGATGCCTCGATATCGTCTCTTCTGCAAGCGCTTCGAACCCTGCCCCGCCGATTCTCGAAACAGTGCCCGAGAAACACCGCTCAATGACCTCATCTGCCAAGCCCAGCGCCTCAAAGATCTGGGCACCGCGGTAGCTCTGGAGCGTAGAGATCCCCATCTTGGATAGTATCTTTAAAATCCCCTTATCAACTGCCTTTACGTAATGGCCTAAGGCCGCGCTTTCCTTCAGGCCGATTTTCTCTTCATGCAATAAATACCTTACTGCCTCGAATGCCCCGTAAGGGTTAACGCAGTCTGCGCCGTATCCGAAGAGGAGGGCAAAATGATGCACCTCCCTGGGTTCGCCGGTCTCCAGGATTATTCCTATCTGGGTCCGGAGGGTTTTTCTGACAAGATGATGGTGAACTGCCCCTGTTGCCAAAAGCGCAGGCAGGGCAGCGTATTCTTTAGAAGTCCCCCTGTCCGTCAGGATAATAAAGGTATAGCCGGAGTTAATTGCCTCAACCGCCTCCTTGCATATGCGCTCTATGGTTTTCAGGAAATCTTTTTTGGAATCCGCCCTAAAAAGAAGCGAAATCTCCCTGGTACGGAATCCTTTTTTATGTATGCGCTTGATCTGGGATAGCTCGGCATCGGTAAGCACCGGCCTCCTGACCCGCAGTTTCCTGCAGTGAGCAGCGTCCTCCTCCAGAAGGTTGCCTTCCGGTCCCAGATAAGTCTCCAGGCTCATCACCAACTCTTCTCTGATGGGGTCAATAGCAGGGTTGGTGACCTGCGCAAAGAGTTGTTTAAAATAATTATAAAGTAGCTGCGGATGATTGGAGAGGAGCGCGTGGGGGGCATCGTTGCCCATTGAGCCGATAGGCTCCTGGCTGTTTTCTACCATCGGGCCGATAATGAACTTAAGGTCCTCGCGGCTGTATCCGAAGGTCTTCAAGAATACTCCGCTATCCCCGATCCTGTTTAGAGATACCCTGCCTCTAGGGAGGTCCTCCAGCTTAAGCATTTCCTTCTTTAACCAGGCAGAATACGGTTTGCTGGCGCTAATGCTCTCTTTTATCTCCTTGTCATCTACAATACGGCCTTCTTCGGTATCGATAAAGAAAATCTTGCCGGGCTCAAGCCTTCCAGAAAACATGATATCCTGCGGGCTTATATCCAGAACACCGACCTCCGAGGCCATCACCACCAAGCCCTGTTTGGTTACCAGATAACGCGCCGGGCGCAGGCCGTTCCTATCCAGCACCGCGCCGACCCTTGTGCCGTCGGTAAATGCAATTGCAGCCGGGCCATCCCAGGGCTCCATTAAGCATGCGTGGTATCTATAGAAATCGCGAATCCTCTCTTCTAAAATGGTGTTCTGCTGCCAGGCGCTGGGGATAAGCATCAGCATCACATGCGCCAGGCTCCTTCCTGAAAGCGTCAGTAATTCAAAGGCGTTATCAATGGCGGCGGAATCGCTGCCGTCCGGTACGATTACCGGTAAAATATCCTTGAGTTTCCTGCCGAAAAGCCCGCTCTCCAGCAACCCTTCGCGCGCACGCATCCAGTTAATATTGCCCCGCAAGGTGTTTATCTCTCCGTTGTGCGCCAGGAAACGGAATGGCTGGGCAAGGTCCCAAGTAGGAAAGGTATTAGTACTGTAACGCGAATGCACCAGGCATATCGCGCTCTTGATGGCTTCCCCGCGCAGGTCAGGGAAGAACCTGTCAAGCTGCTGCGGCATCAACAACCCCTTATACGAAAAGGTGCGGCTTGAGATATTGGTGATATAAAAAAATTTTCTTTGCTTAATCCCCGAAGAGCGGATGATATTTTCTATTCTGCGGCGGATAACGTAGAGGCGACGCTCGAAATCAAGCTGGTCCTTAAGACGGGGTGAGCTGGCAATAAAGACCTGCGCGATTAGGGGCTGGGTTTTACGGGCGGTATTGCCGATATCTGAATCGTCCACCGGGACGCTGCGCCACCCCAAAAGCACCTGCCCTTCCTGTCTGGTTACCTTCTCAAAGACATCCTGGCAGAACCCGCGCTCCTTTTTATCCTGTGGTAAAAACACTAACCCGCTGCCGTATCCTCCGGGCATAGGAAGATTAATTCCGGAATCGGCAGCAACCTCGGAAATAAATTCGTGAGGCAACTGGATGAGGATCCCTGCGCCGTCGCCGGTTTTAGGGTCGGCGCCGGTTGCCCCGCGGTGCGAAAGACGCCTTAATACCTCCAGCCCCTGTTTGATAATCTGGTTTGAGGCGCGCCCCTTGATATCACAGACAAAACCGACACCGCAGGAGTCATGCTCAAAAGACGGCTCATAAAGCCCCTGCCTATGCGGTAAATTAGAATTTCTCATCTTTTATAGATCCTGGCGTTGATACCCAGCTTCCTGATCTTAGAACGCATGGTATTGCGGTTGATGCCCAGTATCCTGGCTGCCTTGAATTGATTCCCCTCTGTGCGCTGCAGGGCATGTTCAATCAAAGGCCTTTCCACGACATCCAGTACGGCCTTATATAATACACCTTCCTTCTCTTTATATAAAGCATCTTGGAGCTCGGTAATCTTATCAACAAGCTGAACCTCTTCCCTGAGTTTATCCATCTTGCTTATCCTGACAATATTCTCCTGTTTGGTAATATCTATGCGGAAGTTCCCTTGCTGGGCGAGCATCTGCGCAATAATCTCCTTTACCTTCTCGTCATTATCCGCTACCAAAAATTTGATCATTGATGCCCGCCTCCCCCTGCCTAATATTTAAGCAGCAGGTGCCAAAAAAAACCGTCTAACCGGCAGTGACACCCGCGGCTGCTTCAATAATCCTGGCGAAATTAAGATACAACATTCCTGCCTGCCTGTTGAATTCTTCATTATTCCTGTAAGCCTCGGCTATCATCTCTTTGACGTCTACCCCGGACGTTTCTTCTCTATAGGCGTCTGCCCAGGATTCTACCATCCGGGGGGTTACCTCAATATGAAACTGCAGGCCGTAGGCGCGCCTGCCTATCCTGAATGCCTGGTTGACGCAACCGGCTCCCCTTGCCAGAAGCGTTGCACCAACAGGGATATCAAAGGTATCCTGGTGCCACTGGAAAACGAGCGGCTTCGGACTGAGCCCTGAGAACAAAGGGTCTTTTTTGCCTTCTTCGGTCAAATCTACACATCGCCATCCGATTTCTTTCTCCGGATTCTTCTTTACCTCTGCGGAAGAAGCCTTTGCCAAAAGCTGTGCCCCCAGGCACACCCCCAGGATTGGAATCTCCTGCTTCAGGGCCTCCTTCAAAAACTCGTTTTCTTCTTTTAAAAACGAATATTGCATTTCCTGATAAACGTTCATCGGACCCCCAAGCAGGATGATCGCTTCTGCATCTATGGGCCTGGATGGAAGTTTTTCGCCAGCCCATAGCTCAACGGTCTGAAGCTGCCAGGAAGTATTACTGAAAAATTCCCCCATACTCCCCGGCTCCTCAATCCCTATATGCTTAATAATCAAAATCATCCCTTTAGTTAGGGACGGTTCTCAAATGCGGTTAAAAGTGTCCCCTGTCGGGACAGTTCTTACCGGATTCAAGAACCGTCCCTAAGATTAAATGTCAAAATAAAGATAAAACTCATAGGGATGCGGACGCATCCTAACCCCGTCTATCTCTTTTTTGCGCTTGTATTCCAACCAGATATCCAGGACGTCCTTTGTAAAAACGCCTCCGCGCAACAGATATTCGTGGTCTGCCTCCAGGAACTTTAAGGCGGTGTAGAGCGAACCGGGAACCGTAGGTATATGCTTGAGTTCCTCCTCGCTTAATTCAAAAAGGTCTTTATCCATAGGCTCGCCCGGGTCAATCTTGTTTTTAATGCCATCAAGCCCTGCCATTAGCATCGCGCTGAATGCCAGATATGCATTACAGGACGGGTCAGGCGGACGAAATTCCAGGCGCTTTGATTTTGGACTGTCAGAATACATCGGAATACGGACTGCCGCGGAGCGGTTACGCGCGGAATAAACCAGGTTTACCGGAGCCTCGTATCCCGGAACCAGTCTCTTGTATGAATTGGTAGTAGGAGCGCAGAAGGCCATGAGGCTGGCGGCGTGCTTAAGAAGTCCGCCTATATAATACTTGGCGGTCTGGCTTAAAAGCGCATAACCGTTCTTGTCATAGAAAAGGTTTACGCCGCCCTTCCAGATGCTCTGATGACAATGCATGCCTGAGCCGTTATCCGCAAACAAGGGCTTAGGCATAAAGGTCGCGACCATACCGTACTTCTTTGCCATATTCTTGATAATATATTTGTAGAGCAGGAGATTATCCCCCATCTTCACGAGCTTGTCGAATTTCATATCGATCTCGCACTGGCCGGCGGTGGCTACCTCGTGGTGATGTACCTCGACATTAATGCCGGACTCAATCATCTTAAGGATAATCTTGCTCCTCACATCCTGCAGGGAATCGTGCGGCGGAACGGGAAAATACCCCTCCTTGAAACGGATTTTATACCCCAGGTTGGGAGATTCCTGTCTGCCGGTGTTCCAATCTCCTTCGGCAGAATCGAGAAAATAGTAACCCGAATTCTCGGTTTGGTCAAAACGCACGTCATTGAACAGAAAGAACTCCGCCTCCGGCCCGAAATAAACCGCGTCTCCGACGCCTGAATCCTTCAGGTATTTCTCGGCCTTCTTGGCGATATAGCGAGGGTCGCGGGTATAAGGTTTACGGGTGAGGGGATCGTAGATATCGCAGATAAGGCTTAAGGTCGGGACCTCGCAGACAGGATCCACTATGGCTGTAGCGGGATCCGGGATAAGAATCATATCGGATTCCTGTATCTTCTGGAATCCGCGGATGGAGGAACCGTCGAAGCCTATGCCGTCCACCCAGATAGAGCGGGTTATATCGTCCATTTCGCTCAGCTCGGATGCGGGAATGGAAAAATGCTGCCAGAGTCCTGGCAGGTCATTGAATTTCAGGTCAATGATCTTGATGTTTTTCTCTTTAATCAGTTTCATCGCATCACGTGCCGCCTTCTCGTCAAAGGAACCGTTGACGAGCGGGTTTCTGGTTTTGACCTTTTCTGTTGCCTTTGTCTGTTTCTTGGGCATCGCTATCCTCCTTTTATTTATCTCTACCCATAAAAAAAGAGGCGTCCTTCTTTAAGGAAGAACACCTCTGTTCTTTCTTGATTGTTTTAAAGCTGCTTAATTCTGCACTACGGTGTGCTTATTTTTTAAGCTTTAGACCTTCATTATATACAAGTAAATATAATGACTGCCTGGTAACCACTTTTTGGCGAACTTTAAAAACCCGGCGTCAGCCTATCGCAATGCCCCCGCGCTCTTCGGTGCGGATGCGCACGCATTCTTTTAAATCCAGGACGAAAATCTTACCGTCCCCCGTCTCGCCCGTCTTGGCCCCCTTGACAATCGCCTTAATAGTAGGCTCAAGAAAGTCGTCGTTAACCGCTATCTCCAGGCGAATCTTGCGCAGAAGATTACCAGTCTCCTTGGCTCCGCGGTAAACCTCCGTCACGCCCTTCTGTCGGCCGTGACCGAGAACCTCGCTTACTGTGATAAGGTTTATCTCGGCCCTATAGAGTTCTTCTTTAACCTCTTCCAATTTATACGGCTGGATAATAGCTATTACCAGTTTCATCATTCCTCCTATTCTAATACCGTGTAGGCCCTCTCGTGGTGCTGGGTAAGGTCCAGGCCTATCAATTCCTCTTTCTCGCTTACGCGGATGCCAAATAACAAATCCACTAACTTATATATGGCAAGCGTAGCTAAAGAGGTGTAAGCAATGGTTATTGCAACCGCCGCTAACTGTATCAAAAACTGCTTGGGATTGCCGAAGAATAAGCCGTCTGCTCCTGCGGGATTGACTGCCTTAGAGGCAAAGAGGCCTGTGGCCAAAGCTCCCCATATGCCTCCTACGCAATGGACGCCGAAGGCATCCAATGAATCGTCATACCCCAGCCGGGGTTTAATTACTGCCACCGCGATAAAACAAAAGATACTCACCAGCAGCCCGATAATAATCGCCGGGATTACGCTGACAAATCCTGCGGCAGGGGTAATGGCAACCAGCCCCGCGACAGCACCGCTGGCTGTACCGAATATCGTGGGCTTGCCGTTACAGAGCCATTCTAACAGCGCCCAACTCAAGCCTGCGGCCGCGGCTGCGGCGTTGGTAACCACAAAGGCGTTCACTGCCAGCCCGTTAGCCCCTAGGGCACTCCCGGCATTGAATCCGAACCAACCAAACCAGAGAAGAGCGGCACCTAATACTACAAAGGGGAGATTGTGCGGCGCAGGGATATTAGAATCCAGGTTTTTCCTCCTGCCGATTACCAATGCGGTAACCAAGGCAGCGATACCGGCATTAATGTGCACTACCGTGCCTCCGGCAAAATCAAGGGCCCCGATGTTCCTCAGGAATCCCCCTATGCCCCAGACCCAGTGGCAGAGCGGGTCATACACAAAGGTTGCCCAAAGGACCGTAAAAATAAGAAATGCTGAAAACTTCATCCTTTCAGCAAATGCGCCGATTATCAAGGCAGGGGTAATGATTGCGAACATTGCCTGAAATATCATAAATGCCTGATGGGGAATAGTGGCGGCATAATCTGCATATGGTTCCAGGCCTACGCCGTTTAAACCAAACCATGAGAATCCTCCCCAGAAACCTCTTTCCGGTGCAAAAGAAAGGCTGTAGCCGAAAAGCACCCAGTGTATACTAAGAACACACATAATAATAAAACACTGCATCAGGACGCTCAGGGCGTTCTTCCTTCTAACCATGCCTCCATAGAAAAAAGCCAATCCTGGCGTCATCAATAACACTAAGGCCGAAGAGACCAGGACCCATGCGGTATCCCCTGAATTTATCATGTTTCGCTTTCCCCCTTTCGTTTTTTATACAACTGTTTATACAAATGAGAGTTCCCTGTTAAAAAAATCCCCTCTCCAGCTCCGTCTGAAGAAGGGCCTATCAGATCCCCAGCTTTTGCCTTACTACTTTAGCGTAAAGCCTGTTGATGCGCTCCGTCTTAAGCCACCTTTCCAGGGTCGCCACCTGGATATCAATCATACGCGATATCTCATAAAGCGTATAACCGTTTTCCGCCTTAAAACGCCGGAGCTTGCCCACCAATTCTTTGTCTCGCATCTACCCCTGTTTTCCCAAAAATCATAAAAAACAAAAAAGGCGCTCTTTTAAAAAGAACGCCTTCGTCTTTTTTAACACGACAATGTGCCTTACAACCTTACAAGTAAAGAAGCCTTCCTTCTGGTAACTTCTTACTTGCTACTATCGAGATATTTCCTGGATTTCTCTCTTATCCTGGCCATCATCTTTACCACCCCTACGTGCGAGATGCCCAATCTCTGCCCCATCTGCCTGGTACTAAGACCTTCTGAACAAAGCCGGAGAAGATATTTTTCTCTCGAGGTAAGACCGTTATTCAAAATCGTCTCTGCCAGGAGCCTGTCGTTAAGTTCGCTGCGTCCGTCGCCGTTACGCTCATCGTGCAGCAAGAGAAGGCTATCGTGCGGCAGCTGCTCGCCCTGTCCGTCCCCCAGGAGCATTTCAATGCTAATCAACCTGTTTTTATCTTTGACCTTGCGCAGGTAGTTCTTAAGGTAAAAATAACACCCCTGCAGGATATAGCTATCTGTCTTATCGTCGAGTAGCCCATTTTGGAAATCCCTCCAGAGATGAATCAGTGCCTCCTGGAAAAGATCGTCTTCCCCTAAGAAAGGATACCGCACCCTGATGCGGTAGACTATTCTCTTTAAGACGGGCGATACCTTTATAACCAACTCCTCAAAACACATAGCTCATCCTCTGTACTTATTGGTAATGGGCATTCTCCTGTCTTTGCCGAAGGCCTTAGAGGTAATCTTTATGCCGGGAGGAGACTGCCTGCGTTTGTATTCGTTTTTATCGACCATTTCCGCAACCCTGGCTATTTTCCCCATATCAAAGCCCAAGGAGGCAATCTTCTCTAACTCCTTGTCCTTTTCTATATATTCCTCCAGGATAGGGTCGAGTTCCGGATAGGGCGGGAGCGTATCGCTGTCCTTCTGCCCTGCCCTAAGCTCCGCTGTCGGTTCCTTTGTAAGAATGCGGTAGGGTATCACAAATCCGAGGGAATTACGGTACCTGGCTAACTTGTAGACCATGGTCTTGGGTATGTCCTTAATCACGGCAAGCCCCCCCGCCATGTCACCGTAGAGGGTAGAATAGCCGGTGCTCATCTCTGATTTGTTGCCGGTAGTCAAAACCAGCCACTTAAACTTATTGGAGAGCGCCATCAGGAGATTCCCTCTGATACGCGCCTGGAGGTTCTCCTCCGTTATGTTCTTCTCGCATCCCAAGAAATGAGGCTCAAGAACCAACAGGTACATCCGGTAAATCTGCTCGATGGGAATAGTTACAAGCTTGATGCCGAGATTGATGCTCAATTGTCTGGCATCCTCTTCAGATTCCAGGGAAGAATAACGCGAGGGCATAAATACCGCTATCACATTATCCTTACCCAGGGCATCTACTGCCAGGCTTGCCACTAATGCCGAATCTACCCCTCCGCTTAACCCTAATACCGTCTTATAAAAACCGTTTTTAGAAACATAGTCAGTCAACCCCAGCATCAGGGCCTGATATACCTCAGCCTCGGGTTCGAGCGGTTTTATGTCCCTCTTAGGCAGGGTTGTCCTTTCTTTTGAGGATAGCTCCTTTGCCAGAATAACGGTATTTCTGGCTTTAACGGCCTTGGATGACGGCAGGCAGAGGTCTGTTATCAAAAGATCCTCCTTAAACGCCTCTGCCATGGCCAAGACATCTCCGAGCGCATCCATCACCATGCTTGAGCCGTCAAAGACAAGTTCATCCTGTCCGCCTATGAGATTGGCATATGAAATAAACACGCGGTTTGCCTTTGCCTGCCTGCGCAGAATAGCTTCTCTTTCTTTAATCTTTCCGGAATTATAAGGAGAGGCGTTGATATTAATAATTAGTCCGGCTCCGCGGCGTGCCTGCTCCCGGGTAGGGCCGTCTCCATGCCATATATCCTCGCAGATATTTACGCCAAAAGTGACGCCTCCTAACTTAAAAACAAGTGGGCTGCTTCCAGAGATAAAATAACGCTTTTCATCAAAGACGCTGTAATTAGGCAGAATTATCTTGCGGTGTACCCCCCGGATACTGCCTTTATAAAGCACTGCTGCGGCATTGTAGATGCCGGATTTATCCCTATCCACAAACCCCACCACCGTGACGGTATCGGATACTGCCTTTGCCATCTCTCTAAGCACCCTGATATTATCGGATACAAACCTAGGCTTAAGTAAAAGGTCCTCGGGGGGATAGCCCGTCAGGGCAAGCTCCGGGAAAGAGATAATATCTATACCAAAACCCCTGGTGCGCTCCAGGTGCTGGAGCATACTGGAGGCATTGCCTTTCAGATCGCCCACCGTGCTGTTTATCTGGGCTATTGCTATGCGCATCTTCTCTTTTTTCATGCTCGGATACCATTTCCCCCTGAAGCTATTACCAAACAAAAAAGGCGCCCCTTATCCTTATTTCGGATTTAGGACGCCCATAGTCCCCTAAAATAAAAAGTCTTCCCGCCAACTTAGGCTGGAAGACTTCATCGTCTAATACCTCACTGTATTCAAATCAAGTATAACATAACCTGTCTTGTTGTCAAGAAATTTTGCTTAAAATAAAGGCAACTCGTACAATAGAATACCGAATAGAATACGCAATAGATATGGGAGACGTTTTTCTGCCTGAACCGGACAGTGTCTTTAGTTGTTTAGCAATAAGACGCTGTCCCGAACAGAGAGAAAAACGTCTCCTTATCGCGTCTTTTAATTATTATCTTGAGGTTAAAATCTTCTCCGCTTCCTTACGATAAGCATCCATTACATACGGTATGCCCGTCACCTCCTCGGCATCCCTGGTCAGACTCATCAGGTCGCTTCTAGAGATGGTTTTAAGGCTGAAATTGCGCGAGCCTGCCATCAACTGCTGCAGGCCTACCTTTAACCTCTGGGCAAAGGTATAGATACCCACTGCCCCCAACGGTATATCCTTCATATCCTTGCCGTATTTTTCAGCCAGCTCCTCGTAGCAGACGAATATCTCTTCGGGCTTGGCGCCAAACTCCGAGACGGTGGGCGGGAGGTTATTATTCTTAATCCAATCTGCAATGTTCTTGCCTACGAACCCGGGTATCATCAAAGCCCTGCCCATGCACACTGCCTTGACATAAGGCGCGCCCATGGCAATGACTTTAAAGATATGATCCTCAAGCGCGAATCCTCCGGCAATGGCAATGTCGGGGATGCGCATCTTCTTTTTCGCCAGCTTCTCGCAAAACTCATAGGCAAGCGCCTCCAGGTATAAGGTAGGCACACCCCACTCCTGCATCATCCTCCAGGGGCTCATTCCCGTACCGCCCGGAGCCCCGTCTATGGTCAGAAGGTCTACCTTGGCAAGAGAAGAAAACTTGATCGCCTGGGCGAGTTCAACCATGGAATAGGCCCCGGTCTTCAAGGTGATCCTCTTAAACCCAATGCCTCTTAAGCGCTTTATCTCTTTCATAAAAGCTTCTTCGGAAACAAAGCCCAGGCGCGAATGGCGCTCGAACTCCTTGATTGCGCCTGCCTTAAACGCTTCCTGGTGCGCTTTTATGGTAGGGTCAGGGGTTACGATATAACCGCGCTTCTTAAGCTCCAGCGCCCTTTCCAGGGTCTTGACTTTTATTTCGCCTCCGATACACTTTGCGCCCTGCCCCCACTTTAACTCAATGGTCTCTAACTTATGTTTCTTATGCACGTATTCGGCAACGCCTAAGCGGGTATCCTCTACGTTCATCTGCACGAGGATTTCTCCGTAGCCCTCATGGAAACGCCTGTAAGTCTCAATACGCCTGTCCATGTCAGGGGCAGACGTGATTTTGCCGTTACTGTCCAACTCGAGCTTAGGGTCAATGCCGCAGACATTCTCTCCGCAGACAATAGTTACCCCGGATATGGCGGCGCCTACTGCAAAATGCTCCCAGTTCTTGCGGGCTATCTCGGTTGAACCGAGGGCACCGGTAAAAACAGGCACCTTCATCTTTACCTTTTTATCCCAGCCATATTCTGTTTCAGTATCTACGGCAGGAAAGGTGGCGCTATCCGGGCTGGCTGAAACTCCTTTAGGAAGGCCTTTTGCTCCCTGGGCATAACCCTGGATATTCAGATGGGAATAATCAACCGGATAATCCTTATCCGCTCCGGCAGTAACCTCTCCGAAGGGACCGGGGTAAATCACCTCTCTACCGCGAAATGATGACTTGAATACCTCGCAGTTACCGCGGCAAGACTCAAGACACCTGGAGCATAATCCGGAACACGGAACAACGCTTTTTGAACGGTTAAAGGTACGCGTGGCATCGCTGCCGCCTGGTGTACGTAGATTCATACCCTAAATCTCCTTTCTTTGCTTAAAATTTGATATCATATTGCCTATTTATTAGGCACAAGACATAAATAAAAAAGGCGTCACCCATTGACATTATGGTGGACGCCTTTGTCCAACGAATGCAATATTTATACCATAGGGGGGTCGGTTGTCAAGCCTTTTTTAAGCGCTCAACAATGGCCCGTGCTGCCTTTTTAGCCATTCCCATGGCGGAGATTATGGTACCCTCCCCGCCTACGATATCGCCACCTGCAAAAACCCCCTTGATAGAAGTCTCCATGGTCTCGGGGTTAACCTTAATATCTCCGTATTCATCGGTCTTAAGCCCTGGCGTAACGCTGGTTAACAGCCTGTTTGCTCCGAGGCCAACGGCAATCACCGCCATATCGCAGGGTATCTGGAAACCGCTTCCGCTAACCGGGATAGGCCTTTTCCTCCCCGAACTATCCGGCTCCCCTAATTTACACCTCAACGCCTCCAGCCCCTGAACCAATCCATTTTTATCTCCGATAAACATCTCGGGTTTAAACAAAAACTCAAATTTAATCCCCTCTTCTCTGGCATGCTCTATTTCTAACCTCCTTGCCGGCATCTCTAATTCCGTGCGGCGGTAGGCCACGGTTACATCTGCGCTAACCCCCGCGATCTTCTGCAGGCGAAGCGCAACCCTGGCAGCATCCATGGCGGTATTGCCTCCTCCGATGACAACAATATGCCTGCCCACACTTACAGGAGTATGGAATTCCGGGAATTTATGCGCACCCATAAGGTTCACGCGGGTAAGGAATTCATTGGCAGAATAAATATTCCCCAGGTTTTCCCCGGGGACACCCAGAAAAGAAGGCGTTCCTGCTCCCAGACCCAAAAAGACTACCGAGTATCCTCTCCTGAAAAGCTCATCTATTGTCTTGGTTCTTCCGATAATAAAATTAGGGACAAACTCCACTCCCAGTTTCTTAAGGTAATTTATCTCAGAATCCAGGATATTACCCGGCAACCTGAAAGGCGGTATGCCGTAACGCAAGACCCCTCCGGTCTTATGCAGCCCCTCAAAGACGGTCACCTTAATACCTTCTCTTGCTAATTCTCCGGCGCAGCATAGTCCCGCCGGTCCGGAACCCACTACCGCCGCCCTTGCCTCTAAAAAACCGGCACTATCTTTAGCTGCCGCCTCCAGCCTGTTTTTAATCCCATAATCTCCAACAAACCTCTCCAGGAAATGAATTCTGATCGCTCCGGCAGATGCAAATGCCGAGCCCTTCCTGGTTAAAATGCAGCTTTTGGCGCACTGGTATTCGGCAGGACACACCCTTCCGCAGATCGAAGGAAAATTATTCTTGTCTTTAATAGTAAGGTAGGCTCCGGCATAGTCCTTTTGCCTGATACGATAGATGAATGTCTTGATGTCAATGCCTACGGGGCAGCCCGAGACGCAAGCAGGATCCTTGCACTGCAGGCAGCGCTTAGCCTCATCCAATGCCTCTTCTTCGCCGTAACCCAAAACCACCTCCTGGAAACCCTTGGTCCTTGCCGCAGGCGGCTCTTCCTTGATTTCCACGGGCTGCTTCTTCATTTACCATCCCCTAATTTAAGCCTGCAGATGTGTCTTTCCTGCTCAAGATAAAGACGGTTCCTGTTCTCAAGCTCCCCCCAGTCAACCAGGCTTGCATCGAATTCCGGGCCGTCCACGCAGCTGAATTTAGTCTCGCCCCCTATCCTTACGCGACAACATCCGCACATACCGGTAGCATCCAACATCAAGGCGTTGAGGGAAACGATCGCCCTGACGTTAAATCTTGCGGCTGTCTCTGCTGCCAGCCTCATCATCGCTATTGGCCCGACAGCATACACCAGGTCGTATTTACAATTCTTGAGAAGTCCCTCTAAAGCGCCGGTGGCAAAACCCTTCCTCCCGGAGCTGCCGTCATCAGTAGTGACAACAATATCGCCCGATACAGCTCTTAATTCATCTTCCAGTATCAACAGGGATTTACTTCTAGCCCCCAGGATAACGCTGATCTCATTGCCTGCTTCTTTCAATGCGCGTACTACAGGGTAAACCTCGGCTATCCCCACTCCTGCCCCTACCGCAATCACCTTTCCGTACTTCTTGACAGGGGTAGGATGCCCTAACGGCCCGGCAATAGCATATAATGAATCGCCGCTTCTCATCCTCGCCAAAAGCCCGGTGGTCAAGCCTGCTTCCTGAAAGATGACGCTAATCGTACCATTATCCCTGTCACTATCTACCACTGTCAGAGGTATCCTCTCGCCTTCCGGTCTTACCATCAGCACTACGAACTGACCTGGAAGGGCCTTTTGCGCGATATCCGCAGCCAGGATGTCCATCCCGAAGATCCTCGTTCCACCGGCATCCGCCAAAATTGATTTTGATATTATCTTCATCCTGCGCCTCTTTTTAGGTGTCTTATTATAACACAAAAGCTCCGTTCTAAAAAGCTCCTATGAAAATATGTTAGATTCGGCTTTTAAGCGCGTCTATTAAAACGGAGGTGGCAAATATGCTGGCAAAAATCATGAGTTTTGGACTCTCCGGCATCGAGGCCTATCCAATAGAGATAGAGGTGGATGTCTCCTGCGGACTGCCGGCAGTAAACCTGGTGGGATTGGCAGATGCAGCTATAAGAGAGAGCCGGGAAAGGGTAAAATCAGCTATAAAGAACTCCGGCTTCGATTGGCCCGGCGAAAGGATTACCGTAAACCTGGCGCCTTCCGGCCTTAGAAAAGAAGGGGCCAGTTTTGACCTGGCGATTGCGCTTGGGGTACTCGCCGCCACAGGACAACTAAACAGCCAAAGGCTGGAACAATATTATATCCTTGGAGAGTTATCCCTAAAGGGGTCGCTTAGACCCATACGCGGGGCGCTCCCCATAAGCACTGCAGCCGCCAAATCAAATATCAAGAATCTGATCTGTCCGGATGACAATGCCCGGGAGGCGGCAATAATCCCCGAGATTAACGTATGGCCTATTAAAACCCTGTGCGAAAGCGTAGAATTTCTAAATACGCCGGAGTGCTATCGGCCTTTTAAGTTGGATACTCAAGAATTATTCAGTGACAACCGCCGTTATCACATGGATTTCGCTGAAGTAAAAGGTCAGCATTATGCCAAACGCGCCCTGGAAATCGCGGTAAGCGGAAACCACAATATACTTATGATCGGGCCGCCGGGAGGCGGCAAGACTATGCTTGCCAAAAGAATACCAACCATCATGCCTGACTTAAGCCTTAGGGAAGCCCTGGAGATAACGCGTATTCATTCCGCTGCCGGAACACTACTGCCCAAAGAGGGGGTTATTGCAAAACGTCCCTTTCGCGCTCCGCATCACAATACCTCGGAGGCGGCACTGACCGGAGGCGGCTCCACGCCTCAACCCGGGGAGATAAGCCTGGCGCATTACGGCGTCCTGTTCCTGGATGAACTTCCGGAATTTCGCAGGGACTGCCTGGAATCTTTAAGGCAGCCGCTGGAAGAGGGCAGTATCAGGGTTTCGCGCGTTGATAAATCTTTCACTTTCCCGGCCTCCTTCATGCTGGTATGCGCCATGAACCCCTGCCCCTGCGGCCACTACAGCGACCCTCGCTCCTCATGCAGGTGCACGCCGAATAAGGTTCATAGTTACCGCTCTAAAATATCCGGCCCCCTCCTGGACAGGATTGATATACACATAGAGGTCCCTGCGGCAAGATACCAGGAATTAAGTAGCAGCCTGCCGGCAGAGAATTCTACAGAGATTAAGAAAAGGGTAAATAAAGCGCGCCTTATACAAGCGCAACGCTTTAAATATGAAGGGATATTCCATAACGCCCAGATGAACCACAGGCAGGTAAGGGAATTCTGCCTATTGGGCAGCGAAGAAAATGGGCTTTTAAAGACCGCCATGGCAGAGCTGAATCTCTCTGCCCGCGCCTATGACAAGATATTAAAGGTTTCCAGGACGATTGCGGATTTGGCCGGAACGGAACAGATAAAAACAGAGCACCTCTCAGAGGCGATACAATATCGCTCTTTAGACAGGAATTTTTTTATGTAAAATATTGCGGGGGACCTTTAACTACCTGCCTGCGCTGCTGATAGCCAGAAGAGACATAATGCGAAGAGGGTGCGTTTTAACTTAGCAAATCTAATATAGCTAAAATATCTTCATATTTTCTACAACTAACAAATCCAATTTATTCGTATGATGTTGGTAAAAACAAAGGCGGCTGTCTCAAGAATGGCTGCTACTTTTGCCGTTGCCCGAAAAAGTTATTATAGATTATTCTTGCTATAATTCGATACCCCTCAAGACTGGGGTGCATTTCGTCTTCCTTCTTCATTCTTAAGCCAATCAGTTCTTCTTGCGGCAAATGATGGTGCAGATCGAGATAAGTAATATCTAAATCCTTTAGCGCGTGCGTGATAATTCCATATTGTTTCTGCTGATAACTATAATATTCACTGGGAGGTTTCAAATAAGGGAAAACCACTGCAAATAAAGGGAGGTGGTTCTTATCGCAAAGGTTTTTAATCTCCTTTAAATAATATAGCCCTTCTTCTTGTTCTGAGCTGAGACCGCATCTTTTTTCTTCCATACTCAACATATAGCTATTTAATCTCAAAATTATAAACCGGTAGAGATAGGAATAACGCATAAGAAACGGATTGGGTGTATACCTTCTCATTAATCCACTACTGCTATGGAAATTATACTTAATTGCCCCCTTTTCGTCTTTATAATAAACGCTGGTATCAATATCAAAATCATTCAAGCAGAAAAAAATAAAAACCAAATCCGGTTTATAATGCAATCCCCTGTTTTTGAGATATAAATAATACCGCCTGACGTCGTATGCCCCCACACTACCATTCCAGACCTCGTACTTATAGTTTGGACGCTTAACCGGGCTTTCGTTAAGCAGGCTCTCAAAGAGACAATTATCAAACCCTTCAGCGATAGAATCGCCGAGAATTAAAATACGGAATGTATTTTTGCCCTTTTTAAGTTTATATTCTCTACTTACTAATCCGTATGAATTAACGCCTCCAGCATTTGGGATATTTTCAAATCCTAGCAATGACGAATGGCGTTTTTTTTGTAATAAGACGTTCTCTAGCCATGCACTTGTATTAACCTTATAGGAAGTAGTAATATGCCATATCTTTTTATTTATCCGTAAAAATAACTCTAAAGAAAGCAAAATAAATCCGATCGCGATTATAGCAGCGATTGTTCCGAAGAATAAATGTTTTATTATTTTCATAACATATTATGCGGGAGCAGAAGTCATTTAAGCGTCACCCGGGCATTTGGATTGCCCTATGGAAGCGGAACATATGACTAAAGGCTACCCAGCGCAGGAGCATGGATCGAAATCTCAGATAAGAATTCTATTTATGAAAGCATTCTCGCAGTATTACATCGGCGATATTTTCGGCCAGAAGCCTGTTCCCTTCAGTGGTACAATGTCCGAACTCACCACCGAACATATCCTTGAAATAATTTTGGTAACCATGCGCCGCTACCGCATCTTTAAATATCCTCTCATTATCTACAAATATGACTCCTTTACCATCACCCCGAAACATTTTCTTTAGCGGCTCTATGCTGCGCATGGGGTACTGCGCGCAAACCCATATTATTTTCCTCCTATCTATAATTTGCTTAAACCTGTAGTAATTATTAATTGTCACGGGGTTATAAAATCTTTCGCGAATCCGCATTGCTTTATCAGTATTATTATAACCCGCCATATCAGCATATAACGCTCCCAAACTTGCGTACGCGTAACCTTTAACGGAGTCGGGCTCAAGAGTCTTACTGAACGTCTCTTCTGCCTCAAGGGGCCTGCCAAGGTATATATAAAGCCATCCCAGCCCAACGTATGCCCAGTCATTAGCGGGATTAGACTCCAGGGCTTTTTTAAACGCTGTCTCTGCCTCAAGGGTCCTGCCACGGTATATATAAAGCCATCCCAGCCCAACGTATGCCCAGTCATTAGCGGGATTAGACTCCAGGGCTTTTTTAAACGCTGTCTCTGCCTCGGCGGGCTTCCCCTGATTTACATAAACCCACCCCAGCCCAACGTATGCCCAGTCATTAGCGGGATTGGACTCCAGGGCTTTTTTAAACGCTGTCTCTGCCTCGGCGGGCTTCCCCTGATTTACATAAACCCACCCCAGCCCAACGTATGCCCAGTCATTAGCGGGATTAGACTCCAGGGCTTTTTTGGAATTTATCTCCTGGTTGACAAGAATACTCTGTTGAATATAGGCTGTTTTTAACCCAACTTTTTGGAGGTTATGCCTCAATCTTTGAACTGACCAATTATCATCACGCGCCTTATAGAACCCGCTTTCTTTAGCTTTCGTTATAATATGCAGCTGAAGAAACCTCATCAGCTTATAGATTCTAAGGGATTTTAAAGGTGACCTGCGTTGCATCATTAAATCTGCTTCATAAGGCATATGGATTCCGAAATCATTTGTCCCCATCATGGTAACTACTATATCGGGCTGATATTTATCGATGCTGGCTTCCAGTTGCGATGTTATAAATCCTGTATTAGTGCCGGGGATACCCTTATCTATCACGATAAACTTTATGCCTATCTTACGCCGATTAAGCGCCTCTTCTAAAAACAAAGGATATTGCCCCTGGGTAGTGGACTCTCCGAAACATACAATGCGGCATTCGCCTTTTTGTCCTAAAAATAATAAGTTCCTGCGTTCCTGCAGAAATAAAATTAAACCTCCTCCCAGCCTTAATCCGACCTCAAGAACAACCAGTGTTAGAAATAAACCAAAAATAATAAGGATTGTTTTCTGCCAGAGAGGAATTTTGATTCGTTTGCCTATACTCAAAACAATAGCCCTTCAGAGGTTAATTCCAGATTTATAACTTGTTTACCGAAATACTTGGTTATCATTAATGCTTATCTGTTGGATAAAAATATCATCCGTAATGCAACGGGAAAAAGCCATAAACGCGCCGGAATTAATACCCCATCTCTTCGATTTTCCTAATGTTGTCGCGCGCTTCTTTGTAATCCGGGCTTATCCGCAAAGCCGCTCTCCAGTTATCCTTTGCTTCTTTCCATTTTTTCATCTGTGCATAGATAACACCGAGGTTGTTATAAGCGGCCGAATAAAGCGGGTCGATCTTTATGGCCTCCGAAAAATAA
Source organism: Candidatus Omnitrophota bacterium (assembly GCA_041649115.1). Classification (GTDB taxonomy): domain Bacteria; phylum Omnitrophota; class Gorgyraeia; order Gygaellales; family Profunditerraquicolaceae; genus JBAZKK01. Next base: position 26,109 of record JBAZNT010000006.1, on the reverse strand, counting down.
TCCTTCGCCTTTCGGTACTGCTGCATAGCCCCGAGCGCCATGCCTAACCCATTGTACGCATCGGCAAGGGCCGGATTCAAGTCAATGGCTGTTTTATATTCGGCTATGGAGTCGGCCGCTAACCCGCTCCTTCTTAAAGAATTGCCCAGGCTCAAATGCACTAGGGCGTTATCCGGATATCTCTCTGCCATCTCTGCGAAGAGTACCGTATCGTTGCTCCATAAGGCGTTGCCTACAACGGTAAATACGGAATAAAAAACCAATATCAGGAGTATCGTGTCTTTTCTTATCTGCCGGAGCGCCACCGGAGGCAATGACCAAAACTTTATGTCACCAAGCCTTAAGAGAAAAACAGAAAACGCAACAGAGAATCCCGCCAGCGGCATATACAGGTATCTGCTGGCAATGTAATTCGAGATGGGAATGATATTGGATACCGGAAACAAGGCAATAAAAAACCAGAACATGCCGAAAGAAATCTCGCCGGACTTCTTACGCGTCTTTACGGCAATAGCCAAAATTGCAGCTATCAAAAATAACGATGCCAAGACGTGCGGATCCGAGATGGAGTCAGAAACCAGATAGGATTGAGCCGGCATGCTGACAAGTATGCCGACCGGGAAAATAATCCATCTTACATAAGCTGCTACAACCCTGGACATCGTCAGGATATCGGAATAGAAGCTGCCTCCCGGGTAGGTTAACGGCGGTTCGGCATTGTTGGCTATCAGGAAGAATCTGACCCAGAGATAAAACAAGGCGATGATAATATAGCCGGCATAACGGGATTTAAACCGCGCCCAAGGCCGCTCCCGTCTTAGGGGGGCGACAAAATAGTAATCGTATAATACCAGCAAGAACGGCAGGGTTATGGCCATCTCCTTGGAGAATAACGCCAGGAAAAACAAAATAAGCGAAGCAATATAAAAACCTGACCTCCTGATTCCCCGCAAGCCCTCGGACTTAATAAACAAAATAAATGAGGAGATACAAAATAAAAAAACCAGAAGGTCCTCCCTGAAAGATATGTTGTTGACGACCTCGGAATTAACGGGATGAAGCACAAACAGCAAAGACCCTAACAGCGCTATCTTTCTCCCTGGCGCTATCAGTCTTATAAAAAAATACAGCAGCAGCGCATTAATCATATGCAACGTAAGATTGGTTAAGTGATAACCGAAGGGATTGAGCCTCCATAGAGAATAATCCATAAAATAAGAAAGCGTCACGACGGGACGGTAATAGCTTTCTCCCGAACCGCTCGAATAATCCACAAAAAAACAGCAACCCCTTTTTATGAATGGGCTCAGATAGGATTTATTAAAGACATCCGGCAGGTTTGTCCAGGATTTGACGAAATCGTTGTTTACGATAAGCTGATAATCGTCCCAGACAAATGAGTTGCCGAGCGAGTTGGCGTAAACCGCAAACCCCAGCCCTATTATCAATGCCAGCTGCAGCAGAATCGCAATCTTTGGACTTCCCTTAATCATAATGTCGGATTACTTACTCTCTTTTATCTTTTCGTAAAGGTAAGAGCGGTAGCCTCCTCCGAGATAATCAGCGGGATAATCCGGCTGCCAGAAGGCATCTGCCGGCTTGGCCTGCATCTCGGGGACAAAACGTGCCGGTCCGTTTTTATCAACGGAGAGTTTATAAGAAATCTCCGGTTTTACCGTCTTAAACCAATCTGCTGGAAGATGCGCAATCCCGGTTTCCTCATCAAAAAATAGGTCATCCCCCTTGAGTATCGCTTCGGGATGAGCCCTGTAATACTGCCGTAACTCATCGGCCGTAACCCCCAGCTCTTTCATCCAAAACTTTTTCTTCTCGGAATAAACGGCAGCACCCTTTTCGCCGGCGGCCTTGATTAACCTGAATGTCCCCTGCTGGATTTCCCATTTGCCCCAGGCCCCCGCCTTTCGCGAAACAACAACCTGGCAGAGTTTACCATCGGGTGTTCTCACGGTCACTAAAAGGTAATCTGCTCCCGCCATCTCATATGTTTTTAGATTTACGATATCAACGATCTCAAAGCTCCCTTCGTATATCCCAAGCTTACTGGCGAGAAAAAAAGTCAACTCTTCTTCCAGTTCGCGGTTTGACAAACGTATGCGCTTGGAAGACATTATCTCATCGACAATCTGGGCCCTGTTCCGGGGCGAATAGAGAAAACGCACGAACACCCATGCAAAAATAATAATAAGCGCCGTTATCAGGATAGCCAGTAACTGTTTCATCGCAGATAATATCGGTTCGCGGTTGTTTAAGGAGACGTAACAGAAAGGGTGGATTTCCCGTTCTTGATTATAAAGCCGCGGTTGCCGTAATAAAAGCTGTCCTCTCGTCTGCTGACTTTATCTTTTTGTTTCTGTCGGTGGGGAGATTTTCGGTAGAGGCAACCGGCACGCTCCAGCCTTGATTCTAGGTTCTGCAATCTCAAACTCAGCTGGGATATGCTTTGACTGATAGTATAAAGAAACGTATCGTTCTGAATTTTAATAACGATGGCGTACTGGATGGCGCCGTACAATAATAGGAGGGCTGCCGCAATTATAATAGTCAGAAGCGGGAACCTGAAGTTCTTCACCTTCACTTGGATTTGGATTTCTCTTCCAATAAGGCTATCACGCTGTTGACCTTGCCTATAAAAGAATGGATGATGTCTCTTTTACGGATGGATAAACGTAATGCATAATCGCCCTGGATTATCTTATCCAGGATCCTTTCCAGGCGCGGGATGGGACCGAGGCTACGATGCAAAAGCAGGAACATTGTGGTTAAAAATATGAAGATGATGCCGATGAAACACAATTGCAGAACAAAAAAACTGATTCGCCACTGGAAAGAATGCTGTTGTTCTGTAACGAGCCTACCCAGGGTATAGAAACTGATGACGGTTAAAAGGGTAATGCAGATTAAAAAAATATTAAGAAACCAGAGGGTATACTTGATCTTCCAGAATTTACTGTCCCGCCTCTCCTGCATCTTAGCCTCCGATCTGTTTTATTAATGCTCCTGCGAATCCAGGATTATTATACCTTGCGCAAGGATAAGGTGCAACCAATAAGAGACATCCCGAGAAGCTACTTATTACTAGCGGAGGCCTTTAAAAAAGAGCGGATTTCCTCCAGACGGCTCAGGATCTCCTTCAAGAGTCCGACAACCTCACTGTTCCCGTCCGCCTCCCCGGCGGCCCCGGAAGAGGGCTTCTCGGCATGCCTCATTCTTTTCTTCCTCTTCCATTCTTTAACTCCATCTTTGATTGCCTTCTCTTCCCGGGAGATAAGATACCTGACGTAATCAGAAAGCCTCTCCCTGTCTTTCTCTTCCGGAAAACCGGTGAAAAATATTCCTAACCCGTAGTATCTCTTGCCGTTTAATTCCCGGGCTAAGTCAGCGCGAAAGATATTACCGTTGCATCTTAGCTCATCCTTAGCGCAAGAATCTCGACCGGCAGAGGTAATAGTTAAAACTACCCCTACCTCAGCGCCTACCGGAATTTCCTTCTGAATCTGGGCATAGGTGCCAAGACGGCTGATATTGCCGGTTACCCCCTTGAACTCGCCCCCCTGATAAACAACCCTGATAGGCAGGGAGATCTTAATCCTTCTCTCTTTTCTCTTCTCAATCCCCGCCATGGTCATTTTCTCCTTTAAGACCTTATTAAAGCCAGCGTTTCGGAGCGGGTTTTCTCGTTCTTCTGGAATATGCCTCTTACTGCCGAAGTAACGGTAAGGGTACCTGGTTTTTTTACTCCGCGCATCGACATGCACAGATGCTCAGCCTCAATAATAACCATGCACCCTTTAGGTTCAAGCTTAGACATTATAATTTCCGCTATCTGTGTCGTAAGCCTCTCCTGGATCTGGGGCCTGCGCGAGAGTATTTCCACTACCCTGGCAATCTTGCTTAGTCCGGTAACGCGCCCGCCCTTTGGGATATAGGCGATATAGGCCCTGCCTATAAAAGGAAGAAGGTGGTGCTCGCATACGCTATAAAGAGGGATTCCCTTCAGGAGGATAATCTCGTCGTGTTTCTGATCTAGGATAACCTCGAGCTCCTTCTCGGGATCCTCCTTAATGCCAGAAAATATCTCTTCATACATCTCGGCAACCCGCTGGGGGGTATTCTGGAGGTCTTTCTTTTTAGGGTTTTCTCCTATTGCCTCCAGTATGTCCCTGACTGCCTTCTTGATTCTATCTTTATCCATCGCCCCTCCGCCGCATATTAGTAGGAAAACGCGTTATTTACCGATACAAAACTGAGAAAATATCCTATCCAAGAGGTCATCGGAAAACCTCTTGCCCAAGATTTCATCTATTTGGGCTAATCCCTCTTTTACATCCTCCGCGATAAGCTCTGGATATAACTTATTATCCAACGATTTTAAGGCCCCGGCAATAAGTTTTTCTGCTTTCTTAAGTTTTTTAAAATGCCTCAGGTTGCTTACTAATGCCGGCTGCGCTCCTGCTATCTCTTCGCAACACAACAGCTTGACAATTGCGTCTTCCAAGGCCTTGATATTCTTAATCCTCTTGGCTGATATCTCTACCGCGGAAGGAAAATCCCTTAGGATCTTTTGGCGCTCGATCTTCTGCGGAAGGTCTATCTTGTTAATCACTGCGAGCGTCTTTTTAAGCCTGAGCCTTTGCATCAGGAATTTATCCGTAGGCTGTAGTCTTTTGTTTCCGTCAAACAAAAGGATGACCAGATCCGCCGACTCCATATGTTCCCGCGAACGCGCCACCGCTTTCCTTTGCACCAAACTGCGCGGCTCGATAATCCCGGCGGTATCCACGATCCTTAACGGTATCCCCTGCATGTCGATAATATCCTCTATGGCATCCCTGGTAGTGCCGGAAACCGGGGTGACGATAGCGCGCTCTTCTTTTAAAAGGGCGTTTAGAAGCGAAGACTTCCCGACATTGGGCCTGCCGCAGATCACTGCCCTTGCCCCCTCCCTGAATATCCTGCCCTTGTTCGCCGTGGCCAAGATGTCCTTTAGGCCGCAATCAACCTGCCTCAACCGCTCTGAAACGGCATTTAAACCGGGCCCTCCGACATCGTCTTCCGGAAAATCAATGCCTGCCTCCAGAACTGCCAAGGCATCAAGCAAAACCCTGCGCATCCTCTTGATCTCTTTGCCAAGGCCGCCTCTCAATTGCTCTATGCCAAGCCTCAGGGCCGAATCCGTCTTTGCCCTGATGATATCCAGAACTGCTTCGGCCTGTGAAAGATCAATCCTCCCCTTTAAAAAAGCGCGCTTGGTAAATTCTCCGGGCTCCGCGAGACGGGCCCCCTCTTCTAAAACCAGATCTAATACCCGACGCAGCACAACTATCCCGCCGTGACAGTTAATTTCAACCACATCCTCCTTGGTGTAAGAGCGCGGGGCGCGCATCACGCTAAGGAGTGCCTCATCGAGCATCTGTGGCTTGCCGCCCTCTTTCTCCCCCACCCAGCCGTAATGCAGGGTGTGGGAATTGAACCCCGAGGGCGGGATGCCGTCCTTGGAGACGAATATCCTATCCGCAATCTCTAAGGCCTTAGTGCCGCTTAAACGCACAATCCCTATCCCGGATTCTCCGGCCATGGTAGAAATCGCCGCAATGGTATCGCTAAGGATATATCCTGCCACCCCTGAATTCTCCTACCACAAAGAGGGAACCGCAGACCAAAACCAGATCATCTTTTCCTGCCATGGCAAAAGCCTCCCTGCGCGCATCCCTTACATTATTTGTGATAAAAATATCCTTGTCCATAAAATAACGCGCTAGCCTGCAAGGCATGCTGGCGCGTGGATTATTAGCCCTGGTAAGGATAACCTTGTCTGCCAGCTCGTGGAGCTCTGCGCAGATAGCCGGGATATCCTTGTCTTTAGAGATGCCTAGAACAAGGATAAGCCTGCGGTATTTAAAATTTTTTTTAACCGCCTCTTTTAAGGCTGCGGCAGAGGACCTGTTCTGGGCGCCGTCAAGGACTACAAGCGGATCCCTCATGACAACCTCGCATCTGCCGGGCCAGACCGCGCCGGATAGCCCTTTTCTTAAAGAAGATGGGCTTACCCCGATACCTCCAAGACATAATGCTCCGATGGCAGAGACCGCTACGGCGGCATTAGATATCTGGTGCTCACCCACAAGATTTATGCTAAGGTTGCGGTGGTTTCCAAAGGGCCCTGTTATTTGAAAACTGTTATTTTTATATCCGTAGCGGAAATCCCGGCCCGCACGGTAAAGCCTCGCACGCATCCGAAGGCACCTCCGGCGGATAACATCCTCTGCCTCTGGAGCCTGCGGCGCACTTATTACCACTGCCTCCTTCTTAATAATGCCAGCTTTCTCAAAGGCAATCTCTTTTAAGGTATTCCCGAGCTTATCAGTATGTTCGTAACTAACGGGCGTTATAACGCAAACCATGGGCCTCGTAGTGTTGGTGGCATCCAACCTCCCCCCGAGGCCTGTCTCCAGGACCGTGAAATCAACCTTTTGATCCACGAAATACAAAAAGGCGAGCGCCGTATATACCTCAAAAAACGACAGGTTACCGTTCTTTGAAGAGGCATCAAACCTTATGATATAGGGCCTGATTCTCTCAACCATGCCTGCCAGGCAGCGGGAAGGTATCATCCCTTCAAAATCTGCTTTCGGGACGCCTTCGGAATGCCGGTTATCCAAAATCCTGATTCTCTCGCGGAAATCCACCAGATGCGGGGAGGTATAAAGCCCTACCCTAAAACCGGCTTCCCTCAATATATGCGAGATAAAAACACAGGTCGATCCCTTGCCCTTGCTGCCGGCAACATGAATACAGCGCAGTTTGCGCTGGGGGTTTCCTAAAAAAGCTAGGAATTCCCTGAATCGTTTTAATTTTAAGGATTGCTTGTAAGGCCAGGCTGGTATATTCTCGTAATTAACAAAAGACTCCAGATACCTAATGGCCCCGGCATAGGTCATCATATGAGAGAATTACTTAATATGGGGTTTAGTGTTTGAAGTGGCGCAGACCGGTAAATACCATGGAAATATTATGCTTATCGCAGGCCCTGATGATATCCTGGTCCGATATTGACCCCCCCGGCTGAATAATGCATTTCACCCCGGCCCTGGCAGCTTCTATAATAGCGTCGGGTTTTGGAAAGAAAGCGTCCGAGGCCAAAGACGAATTCCTGCTTTTCTTACCGGCCTTAATCCTGGCGATAGTAACGGAGTCTACGCGCGACATCTGCCCTGCCCCGATACCGACGGTCTTGGTCCCCGAGGCCAACACGATGGCGTTGGATTTAACGTGCTTGGCTACCTTCCATGCAAAAACAAGACTATCCAGTTGTTTCTTGGTAGGCCCCTTGCTGGTGACGACCTTTAATTTGTCGAGGTCGATGGTCCGGGCATCCTTGTCCTGTAACAGGAGCCCGCCGCTGACCCTCTTTAATTCCGGTTCATTTTGGACCTCGAGGTCATTTAATTCTACGAGGCGCAGATTCTTCTTATCCTTGAATAAGACCCTGGCCTCCTTGCTTACCTGGGGAGCAATCACGCATTCCAAAAAACCGCTCTTGCTAATCGCGCGGGCGGTCTCTGCATCAAGCTTACGGTTAAGCGCCACTATCCCGCCGAAAGCCGAAAGAGTATCGCACTTCCAGGCACTGAGGTAAGCGCGGCTCAAAACCTTATCTTCTGCCGCCCCGCAGGGATTATTATGCTTAAGGACCACGGCTGCAGGATTGCTGAATTCCTTAACCAGCTCGAATGCGGAATTTAAATCCAAGATATTATTGAAAGAGAGCTCCTTGCCTTGCAACTGTTTAAGATTAACTAATCCCCGGTCCTTGCCTTTTTCGCGGTAGAACGCCCCTCGTTGATGAGGGTTCTCTCCGTACCTTAAGTCCTGGACTTTTTCAAATGCGAAACCGATATCCTGCGGAAATCCCGTAGCAGGGCCTGCGCCTCTAAAATAATTGTTAAGATAGGTATAAATTGCATTATCGTAACGGCTGGTAAGGCCAAATGCCTCAATGGCCAAATCCCTGAGCAGCCCCTGGGGCAGAGAGCCGTTATTACGGCGGAGCTCTTCGATAATCAGAGGGTAACGTCCGGGGTTTGAGACAACTGCCACGGACTGATGATTCTTGGCAGCGGAGCGCAGCATCGACGGCCCTCCGATATCGATGTTTTCGATTACCTCTTCAATTTTGACGCCGGGCTTCCGGGATGTCTTTTCAAATGGGTAAAGATTAACCACCACCATATCAATGAATCCGATGCCTTGCTCTTCCAGTGCCTTGAGGTGCTTATTGTTATTCCTTAAAGCGAGCAGGCCGGCATGAATCTTAGGATGCAGGGTCTTTACCCTGCCGTCGAGCATCTCAGGGAAACCGGTATATCCGGATACCTCCACCACGGCTATATTGTTATCGCGCAGCAGCCTGGCTGTCCCCCCGGTAGAAAGTATCTCCACCCCCAACCCCTCTAGCTGGCGGGCAAAGTCTACGATGCCGGTCTTATCCGATAAGCTGATTAAGGCGCGTCTGATTTTGACCATTGCCTCTCCTCTGTTACTATTTATTAAAACGGAAGTTTGCCAGGTCGCAATCCTGCATGATATAATCCTTGCCTTCCAGGCGCATCTTCCCTGCCTGTTTCGCAGGCGTCTCGCCTCCGCAGCTTAAGAAATCCTCCAAGGCGATGATCTCGGCTCGAATAAAGCCCTTCTGTATATCAGAATGTATCGCTCCGGCTGCCTCCCACGCAGTTGCCCCGTTCTTGATAAGCCAGGCGCGCGTCTCTTTCTCTCCGGTAGTGAAAAAACTGATGTAACCGCTCTCTTTTAATGTCTTGGCCAGCAGGTCATCGCAATATTCCAGCTCTTCCTTCGATACCATTACCACCGGTCTTTTTGTTAAAAGACTATAACTGGAAATAAATTTCGTTTCCTCGGGGGTCAGTCCAAGGCCAAAGATAAACCCTTCCTTCTCCAGGGCCTCCTTAAACCTTAACAATAATGCCTTTTCTCCTTCCTGGGTGGAGCGGCTGATGCGGTTTTCCACGAATTCCAAATCCCTTAGAATCAAATCCGCGGCTGCCTCTTTGGCCGTAAGGATGGCATCGGCATCGACTGCCCCTTCTTCACCGACCAACTCCACCTGCAGATAGGTTTTTTTCTTGGCCTTGGTTATTTTGTCGACCTGGTCAAGGCGCGCGTCTTTGATGTTGCGTTTTCCGGGAGGTAATTCAGGTATGGAAATCAGGCTTATCTTCATTATAAATCCTACTCCTCTTCCTCTTTATTGGTAGACTGATAGCGATTGATAATACCGGAGGCAATCTTGTGCGGGACCTCCTCGTAATGAGAGAAGCGCATAGTATAACTTCCGCGTCCTCCGGTGAGGGAGCGCAGGTCATTGGCGTAGGTAAACATCTCTGCCTGCGGTATCTGGGCCTTCACTACCTGGGTCTTCCCTTTGACTTCCATGCCCATAATCCGGCCGCGCCTGGAATTTACGTCCCCGGACACTCCCCCCAGGCATTCCTCCGGGATAGTAATCTCGACATCCATAACCGGCTCCAGGAGAGCGGGGCCGGCTTCCATCATGGCTTTTTTCAGGGCCATCCTTCCGGCAATCTGAAATGCCATATCAGAGGAGTCGACCTCGTGGTAAGAGCCGTCAATGAGCTTTACCCTTATATCTACAATGGGGTATCCTGCCACTGCGCCCCGCAGCATAGCCTGCAGCACGCCTTTTTCCACCGAAGGGATAAAATTGCGCGGGATGGCGCCGCCAAAAATCTTATCCACAAACTCAAATCCTCCGCCGCGGCCCATGGGTTCAATCTCCAGCCACACATCCCCGTATTGACCGCGCCCTCCGGACTGTTTCTTGTATTTCCCCTGCACCTTGGCATGTTTGGTGATAGTCTCTTTATAAGAAACTTTCGGCGTGCCGAGGTCCACATGGACATTAAACCTCTTTTTCATACGGCCGACCATGACCGAGAGATGCAGGTCTCCCATGCCTGAAATAATTACCTCTTTGGTCTGCTCGTCACGGCTGACCTTAAAGGTAGGGTCCTCAGCCGTAAGCTTCGCCAGCGCCTCGGATATTTTCTCTTCGTCTTCGCGGCTCTTAGGCTTAACCGAAGCCGACATTACCGGCTCAGGGAATACCAAGGGCTCAAACAAAAACTGCTCCTTATCGGCCGACAGGGAATCCGAAGCGGTAGTCTCTTTTAATTTAGCAATTGCCACTATATCGCCCGGACCCGCGGCATCCAAAGGTTTTTGCTCCTTGCCCTGCAGGATATAAATCTGGCCGATCCTCTCTTTGGTCTTATTGGTAACGTTATAAAAACCCGTGTTAGACTGCAGGATACCTGAAAAAACCCTAAGTAGCGTAAGTTGCCCGACATAAGGGTCGGAGATGGTCTTAAAAACAAGGGCCGAGAAAGGCGCCTCGTCCTTGAATTCAACTTCCTTAGATGCGTCCGGCCTTGAGGGGTCCCCCGCCTTAATAGCGTTACGCTCGCCAGGAGATGGCAGATATTGAATCACGGCATCCAGGAGTTCTGGGATGCCATTATCGGTAAGGCCCGAGCCTGATAAAACCGGGAAAACTCCCCGTTTGAGAATGGCCTTGCGCAGGCCGCCCCTTAGCTCTTCGGGGGAAAACTTAGAGCCTTCAAGATACCTCTCCAGGAGCTTGTCGTCGCTTTCAGCAATCGCTTCTACCAGTTCCGGGGCATCCAGAGAAGAAACGCAAACCGCCTTCTTGGAAAGCTTTTTCCTTACCTCGCCCAGGACACTCTCAGGGTCAACTCCTTCTCTATCAAGTTTATTAATGAAAACAAGGCACGGCAGACCCAAGACTTCGGCTAACTGCCAGGCACGCTCAGTGCCTACCTCCACTCCGGCAGTAGCGTCAATTACAATTATGGCGCCGTCTACGGCACGCGCCCCTGCCAAGACCTCTCCCCAGAAATCTGCATATCCGGGGGCATCAATAATCTGGATACGCGTGCCTTTATAATCACAGTAAAGAAACCCGGAACTGATGGAGCTTTTTCTTTCTATCTCGTCAAAGCTGTAATCGCTTACGGTGGTGCCGTCGGATACCGCTCCTTTTCTGCCGGTTGCCTTAGAGCAATAAAGGAGGTTTTCTGCGAGGGTAGTCTTACCGCACTGGGCATGCCCGAGGAGAATAAGATTACGTTTGTTTTTGCTATCCATAGGCCAGCTCCTTTATAATAATAAATAGGGGGATTTATTATTATCGGAAGAATCCGGAAGGTGCCGGTTTGACTGCGTTATGTATAAAATTATATAACGCTAAAATAAGGGGGTCAAGCAAAATGAAATTCTACCCTTATTCAAGATAGGTATAGATCTTGCCTTTGTAATTGCGCAGGACATACTTGCCCTTGGCCTGTGAAAGGATATAGTTTGGGCCTACGGGGATCTTGCCTCCTCCCCCCGGACCGTCAATAACGTAAGTCGGCAGGGCATAACCGGAGGTGTGACCGCGGAGTTTTTCCATAATATTGATTCCCGCCGCAACGGGGGTGCGGAAATGCTGTGTACCTCTCACCGGGTCACACTGATAGATATAGTAAGGTCTTACCCGGATCTTTAGCAATTCGTGCATCAATTTTTTCATGATGTAAGGACGATCATTGACGCCTTTTAAAAGCACCGTCTGACTCCCCAGCGGGATACCTGCCTCAGCCAGCATATCACAGGCAAGCTTACAACGCTTGGTAATCTCCTTGGGGTGATTAAAGTGTATGCTTATCCAGAGCGGAGAGTACTTCTTGAGCATAGTTACCAGTTTCTCGGTGATGCGCTGAGGCAGCGTTACCGGAGCCCGGGTCCCCAGCCTCAAGAATTCAACATGCGGTATGGCGCGTACGCTATCCAGAAGCCTTTCTATTTCTTCGTCCTCAAGGATAAAAGGGTCTCCTCCTGATATCAAAACGTCGCGCACCTTGCGGTTAGACCTGATGTATTCAATGGCGGCGTCAAAACGCGAAGCGCTGTTATCATCCTTCTCGTGTTCCCCCACCAACCTTCTCCTTGTACAATGCCGGCAGTACATCGCGCAGTGCTCCGTGGCCAGGAGCAATACCCTATCCGGATAACGATGCACCAGGTGAGGGGCCGGTGAATCACGGTCCTCGGCGCAAGGGTCAATCATCTCGTGCGGCGAGACTACCGACTCTGCCGTTACCGGCACGGCCTGGCGCCGGATAGGACATTCGGGATCATCGGGGTCAATAAGACTTGCCCAATAAGGCGTGATTGCCATGGACAACCTGCCGCTGGCCTTCTTCGCCCCGTCTTCCTCCTGCGGGGTCAACTTGATAATCTGCGATAGTTCATCCCTGCTGCGGATACGGTGTTTAATCTGCCAATGCCAATCCTCCCAATCCAGCGGGTTGATATCATGGTAGATGCCGATCTGCTGGTAATCACGGGACCTTCTTTGCGAGCGCCCGGACTGCAAGGTTTCCTGCGCTGTCTTTTGGCTCTCTAGCGCTATGGGGTTATTCAATTTGGCCTCTCCTCCCTCTTAGAGATTCTCTGATAAGCATTGGTCAAGATAGAGTCGATGATGTCATCGTATTTCATTCCTGCGGCATAGGCCATGATGGGAAAATTTGACTCCGTGGGGTTTAATCCCGGCAGGGGGTTTATCTCCAAGACGTAAGGGATATTATCGGCAGTCAGACGGATGTCGGTACGGGAGACGTCAAAACACCCTACTGCCCGGTGCGTCCTTAACGCTACATCCCTGACCTTCTCCTCTGCCTCACGGTCCAAACGCGCGGGGCAGTAGAATGACGGCACCAATCCCAATTCTTCGTTGCCCTGGTATTCCTTCATGCGCCAGCTGTAAAAATATTCGCCGCTTTTCTTGCATCCCGAAAAATCTATCTCCAGGATAGGCAGTATCGTAACCTTGCCGTTCTCAAGTATTCCAACGGTCAGTTCTTTGCCTTCGATAAACTCTTCTACCAGCACCTCCTGATTATATACCTTGCGCAATTCCTTTATCTTTTCGAATAGCGCAGTCTTGTCTTTTACCACATTAGAGGTGTTAATGCCTTTAGCCGAACCTTCGCGGTTAGGTTTTACGATAAGCGGAAAACTTAAACGGGAATCCAGCGCCTGGGCATCCCGCGTAAAAAGCTGAAAACGAGGAGTAGGGATATTTTCCGCAAAGAGTATCTTTTTAGTGAGGGCCTTGTTAAGGGCAAGTGCCAGAGAGAACGTATTGGAGCCGGTATAGGGTACCCCTAAAAAGTCCAGTATGGCGGGGACCTCGGATTCCCGCAGCCTGCCGGTCTTGCCTTCGGCGATATTAAATACAATATCAAAACGGTTCTTGAGAAAATAGGAAATAACGTCCTCGCGATTGATGTTAACGGGATAGACGGCATGTCCTTTTCTGTTGAGGGCCGAGGAAATCGCTTCAATGGTATCCTGGGAGTCGAATTCCGAGAAGTAATCGGGGGGCTTGCTTTGGTCTTCTTCTTTGAGGTTGTAGGTCAAGGCAACTTTCATTTAATTTAGGTTGTACCTTTTAAAGGCGCTTTGGAGTATCTTGCCGATTATCTCCTGGTAATTCATTCCGGCTTCGCGGGCAACGAGCGGAAAGACATCCGAGGTAGACAAAGAAGGAAGCGGATTTATCTCCAAGACATAAGCATTGCCTTCGCTATCCACCCTGAAATCCACCCTGCCGAAATCAAGACACTCCACCGCCTCATACGTCTTGAGGGCGAGCTCAAGGAGTTTGTTCTTCAGGAAACTGTTGATGCGCGGCGGACAGATGTAATGCAGTTTATCGGAGGTGATACGGGCAAAGGTATAGAATTTGTCGTTCAAGTTGAGGCGCCCGTCTATTTTAATCTGCACCGGAGCAAATACCTCCGGAGGATCATTGCCAACTATCGCCACCGTAAACTCCTGGCCTGAGATAAACTCTTCCACTAATGCCGGCTGCTTATAGGTGTCGATGATGTATCCGGCCTGTTTCTTAAGGTCTTCCGCGTTTTCGACGCGTGAATCTTCAGTTAGCCCCTTGGAGGAACCTTCAAAACGCGGCTTTACAATCAATGGGAAATTAAGGTGGTCGCTACTGTTTAGTGAACCGACATCCTTAACCTCAAGGAACTTAGGGGTAGATATCCCCTCGGCAATAAATATCTTCTTGGCTATGATCTTGTCCAGGGTCATACCGAGGGTTAGGGCGTCGGATCCCACAAAAGGAATGCCTTTCATCTCCAAAAGGGCAGGGACCTGGGACTCCCTGTTCCTGCCGCTTAACCCCTCGGATATATTAAATACTATATCAACCCCCAGGCGATCTATGTTCTCCAGAGTGCTTATGGCGTTGCCGAGCTTTTTCACCTTTACCCCCTGCGATTCAATGGCCTTGGCAATAACGTTGATAGTGCTGGGGTGGTCAAATTCAGCGTTGGCGTCTGGCGGATCGCCTTTTTTAAACTTGTAATCCGTTTTTAAATCGTAAGTTAGTCCGACGGTTTTCATATAAATATAAAAAATAAGGGCTCTTCTGATTCCCAAGAGCCCTTATGCATTAAATGCCTTTCAATTTAACCTATCTACCCCCAAAAATGTCTTTGTCCTATGCCCAATATATTGTATTTATGCTCTTTTTTTATCACAAGATGTTGTCATTGTCAAGTATTTTTTGGTTCCCAGGAAAATTATGCCTTCTCTGTTTCCCGACGGGAAAACTAAACCCCGGGCTTAAAAACCGATGAGAGAAAATAAGTAAGATTAATTAATTCGGTGGAGAGATCGACATTGCGCAATTTGACTCCGGAAGGAACATTGATTTTTACGGGCGCGAAATTTAAGATAGCCCTTATCCCGGCCGCTACCAGCCTTTCGGCTATTCTGCCGGCAGCATCAGCCGGAACCGCAATAATGGCGATGTCAATCCCGAGTCTCTTTACCACCTTTTTTATTTCTCTGGTGTCGTATATCCTTATGCCATCGATTCGCTTGTCTATCTTGGCGGGGTCACTGTCAAATATCGCCGCAATATTCAGGCTTCTTTCCCTGAAACCCCGATAGGAAGACAGCGCAGAACCAAGATTCCCCGCTCCGCAAAGGCATAATTTCCACTTTCTATGCAACCCCAGGATTTCCCTGATCTGCTCCTTGAGTTCTTCGATGTTATAACCTATCCCCTGCCTGCCGAATTTCCCGAAATAGGAAAGGTCTTTCCTTATCTGATTGGGGTTTAACTCAAGCGACCTGGCAAACTCCTCTGAGCTGATAGTGCTTTTGGCATCGCCGTCCTGGCTGCGGTTTTCCAAAAATCTCAAATAAACAGCTAATCTGTTAATGGATATACCGGGCGGCTTTTTCATCTATCGCATCTCTTGCAAAAGGCAGTCTTCAGAAATCCGGAACTGGCCAATATCTTTTTAAAAATCCCCGGCCTGAATATCACTAAGTATCCCCACATAATAATATCGTAGACCAACGCGAAAGGGAGGCGGGCGATAAAACCCGCCGGCGTCTCATTCCTGATAACCGTCAGATAACGGTTCTTGATTAGATCCGCTAATAGCCCATCCTCCAGATATCTGCCGGCAAGGTATCTGTCAATACCGCTTTTGCGCCTGACTGTTGCGCCACGGACATGATATGCGACGGCGGAAGGCAAATAATATCCTTTCCAGCCCCGCCCTTGAGCGCGCCATGCCACATCCAAATCCTCGTAAAATATCCTGAAGGCCGGATCGAAATAATACCCGTCCTTCCTGATATCTTCTAACATCACCCTGCGATAAAAAGCAACTGCTCCGTTAACGCCGAAAACATACCCGGGCTTTTCAAACTGACCGTAATCCTTCCTGCCGTAGCCCCTTTCAACAGCAGTATAAGCCCGGCCGAGGAATAAACCCGTGCTGTCTATGGTTTTTCGGTCGCTACGCAGGATCTTAGGGCTAACCATACCGATTCTCTGATGAATACCAAAGCCCTGAATCGCCTTTTCTATAAAATCGTGTTCCAGAATTATATCATCGTTAAGACAAAGGATAAAATCCCCCTTGCTTTGCGTTATCCCAAAATTCAGAGCCTGACAATAAAGAATGTTTTCCTTTTGTGGATAAAGACGCGCTAAAGGGTAATTTATAAGAATTTTTTGTCCAAGCCCCGGATCGAGAGAGTTATCGATGATAAAGACCTCTGTGCGGAGGTAGGTTTGTCTTTTGATGGATTCCAAGAGAGACAGGGCATAGTCGTCTTTTCCGGCAGTTACAATAATAATACTCACTAATCTGTTTGACATCGTCGCCATTATTAAATAAAATTATATCATAATGTTCACTATTCTACTAACCCTAATCTTCGCCCGCCCCTTCATTTCTTCACTGGCCTTCCCTTATTTAAATTACATCTATTCCTACCTCTTGCTGCTATTCGTAATTTCCTGGTGCATTGTCAGAAAGGTCTCCCTTTCCAAAACAAACCGCTTGCTTTATCCGCTGGCAGCATTCTTTCTTTCCCTGATAATATCGGGGATATTCTCCCATGACAGGATCGGATTTTTAAAAGAAGCCTATAAATACATCGCCGGGCCGCTGATACTATTGGTAGCTGGCTCATGCAACAAAAAGGAAAAGGATATAATCTTACAAACGTTGCTATTTGCAGGCCTGACAATCAGCATCCTTGCTATCTACCAATATTTTTTTGGTTTCCGGAATCTCCTGGATTACTTAAAACGCGAAAACATCAATAACGCCTTTGTCATGGACTACATAGCGCGCAGGCGCGTCTTTTTCCCTTTTGTTACGCCAAACGCCCTCGGAGGCTATCTTGCCATGATAATCCCTCTTATCCTAATATTTAAAAACAGGGTTTTTCTTAGCATGCCGATATTGATTGCTATTTTCCTTAGCGGCTCGCTCGGCGCCATCTCTAGCCTGGCGTTAGCTATCATAATCTACCTTTGCCTAGAGAGTGGCTGCGATAAAAAAATTCTAATTTATCCCTTGGGATTATTGATAATACTGGGGTTGGTTTTTATATCCAGGAGCACACCGCAGAAACCGCATCTCCAACCGGCCTTCTCGGCAGTAATGCGGCTGGATTACTGGACGGAAACCTTAGGGATAATCAAACTGCACCCCTGGACAGGCATAGGGATAGGCAACTTTAATCTGGAACATTCGCGCTATGCCCATAATTCTTATCTGCAACTGTGGGCAGAAACCGGAATCCTGGGGCTGCTTTCTCTGATTTGGCTGGTTATTGCTATATTTAAAAAATCCCTTAATGGTCTCCGGGGAAAGACTGATATCGTAAACGCCGGCTTAATTATATCAAGCAGCGTCTTTATAATTCATAATTTTATAGATTTCGGCTTCTTCCTGCCAGAGGTAGCGTCTATCTGGTGGTTGATTCTCGGGTTGATGTCTGTAACAAGCGATGGTAATCAAACTGCAGCAACTGTCCTTTGAGGAAAATTTATTCTCAACCAAGCTTCCTTCCGCACTCTTTCCAAATATTGCGGCGAGAATTCAGGCGTTTCTATATTCCCTTTTGCGAACCGCAGATCCAGCCACCGCATATCCTCTCTGATATAGCCCTTTTTAAGACAGTCGTCATATAAGGCGGTCCCCGGAAAGGGCGTCGCGATACAGAAGGTAACATTATCCAAGCTTAGGCTATTGGCAAACTCTAAGGTTTTGTCTATATCCCCCGTGGTTTCCCCGGGATAGCCAATCATAAATATGCCATCCGCGTGCATACCCATAGCCTTGATTGTTTTGACTAACCCCGCAATACGTCTGTGGTCTATTGGCTTGCGCATCGCATCCAAAGTTTCGCTTTTAGCGGTTTCTATCGGCAAGGCGACGCGGTAACATCCGCTTTCACGCATCTTCATCAACAGTTCTGTATCAAGCGTATTTACCGCCATCCCGCTTATCGCATACCAAGAAATATTCAATCTTCTGCCTATAATCCCTTCGAATATTTCTTCAGCGCGTCTTTTATCCAATGTTAGGTTGTCGTCTAAAAAATGGAACTCTCTGATCCCCGCAGAAACCAATAACTCTATTTCCCTCAACACCCTTGATGGACTATGCGCCCTGAATTGCTGTCCCCAGAGGCTACGAGAACTGCAAAACCGGCAATCTCCGCTGCAGCCACGGGAGCTAACCAGGGGAGTAAAATAATCCTCAAGACAATCGCGTTCTCCGAACGGCCTGCGGTTAAGTCTGGGATATTCCTTTAAAGAAAGCAGATGCCTGGCCGGCAAAGGTAAAGAATCTAGTCTATTAATAACCGCCCGGGGATTAATCCTGGCATCTCCCGAACTATCCCGATAGGCTAACCCTGGCAGATCCGCCAATCCACTCCCTGTTTCTAATGACCTTACCAAGGAATAGAGTGCCGATTCCCCTTCTCCCAAAATAAGAAAATCTATGGAGCGATCCCGCAATAAGATAGAAGGCGAGATGCTGGGACAAGCCCCCCCCATAACAGTAGCAATCAAGGGGTCAACATTTTTAGCAATGTTGCAAACGATCCTGGCTTCTTCATACTGTATAAATTGCAGGCAGGAAACCCCTACCACATCAGGGCCAAAGTCCCTTATCCGTTTTTCAATTTGCTTAAAAGATAGGCCGTATCTATAGAGGCCCGGCTCTATCTCTTCCTCCCTGCCGAAGCCCTCTAAAATAGAATCTAATATTGAAACCTCCCAGTTATTTTCCAAAGCCGAAGCCAAATAAGCCAATCCTAACGGCGGGTACGCCCTTTTGCCTTCTCTGCCCTTGAGATAATTCCTGGGAGGCATAACCAAAAGTATCTTTTTTATGCGCCGTCTCTTCTGCATTAAATCTGCCGGGGTGCGGCCCTAAATCGGTAGCGTGGGTTGATATACTATTCTCTTTAAACCGTCTATCATTAAAACATCCTTAGATCCAATCTTATTATCAAAAAATAAGGTATTACCTTTAAGCAGCAGCGCGTTGTCAAAAGAGGGGTGCCTTAACCTAAAGGAGTGTTTCTGACATTCTTTACTGCAATGCCCAAATCCATTATTATTAAAAATGCAGCGGCGCGTTGTAGAGATGTATCCGTAAGGCAGATACAACGAAAGGCAAAGTCCGTTTGCCCGGCAGAACGTCTCATCCATGCCCTGCAACAGACAGTCTAATTCTATATGCTTTATATTATTCTCTTTTAAGAATGCGGCATACCCCGGATTTATCCCGCTTTCCTTAAATCTTTTTTGCGCCATAGGCGCGAGCCTAAACATAATTTTTTTTATACGCGGATCCCGCTTCTGTTTCGTCAATAATCTTCCAACGATGGGCTCTAGGGAATATTTACGGCATTCCCCAAGCATTCCCCAGTCGTTTATTACTACCTCTCCTCCGGGATAATATTCCGCAAACAGCCGCAGGATATCCCTGGCCTTAAGCACGCCGGCACTGTTGAGAACCGGGGTAACCAAACTAAGGTCCAAGTTATTTTTCTTAGTAAAATCGATGACCTTGATGATATCTTCCGGGGGGGGAAGCAGATGCTGGCAGAATTCATTGCCGAAATAGAGGCGCTCCCAGTTATTATCCAGGTATTTCACATCTTCAAGCTTAGTAATAAATAATGCTTTCTCTGGCATAACCTTAGCGCGCTGTTTATTTATAGTAACAGTATTGCTGAGAGCAGCCGCGTTTATAAAACTTGCGATAAAGCTCCTTGGCCGCCCGCTGGAATTCATCCCCGGGAAGGCGCATCGATTCTATCATCCGCTTCATGAATCTTACGTCTTCCAGTTTATCTCTGAGGCGGTTTTCCCTGCCGGCTATTTTGACAAACTGAACTCCACAGTCCTCCAGCGACTGCAGTGAGCAGGCACCGCAACCTTCAAGAAAACCGTCAAAATAACTCTTTATCCTTCCAATCCAATAGTCAGCTGCCCCTGATGCTTCCTGCGGGTCAGCTATAATGTCGTATCCAAGACAGCATCCAAAATTCCTCCTGCTCAGATGCTTCTCATATCGCTGCGCCAGGAAAGAAGACAAGGCAGCTGATACAAAAGAAGGGACCATTTTTTTCAAGACCTTAGCGCACTGCGCATATTTTATAAAGCCGAACCCGTGCTGAAAAGTACAGAATCCTTCTATGTATTTGCATTTACAATTTAAAGCTACCGCTTCTAATTCTATATCGGGCATGCTGTCGCGAAGCTCCCGAATCTCGCTTAAAGAAATCTCTCTTGGCAAGACAACCCTCTTTATCCCAAAGCTTTTATAGAAAGACAGGGCGGAAGAACTAAAGGTAGAGCCCAGGAGGCTCACTGTTAAATCTGCTCCTGTCAGGTTTTTATTTTTCCGCATAATATGCAGCAGCCCCAGATCAGATATCACCAGATTATCAATTTTCAATCTCCCTATTTCTTCAAGTTGATGCAGAATCATCCTGTATTGGTCGGCTGAATAAAATTCGTTAAAAACAAGATTGACCTTTGCGTTCCTGGAGTGTGCCGCTCTGACGACGGCAGCGAGCTCGCCGTAATCTTTAATACTGGCGTGGCGGCAATGCCTTCTGTTGCTGGAATCTATATCTCCATAATCCGCCAGCCACTGCGGAGAAAATAACCCGCAGTAAATCTCGTCACCGCCGGCATCAATAACAGGAAAAACCTCTTTAAGAGCAGATACCGGAGCTACTATCTTCATCCGCCCCCCCCGCTTAAAATGCCCAAGCTCTCTTCCCCCGCGTTAAACAATAAGTCTATAATCGAAAGGTGAGAAAAAAAGCCAGGATAGACCTGTTGATAAACGGGATGTTTATAATCCTGGTATTCTAAACCAATCCCTTCCGCACCTAATCTGTCTTCGTCCAGATAATTCCTCCCCGCAGAAGCGGACAGATAACTGTCCGCCCCCAATTCCTTGCATATGGCGATAACCCCTTCGGTTTTGGTTGACCTTGATTTTATCTGCGAGGAAATGATTATCTCGGTGGAGATACCTAACTCTTTAAGGCACCAGTTAATTATGTAAAGATCCAAGTCAACCAAAAATTCCCATTTCTTGCAAAGAAATGTTTCTTCGAAAAAATAAGCGTATTTACTAAAAAACCGGGCCTTCAGATAATTGTGCCTTATGTTAAGCCAATGTTTTTTAAACCATCGCTCGCGGTTGGAGATCCTTGTTTCCTTGATGTTCTGGCCAAAAAACCCCTTGGTACATACCGGAACCGTCAACCAGCGCCAACCCTCCCTTGTCCTGACCCTATTGCGGTTACGCCAGGAATGGCGGTCAAATTGGACATCAATATGTAATACAAATTTATCGCATCGGTATATCTGATCGAAAAAACCAAGCCAAGGCAGATAACCTATTTGCTGGATGCCTATCTTAAGAGGTCTGGCCATACCGGGGTGATAATATTTATAGTCACGCTGACGATGCCGCAGTTCTTATTATCAAATACAGACTAATTCTTATTTCTATAAAGAGAAACCTCGACTCCCTCGAATTCCCTGCGCTCCTGCAATAATGCCTCGGTATCCAAAAATGCCTTGGTTATATTTTCGCTTCTCTGCGGCTCGGAAACTAATTCCGCCGGTTCCCATGCCGAAAATACCAGCCATATCCTGTCGCGGTTCTTTACTATCCGGGGAAGATCTCCCACTCGAGGCATGGTAATAGAATCCTCCGTATACGGCGGCGATTCGTTCATCCAGGGCATTATCTTAATATTATTTTCCGAAAATAAATAATAAAGAAACGGCGCCCCGGTAGAAAGACAGGTATGTATTACAAGATCGCCATCCTTGAAATTTTTGATGACATACCTACTGGCCCCGCGTATGTCTTTTCTCTGGTGCATACCATCACGATAAAACGGTTCAGGATACGGCATGATGTTATGGTAATAATTATAAAGGGAAAGACAAGAAATAACCAAAAACGGCAATATAAGCAGATAGGCATATCTTTTTAACCTGACAGCCGCAGTGGCTATAATAATATAGTAAACCGGCAATATAATTATAAAATTGCGATAAGTAAAATTTGGCCTTATCTTTGATAAAAGAAACGATAACGCAAGCGGCACAAAAATCCAGAATAGTAAGAATTTTGATGCGAGGCCCTCGCGTTTCATATTCAAAAAAATTCCCCATAAAAATAAAGGAAAAAATAAAACGGAGGCGGATAAATTAATAAAAAGGTCGGTGTTATAACCGCCGTTAAAAATCCTGAACAACTGCATCATGCGTAAAAAAGAAAATCTCGGTACCCAATCTGTTAAATAAGTAACGAAGTTTAAATAGCGGACTTGCTTTGGGATTAAAAACAGCCACGGAGAGAACAATATCAGAATGGATGCCTGACTCAATAACCACCCCCTGATTAAGTTCCCCCGCTTTTTAGCAAAAACTATAAAAAATAGAATTTCGGTAATATACAAAAGGTTAAAGATGTAATTCGTATATAACCCTAGGGCGGTAAAAACAACATAGCCAATCCACCCCCTGCCTCCATTTTCTTTTAGGATGCGACAAAAATAATATACCGATCCCAAAGAAAGAAATGTCAAAAGGCTATAATCTGTCAATTCCTGGGAATAATGTATGTGCATGCTGGATAGCGACAACAGCAGCGCTGAAATAAGCGCGGCCTTCTGATCAGATAATATCTTGGCGATTCCATAAATGAATAAGACCGAGAAAATCCCGCATCCTACCGGAAGCAACCTTAAAACAAACTCTCCTCGCCCCAAAAAACTCCACCAGTATAACAAAAATTTAAAGAGGGGTGGCTTGAAAATCATTACGGTGTCAGTCAACATGTTCAGGAAACCGCCCCTGGGAGAGGCCATCCATATAATCTCATCATACCATAGGCTGTATCCGACCCATTTATATAACCTCAGAAATAGACCCGTTGCCAGTATCAATAATAAAAAAATGCTGTTTAACGACGTGGGCCTTTTGATAATAGCACTGCTCATTTTTTCCTTAATCTCCTGGTTCTATCAATTTTTTGCATAAAACACCGGCCTGGCCTTGATGCCTCCCGAATAACAGTATTGCGCGCCGGGTAAAAATCATTATCTCAAATAACATAATAACAGCGCGACAAAGCTGATTTCCTATGGCATAATTCCGAATGAAAACTGGTAAAATAGCCTACATAATAATCTTAGCCCAAAAACTTTATTTCTTTATTACTATGATTGATTGTTATATTCTTGTTTTTTAAAGAATCGGGGGAGATTTTATTAGGAGCGGTTAAATACAGCCGTAATATAAACATTACCTGCTTATAGCAGATATTGGCAAGGGATTGGACTGCAAATTGAAGTCTTTGCCAGAAGACTATATCCTAGGTTATCGCATTCAAGTCAAAGTTATAAGTATCACCTCGAAGCAAAATATAATTAAAGTCCCCGAGCGGCTGGCAAGAGGGATAAACTTCATTAATGGCATCAACGAGCAAGGATACGCTTATTTTGAAAATTCCGCTTCTTCTAAGTATACCGAACTCCAGGTTTTTCCCTAACAGAAGCCCCAGGGCTATCTTACCGTACCAACCCAAGAATTTAAACTGCAATAAACCACGGATATTCTTATTCTTCAGCGCTGTTTCTAATTCTTTCAAGGCGGCAAGCTCAAGTAACGGCTTAAATTTTCCCCCCCGTCTTAGAAGATATACCTTGCCTGGTAAAAATACCGGTCCCCTTAACCAACCGCACTTATCCTTTAGAAAAGCTGCGGCTGCCAGTTTTGCTTTGTCCCAGGCCTCGAAGTATTCTGGAGAAAGCCCAAGCGCATCAGAGACTTTACTTCTTATTTCGTCCAGGGAAAGAAGGTTATCCCTGGTCATCCCCGCGAACTCCTCTGCGCCCTGAAGACACAGAGGCCTAAAACTTATGCCGTTAACAAAATTGTTCTCGAGGGCATAATTAATTAATAGCGGAACCTGGTCGTCATTTATGCCGCGCACTAAAGTAGTATTAAAGGATACCGCTATCCCTTTTTCTTTCTTTAAATTTTCTAAGGCCTTGAGTTTAAGGCGATATTGATAGCGTTCTGTTTCCCCGCGGAGCTTCCCGTAAATATCTTCGCTGAAGCCATCAAACGATAAATCCAGATATCTAAGCCCGCTTCTTTTAAGCAGTGCCAGGTATCCTGTTTCGGATATTTTTATACCATTGGTGCACAATAAGGCAATATTTCCGGAATGGCGAATTGCATTTAGTATCCCGGGTAAATCACCCCTAGTGGTCGGTTCTCCGCCAAAAATAGCGACTATCTTTTTCCTGAAAAATCTGAGTTTTCCTTTGATAAAATCCAGGGGCATCTCTTTTCTACAGTCAGGCAGATAAACATACTTACAGATCTTGCATTTCGCATTGCATTGGTAGGTAACGTGGAAAGTTGCTACGGCAATGTTAGAAAGATTCCTGACATCACAATCCGAGATTCCGTAATTACCTTCCTTTAAATTGATGGTCGGCCAATGCCCCGGTGCTTTAAAACTGGCTTTTCCACATTCCCCCTTTGCTAAAAGCGCCTCAAAGGCCTTATTTTCATAAGAGCAATACTTGCTCGAGAAACTATAACCGTCTCTTAAAAATACCGCGCCCGGTATTACCCTTTTACAGGAAGGACAGATGCCATTGCCCCAGAATAAAACGCGTTCTTGAGGGACTATATGTTTGCCTTGCATTGTATCATTACTGGGCAAAAGAGTTTTTAACATCTTATTACCCCCCTTTTTCTTTCATTAATTCTTTCAGGCGCCTTATTGCCTCGCTCGCTGCCTTTTTAAACCGCGGATCATGCGTGGCCCTACCGTACATCTTTATCGCCAGGTCGTATTTATCCATCGCCTCGTAAATCTCGCCGCAGGTTTGATAGAGTACGGAAAACTGCGGCTCAATCTCTATCGCCTTATTGATCAATTCTAAGGCCTCTTCCGGTCTGCCGGTCCTGAGGTAAACATCCGCCAGATTGTTTAGCGCCGGCACGTAATTAGGATCGATCTTTAATACTTTTTTGAATTCTGCTTCGGCTTCCTCGAGCTGCTCGCTTAAAGAATACGCCTTTCCTGCCCCTTGATGCGCCAAAATATTATCGGGGCCAATCGCTATAGCATCTTCATAAATAGCGATTGCCTCATCGTAAGAGGCATCCTGAAGATGACTCTCGGCCTCAGCCATGAGTTTTTCTATCGCCCTACTGTTTGCTTGAACTTTTTCCGCGAGAGCCTGGTTAATCCCGTAAAATAAAAAAGAGCTGAAGATAACGATAAGCAGAATCGCAGCCGGCTTCAACATTATTTCTCCGCTCAAGATATTTTTCTCTTTCATCGATTGTCCCTTGATCTCCAAAGTTAACTTATTATAATACAATTTTATTATACTCTTTTTTTATTCTTGAAGTCAACTCTTTTTTAGGGCATTATTGTGCCGTGTCGGTCGGTTCTACCTAACTTCCTGTCACTTACAATGGACCTGCTGACTGCATAAGAACCGCCTTAAAGGCATGAAATGAAAATTCTCACACCTGCCATAATCCTGCTATTTGTTTATCTCTTTTAAAAATAATTCTAATTTACCTCCTAAGTCTTTTCTATTCACCTGGTTTAGAATAACAATACATTTTAAAACGCCCGGAAACTCCCCCATTTCTAAAAATACTTCTCCCATCGTATAAAATGTCATTGCATTGGCTGGATTGAGCTCTGCGGACTTCTGCAGGCACTCCAGCGCCTTGGGGTAATTGCCCTGGGTAGAATAGATCTCAGCCACCCTGGAGTAATAATCAGCGCTATTGGGATTAAGCCCCAGCGCCTTCTGCAGGCACTCCAGCGCCTTGGGGTAATTGCCTTGGGTAGAATAGATCTCAGCCACCCTGGAGTAATAATCAGCGCTATTGGGATTAAGCCCCAGCGCCTTTTGCAGGTATTCCAACGCCTTGGGGTAATTGCCTTGGGTAGAATAGATCTCAGCCACCCTGGAGTAATAATCAGCGCTATTGGGATTAAGCCCCAGCGCCTTTTGCAGGCATTCCAGCGCCTTGGGGTAATTGCC
>JBAZNT010000005.1:0-88812 GCA_041649115.1 Candidatus Omnitrophota bacterium | reverse complement strand
TCGGCAAGTTTAAGCTTGGCTTCCTTAGGATGCATTGCCTTTACTGCTGACAAATTCTCATCGGTAAGTAGCTCGTAATACTTAAGCATCATCTCGTCCGAAATAGACATAAGCTTGCCAAACATATCCCCCGCGGGCTCAGTAATCCCGATGTAATTACCGTAGGATTTACTCATCTTCTGGATGCCGTCAGTGCCCTCCAGCAGCGGCATGGTAATTACTACCTGGGGTTCCTGCTTAAAATCCTTCTGCAGTTCGCGGCCGACCAGGAGGTTAAATATCTGGTCCGTACCTCCCAGTTCTATGTCAGCCTCCAGCACCACCGAATCATACCCCTGCATAATCGGATACATAAACTCAAGAAGCGAGACATCTTCGTTACGGGACAGTCGCTTCTTAAAATCAGCCCTTGCCAGCATCTGCGAAACCGTAACATGACCGGTAAGCTTCATGATGTCAATAATCGACATCCTCTCAAACCACCTGCTGTTAAATGTAATGCGTAGCCTGCGCAGGTCAAGCATTCTGGAAACCTGCTTCTTATATGTCTGGGCATTCTTGGCTACCTCTTTGGCAGTAAGCTGCTTTCTGATTTCCGACCTGCCGCTGGGGTCTCCGATACGCCCGGTAAAATCGCCGATTAGAAAAAAAACCTCGTGGCCGAGGTCTTGGAACTGGCGTAATTTGCGCAAAAGCACGGTATGGCCCAAATGCAAATCAGGAGCGGTGGGGTCAAATCCTGCCTTAATCTTAAGAGGCCTCTTATTCTTAATGCTGGCCTCGAGCTTCTTTACGAGCTCTTCCTCGCTAATGATATCTACCGCGCCGCGCTTGATAACCTGCAGTTGATGATTAATGTCTTTTTTCATCTTAACCTGCTTTCCCCGATACACTGTCCCGATTAGCTCGGAAACTGTTTCTATCTTAAGGCAGAAATAGTTTCCCGATTGGCTTGGAAAACGTTTCTGCTTTACGTCTCCGCATTAGAGGCGGGCGCTCAGGCCAATCTTGCCCTGCTCAACATCAACCTTAATTACCTTTACCTTCATTTTGTCGCCGGGCTTTATCTCTGCCATCTTATCCTTATCAATCTCGCTGCTGTAAACCAGGCCTTCCAATTCCTCTTCTATTTTAACAAAAACCCCAAACTCCGTAATGCTGACTGCCTCGGCCTCCAGCACGGTATCCATCGGATACTTTACGGCAATCTCGGGCCAGGGATTAGGCGATACCTGCTTCAGCCCCAGCGCGATACGGCGGTTCGTAGCGTCGGTAGAAAGGATTACCACATCTACCTTCTGGCCTTTCTTCAGCACGTCCTGGGGATGGTTTACGCGCTTGGTCCAGGATATGTCGGAAACGTGTATCATGCCCTCCAGATTACTGTCAAGCTCCACAAAGGCGCCGTAATCCGTAAAACCGCGCACCTTACCGGACACCTTGGCTCCGGCAGGATACTTTGTCTCTGCCTCAAGCCAGGGGTTCTGCTCAAGCTGCTTGATACTCAATGATATCTTACGGCCGTCTTTATCTATATTCAGCAGTTGCGCCTCAACGATATCCCCGATGGCAAACATCTCGGCGGGGTTGTTGATGCGCTTTGCCCATGACATCTCCGAGATGTGGATAAGCCCCTCTATGCCCTTTTCCAGCTCCACGAATATACCGTAGGGCACGATATTGACGACCTTGCCTTTTAATTTCGAACCTACGCTGTACTTGGTCTCAATATCCTGCCAGGGATCCGGTAGGCGCTGCTTAAGGCCGAGAGAAACCTTACCCGCCTCTTTATCCATATTCAAAATTAAAATCTCTATCTTATCGCCTATCGCCACTACCTCCGAAGGATGGCTGATCTTTGACCAGGACATATCGGTAATATGCAAGAGCCCGTCCACTCCGCCTAAATCCACAAATGCCCCGAAATCGGTGATTGCCTTGACTGTCCCCGCGACGACATTGCCGATCTTTAATTCCTGCCAGAGCTTTTCCTTAACTTCCTGCCTCTCCTTCTGGATGGCCTCGCGGCGGGAAAGTATGATGCTGCGCCTTAAGTTATTGATCTTGACTATCTTGAACTTAAAGGTCTTGTAAAGCACATCCTTATCCGCCATGTTCTTAAAGGCAGAAAGTGAAGCGGGAAGAAACCCCTCGATGCCCATAACGTCAACCAGGAATCCACCCTTCACCTTCTTCACCGGCCTGCCGTCTACCAGGTCCCCCTCGCGGGAATTCTCTACTATTTTACTCCAACCCTGGATACGCATGGCCTTCTCGCGCGATAACACTATAGAGCCTGAGTCATCCTCAATGGACTCGATAAAAAACTCAAGCTCCTTGCCTATCTCCAGGTCTGCCTGGTTGAACTCGGTAACCGGCACCGCGCCCTCGGATTTAAACCCTACGTCTACCAGGGCATCCTTGGTTTTAACGGCGACAATCTTGCCTTTAATGATATCCCCGGCATGGATAATCTTGATGCTTTCGTTATAAAGCTGCTCTAAATTAATTTTCTCTTCTGACATTTCTAAAACCCCTTTCAAAATTATTTTTAATTTTAGTAAAGATCTTCCGAAACTTCCTAAATTGTTTTTAGTCTAATGGAGTTATCTCATATAACAGGGGTAGCGGTCTTAAGAAAACTGCCGTATATGATGCATAACACAAACGGCAACATCTCCGTAAGGCCTCCTCCTTTCCGCCAAAATTTGCTTTCCGAAACATACTGAAACGCGAGCCGGCCGTATAAAACCCGCGGCCTATAAGAAATCGAAAATAACTTCTATGATTGCTATCCAGGATAAAGCCTCCTTTGGGCGACACGTTCTCGGCGCCGTAAGCCTCAAAATTAAAAAACACCTTAAGCAGCAACCAACGCAGGAGTTTCCCGAAAGCGTAAAGCATACGTCTATTTATTCAAAACCAGTCTCCTGCCAAACTCAAGCAAGCTGCGGGATTTTTGAAGGCTCTTGGATTCGGCATAAACGCGTATCAAGGGCTCTGTACCGGAGCCCCTGAGCATCAGCCAACTTCCGTCGGAAGCGGTCAATTTTACGCCGTCATAATCCTTTACCTCTACGACTTTTTTCCCAAGCAGGCCCTTGATGTCCCTGAATTTCATGACGTCAACACTCTTGCCTGAAATACGCAGGCTCTCCTTGAGATAATAATACCTGCCGTATTTACGTTCCATATCGGAGATTATCCGCAGTATTCCGCGGCGGCGGTAAGCCATCATCTCCAATAGCAATATTCCCGCCAGGGTGCCGTCGCGTTCGGGGATATAATTCTTAAATCCCATCCCGCCAGCCTCTTCCCCTCCGACCATAATGTTATGGCACTCCATATGATAAGAAATGTATTTGAATCCTACCGGCGTCTCGTATAGCTTGAGCCCGAGGTCCCGCGTCAGGTTATCCAGAAGGTTTGTGCCTACAATCGTCTTTACCACCCCGCCGCTAAATCCCCTGTCCTGGTAAAGGTGCAGTGCCAGCAAAGCGAGTATTTTCTGCGGAGAGATAAATTCGCCTCCCGGAGCGATGGCGGCGATACGGTCGGCATCCCCGTCCAGAACCAGGCAGAGGTCAAATTTCTCATTTTTCATCCGCTCAATAGAACAAGCAAGATTCTCCGGTATCGGCTCCGGACGCAGGCCGCCGAAAGAAGGATTTATCTGTCTGCGGTGAAACTCCAGCTTTATGCCTGTCCCTGCCAGGACCCTCTCGATAAACCCGTTGCCGCTTCCGTGCATAACATCAACCAGAACGCGGTATCCGGAATTTTTCATCTTTGCCAGATTTACGTAAGAACGCAGGAATCTGATATAATCACCCGAAAGGTCCTTTATGTTAATCCTGGAGGCAACGCGGGATTTCTTAAGATTGCTGATACGATTTGCGGCCTTCTCCACCACCGAGGTCACTTCCACTCCCGCCGCCCCTCCGGATGCGGTCTTGATTTTAATTCCGTTATAAGAAGCGGGGTTATGGCTGGCGGTAATCATAACGCCGGCAGTCAGCCTTTTTCTCTTTACCGCAAAACTGAGCATCGGAGTCGGAACCGGGTTATCCGCAAGGATAACCTCTATGCCGTTATCTGCCAGGACCTCGCTTACAAGCCTGGCATATTTATCCGATAAGAAACGCGTATCGTAGCCCACCGCCATCCTGGCCTTGCCCCTGCTGCGGCCGGCATTATAATAATCGGCGATGGCCTGCGCCACGCGCCTGACATTCTTGAAAGTAAAGGTATCGCTGATAATAGCCCTCCAGCCATCGGTGCCGAATTTTATCTCTGCTTTTAAACTGGACATCTCAATCTCCTTATTGCCTCCCTGTAATCTTTGGATTTAAAAATGTAGGAGCCTGCAGCCAGGACATTCGCCCCTGCCGCAAGCACTTCTTTTGCGGTCTTTTGGTTAATGCCGCCGTCAACGGCAATGTCGCCGTCAAAGATTGAACGCAGCTGCCTTATCTTAGGCAGGGCTGCCGGCATAAAATCCTGGCCGCCGAAGCCGGGGTTGACCGACATCACCAAGACAAAATCCACTGCGGACAATACCCCCTTGATTCTATTCAAAGGGGTGCGGGGATTCAAGGAAACACCCGGCCTTATCCCCCGCCTTTTAAGGATACGGCTCTGTTTCCTGACCTCTCTTTCCGAGACAGTTTCAATGTGCAGGGTAATCATATCGCTGCCCGCCTTGATAAAAGCATCGACATAATCCTGCGGGCGCTCAATCATAAGATGGGTATCCAATGGTAATCTGCTGGCCCGGCGGATATCCTTGACCACTACCGGCCCGATGGTAATATTCGGGACAAAGTGCCCGTCCATAACGTCAATGTGCAGCATATCCGCGCCTGCCAGCTCTACCTTCTTTATCTCTTCGGCCAGCGAAGCAAAATCAGCCGATAATATTGAAGGGGCTATCTTTATCTTCATCTGTAAATTCCTCTTCTGGCAATATAGTTGTAAACTGCCTCCGGCACGAGGTAGCGGAAGGAACGGCCTTCCTTGATTGCCCGGCGCACCTCAAACCCCGAGACATCCACTGCGCGGATATCAACGGTAGTAATGTAAGAGGGCAGCTTCTCCAGCGGGTAGCCCGGCCTGGTGGCAACGATAAGCTTTACCATCTTGATGACCTCGCTGAGGTCCTTCCATTCCCCGAGATAATTCAGGAGGTCCGAACCGGTAATAAAACACAGCTCGTCATCCGGATAACGCTCCTTGAAGACCCTGAGGGTATCAATGGTGTAGGAATACCCTTCTCTTTTGATCTCAATATCGGAAGCCGCAAAATAACGGTTGCCTTTAATCGCCATCCTTACCATCGCATAACGCTCGCCTGCGTCGGCGATATCGCCGTTACTCTTGTGGGGTGGCCGATAGGTCGGCACAAAAATCACCTTATCAAGCTTTAATTTCTCGCGGGCCTCCTCGGCCAGAATCAAATGTCCGATGTGTACGGGGTTGAATGTCCCGCCTAATATGCCTATCCTCATTGCCTTACCTGGCCGCTTCCAAAAACCTGGTATTTGTAAGTAGTTAATTCCTCAAGGGCCATCGGGCCGCGCGCATGCAGCTTGTCAGTCGAGATGCCTATTTCGGCGCCCATGCCGAATTGGTAACCGTCGGTAAAACGGGTGGAGGCATTCACGTAAACGCAAGCGGAATCCACCCGGCTTAAAAACTCCCGGCCGTTACGGCGGTTATCGGTAATGATGCTGTCGGAATGATGCGAGCCGTAATTATTAATATGCTCGATTGCCTCATTAAGACTTCCAACTACCTTTACCGAAAGTATTAAATCCAGGTATTCCCTGCGATAATCCTCCTCTGTCGCACGCCTTAGGCCCTTTACAATCCTCTGCGTCGCGGGGCAGCCGCGTATCTGGACGCCGGCATCACGGAATTTTTTCAGCATCCCGGGCAGAAAACGCACAGCCACATCGCGGTGTACCAGCATACTCTCCATAGCATTACAGACCCCCGGCCGCTGGACCTTGGCGTTAAAACAGACCCTCTCCGCCATATTAAGGTCTGCCCAGTCATCCACGTATACATGGCATACTCCCTTATAATGCTTGATTACCGGGATACGCGAGAGGCGCACCACATTACGGATAAGCCCCTCTCCGCCGCGCGGTATGACTACGTCAATATAATCGTTTAACCCCAGAAGCACGTTCACTGCCCGCCTTTCCCTGGTAGTTATAAGGTTAATGGCATTTGGGCAGACACCCTCATTTTTGAGTACGCCGCCAAGGATACGGTAGATTGCCAGATTTGAATTCAACGCATCGCTGCCGCCCTTTAAGATTACGGCATTGCCGGATTTAAAACAAAGGCCGATGCAGTCTGCCGTAACGTTAGGACGGGATTCGTAGATAATGGCTGCTACGCCTATCGGCACGCGCACCTTGCGGATACGCAGGCCGTTAGGCCTCTTCCATTCCCTGATCACCTCTCCCACCGGATCCTTCAGGGCTGCGACTGCCAAGAGGGATTCCGTCATTTCCTTTATCCTTTTCTGATTGAGGGTGAGGCGCTCAATGAAGGCCCTGCTTAATCCGCTGCGATGGGCAGCGGCAACATCCCTGGCATTGGCCTTGAGGACTAAAGATTTATTTCTGGCAAGCCCGTACGCCATCTTGCGCAAAAGACGGTTCTTCTCCCGCGGGCTCAAAACCGCAAGAGAACGCGCTGCTTCCCGCGCTAACGCAGCCATCCGGGCAATCTCATTCTTGAGCTTCATTTGTTCAGTTGACCTCCACAATGTTATCGCAGTGGACTACCTCTTTGTTAAGACGTTGGCCTTTAAGCCTTTCCAATTCATTACTGGAAAAACATGCCTTGCCGCGGGCAAATTCGCGATGGTGCTTATCAATAATGCTGACAATGTCGCCCTGCTGGAAATTCCCCTTTACTCCTGAAACGCCTACGGCAAGAAGACTCTTGCGGTTAAGCAACGCCTGCCTGGCTCCGTCATCAACGACAATTGCCCCTTTAGTCTTGGTGCCAAAGGCAATCCAGCGTTTCTTGGCAGCCAGTTGGGTGCCCCGGGGCACAAAAAGCGTGCCGAAGCTGCCCGGGTCAGAAACGCTCCCCGCAATAACCCCTCCGGACCTGCCGTTAGCAACTACGCAGGATATACCCGAGCCCATAGCGATCCTGGCTGCGTCAAGTTTTGTAATCATGCCTCCGACGCAGGTCTTTTTATCCGTAGGAGAGGCAAGCGATTTTACTTGCGGCGTAATCTCGGTTACCACTTTCACTAAAGTCTTTCTGTCTTTGCCTAAGAGCCCCTCTACATCGGTAAGGATTATGAGCAGGTCTGCCGAGACCAAAGCGGCTACTAATGCCGATAAGCGGTCATTATCCCCGAATCTGATTTCGTCGGTAGAGACTGTGTCGTTCTCGTTAATAACCGGGATAATGCCAAATTTTAACAGGGAAAGCACGGTATTTTTGGCATTGAGATAGCGGCGGCGGTCGTCAAAATCCTCCCAGGTAAGCAGCACCTGTCCGCAATTAAGCGATTTTTCCAGCAGGATGCTGCGGTAGATATCCATCAATTCGTTCTGGCCTACTGCCGCAGCTGCCTGTAAGGACGATAATTCCTTCGGCCGCGATTTCAACCCCAGAAGCTGCATCCCGATGGCAATCGCGCCAGACGAAACAATCACCACTTCCCGTCCGGACTTTATAAGCGCTGCCACCTCTTCGGAAATCTGACGGCTAACCGTCGTATCAAGGACACCCTTATCCCGATAAAACAGGCTGCTGCCTATTTTGATTACTATCCTATTATATTTTTTTTGCGATACCTTCAATTAACTCCTCCAGGCCTTCCTTCTCAAGCGCTGAGATAGGATAAATCTTTTTCTTTATTACGCCCTTGAACCTCTTCAGATTCTCTTCCGCCCCTTCGAGGTCCATTTTATTTGCCGCTAGCAGCTGCGGCTTCCTGGCTATCTCGTTCTTGTATTTCTTTAACTCGTTATTGATAATCTTATAATCTTCTACGGGGTCTCTGGCTTCAAAACCCGACATATCTATTACGTGCACCAGTATCCCGGTGCGTTCGATATGCCTTAGGAATTTCTGGCCGAGGCCGCGGCCTTCGGCTGAACCCTCGATTAACCCCGGGATATCGGCAATCACGAAGGACTTATCCCTGTGATTCACCACTCCCAAAAAAGGCGCTCTGGTAGTAAAGGGGTATGCCGCTATTTTGGGACGGGCATTGGAAACCGCCGATATCAGGGTGGATTTTCCGACATTCGGGAACCCCACCACTCCGACGTCGGCAATAAGCTTTAAATCCAGAAGAAGCTCTTTTTCTTCCCCTGCTTCGCCCACGGAGGCCTGCCGGTGGTGACGGTTACCCATCCCGCCCCTGCCTCCTGCCGCCGCGATTACTTCTTCCTTGTCATGGCTTAAATCGCGCAGGATGCAACCGGTATGCGCATCCTTGATAACCGTGCCGCAGGGGACCTTAATGGTAACCTGTGGTGCATCCTTGCCTTTTTTGTTCTTGCTTGAGCCGTGGGCGCCGTTTAAACCGGTGAAATGACGGTTATACTGGAGATCCAGGAGGGTACGGATGCCGCTTTCGGCGCGAATGATGATATCAGCGCCCCTGCCGCCGTTTCCTCCGTCAGGCATCTTTTTGCCGCGGACATATTTATCGGTATAAAAGCTATCGCAGCCTTTACCGCCGCTGCCGGACTTAACGTAAATCCTGGCACTATCAATGAACATATCCCTTAACCTGCTAAATCAATCTCTTTGATCTGGAGGCGGGTAAGGTTCTGACGGTGCCCCTTTTTCCAGTGGGAAGATTTGCGGCGGCGGTATTTAAAGGAAACTAATTTTTCCCCCCTGAACTGCCCCATTACCACGGCAAGCACCTTTGCACCCTTGACATAGGGCTGCCCCACCTCTAATTTTTTATCCTTGAAAACCAGAAGCACCTTGGATAAATTAAGCTCATGGCCGTCTTTAAACTCCTGTTTTTCCACCTCAATGACATCACCCTTCTCAACGTAATACTGCTTTCCTCCAACTTCAACTATTGCATACATTTGCGTCACTCCTTTAGCATATTTTTTATTAATGCCCTTAAGCCGTAATAGGGCCTCAAGTCATAGACCTTTTATTATAATCTAAATAGCTATAAAATCAAGTATTTTTGCCCCTTAATAGGGGCGGTTCTTGAGGTGAAGCAACCTGTCCCCTATATGGGGACAGGTTAAGATTGACTTAAGAACCGTCCCTAACCTAAGTTAGGAGATTTGGAGGTCCTCAACATGCAGGGTAGGATTAGAAACGAGGTTAATCTTGACCTTAAAACGGTACTCCAGCTGCCTGAGATTATTCTTATCTTTGAGAATCTCGCTTATTACCGCCGGATTGAGGGTAAAATTAATCTCCCTGCCTGCCGGTTTTTTGAGGAGATGCTTCTTTAATTCCTTAAGGGCAAAGATTGACATGGTAAGCGGGGACTTTACCTTCCCCTTCCCCTGGCAATAAGGGCAGTTTTGATACGAAAGGGCCTGCGCGGTATTATGGATGCGCTCGCGCGTCATTTCTACCACGCCGAACTTGGAGATGCCTGCGATATCGTATTTGGCGCGGTCCTGATGCAAGGCCTTCTTTAAGACATTGAGGACCTCGCGCCGGTGCCCCTCCCTTTCCATATCGATAAAATCTATGACTATGATGCCTCCCAGGTCGCGCAGCATAATCTGGTGTGCGACCTCTGCCGCCACCTCGCAGTTGATCTTGAATGCCGCCTCTTCCTGGCGGACATTCTTCCTGAATCCGCCGCTGTTAACGTCTATAACCACCAGCCCCTCGGTCGGCTCAATCACGATATAGGCCTTGGATTTAAGGTACACCTTGGTTTCAAAGATCTTGTTTATCTGGGCCTCCGCGCCCTTTTCCCCGAAAAGGTCCTGGCCGCGGTAAAGCTCTACCTTATGCGAAAGATAATTCATGAAGGTTTTCATAAAGTGCTTTACGCGGTAATATTCGGGCTTGGAATCAATGATAAGGCGGGATACGTCTTCGGTAAAAGAATCGCGGATGGCGCGCAGGGTCAGGTCATACTCCTCGTATATAAGGCTCGGCGCAGGCTTGATCTTGGAATCCTTCTCAAGCCTCTTCCATAACTTTAAAAGGAAGAATGCGTCGCGCTGTATCTCCTGCTTGGACCTCCCCGTGGCGGCAGTCCGGACGATAAAACCCAGGTTTTCGGGAAGCTTGGCCTCTATCAGGGACTGGCGCAGCCGTTTTCTCTCTTCGTCATCTTCTATCCGCCGCGATATGCCCAGATGCGCGTCCTGCGGCATGAGCACCAGGTACCTTCCGGGGATTCCGATATGGCAGGAAAGCCGCGGCCCCTTGGTGCCAAATGACTCCTTCACCACCTGTACCAGCACCTCCTGCCCTTTCTTGACCTGTTTTGGCTTAAGCTTCTCGGACTCCGGACTTTCGAAAGCAGACTCAATCTCCGAAAGATAGAGGAATCCCTTTTTTAAAAGTCCGATGTCTACGAATGCCCCGTTGATGGAAGGAAGCGCTGCGTCAATGCGCCCCTTATAGATATTCCCGACGATAGTCTTGTCCTCGGGGCGCTCCATGTAAAACTCCTCCAGGTGCCCGTTATTCATTACTGCTACCCGCTTCTCGCGGGGCTCAATGTTAACCAGGATTTCTTTTGCCATTTTATTCTTTCCTCAACTAAGTTTTGCGCGGGGTCAAATAACCCCTGCCTCCCTAATAATTATCCCTTCAGGCAAT
Organism: Candidatus Omnitrophota bacterium; assembly: GCA_041649115.1. Taxonomy (GTDB): domain Bacteria; phylum Omnitrophota; class Gorgyraeia; order Gygaellales; family Profunditerraquicolaceae; genus JBAZKK01. The sequence goes on along the minus strand of JBAZNT010000005.1, from coordinate 78,000 downwards.
TGTGCCGCCAGCCTTTCTTTAAAATCCATCGGACTCAAAAACTCCCGCAGAACCACCGAGGCCTCTTCGTTCTCGCTCTCTACCCCTAATTTTAAGGCGCGTTTGATGCTCAGCTTCGGGTGCGGATTAAACCCTTCGCTGATCTTAAGCGGCAGCCGGGCGCGCCGCATTGCGCGCATCAAGAGGCGCATCAGGTCAAGGTGCGAGATATAACGCATCGGCCCCTTCTTGGCAAAGATAAAACGCATCCGGTAATCCATAATAAAAAATAGGGCGAAGCCTTATCCCTTCGCCCTGCATAGATCCTTTTTCCACGCCGTCCCGATTGATTTTTACGGCGCGGTATCCGTACAGATGGTATCCGTCGATAAAACACCTCCGGTAGTCGCGGTATAACTCTTGCTTCCGGTGCCGGGGGTCCCCTGCGAAGAGCATACCTGCGGCCTGGCAACGATGTTATAACCGGCGCCCGTAACATTCACAATGGCGTAGAAATACCCCTGGTAAGGTTTATTTACGCTAAATTCCGAAAAATAATTCTTATCCAGGTACCGGGGCGTAACGTTTACCAACTGAGAATCTATGTCAGTGGGATATTGGCCTTTATTGGCAGCGGCGTAATTCTCAAATGCCGTAGCCACGGTGCGCAGAGTAGCCTGGGACGCGGCTTCGTTCTGGACCAGGCGGGCGCGTAAAATCTGCGGGATGGCAATGGCCGCCAATAAAGCGATAATCGCCACTACAATCATAACCTCTACTAAAGTAAAACCCTTCTTCATGTTTATTAATCCTCCTCGATATGGCTTTTTATTCTATAACAGCAGTTCACACTTTGTCAAGGAAATATACTAAACAGTTTCCCGATTGCACCGGAAAACGTTCCTTATTGGTTAGAGAACCAGCCGATGGTCCTTCCCAGGCCCTCTCTCAACGTTATGCGCGGATACCATTTTAGAAGGCGCCTTGCCTTGCTGATATCCGGCCTCCTCTGGCGCGGGTCATCCTGCGGCAGCTCTTTAAAAACAATACGGCTTTTGCTCCGGCTGATACGCAATACCAGGCGCACCAGTTCCATCACGGTAAACTCCCCCGGATTGCCGAGGTTTACGGGGGTATTGACAGGCGTTAACATCAGGCGGTAGAGGCTCTCGATAAGGTCATCGATGTAACAGAACGAACGGGTCTGCCTGCCGTTTCCGTAAACGGTCAACGGCTTATGACGCAAGGCCTGATAAATAAAATTAGGCACCACCCTTCCGTCGTTTACCCGCATGCGCGGGCCGTAGGTATTAAAGATGCGCGCGATACGGGTATCCATTTTATGGAACCGCTGATAAGCCATGGTGATTGCTTCGGCAAAACGCTTTGATTCGTCGTAACACCCGCGCACCCCTACCGGATTAACGTTACCCCAGTACTCTTCATTCTGCGGATGCACCAGGGGGTCGCCGTAAACCTCGGAGGTAGAAGCAAGCAAAAATACAGCCCCTTTCTTCCTGGCCAGGCCCAAGGCATTATGCGTACCAAGAGATCCGACTTTTAATGTGTGGATAGGAAACCTCAGGTAATCCTGAGGAGAAGCCAAAGATGCAAAATGCAAGACATAATTTACCTTCCCGGATACGGAAATATACTCCGATACGTCATGCTTACGATAACTGAAATTCCTATCCTTAAATAACGATGATATGTTTCCAAGCGCGCCGGTCTTAAGGTTATCGAGACAGATAACCCTGAGCCCCTCGCGTATAAGCCGTTCGCACAGGTGCGAACCTATAAAACCCGCGCCCCCCGTAATAACAGCTGTTTTTTTAGACATTTTTAAAATACTCCACGGTTGACTTCAGTCCTTGCTCAAGGCTTACCCGCGGCTTAAATCCCAACAATCTCCTGGCCATGCTTAAATCCGCGTGCGTCTTAAACACATCCCCGGGGCGCCTTCCCAGGAACCTCGGCCTGATACCGCTGTGCAATATCTTATTAAGCAGCCTCGTCAGTTCTATCACAGTATAATTATGCCCCGAGCCGATGTTAATAACGCTCCCCCTTAAGCCGAGCCTGCCAGAAGCGAGAATATTCGCTTCCGCCACATCCCTGACATAAACAAAATCGCGCGACTGCCTACCCGTGCCGAATATGGGCGGGCGCTTACCGGCGAGCATCAGCTTGATAAATTTAGGTATTACTACAGCGTACTCGTCATCGGGGTTCTGGCGCGGGCCAAAAACATTAAAGTAACGCAGTGATACCGTCGGCAGACCGTAGTGTAAGTTGAACATACGGCAGTAGTATTCCCCGCTTAATTTAGTAAGGGCGTAAGGCGAAATCGGCTGGGGCGGGAAATCTTCTTTCTCCGGGAAGCTTCTTACGTCTCCGTAAACTGAACTGGAGGAAGCGAATACAAAAGACTTAACATTGTTTTTAAGGGACGCCTCCAGCATATTAAGGGTACCTTCGATGTTAACCTCGTTATAACCATGGGGATTAAGTATGGATTTTGGGACGCTCCTCAATGCTGCATGGTGCAGCACTACTTCAATGCCCCTGGCAGCCTTTTTGCAATCAGATATGGAGCGGACATCCCCTCTTAATACTTCAAGCTTCTTTAGAAACGGCCTGATATTTTCTATCTTGCCGCTTGAAAAATTATCCAGCACCCTAACGCTATGCCCCTTGCCGACTAATAGCTCAACGATATGCGAACCGATAAAACCGGCTCCGCCGGTAACCAAAAACTTCCTCATAATCTTACCACCTTGGGGTTATTGGTGCGGGCGTAGGCGTTACGGGTATCAAAGATAAGCCTGGAATTCTTCAGGATAAGGGAATAATCAAGGGCCGAATGGTCGGTAGCTATTACAACGCAATCAAAACCTTTAAGGTTGGCGCTATTGAGCCTGATGCCCTTAAGGTTAATCCCGTTAATTTTTAAATAAGGTATAAGGGGATCGTAGTAGGAAACCAACACCCCTCTCCTATGGAAGGCCGAGATGATATCCAGGGCCGGCGACTGCCTTAAATCCTTGATATCTTTTTTATAAGTGGCGCCTATTACCAATACCTTTGATTTAGAAGCCGCCTTGTGCTTTAACAAATGCATGACCCTCTCGGTAATATATTGCGGCATCCCAGAAATAGTATCGGAGGCTAACCTGATAAAACGCGAACGGAAACCATAATGCCGCGCCTTCCAGTAAAGGTAAAGCGGATCCTTGGGAATGCAGTTATGCACCGCAATGCCGTAAGATGTTACAAAGGCATGCGGCTTTTCGGTTTCTATGGAATAAACCCAACCCCCCTTAGAGACAGAGGTCGAACGTACCTTTACCGTAGCGAAATTCTCAAATTTCCGGAAAGTCTTATTACGCGGCCTGTTTTTATTAAGCTCCAGGTACCTGAGGATAATCTCCTTTTTCTTTCCTGCAAAGAAATCCTTAAAAAACTCTAACTGCCGCCAGCCGAATATAGAAAGGCTGTATTTACGTTTACGGAAAGTGCACACAATACCTAAGTCATGAAGCAATATAATCAACTGCTGAAAAAGCTTCCTGCTGGAGGTAAAAAAGCTGATGTTGGCGGTATTGACGTTATGCAGATATTCCTTCTCGTTCCTGCGGTAACGCCATTTACCGAAGAAATGCTCTACGCTGCCGTCGCCCCGGAATAAGCCCGATACCAAAGCCCTTTTCCTTTCGCTGTCAAAACTAAAAAGCCGAGAGGGTATTTTCATATCATAGCAGTTTCTCCCGCAGCCTAAGACTTTATACAGCAGAAAACCGAAGATATCGGAAGACACCTTTAAGCACGAACTATACCAGGCCCTGGACTCATAAACAGAAGCCCTGATACCTAAGCGCGCCAAGATAGCTTTGACGTCTTCAATATAATCCTTTTCGCAACGGTTAAAACTAAACCTTATCCTGGCGGACTTGTCTTTAGTATAGCAACCTTCGCTCAGGTAATAACCGATAAGACGGCAAAAATCACTATCGAGTTCTATTACAGCCGGGATGCTACTCCTGCTTGGGCCGCGTCCGGTAACCAGCTTCAACCTGCGGTGGTCAATAGCGGTAAATTTATCTAATTCATAAAAATATCTCAGGGGGAGCTTGTTATCGCTAAGATAATCCCAACAGCAATCCGGGATGCCACCTTTGGACCGACGGCGCAATATATCCTTGATCGCTCCGGCATAGTCGCGCCAGCTAAAATCCAAAGGTTCTACTCTGACCTTATCAATCAACCAACGCCCTTGACGCTGAATCTCTTCAATAAGATCTACGGCGTTGCCGACGCCGTCATTAAAGAAAGGCAGGTTTAAGCATATCGGCAGCGAATCCCCGGGCCTCAAGTCCCTGGCATAGCGAAGCCGCCATTTACCATCATGGTAAATGAACATCGGGTGAAGGTTTGTCACTCTAAGATGCCTTCCGTCCTCGGTTACAATATTAATCATCTCTCCGCTGTAAGGCCTTGCTGAAGCCGCGGTAACCCTCTTAAAAACCCCTTTTTTTGCCATGGGGTCAAAAGACAAAACCTCCACGCTATCGGCGCCGGGGGAACTCTCAAGATGCTTGATTAAATCAGGCATCGCCATTACCTTTAAGGCGTTTCCTTCTTTAACGCAAACAGTCTCCTTGCTGCTCAAACAGTGCCCGCCGACCCCGGGCCCGGGATAAAAAGGCATAAAACCAAAGGGCTTGGTGCTGGCCCCCCTTATCACCTCCCAGACATCAATACCCATCTTATGCGCCATCATCGCTATCTCATCTATGAGAGCGATATTGATAAGGCGAAAGGTATTCTCCAGTAATTTAACGGCCTCGGCAGTGCGGGCGCTTGAAACCGGTATGACATTACTGATAACGCTACGGTATAACGCAACTGTCATAAGAGAGGCGTCGCTGCTAACCCCGCCGACGATCTTGGGTATCCTCCCGACAGGATAGGTTTTATTCCCGGGGTCTATCCGCTCGGGGGAAAAACTGAGGTAAAAATCCCGGTTGTGCCTCAACCCGCCCTTTTCCAAAAGCGGCAGGATAACCTCTTCAGTCGTCCCAGGATAAGTGGTACTCTCCAGCACCACCAGGGTGCCTTTTTTGATATTACGCCCTATACCTCTGACAGCCTCCCTGATATAGGAAATATCCGGGTGATACTTGCGTTTTAACGGAGTAGGGACGCAGATAATAACCGCGTCCGCTTCCCGCAAGGCGCTGAACTCGCCGCACGGCACAAAATTACCGGAGGCTACAACCTTCTTTAATTCTCCCGCCCTGACGTCGCTGATATAGGATTGCCTTTTCTTGAGGCGGTTGAGGCGATCCCGGTCTATCTCTATCCCAAGCGTGCGGAACCCCTTTCTGGAAAATTGCATTGCCAGAGGCAATCCCACATAACCCAGGCCCACTACCGCTATCAGAAGCTTTTTAGATTTTACCCTGCGATTGAATTCCTTAACGGCATTATTCATATTTAAGCTACCTGTTGGGCGTGCTCTTCCTGCCGACACCGATATAGCTAAAGCCTAACTTCTTCATATGTTTCGGCTCATAGATATTGCGGCCGTCAATGATAAGGCGGCGGCGCATCAGTTTTCTTATCCTTGCGAAATCCAACTCCTTGAATTCATCCCATTCGGTAATAATCAAAAGGCAGTCCGCCTGACGGCAGGCCTGATAAGGGTCCTTGCAAAAAGTGATGCCGCGCCCATCAACGAACAATTCCTTTGCATTCTTCATGGCAGAGGGATCATAGACCCTCATCCTTGCCCCGTCCGATTTCAATGCCTTGATGATCCCGATTGAAGGGGCGTTGCGGAGGTCATCGGTATTAGGCTTAAAAGACAAACCCAATACCGCAATATTCTTATCCTTAATTATCCAGAGCTCATCCTTGATCTTCGCAAGGAAAGCGCTAAGCTGTTCCTCGTTGGTGTCGCGTACCGACTTAAGAATGTGGAAATCATGCCCTAGCTTCGCTGATATCTCAATGAAGGCGTCGAGGTCTTTTGGAAAACATGAGCCTCCGTAGCCAAGGCCGGCATTTAAAAAATCCCCGCCGATCCTCTTGTCCAATCCTACCCCCAAAGCCACCTCTTTAATATCTGCGCCGACCTTATCGCAGATACGCGAAACGGCATTGATAAAGGAAATCTTGGTTGCCAGGAAAGAATTTGAAGCGTGCTTGATTAATTCTGCGGATCTGATATCCGTAATTACCAAAGGGGCATTAAGAGGCCTGTAGAGGCCTGTCAGGATGGCCTCGGCCTTTTTAGACTCTACTCCGATAACAATACGGTCAGGGCGCATAAAATCATTTATGGCTACGCCCTCCTTCAGGAATTCGGGATTTGAGGCAACGTCAAATTTCTCCTTGCGCTTTATATAGGTAGAAATAGTCTGTTTCACCCAATAGCCGGTCTCAACCGGGACAGTAGATTTTTCCACAATCAGGCGGTAGCCGTCCATATATAATGCGATATTGCGGGCCACGTTCTCTATCCCGGTGAGGTCCGCCTCGCCGTTGTCTAAAGAAGGAGTGCCTACTGCGATGAAAATTACCTCCGAAGCCTTCACGGCCTCTTTGATGCTTGAGGTAAATCTCAGCCTTCTCTTGGCAGCGTTCTTTACGACAAGCTCTTCCAGCCCCGGCTCATATATAGGAATGACGCCCTTCTGAAGCTGGGAGATCTTGCGGGCGTTATTATCGGCGCAAACTACGCTATTGCCTAATTCCGCAAAACACGCCCCGCTCACCAATCCTACATATCCCGAACCGATAATGGATATCTTCATTATTTCTCCCCTAACCTATTTCCTCAATAATTGTTTTGCGATCCAGGCTTGGGCTCATGATAGCTCTGCTCAAGGCTGAATTCGTTCTCCGGGAAGGCCTTTAATCTAAAAACCACCCAGATGCTATTGCCGTGGTTCTTTTCTACGTTGTAGGTAAGCTCTACTGTCCAGCAGTGCAGGTCGCGTATGATGGAATATTCCTGCTCCCTTAACCCGGATGGATAATCGGCGGTATCGGCAAACTGGTATCTTTCATAAATCCCGAATTTCCATTTAGGGTTTATGCGCCACTTAGTGCCAAAGGTCAATTCCTTCCCGGCCTTGCGCTGATAACGCTGGCCGATACCGATGCTTCGATCTTCGCTTAGGTTAAAATTGAGATCGATATTGGCATTGGAAAAGGTATTGTAATTCGGGTCGCTGCGCAACCCTGAATGCGTATAGGTGGCATCGCCTACGATCGACATCCAGGAATAAGGCCAGAGGTCCAGGTCAAAGACTATGTCCCCTAAACTGCTCCCCGTTTTTCCGGTAGTCGTCTTGGGCTTGATGTCGTAACTGGTGTTAATCCTGAAATCAGCCAAAAGCGCCGTCTGGCCTTTGCGCTTAGTCTGCAGCCTGTTAGCCAGCTCCATCGTCACGGAAGAATCTCCGACAGAAGCCCCCCCTCCGAACCTGGCCTTGCTTGCAGGCATGGTAGAGGTATTGATATAAGAGTAACCCACGCTAGGCGCAAATATATGGCGAAGCCCGTGGATATCAAGGCCTAAAAAATTAGAATTAACGTTAAACAGGCGGTAGAATTTGGTGCTGATATCGGAACCGGTGCCCAGCAATACCTGAGAGGTTGCGCCGTAGGTATTCTTATTGTAGTAAGCCCCCTCCGCCGAAGCAAAGGGGGTCACCTTCAAAAAGGACACCTTTAAAGGAAGGGATAATTTATTGGCGCTGTCGAATTTGCTATAGGTAACATCCTGATCCGCTGCGGCAGAGGTCGAATCATTGTAGGAATAATTCACGTAAGAGGTGGTATCCTGCAGGTAAAATGGGGAATCTCCCAGCTGGATACTCGGCATGCTGTATTGTATCCGGGGGAGGCTCTCATCCTGGTCGGTAAACCAGTGGTTCACGCGTTTTTGCACCAGGATATCCAGGCTGGAATAATCAAAGGAGTGGTGCAATAAACCGTAGGATAAAGGTTCTGCCTCTTTCTCGTATTCGCGGTAAAAATAATCCCTCAGGAAATTATCGTCGGAACCGAGCTTTTTTCTTTTCTGGTCGGATATCTTATAGAGCTCGGAGGTAAAATTGGTGCGTTCATCGATATCCCACTTGTGCCGCCAGCGCACCAGATACCTCTGGAAATCATTATAACCGTTATCCTGGCTGTTATCATTCTCTTCGTCGGTATAGTAAAACTTAAAATCTCCCCTGCCGAAGTTCTCGCTCTGGTAATTCAGCCCGAACCCTTCGGCGGTTCCGAGTTTATTGCGGTAATCAAAATAAACCCTCCCCTGCGCATTATCGCTGAGGCTGTAGCGCCAGGCAGAAAGCATGTATGCCCCCCATTCCTTCCTTTTCCCGGGGCTAAGCTGCACGTGCATTAAAGGGTCGGCAAAGCTGCGGCTGAACTCCGGTATATACGCCACGGGGACCTGGCCCAGATAAAGGATATCGTCCTTGGTCTCGACCTTATTCTTCGGGAAAAAATTTACCCTGCGGGATTTGATGCGATAATGGGGGGTATCCATGCTGCAGGTGGAGACATAACCGTGGGAAGCGATAAATTCCTTATCGCTTACTTTTTTTACGCTCTTGGCTCTTCCGAAATACGGCTCGGAGCGAAACTCCGCGTCATCCAGGACCCCGGACTTATCCTGGAAATTATAAGTCCCCTTTTTAGCCTCAATCACACCCTTCTCGTCCTCAATCTTGACGTTGCCCTCGACCCATCCTTGCTTGGTTTCGGTATTCACGGTAAGCTTTTCGCAGGTCAACTTAGCGCCTTTATATTCTACGGAGACGTCTCCGCTGGCAGTAACGTTTTTGTTCTCGGAGGAATATTCCACTACATCGCCGTTTACCACTACGGGTTCCTGTACGGTATTACTCCTCTTCTCTTTATCATCGGCTGAAAGGATGACTGCCGAGGAAAATATGAATACGACTCCGATAATAATCAGGCGGGCCTTCATTTATTTTTTGGGGATCTTCTTGTAGTCCTCTAAGAAACGGTTGATGCCGATATCTGTCAGGGGGTGCTTCAACAGCTGCTCAATAACCGCAAAGGGAATGGTGGCGATATCGGCTCCTATCCTGGCCGCCTCAATCACATGCAGCGGGTTGCGCACCGAAGCTACGATAATCTCGGTCTTAAAGCCATAATTTGAGTAAATCTGCCTGATCTCGCGGATTAGCTCCATGCCAACGGCCCCGGTATCATCAAGCCTGCCTACAAACGGCGAGACATAGGTAGCGCCTGCCTTGGCTACCAGCAATGCCTGCATAGAAGAAAAACAAAGCGTGGTATTGGTCTTGATGCCTTCCGCTGACAAGGCCCTCACCGCAATCAGGCCTTCCTTGGTAATGGGGATTTTTATTACGATGTTTTCAGCAAGGGCCGCTAATGCCCGCGCCTCGCGAAGCATGCCTTCGCTTTCAAGGCTGATTACCTCAGCGCTCACCGGGCCTTTCACAATAAAACAGATCTCTCTTAAAATCTCCTCTGCCTGCCGGCCCTCTCTTGCTATCAAGCTGGGGTTAGTAGTAACCCCGTCTATCACACCGAGGCTATTCGCCCCTTTTATTTCTTTTATGTTCGCGCTGTCTATGAATATCTTCATCCTTTAACCCCATCCTTTACCATTACCGCCGCGCCTATCAAACCGGCATCGCTGCCCAGGCTGGCCATACAAACCTTGACGTGGCGGGCCTGCACCTTCATTGCCCGGTTCCTGATGACTTTTTTTACCTCATCCAACAACGCCTTACCGGCATTCGCCACTCCTCCTCCGATAACAATAACATCGGGGTTTAGAAGATTGGTTACCCCTGTCAGGCCGATTCCCAGGTGCCGGCCCACGGCCGACCAGAACCGCAAGGCCCTGGCATTACCGTTTCCGGCCAACCGGCTTATGCCTTCGAGAGTAATGTTGTGTCCGAACGCCTTCCTTGCCTCTGCCAAAATCCTGTTATTGCCGACATATGTCTCCAGGCACCCTCTGCCGCCGCAATTGCACCTTGGGCCGTGCTCATTAAGAGGGATGTGCCCTACCTCGCCGGCAGCATTATTTGCGCCGCGGTAAAGCCTGCCCTCTGAAATTACGCCTGCACCCACGCCGGTGCCCAAGGTAAGGCAAACGGCATAACGCGAGCCGCCAGCCGCTCCCAGGCGGTACTCTGCCAAACACATCAGATTAGCGTCATTATCCATGAAAACGGGTATGCTGAGTTCTTTCTTAAGCAACCGGCCCAAGCGCACATCCTTCCAGCCGGGTATATTGGTAAGGGAATGCACTATTCCTTTTTCATAATCAATTGAACCTGGCAAACCCAGTCCTGCCCCCAAGATATTGCGTTTATTTATGTTTTGACTCTCCAGTATATCATTAACCGCTTTTATAATTACCCGTATCAATCTATCTTTATTTAGTAGCGTACGCGTGCTAAAGGAATGCCTCAATACAATACGATAGCGCAAATCAAGCAGCGCCACCCTTAAATTAGTTCCCCCGAGATCAACGGCAATGATAAACTTTTTAACCATTTCGCTGTATTTTATATTAAAATCCCGTTTATTTCAATATATTTAGGAAACGCAGACCCTGTTCCTGCCGGTCTGCTTGGCCTGGTAAAGGGCCTGGTCGGCTTTTTCAATCAGGCTGCGCGTATCCTGGCCGTCAGCGGGAAAACCGGAGATGCCGATACTGATAGTAACCTTGAGGTCTTCGTCATAAACCCTTATACGCGCATCCTCAATGGCGCGCCTGATACGCTCTGCAACATAGCGGGCATCTTCCTTTCCGGTCTCGGTAAGCACAAGCGAAAACTCCTCTCCTCCGTAGCGCCCCATCAAATCTATCTGGCGGATGCTCTCTTTAATAAGTCCGGCTATCTCCTTGAGTATGGCATCCCCTACCAGATGCCCATACCGGTCGTTGTAATCCTTGAAGTGATCGATATCAACCATCAGGCAGGAAAAATGATATTTGAATTTGTTGGAACGCTCCAACTCCTCCCCGAACCTCTCCAGGTAGTGCCGGCGGCTGAAGGCTCCGGTCAGGGTATCGGTAACCGAAAGCTCCTGCACCTGCTGGTAGAGGATTGCCCTCTTGATCCCTAACAGGAACTGCTGGGCAAGAATATTGAACTTCTCCTGCTCTTGCGGCCTGATGCCGTCGGCAATCAAATGACCGATGAGGTTCTTATCTATCTCAAGGTTCAGGACCGCCTTATCATTGTATTGCGAGATGTCGACAGCGCCCTTAACAAACTTACAGCTGCCGATATCGATATACTTATCTATCTCCTCCTTGAAATGATTAAATACGGCGTCCTCTTCCAGCGTCCTGCATATCTGCTTGCTGATATCATAAAGCGCGATAGTCTGTTCGAGTTCCTTGTGAAGGACGAGGTTTTCATCCTTCAGTTGCGTATTTAACTTAAGAAGCCGCTGGTGATTCCCCTTGAGCTGCTCCTTGACATCCAAAAAGTCCCTGACCAGGAAACCTGCCAGGATTTTTTTAAACCCCCGGTAGAAACAGAATATTAGCACTATCAGCGCCGCTAAATAGAGCATACCTGGTTTCTTCCTTTTTGCTTGGCTTCATACATTGCCTTATCGGACTTCAGGATTAGTTCTATTTCGTCTTTGGCGTCAGCGGGGAAATTCGCCAGGCCGATTGAAACGGTAATGTTAGTCTCCTGGCGCCGCAGGATAACCTTGGTATTCTCTATCCTGGCGCGCAGGTCCTCGGCAATGGCGCGGGCCTTCCTCTTGTCCATGTGCGACAATATCACGCAAAATTCCTCTCCTCCGAAACGGCTGATAATGGTGTTAAATTCCTTGAGGTAATCCGCCATGGTGGAGCTGATGGTCTTTAGCACCAGGTCTCCGGCGGTGTGGCCGAACTGGTCGTTGTATTTCTTGAAATAATCTATATCCAACATCAGGAGCGTAAAGCTTGAATTCTGCCTCATGCTCCTCTTGCACTCTTCCTTCAGGCGCTCCATAAAATAACCTTTGGTGTATAGCGCGGTCAGGCCGTCATGGATGGCAAGGTCCTGTGTCTTCTGGAAAAGTTCCCCGTTCTCCAGCGCTACCGCGCCGAGGTCAGAGATAATCGTCAAAAACCTCAAGTCGTCCTGCGAATAAAATGCGGGCAATTGGTTGTCAAGCCTCAAAACCCCCATCATCCGGTGGTCGCTGACTAAAGGAGAACTGATAAGGGAAGAGATGGAGCGGACGTCTTCCTCTGCCAGCTTATCAAGGTCAAAACGGAAATCCCTCTTGATGTCCTCTATAAAAAGCGGTGCGACATGACGGACCACCCAGGAATCAAAGGTATCGCCTTCCTTGTCTTTGATGATCAGGCCCTTGTCTTCCTTTTTAGCTTTATAAAGGGTAAGCCTGCCGTGCTTATCCGACAGATAAAAAATGCATGTTCCTTTATTCTTGGCGATAAACGAAAAAGCGGTAGAGGTAAGGCTATTGGCGATGTATTCCAGGTCAAGATTCTGGTTAATGTTCTCGATTATTTCCTTCAGGCTGCGGTAACGCCTTATCTTTTCCTGAAAGGCAATCTTGTTCTTTGATTCCTGGGCGTTCTCTTCGGCGACGATATTGATTTTCTCCTGCAGGCCTTCAATCTCAAAATTCAAACCGCCCTTTATCTTGAGGTATTTGTTAAAAAGGCACCCCCCCAGAACGATATTTACGAGGTAAAAACACAGGAGTAGCGGCAGGCGAAAAGGATGATGCAGGAGGATGTAAAGATAGACCGGCAGGATAATGTAGGCACCAAATAAAACTGCTACGAAACCAACTATTCTTAAAGATTTTTTAAGGATGGCGATATCCGTAGGACTATGTCTCTATTTGTTTATAAATTAGACTATCGTCTCTTCGGTATCCTTGTCAAAAAAATGCACCTTGCTCATATCAAACACCACGTCCATGTCCTGATTCACCTGCGGTTTGTTATGGGCTCCTACGCGGGCAATAAAGGTATTGATGCCGGTATTAAGGTACAGGTAGATCTCCGACCCCATCGGCTCGACCACCTCGCAATTTACCCTTACCACGTTTTCGGGCGGCGCATTGGAAACAAAAAGCTTGTCGTATATATCCTCGGCGCGGATACCGAATATCACTTCCTTACCCAGGTAAGGAAGTATCTTATCAAACATGTCTTCAACGAGCTTGGCGCGGATCTTGCCTTCGTCAAAATAGACGCGGCCGTCCTTCTTGATGATCCTGCCGTTCATGAAATTCATGGGGGGAGAACCGATAAAACCTGCGACAAATTTATTCCTGGGATGGTCATAGATAGAGATGGGCTCGCCCACCTGCTGCAGTATGCCACCCTTCATTACGGCAATCCTGTCTCCCATCGTCATAGCCTCGGTCTGGTCGTGGGTAACATAGATGATGGTGCTCTGCAGGCGGATGTGCAGCTTATGGATTTCGGTGCGCATCTGCACGCGCAGCTTTGCGTCAAGGTTGCTCAGGGGTTCGTCAAAAAGGAATACCATCGGCTTGCGCACGATTGCCCTCCCGACTGCCACGCGCTGCCTCTCGCCTCCGGAAAGTTCACGCGGACGGCGGAAAAGAAGGCTCTTTATACCCAGGATGTCCGCCGCTTCGTTGACGCGCTGCACGATTTCCATTTTGGGGTAACGCCTCAGGCGCAATCCGAAAGACATGTTTTCAAAGACCGTCATGTGCGGATAGAGGGCATAATTCTGAAAGACCATCGCAATATCGCGGTCCTTGGGCGGCACTTCGTTGACCAGTTTATCGCCGATATATATCCTTCCCGCGCTTATGTCTTCCAGCCCCGCGATCATCCTTAAGGTAGTGGACTTGCCGCAACCCGAAGGGCCGACTAAAATCATGAACTCCTTATTCTCGACACCCAGGCTTATGCCGTCAACCGCCTTGATGCCGCCGGAGTAAATCTTGGAAACCTCATTCAAGCTTACCTGCGCCATAAGGGATTACTCCCCTGTCAGAGGATAACGTGATGTTATTTTTTCATTATACATCGCTAGTCCAAATAGTCAAGCAACTGGCTGATGGTCCCCTTAAGATTCTTGCGGTGGACAACCATATCTATCAGGCCGTGCTCCAGCAAAAACTCCGAACGCTGAAAACCGGCAGGCAACTTCTGACGAATGGTCTGCTCTATTACCCTGGGCCCGGTAAATCCTATCAAGGCCTTGGGTTCCGCAATGATCACATCCCCCAGGCCTGCGAATGAAGCCATTACCCCCGCCATGGTAGGATTGGTCAGAACCGAGATAAAAGCCAGGCCGGCCTTATGATGATAACTAAGCGCTGCCGAGGTCTTTGCCATCTGCATCAGGCTATACATACCCTCGTACATTCTTGCTCCCCCCCCGGAACCGGAAACAATAATGACGGGGGAGTTGTTGCTGGTAGCGGCCTCTATTACACGGGTAATCTTCTCTCCTACCACCGACCCCATGGAACCCATGATAAAACGCGAATCTGTAACAGCAATCATAACTCTCTTATTCTCCAAAAGGCCTTCCCCCGTGACAGCGGCATCTTTTAGGCCGGTGGCAGCCTGGTCCTGAGCTAATTTCTCCTTGTAGGTCTTAGGTCCCTGGAAACTCAGGGGATCGGTTGAAATCATATCCGGGTCATACTCCCGGAAAGTTCCCGCATCAAGGATGGCGTTTATTCTTTCGTAGGAATTTAAGGTGAAGTGATAATTGCACTTAGGACAAACCTTGAGGTTCTCCTCAAGGGTCTTGCTGTAGAGCACCTCGGAACACTCCTCGCACTTAATCCAGAGGCCGTCAGGTATATCCTTTTTTTTAAGCCGGACGATAGTATATTTTGGTTTTCCAAACAGAGCCATAACTTATTATGCGCTTTTATCTTCGGAGTGTTTATTGATTACCATTCCCGAGAGGACCTTAGGGTAGAAATAGGTAGATTTTGCGGGCATCTTATGTCCGCTCAAGGCTACCGAAATAATCTGCTTAACCTTTACGGGATTCAGGAAAAAAGCAATATTGGCATCGTCGCGGTCAACCTCGCGCATGAATTCATCGGCATCGCTGCTAAAACTAATGCGCTGTTTATCTTCCAGGGGTATACCCAGGACTTCTTTTAGAATAAGGTAATTCAGTATGGATACGTCAAGCGAGCGGTACTCCTTGGGCTTGTCTTTAATCATCTTATCAAGCAGTTTTACGTTTTTTAAACGTACCAGCCAGAATTTCCTGTTTTTATACATTCCGATGACGTGTTCGCTCCTGCCGGCCTTCTCTAACAGGAAGAAGAAACGCGTCTTATCCTTTACCTCCTCAACGTCAAAGTTCGCCTTGAGTCGCGCGATGAAATCCTCCATCTTAAAAGCGGATTGGAGTTTCACCAGGCGGTGGATAGGCAGCACTACCAACCCCAGAGACTCTATATTGGTAAAATAGGCCAGCACATAATTAAAACTTGAATCCTCCGGAACCCCCCCCATCCTTTCCTTCATCTCATCGCGGAAGGCACAGGCTACCTCATAACGGTGATGTCCGTCGGCGATAAAGATATCCTCGCCGGCCATCTTGGCCTGCATATCCGCCAGGACCGCCGGATCATCAATCCTCCAGAGCTTGTGTACTTCCTTATCCTCAGAGGTAACCTCGATAAAAGGCTCCTTGTCACGGATGCGCTGTTCGTATAAGCGCGGGATAATGCGCTTGCGGTCCCAGAATAATACAAAGATAGGGCTGAGGTTCGCCTTCAGGCGGCGTATTAATTTCAGCCTGTCTTCCTTGGCGGCGCTACGGGTATTCTCGTGGGCAAAGGCAGAGGCATTCTTATCGCCCAGATGCAGAAGCGCGATAAATCCCAGCCGCGTCTTCCTTTCGCCTCTTAAATAATACTGATGGCTGTAGAAATAAATTGCCGGCGAGGCGTCTTCCAGAAACACCCCGTCGCTCTGCCACTCTTTAAAATAACCCGCTGCGCGGCGGTATTTGTCCTGGCCGGGTATGTCCTTGCCGAAAATAATGTGGATAAAATTATGAGGGTCCAGCCGGTGCAGGTATTCCTGCTTAAGAGGGGAAATCACGTCATAGGGAGGACAGACAACCTTGGAGAGGTCTCTGATTTTCTCTTTATTGTAACTGATTGCCTTGAAAGGCTTTATTTTTGCCATAAGTAAAAGATGCCTGCCGCCGCTATGCCCAGCGCATCAAACCCTATGTCCGCAAGCGAGGCATTACGGCCCGGGACACAAGACTGGTGCAGTTCATCGATTATCGCATATATCAGCGTAAAAGTAAATATCAAAAAGAAACGCCGGCATCCAGAACACCGCCGGTAATAAACCTTCCAGGCACGGTTGATTAAAACGGCGAATACCAGGTATTCCAGGAAATGAAAAACTGCGTCCTGATAAGGAAACAGGCTCGCTATCTTACCGCCGGGTATAGATGAAAAAACGAAAATCGCTATTGCCCAGGCAACAACAGGCAGCCAGTATACCGCAAACTGCTTCCGCGGGCCGCTACTATTTACAACCGCAGCCATCGCACCCTTCTTTTTTAGCGGCGCAGGCAGCGGATGAGGGATCTTTTTTCTTGGAAGAATCGCTTTCGGGCTTGCCTTTGCGGTAATCAGTGGCGTAAAAACCGGATCCTTTGAAAATGATACCCATGCCGCTGCCTATGAGGCGGCGCAGGACCTTTTTGCATTTGGGGCATTCCGCGAGCGGCTTATCGGTCATCTTCTGGAATGCCTCAAATTTGTATCCGCAGCTCCTGCATTCATATTCATAGGTAGGCATGCTAAAATATCTCCTCTCTGGATAATCTTGCAAATTCCTCAATCAACCTGCGCTGCTGTGAATTAAGGCGCGCTGGTATCTCGACATTAACCCTCACCAGTTCGTCTCCGGCCGGTCCGCCGTGCAGGTCAACTACCCCCTTATTCTTGAGACGAAATATCTTATTGCTCTGGGTGCCGGCAGGGATCTTCATCTTAACATTGCCGCTTAAGGTCGGGACCTCTATCTCGCCTCCAAGAATAGCCTTTACCATGCTCACCTTGACTTCCGTAAAAATATCCCTGCCGTGCCTCTGAAAAACAGGATGCGGTCGCACTTGGAGGATAACGTAAAGGTCCCCCTTGCCGGCAGCGCCTGACTCTCCCTCTCCGCGGATGCGCAGGTGCGAGCCGTTATCAACGCCGGCAGGGATCTTTATCTTTAGGTGGCGCGTAATCTTGGTGCGCCCTTCCCCGCGGCAGTCCTGACAGGGGGCAGTGACTATATACCCTTCCCCACCGCAGCGCGAACAGGTCGTAGCAACCTGAAAATAACCGTTAGAACTAACCATGCGGCCGGAGCCCCGGCATTGCGGACAGGTGGTTTTTTTGGAGCCGGGCTTTGCGCCGCTTCCGGAACAGGCAACGCAAATCTCGTAACGCGGTATGGTAATCGTCTGCTCAATACCACTGGCTGCTTCTTCCAGGCCTATCTCGGTGGTAATCTCCAGGTCGCGTCCGCGCCTCTGGCGCCCTCCTCTTCTGGAAGTGCCCCTGAACATATTAAATCCCAAGTCGCCGAATATCTCGTCAAAGAGGCCTCCGCCGAATCCAAAATCCGAGAGGTCCTGGAATACGCTGCTAAAATCAGCGCCCTTGAATATATCTTCCTGGGCATACCTCTGGTCTATGCCGGAGTGGCCATACTGGTCATAGAGGGCGCGTTTCTGCGAATCCGAAAGAACGGCGTAAGACTCGGATATCTCCTTGAACTTCTCTTCCGCCTCTTTCTTCTGCTCGGCAGGAACGCGGTCAGGATGATAGCGCAAGGCCAGCTCGCGATAAGCCTTCCTTATCTCATCCAGCGAAGCGCTCTTCTTAACACCCAGTATCTCGTAATAATCCCGTTTAGTGGTCACGTTCGTTAAAAACGTCAAAATCCCTGCAGGTATTAATGCAGGGATTCGACGTCTCTTGGCGTAATCTCTGAAACCTTATTTCTTGTTATCGTCCTCTTCTTTATATTCGGCGTCGATGATGTCTTCGTTTTTTTCCTTTTGGCCTTGTCCGGAGCCTGCGTCATCTTTGGCGGCCGTATCCCCCGAAGGCCCCTGCCCCTGCTGGGCTCCCGCCTGCTGTTTATTTGCTGCGGCCTGCTTGTAAATTTCCTCCGCAAGTTTATGGGCAGACTTGGTAAGGTCTTCCATGCCCTTCTTAATCCTCTCGGTGTTTTTATCCTTGATGGCGGACTTGAGGTCATTGAGCTTGGCTTCAATATCCGCGCGCTCTGCCTGGCTGACCTTATCACCGTAGTCCTTCAGGGACTTCTCGGTGGCATAAACGAGGTTATCCGCCTGATTGATAACTTCAACCTCTTCCTTTTTCCTGGCATCTTCTCCGGCGAACTTCTCGGCATCGCGCACCATCTTGTCTATCTCCTCCTTGGAAAGCTTCTTGGGAGCGGTAATGCGGATGGATTGCTCCTTGCCGGTGCCAAGGTCCTTGGCTGAAACATGCACGATGCCGTTGGCATCGATGTCAAAGGCAACCTCAACCTGCGGGACCCCGCGCGGAGCAGCCGGGATACCCACCAGGTCAAACCTCCCCAACTCCACGTTACCCTCGGCATCAGCCATCGGTCTCTCGCCCTGGATAACCCGTATGGTGACCGCGGTCTGATTGTCTGCGGCGGTTGAAAAAACCTGCCCTTTCCTGGTAGGTATAGTGGTATTTCTCTCAATGAGCTTTGTATTAACTCCTCCCAAGGTCTCAATCCCGAGCGAAAGCGGAGTAACGTCTAAAAGCAACACGTCCTTAACATCCCCCTTGATAATGGCGGCCTGGATAGCAGCGCCCATTGCCACGCATTCCATGGGGTCTACCCCGCGTTCAATCTTCTTGCCGAAATAGTCCTCCACGAACTTCTGCACAATCGGCATGCGGGTAGGTCCGCCTACCATGATAATCTTGTCTACCACCTTATCGCCGAAGGCAATGCCTTCTTTTTCAAATGCAGCCTTGGCATCGGATAACGCCCTCTCCAACGGCTGGCGGCACCTTTCAACGATAGGGCCTACCAACTCCTCGAGTTTGGCGCGGTTGATGGACATCGTAAGGTGTTTAGGCCCTCCGGCATCAGCGGTAATAAAAGGAAGGTTGATATCAGTGGTCAGGGTGCTGGATAACTCTACCTTGGCTTTCTCAGCTGCTTCGCGCAGGCGCTGCATCGCCATCCTGTCATTCTTAAGGTCTATGCCTGTCTCGCGTTTAAACTGCCCGGCGATATGGTCGATTAAGGCGTTATCCATATCCGTGCCTCCCAGCTGGGTATCTCCGCTGGTGGCCATGACCTTAAAGCCCCCCTCTTTCCACATTTCCATAATGGTAACATCGAGCGTGCCGCCTCCGAAATCAAAAACCAGTATCTTTAATTCCTTACCGGCTTTCTCCAGGCCGTAAGCGAGGCAGGCTGCCGTAGGCTCATTAATAATCCTTAAAACCTTTAATCCCGCAATCTCGCCTGCGTCTTTGGTAGCGGTCCTCTGATTATCATCAAAGTACGCGGGGCAGGTTATTACTGCCTCTTCAACCTTATCCCCGAGATAAGCCTCGGCATCCTGTTTTATCTTCTGCAGGATAAAAGCCGATATCTGCTGGGGGGTATACTCCTTGCCATAAACCTTGAATTTGTAATCGCTGCCCATCTTGCGTTTGGCAGCCTGGATTGTCCCTTCGGGGTTAATGGCTGCCTGGCGCCTTGCCGGCTCTCCCACCAGCCGCTGCCCTTCTTTAGTAAAAGCCACGAAGGAAGGGAACGCCTTTCCGGAAGCCACCCCTGCCCCTTCTGCCGAAGGGATGATTACCGGCCTGCCGCCCTCCATTACCGCGGCTGCCGAGTTTGAAGTACCCAAATCAATTCCGATTATCTTTGCCATCTCTTAGTCCTCCTTATCCACGTAGACAACACCCGCGCAATTTTCGCCACGGGGGGGATACTGGCCAAATTCCTATCCGGGCCAGGTGCCCCTTAGCGCGGGATGCTTTAATTTATTTTTTATCGCCCTCGCCGGGCACGGATGTATTTTTGGAAACCTTTACCTTCGCGGTCCTGATGACCCTGTCGTTTAAAAGATAACCCTTTTGCAACTCTTCAACAATTGTGTGTTCCGGCAGATCCTTGTCTTCTGCCTGCATCAACGCCTCATGATAATCGGGGTCAAAGACCTTGCCCAGCGACTCCATCGGCCTGACGCCGTGTTCCTTAAGCATCTCGTAGAGATGCGCCAGTATCATCTCCACGCCTTTGAGGAATGCCGTGACATCCTGATGCCTGGATTGCGCCGATTCTACGGTGCGCTCCAGGTCATCCAATACATTAAGGAGCTCAAGTATCAGCCCCTCGTTGGCAAACTTAACAAAATCCTGTTTTTCTCTTTCAAGGCGCTTGCGGGTATTGTCAAAATCCGCCTGCAGCCTAAGCAGCCTATCCCAATACTCCCTGGACTTCTCCGCTTCCTCCTTGAGTTTGAGGTAATCCTCTTCCTTGATGGTAACGGACCTATCTTCCTTTAAGCCCTTCTCTTCCTTAAGGGCCTCGTCTTTCTTGTGTCTGGCGTTATCGCCGTGCTCCTTAGCATGGTCCTGCATAATATCAGATATCCTCCAGCGCCTCCGTCAAAACATCCGAGACGTATTCCAGGGTCGGTATGATGTGCCGATATTCCATTCGCATCGGGCCGAGAACCGCCACTCTCCCGGAAGGCTTCTTCTTGACGGAATAACTCGAAACCGCAAGGGAACAATTTTTTATCTCGGGGTGGCCTAACTCTTCTCCGATATACACCTTAACCTTACCTTCAAAATCGCGGTTTACGATATCCAGGAGGCTTTTCTTGCCTTCAATCATATTGATGAGAAGGCGCATCCGGGTGACGTCCTGAAACTCCGGCTGCTCCAGGATAAAACTTATCCCGCGATAAAAAAGTCTATCATGCCATTCCAGGAAAGATACAATCCCGGCGTAATGGGTAATGCTGGAAATAATCTCCGAGGTCTTCTCCAGCACATCTTCCAGCTTTCTGATCTGGCTGCGGTATTCCTTTACAATGCTATCCTTCTCTTCGCCTAAAAGATGTATCTCCGAAAGCAGAAAATCAACGTAATAACGGTACCCCTTATTGGTAGGTATCCTTCCGCCGGAGGTATAGGGATGCGTGATATAACCGTCCCCTTCCAGCTCCGCGAAGATGTTCCTGATGGTAGCCGGGCTTACGTGGAATTCTTCTGCAATATTATCGGATGCCACAGGCGTAGCGTCTTTGATATAGCGGTTGATGGTTGCTGCCAGAACTGCCCTGCGCCGCGACTCGTAATCCGTGCTCCTTACCATATAAACCCTCTCTTATTTATGTGGTTAGCACTCTCAAGAGAAGAATGCTAAGTGGTCATTTTAACACAACTGCCTGCTTTGTCAACCACAGAAACACTTTCCAACCCAAAGCGAAAACACTTTCCGAGCTAATCGGGAAAGTGTTTCTACTTAAAGGAGAGTGCGCCGTGCGAATCGGCATCAACCTTGACTTTATCACCTTCGCGGAATGCGCCCTCCAGGAGCCTAATCGCTAAGGGATCCTGCACGTATCTCTGCACTGCCCTCTTTAAAGGCCGGGCGCCGAAATGACTGTCAAAGCCCTCTGCCACCAGAAAATCCTTGGCCTTTTTAGTCAATTCCAGTTTAACCCCGCGCTGGGATAACCTGCGGTAAACAGACTCCAGCTCCAATTCCAGAATTCTGTAAATATCATCCCTGGACAATGGATTGAAGATAACGGTATCGTCAATGCGGTTGATGAACTCCGGCCGGAAGAATTTTCTGACCTCCAGCATCAACTTATCCCTGAGCTCTTTATAAGAACTCTCCTGAGCGGCATCAATATTATCCTGGATAAGCTCCTGTCCGATATTCGAGGTCATGATGATTACCGTATTCTTGAAATTAACGGTGCGCCCCTGTCCGTCGGTGAGTCTGCCTTCGTCTAAGATTTGCAAAAGCACGTTAAAGACATCGGGATGCGCCTTCTCTATTTCATCCAGCAGGATGACGGAATAAGGCCTGCGCCTGACTTTTTCCGTAAGCTGGCCCCCTTCCTCGTAACCGACATATCCCGGAGGGGCTCCGATGAGGCGCGAGACGCTGAATTTTTCCATATACTCCGACATGTCAAAGCGCAAAAGGGCATCCTCATCGTCAAATAAAAACCAGGCCAATGTCTTGGCAAGCTTGGTCTTGCCTACGCCGGTAGGACCGAGGAATATAAACGACCCCATCGGCCTGTTTTCGTCCCCGAGCCCGGAACGCGCCCTTCTTATGGCAGCGGAGACGGTTTTAACCGCCTCATCCTGCCCTATTACCCGCGCCTTAAGCTCATCCTCCATGCGAATCAGCTTTTGCGCCTCTGCCTCCATAAGCTTTGTCAATGGAATACCGGTCCATTCCGAGACTACGGAAGCGATATCTTCATCCCCGACCTCCTGCCTGAGCATTACCGAATCCTTCTCCAGGGCCTGGTTATATTTGTGGAGCTCTTTTTCTAAATCTCTTAACCTGCCGTATTTTATTTCGGCTACCCTATCCAAATCCCCGACCTTTTCCGCGGCCTGGGCCTCGTTTTTTAATTCTTCTATCCCGGCCTTGGCCTCCTGTATCTTCAGTATCTGGGCCTTTTCTTTTTCCCACTGCTTCTTGCTGTGTTCAAGCTTATTCCTAAGGACATCCAACTCGGTTTCTATTTTTTTAAGCTTCTCCTCCGAGGCCTTATCTTTTTCTTTCTTGAGCGCCTGCCGCTCAATCTCAAGCTGCATAACCTTTCTCTGAACGCTGTCAATCTCAAGAGGCATGCTGTCAATCTCAATGCGTATCCTTGAGGCAGCCTCATCCACAAGATCCACTGCTTTATCCGGAAGACGGCGTTCGCTAATATAGCGGTTGGAAAGCGTTGCCGCAGCAATCAAGGCAGAATCTTTGATGCGCACCCCGTGGTGCAATTCGTATTTCTCTTTTAAGCCGCGCAGTATGGCAATGGTATCTTCTACCGTCGGCTCCTCTATGAATACCGGCTGGAACCTCCTCTCCAGGGCGCGGTCCTTCTCTATGTATTTGCGGTACTCTTCAAGGGTAGTAGCTCCGATACAACGCAACTGCCCCCGCGCAAGCATCGGCTTTAACATATTCGATGCGTCGATAGCGCCTTCTGCCGCACCGGCTCCGACAATAGTGTGCAACTCATCTATAAAAATGATTACCTCTCCGCTCCTGTTCTGCACCTCTTTCAATACTGCCTTAAGGCGGTCTTCAAATTCTCCGCGGAATTTGGTTCCGGCAACCAGGCTCCCCAGATCCAGGGAGATTATGCGCTTATTCTTTAACCCTTCGGGGACATCGCTGGATGCGATACGTTGCGCCAGGCCCTCCACTATCGCGGTTTTACCGACGCCGGCCTCTCCTATCAGGACAGGATTATTCTTGGTGCGCCGCGACAATACCTGCATCAGCCTGCGTATTTCCCTGTCCCTTCCGATAACCGGATCAAGCTTCATTCTGCGCGCCAACTCGGTAATATCATGGCCGTATCTATCCAAGGCCTTAAATTTAGCTTCGGGATTCTCGTCAGTAATGCGATGGTCGCCCCGCACCCGGCTGATTGCCAAAAGGACTCTTTCACGGTCAATGCCCAACTTTTTAAATTCCGCAATCACCGCTGATTGGGAATCCGAAAATAAAGCCAAAAAGACGTGCTCTCCGGAGATAAACTCATCGCGCAGCGCCAGGGCCTCCTTCTTGGCGGCCAGAAAAAGCGCATTGGTGCGTCCGGAAAAACGGACATCCCCGGCCGTCCCGCGCACCGAAGGCAAACCGGACAGGTATCCCTCAATTACCTTCAAGACCGTAAAAGTCGGCATCCCGCTCTCGTCAAATACTGCGGTCACGATACTATCCTCCTGCCTTAACAAGGCATAGAGGAGATGTTCCGGCTCCAGTTGCTGGTGGCCTTTTTCTAAAGCCAATTCGATTGCGGCCTGGATCGCCTCCTGTAATTTTACGGTAAGCTTATCGATCTTCATAACGCCTCTCCCCGCTTAATTAGCACTCACTGCCGAAGAGCGCTAAAGATAAGACAAAAAAATATTACTCCCCTTCCTTTTGCAGAATAATCTTTACTCCGTGGATATTGACGCCCTTTTCATTCATAAGGTAATGAACGTATTCCAATTTTTTTACATCCTTCAAAGAATAAAGCCTGCTTTTTCTGCCTGCCCTTTTAGGACAAACAACCCCTTTTTTATCGAGCTGCCGCAATGTCCAGACCGGCAAACTGACCAACTTGCTTACGACGCTGATTACATAAACCGGCTCATCCGGGCTAATGTAGATATCAAAAAGAGGCATATCTTACTCCTCATACATAGAACAAACTATAACATAAAATAATCTTTTTGTCAAGTAAATTGATATTTTTTATTAGATAATCTAATAGTTATCATTTTTGATGTTTTAAGTTATTGTTATTAAACAACTTATTATAAAGGGCTTTTGGCAAGTGTGCTTTTACTTTAACCCCTTTTTCAAGGTATTCTATTTCCTCCACCTTCCCCTCACGATAAAACAGGTCTATCAATTCCATGCGGTCATGCTGGACAATCCCGTCAAAACAAATCATCCGGCTGGTAAATTTCTGCGCTATCCTATGAAGCAAAGAATCCAGCCCGTTTTTCATCTTTGCCGAAATCAAGACCGAATCATGAAAATCCTGCGAAAGCTTGTTAAGCCATATACTATCATCTACCAGGTCGGTCTTGTTAAGAGCAATGATGACCGGCTTTTTATTGGAGTCAAGCTCCCTTAATACCTCAATTACTGACTGATAGTGGTCGTAAACCTTATGGTGGCTTACGTCCAGGACATGTATCAATAGATCCGCTTCGGTTACCTCCTCTAACGTCGCCCTGAATGCCTCGATAAGATGATGAGGGAGCTCATGCAGGAACCCTACGGTATCTGAGATTACAACATGCTCGCCGTTACCCAAAACCAGGCTGCGCGATAAGGGGTCGAGAGTAGTAAAGAGAGTATCGGCAGTAACCTGGCCTGCGCTGGTAAGGGCGTTTAAGAGCGTGGATTTACCGGCATTGGTATAACCTACCAATACCACCGAAGGCACGGAGTTGCTCTGCCTCTTCTTCCGTAATGTCTGGCGGTGTATCATTAAGTGCTTCAGGTCGTCATTGAGCTTGTCTATCTTCCTCCTGATAGAGCGGCGGTCAACCTCCAGTTTCTGCTCCCCCGGCCCGCGCGTTCCAATGCCTCCTCCCAGGCGCGAAAGTATAACGCCTTTGCCGGTCAAACGCGGCAGGAGGTATTTTAACTGCGCCAACTCTACCTGCATCCTCCCCTCAATGCTCTTGGCGCGGCGGGCAAAGATATCAAGAATAAGCTGCGTGCGGTCAATGGTCTTACGGGATATAATCTCTTCAAGGTTGCGCTGCTGCACCCCGGAAAGGTCATGGCTAAAAATTACCGTATCAACGCCTTTCTCCTCGCAAAACAAGGCTATCTCCTGGCATTTTCCCCTGCCGATTAGAAGGTCAGGCGTAGGCGCCCTACAGACATAGGTAATGTTATCAACGATCTCAACCCCGCATGCCCCTACAAGCTCCTCTAGCTCCATGGCAATATCATCCAGCCGCCAGCCCTTATTTACGGGATCCATCTTTATGCTTACCAGGAGTGCACGCTCCACTATTTAATCTCCTTTAATATGCGCCGGGCAACATCGCAGGCCCGCTCGCTGCCCTTTATCTTAATCCACCTGATGCGCCTGTCTTTTCGAAACCAAGTCAATTGCCTCTTGGCATAACGCCTGCTGTTGCGCTGCATCAGGCGCTTGGCTTCCTCCAGATCATAGAGGCCATCAAGATATCCTTTTATCTCCTTTAATCCTATTGCTACCCCGGCGGTACGGCTTAATTTTAAAGCCAGGAGTTTCTTGGCTTCCTTCAACGCGCCGTTTTTAAACATATCCTCTACCCGCCTGTCAATCCTACGATAAAGCTCATCCCGCGGCATATCAAGGCAGAAAATCCTGATATCATATTCTTTATCCAGGCCCCTCCTCTGTTTCTGCAATTCCGAGATAGGCTTACCGGTAGCCTCAAAAATCTCGAGTGCCCGCACCAGCCTGCGCGTATCATTAGGGTGGATACGCGCGGCTGCTTCAGGGTCAATCTTTTTAAGGCGGTTATATAGATAAAGGCTGCCTTTTATTTCTGCCTGCCGGTAGAGTCCCTTGCGCAAAGAGATCTTTGGCGGCTTTAGCTTAAATATACCGTCAACCAGTACCGAAAGGTAGAGTCCCGTGCCTCCTGCAAAAAGCGGCGTTTTGCCATTTTTAAAAATTGTCTTTATTGCGGCAAGCGCATCGCGGCGGTATTCTGAAACATCATACCCCTCTGAAGGAGCCAGGAATCCGATAAGATGGTGGGGTATCTGCCTTCTTAACGCGAGGGAAGGCTTGGAGGTAAGGATGTCCATCCCGCGATAGACCTGCATGGAATCGCAGGAGATAATTTCGGCGCCCAGCTGCCTGGCCAGGCAAACAGCTGCCGCGCTCTTGCCGCTGGCAGTAGGGCCTACCAGAAAAATAATTTTTTTTAAGGGCATACCTTCGTGGGATATCCTTCGCCGGAAAGTTTATCTTCCAGTTTCAATGCCTCTTGGCGACTCTGAAGCTTACCTACCTTAACGCGGTATATGGTTTTATTATCAAGCGACGAGGCCTCAAGGTACGCGGGATAACCCTTTTGCTTAAGCCTGCTGACGAGATTGCTGGCGTTGGCCTTGCTTAAAAATGAACCGGTCTGTACGCAATAATAAAACTCTCCCGAGAGAGGGAAATCGCAGGAAAGCGCTGATGGCTTATGCAGCGGGAATTCCTGCTTCAACTTCTCCTCGTAATCGCTGGCAAGGGCAATATCTCCGCTCTTGGCAGCGCATTGCGCTAATCTTGAATAGGCGAGGGCCTTGAATTTACCATGCGGATAATCCGATACTATCCTGCGATAATTTTCCATGGCCAGGCGATAATCGCCTTTCAGGAAATAAGAATCCCCTGCCCCTACCATGGCAGCCTCCTTGAAGCTGCTTTTATTGAATTCCTTAATGATGATTTCAAAAATATCCGAGGCGCGCAGGTAGTTGCCGTCTTTTAGATAACTTAAGCCCAAAAGATAATATAATTCGTCTGCGCCGTAGCCGCGCCCGCTGACGGCTATGAGCCTTTCGCCTTCGGAAATCGCGGATTTATAATCCCCGCTCATAAGATAAACCTTCATCTTATCCAGGTTAATGGCGTATGCATCCGAAATGAATAGCGCAAAGATAATGACTGCCAGGCAAAGCGTTTTTTTCATATCTTCCTGCTTTTCTTGCGGGAGATATCTTTCTGTAATTCTAAAACCAAGCGGTGCCTCCTCTCCTTTTCTTGCTGGGCTACGTTATCTTCAAACTCCAATGCCTTTGTATGCGGGCGCGGGGAATACTTAAAGATGTAGGCGGAGTCAAAACCAACCTCTTTTACCAGATTATAGGTATCCTTAAAATCCTTATCGGTCTCCCCGGGGAAGCCCACAATGATATCGGTAGTAAGAGTCCCCTTTGTTACTATCTTACGATAATTATCCACTAAATCCAAATAAAAAAATCTGCTGTAGCCGCGGTTCATCAGAGAAAGGATACGGTCTGAACCGGACTGCACCGGAAGATGCAGGCATTTCTTGAGCTTATCCAGCCCGGCAATAGCCTCAAACAAACGCGGAGTAGCATCGCGGGGGTGGGAGGTCACAAAGCTAAATTCCTTAAGCCCTTTGAGGCGGTTAACTTCTTCCAAGAGCCCGATAAACCCCACATTATCGTCACAATAAGAATTCACATTCTGACCCAGCAGCGTTATGAGCTTTACGCCGGAATCAAGCATTTCCCTTATCTCTCGCAGGATATCCACGTGCCTCCTGTGACGCAGGCTACCCCGGGCATACGGCACAACGCAATAAGAACAGAAATTAGAACAACCCTCCGATATCACTACGAAGGAATGCTCTTTATCCTGGCGCAAGGCAGTATGATAGATTTCTTCCGGCCTCGAAGCCGAATCCGTTTCCCAAATCTTCACTTCAAAGAGCCTGCCTGCTGCCGGCGTCTTTTTATTCTCCAATAACCTCTTAACGATCGCGGGAATCCGGTGAATATCCGAAGGTCCGGCCGCAAAATCCACTTCCGGAGCGCACGTAAACACTCCCTCCTTGTGCGTCTGCGCCATGCACCCTATAATCCCGATAATAGGCCTTCGGTTCCTGCCGCCGGCTTTGGCAATACGGCCTACCTCACTCCAGACCTTATCCTCGGCATGCTGCCTGACCGAACAGGTATTGAATATCACGATGTCTGCGTCTGAAGCCTCATCAACCAGCCGATAGCCCTCCTTATGAAGGAGCCCGGAGATCACCTCCGAATCCCGCACATTCATCTGACATCCGAAAGTCCTAACATAAACTTTAGACATAATAGATCCATCCAAGTCGATTACCGTCTTGCATCATATTAACACTTAGGCCGCCATAATGTCAAACCAGACGGAGGACTTGCCTCCTGCAATCATCCGCGCACTGCCAATTTTGCGGCCCTGGCAATTTCCCGCGCTGAATCTTTTGCTTTGGAAACAATGCCCAGTTTCCCGTATGGGCATGCTTCCTTAAAACGGAAGAGTTCGTTTCCGCAGAACCGACACGGGCCGGCGGTCCTTACAAGGTGTCCGGTCCGCTCATCCAGCCTGATCCTTCCCGCTTCATATTCCTGCAGGATTATCCTCGCTATCAGGTCAACGGGGTCCATATAAATGGGGGTCAGCATCTTCACTGCACCGGCAGTTAAGGTATCCGCCCAGGGCTTTTTAGAGGGATCAAGCACCAGGATAACCCCTCCAAAAACCTCTCTCTTGCGGGATTCAACCAGCTTTACATCAGCCGGGAATTTAGCGCTGAATTCCTCCCACTGTTTAGCGGCCATCCTGCACCCGGCGAGAAAATTATCCCCGTAAGAGAAATGCGGCGAGAAGACAAGCCTGGATTTAAAAGAATGCCTCCCTTTGCCGACACTAAGCCAATAAGGGGTTTTCAGGGCTTTCTTAAGCAATTGCAGCGTATCTTCGGAAGAGTCTATGGCAGGAACCACCTTGCCGTTAAAAACCCGCAGGAACATATTCAGCGCGGCGTTTCCCGCAAAAATAATTATTGCCGGACGGGTCTGAATCAGCTGCTGGGCAAGATACAGCCTCTTCTTGACGCATTCTTCTACGATATCATCACATACGCTATCCGGGAAATAAGCATTCCATCCCGGGCTTGCGCACGGCACCATATCCGCCTGACAGGCATCTTCCCCAATCTGGAACTTAGAATCCGCCAGCGGTTTCCCGGCGAGCTGTTTAAACCTCTCCAGGAAAGCATTGAATTGCCTGTAATAGCCTACCGGCTCCTGGATTACCTCTGCCGCGGCGTCATCAGGCAATTCTACGAGCCCGGCAAGGACATCGCCTTTTGCAAAATTCCTGTTTGCTTCGTTGGCATCGTAGAAGACATTATAACTCATGGGAACGCGCAAAGTGCGGCTCCCCGATTTAGCATATTTAAGGTTTATGGTAATGTTATCCGTACCGCGCGAGATGCTCACAATATAACCTTTAGCGGCGGTTTTGACTGCCGTGCCGAGCACAACGTATTTCTTGACGAAAGCGACGTCAAAACGTTCCTGGTTCACGGTGCGATAACGGAAATAATGGGCGTATTTTTCTATGTCGTCGAAATAGGGATAACACCACGTTGCCCCGTTAACACTGATCTGATATGCGGTCAGGTTCGGATTTATCCCTATGCTCATTATGGGAGCTTTGCGGCAGCCGCTCATCAATTCCGGGATGTTATAGCGCTTTCCGGCGCATTTGCCTTTTATAGAACGCGATCCGCCTTCCTTCACTATGTCAATCGGCAGCTCCCCGGTCGTATAGGCGGGATAAGGACCGTAATGAAGGTTGAACCACTGGCATGGGCTGTTCTTATCATAAGTCGTCCTTAATCCCCTGCAGGTCATTACCTTCCAGGCCAGCTGGACTTCAGCAGATAACCGGACATCTTTACGCATACCCGCCTCCTTTGATTTTCGTTGAGATAAAACAAAGGGTTGATATCCTACGTGTTGCGCCTCTTACTTTATTTTTCCGCGATAACCAGCATTTCAAAATCTTCCGGGCTTAATTTATCTTTCCTTGAATAAACCCCGAGCTTGGCTCCAAAGATCTCTATCTTCTTATACCCAAGCGAATGGAGCAGCCAGGTGATTTCGCTTGGAACGTAACATCGCTCATTGCATTCCAATACTTTTCTATTTCCCGCGTCATCTTCAAATTCAACGCGGTTATAATCGCGGAAGGTCATCAGGTCAAAGGAGATGCTTTTACAAACCGATCCGCCTTCTTTACCCGCCGACTCATAAAATTCCTTTACCGAGTGGAGCAGCGGAAATAACCCGTTTAATGCGGTGAATATAAACTTCCCGTTATTTTTTAATGACTTGGTTGCACTCTTGAGTATTTCAAAATTCATTTCATCCGTTTCCATCAATGAAAAACCGCCCTCGCAGAGCATGATTGCCAGGTCGAAATCGCCTTTAAAAGGAAGGTTTCTTGCGTCATGCCTCCGGAAGTCAACCTCCACTCCCTGCTCTTTCGCTTTTTCTCCCGCCCTCTTAAGCTGTGACTCGGATAAATCGATTCCCGTTACCTGGTACCCTCTTTTTGCCAGTTCAATAGCGTGGCGGCCGGTACCGCAGCCGATATCTAGAATCTTTATCGACTTATCGCGGTTTATCTCCTGCTCAATAGAATCACATTCCCCGGATGTCCCGTGGACATAGCGCTCTTGATCGTATTTATGCGCATAATTCTCAAATAACGACTCGTACCACTGTTTCATTTTCGATGTCTCCTTTATCTTAATTTAATCATTACAAATTATTTGCCCGCTTTATCGTCCCCAGAATCATCTCTAGATATTTATACCAACGGCCAGCCAAAGGTCGTAAAAAAATTTTTTTAGCTCTTTTATTGAATCATGGCTTCTTGGTTATAATTACCCCGAAGACCTCATGCTGCGGCAGCCTCTTTACGGCAACGCCTCTAAATCCTGCCTAGCCGCACTTAAGGCTATCCCCTTCTTCTCTCTGCTAAAAGCACGATATTCCTTAAATCTTCCTTGCCTCCTGCCGACAGCCACTTTTTGTCAAACTCCGGCTGCTGGGTAATCTGGGCAATGGCGGCCAGGGATTTTAAATGCAGGTTGCGTTCGTCAAAAGACCCCGCAAGGATAAAGGCGATATGCGCAACATTATCTCCGGGAAAGATAATACCGGCTTTCGCCCTTACCAGGACTATTTTAAAGACCCCCTTGCCCTCCACGATGATATGGGGGATCGCCAAGCCTTTCCTTAGAACGGTGCTGCTCTCGCGCTCTCTTTCCATAAACTTACTCAATAATTCCTGCGGCCCCATATTTAATTCCCGTGCCAAAACGGCTGAGGCCTCCCTGAAGAAATCTTCCGCCCCCAAAGGAACATCTATGTCCAGGATGGGGCTTGTCTCGATTAATTTATGAAACTTGTCCTCTATAACCTCGTCGCGCTGGATAACGATATCCTTCAATTCGGTAAGGAGGCTTTCCGAAGCAAGCCCTTTATCACCGGCGACCAGTTTTTCCAACGCGTATATAAGGGCGGAGTCCTGCGTTGCTCTTTTCTGTGCATAAGCCTTATACCAGGCGACCCCCAGGAAGAGAAATAGGCCGGTTAGAAAAAGAATGAACGACCCCATCTCAATAAGAAGAAATGCCCCTCCCAGGATTCCGAAAATCTGCATATAGGGGTATAACGGAGACCGGAATTTCGGCCTGTAACTCAAAATCCTGCTTTCTCTGAATAAAATCAGGGTCAGATTGGCGAAAATATAAAGCAGGATTAATACGCTTGAGGCGACCTTCACCAGTAATTCCAGCTTCAAAAACAGGATGACCGCAATCATAAAAGAGCCCGTGGCAAGGATGGAAAAATGCGGGGTCTTAAACCTAAGACTTATCTTCTGAAAGACCGGCGGCAGAAGTTTATCCCTGCTCATCCCCAGCGGGTAACGCGAAGCAGTCATTATCGCCGCGTTTGCGGTTGAAATAAAAGCTAAAAATGCTCCGATACTTATAACTATCTTAAGCAGCCCCCCTCCGAAGACTGCAGCGCCGTCTGAAATCGGGGTAAGGGTATACTTAAGGCCTTCCGCAGGCATAACCCCTATGGTTACGTATATGATAAATGCGTATAATACGGATGTAACCAGGAGAGAAAAAATCATTCCCAGCGGTAAGTTTTTACCGGGGTTCTTTATCTCCTCCGATAACGCCGCTACCTTGGATAAGCCGCCGTAGGAAATAAACACAAAACTCGCCGTGGAAAAAATCGGAGCCAGGCCTTCGGAAAAGAAAGGAGAAAGATTCATGGGGTTAACGGTCTTAACCCCCCAGATAATATAGATAAACAGGACACCCAAAAGCCCTAATACTAAAAAAACCTGCAGTTTTCCGGCCTCCTTGGCTCCTATCAGGTTCAAAAAAATAAAAATCAGGCAACAGGCTAATGCGATCATATTTAAAGGGAGCCGTGTTATCAGCGTCAAATAAGCTCCCATCCCTAAAAGCGCGAAAGCCCCCTTTAAGCTTAAAGAGAACCAGGTACTAAAACCCGCCACGGTTCCGAAAAGAGGGCCAAAGCCTCTCATGATATAAAAATAATCCCCTCCTGCGCGAGGCATGGCAGTAGACAATTCAGCCATGCTCAGAAGCGTCGGTATGCACAAAATACCCGCTATTATATATGAAAGGATGACCGCCGGACCTGCCATGCCGAAGGCCAGACCCGGAAGGATAAACAGCCCGGAGCTAATCATTGCGCCGGTTGCCACGCAGAAAATATCCAGGAGGCTAAGTTCTTTTTTTAAGCTTCTCTCCATTAAAACATCCCTTTCTCATTAACGCCCCTCCCTTTTTGATAGGGGCATCGCTTTTGGGTATCCGGGATTTAAAATATGGCGCGCTCAATAAGTTTCTACAACCTCAACCTGCGCAACCTTAAAGAATTACCTACCACCGATACCGAGCTAAAACTCATTGCTGCTCCTGCAATCATGGGGCTTAGGAATAGCCCCACAAAAGGATAAAGCGCCCCGGCAGCGATGGGGATCCCTAAGGCGTTATAAACAAAAGCGAAAAACAGGTTCTGGCGGATATTTCTCATAACCCCGCGGCTAAGGCGCAGCGTCTTAAGGATGCCGCTTAAGTCTCCTTTTACCAAAATAATACCGGCACTCTCAATGGCTATGTCCGTGCCTGTGCCCATTGCAACGCCCACCTCCGCCTCTGCCAAGGCAAGGGCATCATTAATACCGTCACCGGCAAACATAACCTTTGCTCCTTCGCGCTTCAATCTTTTTACTATCTCCGACTTGTCTTTCGGCTTAAGCCCCGCATACACCTCCGAAATACCAAGCGTCCTGGCAATGGCCCCTGCGGTTTTGACGTTATCTCCGGTAAGCATGGCTATCTTAAGCCCCATCGCACGCAAAAGACGGATGGCCTGCGGGGTCGTCTCTTTTATGGAATCGGATATGCCCAGGATTCCCGCAACGCGCTTCTCAAAAGCCACCCAGATAACTGTCTGGGCATTATCCTGCCATGCGGCTGCCTTGTTTCTTAGGTCCTCGGGAAGGATTACCCCCGCATCCTCAATAAACATCTGCTTACCAAGCAAAAATACCTTCCCCTTTATTTTACCTTTTACGCCTTCTCCTGTCACGGACTGAAAATCATCAAGGGGTCCGGGCGTAGCTCCTTTTGCTTTTGCATATTCAACCACGGCACGCGCTAAGGGGTGCTCGCTGTTAGCTTCGATAGAGGCTGCCATATTTAAGAATTCCTGCTCTCGCCACCCATCTACCGCCATAACTGCAGTGACCCGCGGCTTCCCCTCTGTCAGCGTGCCGGTCTTATCTGTAAGGATATGGGTAATCTTTTCGCTCTTCTGGAGCGCCTCGGCATTTTTAACGAGGATGCCGGAGCGAGCGCCTCTACCAATGCCTACCATCACCGAAACCGGAGTTGCCAGGCCTAAGGCGCACGGACAGGCAATAATCAAAACCGAGATAGCGCTTACCAAGGCATGCGCTAAAGCCGATGCCGGCCCCAGGATATACCAGATAAAAAAAGCAGCCACCGCTACCGTCAATACCAAAGGGACAAAATAACCGGAGACCTTATCGGCAATGCCCTGTATAGGGGCGCGACTGCGTTGCGCCTCAGCTACCATGCTCACAATCCGGGAGAGAAGCGTTTCGAAGCCAATCTTCTCTGTGCGCATCAAAAAAGTCCCTGTCTGATTAACGGTAGCCCCGATAACCGGATCGCCTTCTTTTTTCATAACCGGGACCGGCTCTCCGGAAAGCATCGATTCGTCAACAAAGCTGACCCCCTCGACAATAACGCCATCCAGAGGGATTTTCTCTCCGGGCCGCACGCGCAAAAGCTCGCCTTTCTGAATGCCTTCAATAGAAACGTCTTCTTCTCTGCCGTTAGTTATACGGTGCGCCTCCTTGGCTGCAAGGCTAAGCAGTGCCTTTATTGCCTGCCCCGTCTTCCGACGCGCCCTGGCCTCCAATAATTGCCCGAAAAGCACCAGCACCGTAATAACCGCTGCTGATTCAAAATACAAGGCAGGTCCGCCAGCCCCTCTCATGGACTGAGGGAATATCCCGGGCAGGAGAATCGCTGCCGCGCTATAACCGTAGGCAGCGCCCACTCCCATTGCAATAAGACTGAACATATTCAGGCTCTTATTTAAAAGCGACCTCCAGGCCTTAACGAAAAATATGCTGCCGGACCATAACACAACGGGTGTTGTGAATAAAAACTGTGCCCAGCCTGAGGCCCAGTAGGGAATAAGCTCCTCTACATTCAATCCCGGAAGCATCTGAGCGAGCGCAAGCAAAAAAACGGGAACCGTCAATAGCAGGCCGACTAAAAATTTGCGCCGTAAAATCACTGCCTCTGCGTTTTCCTCTCCTGAATCAGCGGGGATGCCTTTTGGCTCAAGCGGCATACCGCATTTCGGGCAGTCTCCCGGGTTATTGCGTTCGACTTGCGGATGCATCGGACAAACATAAATGCGCCCCTTTCCCGAAGGGCCCCCATGGGCAATGCCGCCCCCGGATTCTCTCTTGAGGAATTTTTCCATGCAATGGCTGCTGCAGAAAAAATACACCCTCCCGCCTTTCTCCAGTTTCAGGGCCTCGTCCTCCTTTACTTCCATTGCACAAACAGGGTCTCTTGGCATATCAGCTCCTGCCCATCAAACCGCGGCGTCTATAGCTTGGCCGACAGGCAATAACTCGCAGTAATAAAAACGGCTGTCTCTTAAGATGACATCTTTCTTCTGGCATCCTATGCTATTCTTAAATATCGGGCCGTCATATACGAAGGTATGGAATTCGCCGTTCTCCCCGCAGGGGTCAACTCCCCGGGGGAGCTCAGAGAGAAACCTGCCGTCAAATTCCCTCCCTGCAAAATCCTGACTCAGAAAATTTGAGTCAACGCAAGTGGTAATCGCCTTAAAACCCAAATCTATAAAATCATGGGCGAGCAGGCCGGTGTCTCTCTTCCAAATCGGGAATACCGCCTTCATCATACCTGCAAGCTTCTCCTGGCGGTATTTTCTTAAGTCCTCCAGAAAAATATCCCCGAAGGCAACCGTAGATACGCCCCGTTTCTTGTAATAACCCAGCTTATCGCGCATCTTAACCTCATATTCCTCGCTCGAGAAATCCTTTGTAATGTTGACCTGTTCCAAAGGCAACCCCAAGGCGTCGGCCTGCCGCTCGAGAAGGACGCTCCTTACGCCGTGGATACTGACCCTTTTGTAATCCTGCGTCATCGTGGTAAGCAGGGCAGATATTTCCAGGTTTTTATTTTTTTTCAATTCATAGAGAGCCATGGAGCTGTCCTTGCCGCCGCTCCAGGCAAAAATTACCTTTTCTCTCATAGTGCTATTGCCTTACGCCGCCTCTTTTTCTTTACGGAAGCCCTCCGGGGTGCTCAATTAGCATCCCTCATCAGATAAAACGGCACTGCCCCGGAAGGGGTGCGATAAACCTTATCCAATTCAATGGCGCTGTTCTTCCTGTAGAATTCCTTCTCGTCAAAAACCCCTCCTTTTTTAAGAACAAGAATTACCGGGATGATAGTCTTCTTAACAAGGCTGAATCCTACTAAGTTGATATGGTAGCTGCCGGAAATGTAATGCCAGATGTCCGTGGGGATGCTATAAATATAATAATAGGGGTAGACGATAAGGTATTGCACATTGAATTTTCTCTCGTTCTCTTTTAGTTCCTCAAGCGAACCGCACCAGCCGCATCTGCGCTCGGCGTATACGCAGGGAGCGTACCCCTGGGCAAAGGTATAAATAAATAGGCGGTCGTCTTTGGAGGTTAAGCTGCCTAATATCCTGCCTACCTCGTCGGTACCGGCATAGATTACGTCAAAATGACTGTCGATATTGGCTTTCAACTCCGGGCGCGAAATCAAAAGCAACGCCGCGAAAACGGCTGCCCCTATATAGTGCTCCTTGAAAGGGCGCCTCAGGAATTTTACGATGTAACGGCTTAGCTGCCGCATAAAATATACAATCACAAAAGAGACAAAACCCAAAAACGGCAACTGATAATAGCTGTGCTGGTTGAGGTAGTCTGAAAAAAACGCAAAATACGCAATCAGCACCAAAAACCATGCCCGCAGATACCCGGCAAATAAACTGCGGTCTTTTTTATAGCCTATCCAGAGGCTTAAGGTCCCGGCCGCAAACAATAAGATGTAGAGAGAGGTGAAATTTTCGTTTTTCGCATAATGCCAAAGAATAGAAGCATAGCTACGCCAGTATGACGCCGAAAATGCCCTCCAGGGCTCCACCCTCCCTTTCCAGGAAGCGGAAAACGACAGCTGGGATATCAGGAGCAAATATCCGAGCAATAACAAAAGGGGCAAGGCCAGAATAAGCGCTTCCCTTACTGCGTACCTTGCTCTTTTTTCACGCAGGTATTTGGGATAAGGAAAAATCAATGCCAGCGGGGCGAACCCCGTCAAAAAAGAAATCTTATAAGCGGCGGTCATTAAAACACAGCAGGACGCTGCGACTAAGTGCCTGCGTTTAAAACCGTCCATAAATCTGATGAGAAAGAGATTGCCTAAGCTCATAAATAAAAATGCGCCGCTCTCGGGCTGAAGGTTCCTGGAACAATATACCCCCAACGGCAGTATGCCCACCAGGACAGCGACCATTAAAGCGTAAATTCTTTCTTTCAGGAAAAAGACTGCCAGCCGGTAAATTACGACGACCGACAAAAGCATCAGGATGATGTTTAGCAGGCGCGGGAACCAGAGATTATCCCCGAAAAGCCTGTATCCGAGGAGGACCTGATAGGCTACAAATGGTATCTGGGGGTAAAGCCCGAAATCCTTCTTGCCGCTGAAGGCATTATAGAAATATACATCCCTGGATACAAAATCTCCGCTGGCCGCCATATTTTTTGCCATGCTTATATATTCATTCTCTTTCATGTTATGGTAACCGATGGCGGGGAAATCAAGATGGGGCACCCTCAACAGGAAAGCCGCGACGAGAACAAAAAATAAAATATAGCGTTCTTTATTATGCATTGCCGGTGCTGGGCTTTAAATAATAAATAACCCCGCACGGCTCTACGTGGTGCGGGGTTATTTGGTCCTCTTCAACTGACGGCACTACTTTTATTTTTTAGACTTGAATTTATCTATCAACTCCGAAACGTATTTTGCTGCAATCTCCTTGCACCCTAAACCGAATGCCAATGCCACAGCCAGGCCTATGCTGGCCAGGATAATGTTCATTGCCGAAATCAGCACCGCCCCTACCCTTAGTTCGTCAAGGACGATGATGACGGTAAAGATGACTACCACCGCCTGAATCAGTTTGCCTAACATCTCCGCCTGGCTCAAGCCGGCGTTGACTGCTGCGGTGCGCGCTACCGAAGCTACGAAGGTAGCGACGAAGATACCGACAATAAGGATAATCATGGCGCCTATCACGTTAGGCACATAAAACAGCAGCCTGTCCAAGAGGCCTGAGACGCCGGTGAGTTCCAGGACGTTCAGCGAAGAAATAAGCACCCCCAGCAGGAATATCCAGTAGATTACTACCCCGATAATCTCGGAAAGGGTGTACTTTATCCCCCCTTTAGACAGAAAATCGGAAATCTTCAACTGCTCAGCAATAGAATCAAGCTTTAACACCTTAAGCACCTTTACTACCGCTGCCTTTATCAATTTTGCCACCAGCCAACCGATGACAAAAATAACTATCGCAGCTATGAGTTTCAGGAAAAAATCCCAACTCCGCAGCAACAGGTCCTTCTGAGGCATAAACAAGTCCATTGCTCCACCTCCTTTTTAGGGGTTAAGGACTATTTCTCTAACTCTATCATGATTAGAGGGTTATGTCAAGAATAATAAATCTGTTCTAAAAATCCATGGTCATGCCGTCATAGGCAGCCAGGACCTCAATCCCCAGCCTTTTCGATAATGCCTCTGCCTGAATATGAGGCTTAGCAGCCAGCATCGTCATCCCGAAATGCGTAAGGATTGCCTTTTTGGGGCGCATCTGCCCTATAAGGTTTTCGGCATCTACGAGGCTCAAGTGATCGATATCCGTCCGGGGCTTAAAAAATACCACGGAGATTATCAGGATATCGCTTTTATAAAAATCCGCCAATTCGGGAAAATAGCGGGTGTCCGTAAGCAGAGAAACTGCGGTCTTATTAATCCTGAATTTCAACCCGTATGTCTCGCTGGGATGGATATGCCGCATCGAGGTCTGAAAAGAAAAATCTCCCACCGTATAACTCCCCAGCGCCTTCAATACCTCTATCTTTTGCGGAAACCCCATCGCGTATCTGAGTATCGCGGGGTCATCCTCTATGGCATCCGCCGGGCAAAACACCGTCCCCCTCTTCTTAAATCCCCCCTCGGTCATGGCCTCAATCATCACATTAATGTCTCCGGCGTGGTCAAGGTGGCGATGAGTCAGGATAACGGCGTCTAATTGCGAGGGGTCAATCCTCGGCCTGCTCATGGCACAGCGGACTATGCTACCCGGCCCGGGGTCTATCAGGATATTGCGCCCTGCCGCTGATATCCAGAGCCCTCCGGAGGCGCGCAGCTGCCTGATCATCACAAAACGCGCCCCGGCAGTCCCCAGAAACTTTAAGTAGCCTGCCGGCCCGGCGTGCCTATTTTCTTTTGGCTTTACTCTTTTAACCATAACCCCCTCAACTCTTCATTGATGAAGGAAAGCTCTTCGGTGCTCAGCTCGGGCTTGGCTAATTCCTCCCTTGAGCCGATGCGGATGCGGCGGGGAGTAATAAAATCCTCCACCTTCAAAACCTTGACCCCTTTAGAACGCACGAAAAATCTTATCTCCCTGTCATCAGAGACTACTATCAGGTTGCGCGGGTCTTGGGACTCCTCTACCATCCCCTTGATCCTCTCGTCCGCATTTTCCTCTCCCGAATAGACTATCTCCGCCGACGGCAGCAAAGCAGAATGCCGGCCCGCCGGAGCAAAACCGTCCAGCACCACCGTAACCCTGTTTTTTGCGCTGCCGCATAGCCTGTTGTTTCTAATATATTTAAGAAGTGCCTGGTGGGGCATGGTCTTGCCGGTAATGTTAACCGGAAACGACCGGTGACGAATGACGTTGTATCCGTCTATGATGAACCGTAAGGACATAGATAATTCCTCCGATGGCGGCGTGGATTACCAGAAATCCAAAACCGAGGAGCGAAACGGCAATGCTGAGCCCTTCCGGCACTCCTGCCTGCCTGAAATAAAAAACAAACATGTTTTCTCTCAGGCCCAGCCCTCCGATGGCAATCGGTAAAAGCGTAATCGTGCCGATGATGGGGATAAAAACCAAAAAATAAATGATGCTCACCTTGACCCCCAGCGACAACGCTACGAAATAACTGGATAACGGATAAACGGCCTGGATAAGCGCGGAGAGCATTACGTTTTTAAACAACACCCGCTTGCGATTCCTGAAATAATGAAGCTCCTGATGCAGGTTCTTCAAAGACTCGCGGATCCTGCCGGCACGCTGGGAATGCAACATGAAATTAATCTTGGAGAATAAAAACCTATTGAATAGAACCAGGAGTATTACGGCCAATAGCAGCGCGATGACGGCAATAGACCATAGCACTACCGGGCTGTTGCAGACAAGCTTCCATCCCCACAATAACCATAATAGGATCACTATTACCATCCCGACGTATCCGCTTAGCCTGTCCAGAAGCACCGTTGCAATAACCTCTTTTGGCCTGCGGGTATGCGCCGAGAGGTCGATGCTGCGCACTACATCCCCTCCCACCGTAGAGGGCAGAAGGGAATTAAAGAAAATCCCCCCCGAAAAGGAAGAGATTATTTTCTTTAATGGGGGGCGGATGCCGCTGGCGTCCAGCAGCATCTTCCAGCGGTAAAAACAGAGGATATAATTTAAGAACCCTATCGTAAAGGAAACGGCAAGCAGGGGTTTGTTGGCGCGCATGATATTATCCAAGAGCGCCGGGGCATCTATCTTCTGGGACCTAAAAAGCAGCAATAATAAAACGGCACTTATTGCCAGCCGTATTAACAGCGATGCGACTTTCTTAAGAAATGCCATTTAGATGGTCTGGGGGTCTTTGC
The DNA here is from genome assembly GCA_041649115.1 of Candidatus Omnitrophota bacterium. GTDB lineage: Bacteria > Omnitrophota > Gorgyraeia > Gygaellales > Profunditerraquicolaceae > JBAZKK01. The sequence goes on along the minus strand of JBAZNT010000005.1, from coordinate 36,999 downwards.
CGGTAAGGCGTTCATAGGCCTCAAGGTATTTCCGGCTGGTGTTAGCTATGATATCGTCCGGCAGATTTGGCGCTGGCGGGGTCTTGTTCCAATCGAGTCCTGCAAGATAATCGCGCACGAACTGCTTGTCAAAACTCGGCTGCGGCATGCCGGGACGGTATTGGTCCAGCGGCCAGAAACGCGAAGAGTCCGGAGTAAGCAATTCATCGATAACTATAGGCGTTGCCTGGTGTATGCCGAATTCAAACTTGGTATCGGCGATGATTATGCCTCTGGAACGGGCGTAATCGCTTGCCTTGCGGTAAATAGCGATGCTGATATCCCGTATCTTATGGGCGGTTTCCCTGCCGATTTTATCTTCAACGTAAACCATATTGACATTTATGTCATGTCCGGAATCGGCTTTGGTCGAGGGGGTAAATATTACCTCCGGGAGCTTAGCAGACTCTCTAAGGCCCGCCGGCAAATCAATGCCGCAGACTGACTGCGTCTGACGGTACTCTTTCCACCCTGAACCCGAAAGGTAACCGCGGACTACGCATTCTACGGGTATCGACTTGGTTTTTAAAACCAGCATGGAGCGCCCGGCAAGCTCGTCTTTATATTTATGCAGCTGTTGGGGGTATTCATTGACATCCGCGGTTACAAAATGGTTTGGCATAATGTCCTTCGTAAACGCAAACCAAAAAACAGAGATAGCCGTCAATACCTTGCCCTTATTGGGGATGCCGCAAGGCAATACTACGTCGAATGCCGAGACGCGGTCGCTGGAAACAATCAAAAGCTTATCTCCCAGGTCATAAACATCCCTGACCTTGCCTCTCTTGAATAGCTTCAAATCCTTAAAATCCGTAGAAAGCAAAACCTTATCGCTCATCTTGAGATTTTAGGCGTTTTATAAGCCCCTCGTATTCCTCCCACAATTCCCCGGGGAGGTCCCTGCCGAACTGCTTGAAGAATTTCCTGATACCCTTTAATTCCTCCTGCCAGGCAAGAGGGTCAACGCTAAGGAGCTCCTCCATTATGCGGGAATCAAGTTTAAGCCCTGTCATATCGATATCCGAGGCCTGCGGGACATAACCGATGGGGGTACGCACTGCCCCTACCGTATTATTACAACGGTCCAATACCCACTCCAATACCCTTAGGTTCTCCCGGTAACCGGGCCAAAGGAACCTGCCGTTTTTATCGCTGCGGAACCAATTCACGTGGAATATGCGGGGCTGCCTGTTCATGCGTTTCCCCATTGCCAGCCAATGCCTGAAATAATCACCCATATTATAACCGCAAAACGGAAGCATTGCCATTGGGTCGCGCCGCACCTCCCCAAGCTTGCCTACCTGCGCCGAGGTGCGCTCCGAGGCCATTGTCGCTCCGATAAACACCCCGTGCGCCCAGCCAAAACCCTCATATACCAGGGGGGCCACCTGCTGCCTGCGTCCGCCGAAGATAATCGCAGAGATAGGCACGCCGTGGTGGTGCTCCATCCTGAAAGAAGCTGAAGGACACTGGGAAATCGGAGTGGTAAAACGACTGTTAGGATGGGCGCCGAGGATAGGCTTTCCGTTATTATCCTTTATCCCGGGCCTCCAGGGCCTCCCCTGCCAGTCAATACCGCTTGCCGGGATTTCGCCGTCAGCCCCCTCCCACCAAACAGTACTATCGGGCTTCAAAAGCACGTTAGTATAAATGGTGTTTTTCTTGATGGTCTCTACCATTGCCGGGTTAGTATGGCTGTTGGTGCCGGGGGCTACCCCGAAGAATCCCGTCTCCGGATTTATCGCCCAGAGCGCACCGTCGGAATCAACGCGCATCCATGCGATATCATCCCCTAATGTCCAGATGCGGTAACCTTTGCGCTTCAGGCCTTCGGGAGGGACAAGCATGGCAAGGTTGGTTTTACCGCAGGAACTGGGGAATGCCGCAGCCACATACTGGATCTGGCCGTTAGGCCTCTCCACTCCCATAATAAGCATGTGTTCAGCAAGCCACCTTTCCTTGTGCGCGACAAAACTGGCGATGCGCAAAGAAAGGCATTTTTTGCCGAGTAATACGTTGCCCCCGTAACCAGAACCTACGCTCCAGATGGTATTATCCTCTGGAAAATGCAGGATAAGCCTCTTGTCTATATCAAGGTCGGCTTTGGAATGCAGGCATTTCGTAAAACTGGCGTTATTGTCAAGGTGCTCAAGTACGCAACGGCCTACCCGCGTCATAATCATCATATTCAGGACTACGTAACGCGAATCCGTCAACTCCACCCCCATTTTGGCAAAAGGCGAACCCACCGGCCCCATCGAAAAGGGTATCACATACATAACCCTCCCCTTCATGGCCCCCCTGAAATACCCCCGCGCCTTCTCATAAGCAACCCGGGGAGCCATCCAGTTATTGGTAGGCCCGGCATCGCGCTTCTTCTTGGTGCAGATGTAGGTGAGGTGTTCTGTGCGGGCGACGTCATTTACGGCGGTGCGATGCAGGTAACATCCCGGGAGCTTCTCCTGGTCAAGCTCAAGCAATTCCGAACTATAAACGCATTCATTCTCCAGTTGTCTTTTCTGATCCTCTGAGCCGTCAATCCAAATGATATCATCCGGCTGGCAGAGTTTTGCCATCTGCGCAATCCATTCTTCCAGTTTTTTATTACGCGTAACCGGGCAGTTCATATCTTTCATTTGCTCTTCAGCAGGTATCTATGCGCCGCGGATGCCGCCGTTGCTCCTTCCGCAGAGGCAGTAATAACCTGGTAAAGCTCCTTTTTGCAGCAATCGCCGCAGGCAAATACGCCTTCCCGGCGGGTCTTCGATTCTTGGTCTGTCATTATAAAACCGGCTTCATCGGTATGCAATAGTTTTTTTACAAAATCGGTGTTGGGCCTTATGCCTACGAATATGAATACGCCGTCACATTTGAAATCGCCTACCTTGGAGCCCTTGTTGTTTTTTACCGACAGCGACTCAACCTTGGCTCCCCCTGAAATTTTCTCAACTACGCTCTCAAGCAACAACTCTATCTTTTTTTCTCTCGCCACCTTCTCCTGCATGATGCGCGAAGCGCGCAACTCCCGGCGGCGGTGGATAAGCGTTACGCGGCGGCAATAACGCGCCAAAAACAACGCCTCTTCCAGCGCCCTATCGCCCCCTCCTACCACTGCAACTTCCTTATCCTTAAAAAGCGGCCCGTCGCAGGTAGCGCAATAAGATACGCCGCGGCCGGTAAATTGTTCCTCTCCGGGTATCCCCAGCCTCCTGGGAGAAGCTCCGCTTGCGACGATAACGCTCTTTGTCTCGTAGCTGCCGGCGGAAGTATTGATGACGTAGGAACCTCCTCCGGCTTCCAGGATATCCGTTGCCTCCCCTTCCCGTATCGGCACGCCGCTATTATCCAGCTGCTTCTTAAACCTTTCCATCAACTCCATGGTAGTAATTGGCTGCGGAAACCCCGGGAAATTCTCGATTGTCTCCGAAAGCACAATCTGTCCTCCGACGCCAAGTTTTTCCAAAATCAAGGAGTCTATCCGGTATCTGCCGGCGTATATCCCGGCGGTCAATCCTGCCGGGCCCGCCCCTATGATAATAAGCTCGTGCATAAAAGTTTTCCTCGCGAATCTCTCAGGCGCAGAATAATTATCTCTGGCTATCCTTCATGAATTTCTTCACGGAACGGTCGTAACTTTTCTCGGCAGAGGAACTAAAAAAACAGGCGGGGAGCTCATGCCTCCTGCGGTGGTAAGCGATACACTCGCAACAGATACCCTTTCTCGGACAGGGGTCATAACTACAATTACAATTTTCGAGATTCTGGCTCTGATTTTGGCAATTCTTCATTGCGGATGTTTTTACTTAACCCCTCTAACCGGCGGCGTATCTTAAGCCTTTCCAGTAACGATACGTAATCTACGATGAGCTTGCCGTCAAGATGGTCGATCTCATGCTGCAATACGCATGCAAGAAGATCCTTTGCCTCAACACATACAGGCTTGGCGTTTTCATCCAACGCCTCCAGCCGTACTGTCCTGGAGCGCTTCACCTTAATGCAGGCCCCCGGAACGCTCAGGCAACCCTCCTGTACGGCCTGACAGCCCTGCTTCATCACGATGCGGGGATTTATTAATTTATAAAGCCCGTTTCCGATATCCACCACTATCATGCGTTCGCCTATCCCCACCTGCGGAGCAGCCAGACCGATACCGGAGCTCTCATACATCAGTTGCGCCATCTGGCTCAGGGCCTTGCGGTGACGTTCGCTGACGCTCTTTATGGGCCTGGACCTGCGGCGCAATAAAGGATCCCCCAGAATCTTAATCTTTAAGCCGTCTTCTTTCATCGCATACTTAGATGATGCGGTTTTTGGAATTTACCTTTATTATCCTCGGCTTGATGCCGCGGGCATCTTTATCTTCAACCGCAACGTAGGAAACAATGATAACCTCGTCTGCGACTGCTGCCCCGCGCGCTGCCGCGCCGTTAAGGCAGACATCTCCTGAGCCGGGTTTACCTTTAATCACGTAAGTCTCAATCCTCGCGCCGGTATTAAGATTAAGCACCTCCACCTTCTCCCACTCCAGTATATCCGCCGCCTTAATAAGCTTGGCGTCAATGGTGATACTACCTTCATAATAAAGGTTGGCCCCGGTAACGCGGGCGCGGTGGATTTTTGATTTCAACATTGTCCTAAGCATATTCTCTCCTTACAACTTTTATGTTTTACGGATTATTGCGATAAGACCAGGACAATCTCCCGGCCGAACTCTCCGGCATAATCGGGGCCGGATGCCGTAATGACCCTGCCGTCCCTCTCCGTGCCCTTGCCGGTATAAATGGCCCCTGCAGCCTCAAGCTGTGAACCTTCGGAATGCCAGACCGTAGCGCGCTTTCCTTTAAGCACCCCCGAGTTGGCAAGCGTAACCGGAGCAATGCATATCGCGGCTATTACCTTTCCTTCCGCAGCGGCATCCCGTATCAATTTATGAACGGGCTGGTCATCCCAGTAACGGGAGGCCCCCCGGCCTCCCACAAAAACAATAGCGTCGAAATCCTCCGGCTTGATATTGCTGACAAGTATATCGGGCTTGACCTTGGCGCCCAATACCCCCCTGGCCTCGCCAAGAGAATTGGAAGCGACCTTAACCTCAAAACCGGCCTCCTTGAATATTTCCCTGGGCTCTAAAAACTCCTCATCGCGGAAATCGCTTTCGGAAATAACCATGGCTATCTTCTTCATGCCTGCCGCCTCCCCTCTTGCCTCATTCCTGCCGTAAGCAATACCGCCGGCTGCCAACATAAACAAGAGAACAACGATAACCCGCTTAAAGGGCTTTTCCATTAAGTCCGGCTTTTACGAGATGGTACGCCTGTTTAGCAATCATTAACTCTTCCTCGGTAGGGATAACGAGGATGCGCGGTTTCTTGCCGAGGTAAGAAAACAGCCCGCGGCAGACCTTATCCCTGACGCCCTTCTGATTCTCCCCTATTCCTGCCGTAAAAACCAGGGCATCGCAACCGGACATCACTGCGGTATAGGCCCCGATATATTTCTTCACCCGATATGCAAAAACCTCAATTGCCAGCTTTGAACGCCTGTCGCCGGACCTGGCGCGTTGCTCCAGGACGCGCATATCGTTACTCGCGCCCGATATGCCTTTTAGGCCGCTTAAACGGTTAAGGATATTATCAATCTCCAGGGCCCCCAGCTTCTGCCTATTCATAAGATAAGTAACTAACGCAGGATCAATATCCCCGCAGCGCGTGCCCATCACCAGCCCCTCCAGGGGAGTAAAGCCCATGCTGGTATCTACGGACCTCCCGCGGTCCACGGCGCTGATACTGCAGCCATTACCGAGATGACAGGTAATAAGTTTCAATTTATCAACGGGCCTTTTGAGAATCCTGGCGGCTTCATGGGAGACATATTCGTGGCTGGTGCCGTGAAAACCGTACTTGCGTATTCCAAAGCGTTCATAATAATTATAAGGGAGCCCGTAGATATAGGCGTAATCCGGAAGGCTTTGATGAAAAGCGGTATCAAATACCGCCACCTGCTCTATCCCGGGAAGCAACTTCTTGCAGGCGAGTATCCCGGCAAGATTGGCGGGGTTATGCAGGGGCGCCAGGCCTGAACATTGCCTGATTTTTTTGATTACGGCATTATCAACCAGGACCGGCTTTTTGAATTCTTCTCCGCCGTGCACTACGCGGTGACCGACCAGGTCAACGCCGTCAACCTTGGCGAGTATCAGTTTAAGCCCCTGGTAGTGGTCAGGGATGCGGACGCCATCCTCTCCGATATGCTCCAGTAAGCCCTTAACGAGAAGCCTGCGATGCGGCATCCGGAAGAGCTTATACTTGATCGAAGAACTGCCGCAATTTATAACAAGTATCTTCATAATCACTGTGCCCTGATAGAGGTAACTGCAACGCAGTCTACGATATCCTCGGCGGAACATCCGCGCGAGAGGTCGCTGCAGGGCCTATTTAAACCCAGGATAAGCGGGCCCAATGCCCGCGCCTTTGCCAGCCTCTCTACCAATTTATAAGCGATATTACCTGCCTCTAAATTGGGGAATATTAAAACATTGGCTTCTCCGCCTAACACGCTGTCGGGGTATTTGATGCGCGAAATTTCCGGCACAATCGCGGCATCCACCTGTAGTTCTCCGTCCACCATTAGTTCCGGAGACATCTCCTTTACTATAGCTATTGCCTGGCGCACCTTATCAATGCGCTCGCCCTGGGCAGACCCTTTAGTGGAATAACTTAACATTGCAACCCGGGGCGTGATATCAAGCACCTTTCTGGCTAATTCCGACGCGGCCACTGAAATAGCGGCAAGCTGCCGGGGATTAGGCTCAGGCACTATGCCGCAGTCGGCAAAAACGAAGGTCCCGTTTTCGCCGTAGGAACAATCGGGCACTGCCATTATAAAACAGCTGCAGGCAATCCCGAGGCGTTTTTCAACTCCCAGGCAATGTATCGTTGAACGGGCAACGTCCGGAGTAGTATGTGATGCACCGGCCACCACCCCGTCAGCCTTACCCTCTCTTACCATCATGGCGGAATAGTAAAGAGGATCCTCGAATAACTTAGCCGCAGCCTCCTCGGTTACCCCCTTGTATTTACGCAATTCGTAATATTGCCTGGCGTATCTGGCTTTATCATCGGGGTTAAGCATGTCCCTGGAAAGCAAGGCAATCTTGGCAATCCCTTCTTTCTCGATAATCCTGGCGGCCTCCCGCACGCGCTTATCTTCATATTCCGGCAGGATAATATTTTTAGGGTTTGACTTGGACTTCTGGCGTATCTTGCTGATAGTATCCATTGCTATATGCCTTTCAATATGGTATTCATGTCTACCTTTTCACGCACTAACCTGATTGCTTCGTTGATTTTATCGCTGTCCTTCGGCCTCATCTTCACATTAAGGTCATGGACGTAAGAGGCCACGGCATAGGTATCCTCCTTTGCCACTAATACCGGTATACCCGCCTTCGATAATGCATCCCTTAACGCCGCAGCCGGAAGCATGCCTCCGGTGAGGATTATGCCGGAGGCCTTCAAGGTCTTCTTCTCGGAGTCGCGGTAGGAGGAAAGCACGGTTTCAATGATATCTTCGCGGTCCCCCGGGGTAATGATAAAACTACCCTCAATTATATATTTTACCGCATCGCAGGGCTTCATCGCCCCCACCACTACCCCGGAAACATAATTGCCGAGGGCGTCCTTGCCGCTCATAAGTTCGTAATCGGAATCTTCCAGTATCTGCCTGACTGCCGGCCTTGCCAGTATGGGGCTGTAAGGCAATACCCCGAGCACCTTGATGCCCTTGCGCCTGAGCCCCTTGATAACCAAACTGCTGATTTTATCGAATTTAGACGGCAGGACCTTATTGATGATTACGCCTAATACCTTGACCCCCTCTTTGTCAAAAAGCGCCTTATTTAGAATAATTTCATCGATGGGCCTGCCTATGCCGCCGGAAGATATGATAATAGCCTTCGCCCCCAACAGGCGCGCCACATAGGCATTAGAATGGTCAAATACCGAACCCACGCCGGCGTGGCCGGTGCCTTCAATGATAACCAGATCCTGCCTTTTGGAAACGCGCCGATAGGCATCTTTAATCTGCTTGGAAATCGATTCCTTATCGGGCCGGCTGATGTATTTCTCGGTAAACCCCTTCTCTACCGCAATAGGGCTGGTATCCTTAAGCCCGCACTGGATACCGCATACCTCCTCAATCAACCAGGAGTCTTCGTCAATCTTGACGCCCTCCTCCTGCAGGTAGCGCTGGCCGATAGGCTTGATAAAAGCTACCCTCCGGAACCTGTCCTTGAAGTTGCGGATTAGCCCCAGGGACACGGTAGTCTTTCCGTCGTTCTGCTTGGTAGCAGCTACAAATACCTTCTTCATCTACAATGGACTTAAGGAAATGAGGCGCCTGAAAAATACTAAATAAAGGCCTCTTCGATCCTGCCCTTCAGGTCGGATTTGCTGAGGACTCCTACAACCTGGTCTACTACCTTGCCCCGGCTAAAAAACATAATGGTGGGAATGGACATTACTGCGTACTGGGTGGCGACGCCTGAATTCTCGTCAATATTAACCTTACCGACCTTTATCCTGCCCTGATATTCGCTGGTCAGCTCTTCCAGCACCGGCGCAATCATTTTGCATGGCCCGCACCAGGGAGCCCAAAAATCCACCAGCACCGGAAGCTCGGATTCTAAAACTTCTTTTTTAAAATTGCTGTCGTTTAGGTGTAGTAAGGACATTGATTTCAATAAAAAGGCTAAAAAAAATACGCAACGAATCTATAACTTATCATAAATATCCTGGATTTGCAAGCGATTTTAGATATAGAGCGGTTTCTTTAATAATAAAAGCAGGCAGCGGCCCAGAAAAATCCTGCCCTTGCCGTAACGGCCGAGAACCATGCGGATAAAACTATTGTAAACTACCAGCGCTTCGCTGGCATCATCATCACTGATGGCATGATTACTGTATTTTGCCTCTTCGAACAAATGTGTCAGGCTGGTATAAACATTATTTGTTAGTGAATAACGTTCTTCTACCGCAGTAGCGTAGGACAAGGGCGGTATCGTTTTTTCCGGCCGCGGTCCAAAAACCCCTAAGACGCCATGGGTATTTCTGTAAACCTCAACAATAAAACGGCGCTGGTCAAGAGCCATCCAGGACTTAATCTTTTTCTTCCTTTCTTCGGTCAAGGCATAAAAAACGGCAAATACTATTCCTAATAGAACTGCCGAGGCCAGGACAAGTTTAAATAGCAATACGGCTGCCCAAAATAAAGTCATGGTCACCTTTACCTCAACGCCGGAACTCCTAAGCGCAGCGTACTCGGCATACACCGAAGTGCTTCCTATCCTCAACCCGTAAATTTTACCTCTGGACACCCTGATTAAACGTTCATCCTCAACTTTCCAATCAACCGAAGAGGTGATGTCTTTATGCCCGCCGTTACTAAAAACGCCCTCGGCTTTTAAGGCGGCGCTGCCGTTAACAGGTATCGACAGGCCGGGCGGGAAAATGTTAACCGCCACCAGTTGCGGCTCCTCCACCACTACCATGGCTGCCCTGCTTTTTACGCCATTTATCTCTGCGTAAACCCTGCCCTTGCCGATCCCCGCAGCGCTAACCACCCCTTGCGCAACGGAAAGAATATCCCCGTCTGAGCTTGACCATAACGCCTCGGCAGTAACATCTTGGTGCGAGCCGTCTTCGTAGATTCCCATGGCAAGCAGCTCCTTGGTCCCCCCCAGCGCTATCCGGCAGTATTCCGGAAGTATTTCTACTGAAGATAATCTCTTGTATTCCCCGTTATCGCCGCCCCCTCCGGTCTCAACAGGCTTCTGTCTCTGGCCAGGCTCGCCCCTGTCTTCTTTGGCCATGTTGCCTGCCGCAGCAACCATGCGGGAAGCAGCATCAAGTACGTTATCAGCCTGGTTTGCTACGGCATCCATTTCCCTACCTCCGCTGTATCTTAAGATCTTGATTTTTCCGCCGGCCGTGTTTAAATCCAAGGGTGAATATATATTTTCAAGCGCAGAAATAAGTTCCTCTGATTTTTCGCGGGAGTCCTTATCGAGCGAACCGGCAGTTTGCTTAAGGGCGTCTAATTGACGGCAATAAAGCTGGTAATATTTCCACTTCTCAAACTGCGCTAAGGCACCTTTAATCTCTCTTTTGGCTCCCGGGCTGACCGACGATTTAGCGATGATTATCTTCAGTTCCCGGCCCCAAGACCCCACCTTCTCTACTGAATCATCATATTGCATCTTATTCAGCCGCGTGAGAGCCGCAAACCTATCCCTGATGCTGAATGGGTTGCCCTTGAGGCTTTCAATAACCTTTTCTTTGCTTATCTTTAAATTACGCTTTATCTTCTGGTCGAGGTATTGATCAAGAAGCAGAAGAAGATTGTCATCCTTGCCTTTCTCCAGTCCCGGCCCGGGCCGCCTTAATTTATCCACCAGCCCATCGCGGGCCCTCTTGATTTCCATTACGTCCGCAGACTCTTTGATAAGAGAACTGAGATCCCCTAATATCTCGCCTTTGGATTTAAGATCAGGTATGGCCTCCAGGATTCCATCCTGCAGCTTCTCCTGCAATGCATAGTATTTTTGTTCTGAAGGCGCCTCGGGCACCCCATACACCCCAGTCTCATGGATAAAAAACCCCTTGTCCCTAATGCCCCTAAGCGGTATTGCGTAGAAAAACGCCCAGGCGAACAAAGCAATTAACAGCAACAAGGCCAAATCAAAAATCCTGGGATAGTTGCGCCCGGATGTCCTTGCGGATACCAATGCAAAAGGCCTTTCAAATCGCAATTTTAAAAGGGCTGCCCAGGAAAAGAAACAAAAAGCCAATAAGAGATAGTGCTGGGGGTTATACTTATTGATAAAAATCGGGGAACACATTACAAGCGCAAGGCTCAACACCTCTACGTACACCAAAAACCCGCTAACCGCTCCCAGCGAAAGAAGAGCCGACAGGATAAATCCGGCCTTAACAAAAAGAAGGATGACGTCTTTATAGAATAGCGAGGAGTTAAAAACCTCGTAAAAAACCCAGATAAAAACAGCCAGGAACGCGATATTAATGGCGGCATAGAGCGCCGGGGATTTTTTGTCGCGCTGAACCCAGCTAAAATACAACCCCCCTGCCAGAGCCAGGATAAAATAATTCCTCAGGACTCCCAGCGCTTCTCCAAAAAGAAAAACGGCAGCGCACAATAGGATAAAGCTAAAGGCAAACTCTGCCAAAAGATACTTTTCCTTTATATTTAACCGTCCTTCTTCCATGGCTCTTTCCTAAAAGGTGCTCTGCAGGTCCTGGCCGCAGGATACGAATATCGGAGTAAACCTTGAGCCTCTCGGGAAACGAAACTGGGCGTTCTTGATAACCCTTTCCCCTGCGGAATGATGAAAAAACGAAGAAGCGATAAGCACTACCGGTATTAACGAAATGTCGCGCTTCTCCATCGCCAAAAGATGCGGGATATACCTCCAATCCTCATCAAGCATGATGCTTATCAGGGTAGTGTTGGCGGGGATGAAATCGGCGTATTGGTCAAGTACCGCACCCAGTCCCGCCGTTGCTGCAGGCTGGGCCGTTGCCAGGGCGCGGAAGATATCGTCAAGGTGCTCCGGCCCCTTATTGGAAGGTAGATGTATCATCTCGCCGGCACGCGCGATAAGCTCCAGCGACGCTCCGCTCTGGCTAAGATAATTTGCTATTGAGGCCGCTATCTTGATTGTATACTCCGCAACAGTCTGCTTGCCCTCTCCGAAATTCTTATCCTTTTGGAGCCCAAAGATAATGCTGGCGCTAAAAAATGCGCGCTGCTGGAATTCCTTGACAATAAGGCTGCTCTTGCGGGCGGTAGAAAGCCAGTGGATCCTCTTGATGGGGTCTCCGGGCTTATATTCGCGCACCCCGAAAAAATCATGCTCATCCCCGCTGACGCGGCTGGTATCTATGCCGAACCACGGGACGTTGCCTTTTGTCAAAGGCGGGAACCTTCTGATATTGAAGACGCGCGGATAAACATAGAGCTCAGAGCAAACGCGGTAAGTCTTCTTGATAAAAAATATCCCCCAGGGGTCAAACAGATACAACGAAAACGGCCCTACCCTGTATTTCCCGCGCCGGGGGCATAAACATTTGTATTTCAGGTTTAAATACGAATGCGAGGCAAGAGAGGAAACCAAAACCAGCTTGCGTTTCAGGAATGGCTCAGCGCACGGCAGTTCGTCTGCTAAGATAAAATTAAAAAGGGGAATAAAACTTTTATTTTTCAGCCGGACCTCTACCTCGAGGTAATCATCCTCTTCTATCTGTACCGGCAGGTAGCGGACCAGATGCAGCTCGCTAAGAAAAAACTCTATAGCCAGCCACGCAAAGCTTACTATCAAGTTTGCAACGAGCAGGAAAAAGAAAAAATAAAAGAACCCCAGGGAGGTCCTTAAGGCGATGAGTAGATTGAATATAATGATAGTAAACAGGAACAGCCATTTCTTAAGAGACGCCTTAAGCATTTTTGTCTTATGGGATGGGGGTATCTTTGAGGATGCCGGATATTACGTATTCCGGGGTCTTATCCGCAATCATGGCCTTGGCCTGAAGGATAATGCGGTGTTTTAACACCCAGGGGAGGAGTTTTGCTACGTCATCCGGAATAACAAAATCGCGCCCCTCCAGAAGCGCCCAGGCAGAACTTGCCTTCATCAAAGCGATGGATGCGCGGGGGCTGGCCCCGAGCTTAAGCTCTTCCTTTTTGCGGGTAGCTACTACCAACTTTACAATATACTGCATCACGGAATCCGAAACCTGGATATTCTTAACCTCATCCTGCAGCTTTAAAACCTCCTCTAGTTTCACAACCGGCTGCAATTTTTCTACAGGATGTTCGTGCTTCTGCTCGGTGATAACCTCCACCTCTTCGGCAGGCCCGAGATAACCCATGCTGATCTTCATGAGAAACCTGTCAATCTGAGCCTCGGGCAATGGATAGGTCCCCTGATATTCAATGGGGTTCTGGGTCGCCACCACCATAAAAGGCCTGGGCAACACGAAGGTCTCTCCGTCTAAAGAAACCTTGTATTCCTGCATGCACTCCAGCAGGGCAGACTGGGTCCTGGGAGTAGTACGGTTAATCTCATCCGCCAGAAGGATGTGCGTAAAGACCGGGCCTTTCTTAAAATCAAACTCACCTTTTTTGGGGTTATATACCGAACCGCCGGTTACATCGGAAGGCATAAGGTCAGGCGTGAATTGAATCCTTTTGAAATCCGCATCAATGGACTTGGCAAGGGCAAGGGCAAGCATTGTCTTGCCGGTACCAGGGACATCTTCAATCAAGATATGGCCGTTAGTTAAAAGCCCCGTTAACAATAGCTTGACGATTTCGGTCTTGCCAACAATAACCTTTTCTATATTCTCAATTATCTTGTTTAAACTATCCCTGGGCATAAAAAGACTCCTTTCTTATTATTATCTCTAACTTATTAAAAGATATTATAACCCCTAAACAAAAAATATTCAATCTATCTTCAGAGACGTTTTCCTGCCTAAAGCGGAGACGTTTTTCTCATCGTTCGGGACAGTGTCTTGTAAAAAAGACACTGTCTCAATCGGACAGAAAAACGTCTCTTCCTGCGGTTTATTTTTTAAAGGAATTGGAAAAGTAGCTTCCGGTCATAGCATCAAGCAAGGCGGTAAGTTCAGCAACCCTTAACTCCTTTACCTGCCTCTTATTACTCTCCTCAATGGATAACCCCTCTAATTCCGTTTTTACCCGCATCCTCTCAAAATAAACCCTGGTAACCTCATCGAGGATGTCATTACGCAACTCTACCATTAATCTGGAGCGTACGTCAATGGAGGTTTGGTCGGAATTCCAGATTAATTCCGCTAAATCCCATTTACAGGTAACGCTCCAATCTACGCTGCTGCGCCCCTTACGTAAAATATCGTCTTCGCTTTTAGCGGAAGAACCCGCCTCCCAGTGCCAGAGGTCGCCGGTATCGCTATCCACGCTTAAGCTTAACTGCGGCAAAAAAGCCTTCTTAGTTGCTTGTTTTCTCCAGCGCATAATCTTTTCAGGCTCCACCTCCGCGTATTTAATTGCCGCCTGCTGCACTTCATTGATGGACGGCTCGCCTTGACAGCGGAGACCGACGTCATTGCCATTATTATCATAAACCCTCTCTTTTATAGACGCCCTGAAAAGCCCCATCTGGCAGGCAGCATAAAGGTTGCCATCTTTACTGTAATTGACGGCGCAAGGCTCACCTGCGGCCAGGGCAAAAGACAACTCCTGCCAGCGTTCGCCGGAATAAAGGAATATACCGGAGCTTGTAACGGCATAAACCCTGGAATTCCATGCCGCATAAATGAACTTGACGTTACGGTTAAGCAACCCGTAATCGGTAAGGGCTTCCCAGTTCTTACCCCTGTCGCTGGATTGATAAATCCCCGTTCCTGCGGCAATGTAAATATCTCCGCTTGCTGGCGCAACAGCCAGGTAGTTTATTTCTGTCCCGCTATCTGTCTCCTCTTTTTCGTCTGGCTCTTCATTATACTCTTTATCTTCCCGGGCATGAGCTACAAAGATCCTCTCCCAACTATTCCCTCCAGGAGTTGCACGGTATATGCCGCCGCAGGAGGCAGCATAAACAACTTTATCAATCGCCGAGTAAGCTACTGCCCTGACATCTTCGCCGCCTACCCGGCCGCTTTCCCTGCTCCAACTGCGTCCGTTATCCCGGCTTGCAAAAAGGCCTCCCCGCGTCCCCAGATAAATAATGCCAGGCACAACGGCAACCGCAGTACAATCCGTCTCCAGGTAGTTACTGCGCCTAAAAATCCTCAGCCAACTCCCGCCCCTGTTACTGCTGCTGTACAATCCGCGGGAGGTAGCGGCGTAAACAATCTTATTATTGAAGGGGTCAAAAGACAGGAGATTAACTCTGGCATCCCCTCCCCTTAATGACAGGACATTATGCCAGCTATTGCCCCCATCCAGGCTCTTTAAAACCCCGGCTTTCGAACCGGCATATAACAATCCCGGGTCGACGGAATCAATTAAAATACTGGTGATACCGGTATTACCGCAACTTAGATCGCTCCAGACAAGTTCTGCCTGCAAAAAATCTGCGCTGCATAACAAAAACACACAAAACCAGAATATTTTTCTCATCTTCTCGCCTCCTGGCATAATAGACGAAACGAGAAAATGAATCTAACCTGAATTTCTAATTATTTGGTATTGATGTTACGGAAGGGTTAATTCGTGGACCAGAAAATCTTATTGCCGCTATCAGATACAAGATGAACCACTATTTCTACTATCTGCGGGTCGTATTTATTCCCTTTGCCATTTTGGAGCTCATCCATAGCCTTGTTCAGCCCTAATGCTTCGCGGTAGGGACGATGCGAGGTCATTGCTTCTAAGACATCGCTTACTGCCAACACGCGCGCTTCCTCGTTTATGTCTTGGCCTTTAAGGCCGCGGGGATAGCCAGTACCGTCTAAGCGCTCGTGGTGTTGATAAACAATATCTGCCAATGAAAATGGAAATTTGATATCTTTAAAGAGGTCATAACATTTTACTACGTGCTCCTGGATAAGCTTAAATTCCAGGTCGCTGAGCTTCCCCGGCTTGTTGAGTATATCCAGCGGGATGCTAATCTTTCCCAGGTCATGCAGCTCACCGGCAAGCTTCATGCCCAGGAGCCTGTTCTCATCCCAATTCAAGGCCTTGCCAATCTTCTCGGCGATATCGGCAACCTTACGGTTGTGGCTGAAAGTGTACGGGTCGCGCATCTCCATGGCCTTGCCTAAAACCATGACGGTATTAATCAACATCTCCAGGCGCTCCCTCTCGAGGTTGGCGTAAGCCGTCATATCGCGGGTGATACCCATGGTTCCGATGATATTGCCGCCGCGGTCATACATGGGTATCTTGGTAGTGATAACCTGATTCCAGGTGCCGTTGGGAAGAAGGGTGCGCTCTATTTTGCCGATAATAGACTTTCCGCTCAGGACGTAATTGTCATCCTCGAACATCTTCCGGGCCTGCTCGTGCGGGAAGAAATCGAAATCGGTCTTTCCGATAATATCCTCGTATTTAAGTTTTGAGCCTTCGGCATAGAATCTATTTACCTTGATAATCTTATTCTGACGGTCCTTAAAATAGATGGCATCCGGCATGCTATCCAGAAGCCCCTGCATAAAGTCCCTTTCAAGTTCCAGTTTCTCTTCTGTCTCTTTATGTTCGCTGATGTTCTCGATAATACCCTCGGCGTAGTCCCTCTTGTTATTGATAAGTACGCGCGAGGCCGTAATAGCAACCCAGACCGGTTTGCCGTCTTTTGATTTAAAAAGCGTCTCAAAGAACTTTACCTTCCCTTGCTCTTTAAGAAGCGTAATGAACTTTTCCTTCTCGTATGGACGCAAAAAAAGGTCATCCAGGGTAATCCGCTTAAAATCAACCCTGGAAAGATAACCCAGCATGTGTGCCAGGGCAGAATTCGTAATGATAAACCGCTCCGGCGAGGTAAGCTGATACTTGAAGAGACCTATCCCCAGGTTCTCGGCAGTTGAAATGTTCAAATAAAAAGTATTATTCATGTAATCATCCTGCTGATATTAAAGTCTTATTGAAAGATTATACCATTTATTTTTAAAAAATCCAGTAAAATAAGAAATTTTTTAAAACAACTTAACACTTACGATATTAAAGGGTTACGTCCCTAAAAAACAACCGCTTGCGGAATATTGATTGTTATGCCTGATTCGTGTTTGATTTTCTAATCGGGGAAACCCATGCGGCGGTAGATCTCATGGGCCTTCTTGGAAAACTCCCGTGATTTTGCCATATCCTTTTTAGCTTTATATAAAATCCCGAGGTTCTCGTAAGACTCGGCCAGCTCCATCTGCGCGTTTATCTGAGCGGAAAGCAAGACACCTTTATTAAAAAACTCCTCCGCTTCTTTGACATCCCCCATTTCAAAACAAAGCTCTCCTAACATATTGTAATCTGCGGCTATACTCGGCTTATTCTGATGAGACTCGTCTATCCTAAGACCTTTAAGATAATATTCCTTTGCCTTATGGTACTCCTTATCAAAAAGATAGATTTCTCCAAGATTAAAATAGCAGTCGCTGAGTTCCCTGCCGAATCTCATCTTTTCAAATATTCTCTGGCTCTTACGATAGAAATCCCTGGCAGCTTTAAAATCGTCCTTATTGGCGAAGACAAGGCCGATATCAAAATAATCGCACCCCAGGTTATAACGGTGAGCGCTGATTCGACGTCTTTCGCGGTTAATCTCCGAGCTCTTAGTTAACAACTCAAGGGCGCGGTCATATTCCTCCTTATCAATGTGCCATACCGCCAGTCTTCTAAGCGCTACCGCCTCGTTGAACTTATCGCGTTTTGCCCTGCTTAAGGCGAGTGCGCGGTTATAGAAATCAACGGCCCTTTCGTAATCGCCGGACTGCTGATAACACCATCCGATACTGATATAGCTTGATGCCACGTGTTTAGCGTCGTGCCTCTTCTGCGCATAAAGCGCATAATCAAAATAAATTTTTAAGGCCTTCTCGCCCATCCCCAGCCTCTGGTAGGCATCTGCCAGCAAAGGATAGGCCCCCAAAAACGCGGGTTCCCTGGCGATAATCCGCAAAGCCGACTTGACAGTCGCTTCGTTATCGCCCCGCGCATAAAGCCTCTGGGTTCTGGAAAATAAAAGATAAGTATTGGGGTTGATGCTCGGCGCAAGCGCCCAGACGAGAAGCGCTGCCAGGATTGCTCCTGTTGCTATCGCCAGCCGCAATAGCCTCTTGCGGTAATGATAAACCCTCTTTTTTAACACCAAAATCGGCGCCTCGGGTTTTGAATGCGGTCTAAATAAGACAAGGTTCGGATCTCCGTAAAGAATATAGCTCATCCATCCCGCCGCCCCTCTGCCGTACTCCTTGATGATCTTCAGGCGCGCCTGGCGCAGGCAACCTCCGACCGTCTCGCCCTTAATTAATTGTGCATAAAACTCGCGCGCAAATAAACGGCTGGTTTCGTCTTCTATCCGCCGCATCGCCCCGATGTAATGCGTGGTGCCGGAAAATAAAAATGCCGAGGCAATGCTATAGGTCCTCTCGTGGTAATCCGGAGTTATCTCATCGGATATCCGGGGGGCGGAATAGCAGGCATTCGAAAATACCAGGGCTGGCAAAGAAGAGCTTTCCGACAATGCCATAATATCCACTGCGGTGAAACGGCCATTAGCCAATACCCATCCGCTCTCCCCGGGACGGACAGCATCATATTCGCAATGCCCGGCAAAATGCACAATATCGTAATCCCGCATATTCTTTTTTAGATAGAGGGTATCGATAGCGGTAGATTTAAAATCAATTCTCACCTCGCTTGGGCGACGGTCAAACTGATTCTTGATGTAAAGACCTTCGTTATAAGCGGATTTCAGGTCGCCGGTAGGATTGGCGAGAATAAGCATCCTAAGAGGCCCGGCTGGACTGCGGTATTGTAGCGGGCGTTGCTCCTGGCTGGTGCGGATAAGCCTCCCGATGTTAAACTTAAGGCATAGGAAATCCTTGCCGTCATAAAGCAGCTCCCACGGGATATTTATCAAGCCTTCGTCTAAAGATAAAATCAGGTCTTTGATAATAGTGCTTTTTAAGCGGTCTTTTACCGCTACGCTCAAAAGATTATCCCAAAGAAGCTGGCCGATTTTTTTAAGGTCTTCCGTTGCCCGCAGGTCATATTCGAGTTTCCTGGAGTTGCGATTCAACAGGAGGGTTTGCTCTTTACAGAGATTACCTATCTCGCGGAATGAAATTCCGGAACTACTGTAGTGCCTGATGGTCGCAGAAACACCCTTGCGCTCAAAAACACCCATCGCCAGGCTGCGTTTCTGCTTCAATATATCCAGCACCAATGCATTGCGTTCGGATGACATATCTACGCCCTTACATCCAAGACAACGCAAGCAAGAACGCTCTGCGCGTCGCTTATTTCAATACGGTATTCCCCGAGAGCGATGTTCTCAAAAGTAACGCCGCCTTTATCCGACATATAGGATTCCAATTCAAACCCTTCCCTTTCCAGCGTTATCCTGATATCGCGAAGCCATCTCTGGGTTTGTTTTTCTTTTACTGACACCTCCAGATTAAAATTATTGCCGCCCTTCTTCTCAATCTTAACCTCTACCCTGATTTTTTCAAAATCATTAAAGATATCAATGCCGTCTTTGAAATCCCGTATCCTGCGCGCCCGCAATAAAGGCGCGGGTACCAACTCCTGTCCTACCAAGACGTTCCCGGTAGTGCTGATCAACTCCAGCACCTTTTCTTTAAAACGTAAAAATATTTCCAGTACCGGATTACCCGGCTTCTGAGTCAAAAGCCCCTTTAACTTTTCCCTCAAAGCCAAAGGCACCTCCAATACCCCTTCAGGCAAAAATCGTAGTTTAACATAGGCGCTGAACCTGCTCCCGCATTCATCGCATTCTGCCAGGTGCGATTTCACTGCCCTGGCGTCTTTTGGAGAAAGCCTGCCTTCGGCTAAACAAACCAACTCTTCCTCGCAAGGATGGTCTCGAAGTTCCCCGGACCGCCCTGCCTTCCAACCGCGATAAACCGACTTGATTAAATCTTCTAGACTCTCCGGCATTTTATTAGTATCCTCCCGACATAATAGACGTAAAAACTCATAGAATCTAACATTTTTTATTATGCTTTCCGAGGCATCGCAAAACCTTTTTTTCTAAAGCAATCTCGTAACCTTTCGATAATGCGCAATTTACGCATATCTACCGCCCCCCGGCCTATTTTTAGGATTTCTTTGAGTTCCTCCAGACTAAAACCGCGGTTAAGATGCAGTTCCAAAAAATATCTATCATCTATTTCCAGGCGCGAGATACAATCTTCTAAATGCGCCAGTTTATCCTGCCGCACAGACTCATGTTGCGGCGTTGGAGCACCATCTACAAGCCTATCCTTAAGGGCCGTGCCTTCGGAATCCTCTTCCTCCAAAGACACGCTGCCCCTGGTCTTACGCAAATAATCAATGGTATGGTTGACGGTTACCTGCCGCAGCCAACTGGCCAGGCTGCATCCGTTCTTGGCCTTGAAGGTTCTCAGTTTTCTAAAATCATCTTTAAGGAGGGAAAGAAATATTTCCTGGAAGAGATCGCTGACGCTGTCTTGTGCGGGGTGGTTGATACCGTGCAATCTGAGGATACTGTGGATATAGTTGTATATTAAGCGGGAATACCTAGAGATGAATTCATCCCAAGCCAGAGCGTCCCCTTTGACGCATCTCTGCACAAAATGCAGATCCTCCATTGCCCTTTTATTATACCACTGCTGGGGAGCTAGCCAATATAAAAAATAGAAAAAATAGGGACGGTTCTCAAGTCAAAGCAAAGGTGTCCCCCCTCGGGGACACCTTTAGTTCACTTCCAGAGCCGTCCCTATTTTAGGAGGGAATTAGATATGATGAAAGCAGCAAAAACAATGGATACCATGGACATTAGCTTAATCAGGATATTAAGGCTTGGGCCTGAGGTATCCTTAAAGGGGTCACCGACAGTATCTCCGACCACTCCGGCCTTGTGGGCAGCAGACCCTTTGCCTCCGTAGTGCCCTTCTTCAATATACTTCTTGGCGTTATCCCAGGCACCTCCGGAATTAGCCATCATGATTGCCAGTACAAAACCGCTGACTGTCGCTCCTGCTAAAAGTCCCGCTTCGGCTTTAACGCCTGCCAGGATACCTACCAGAAGCGGCGCAATAATCGCCATAAGCGCTGGCAGCACCATTTCCTTTTGCGCTGCGGCAGTAGCAATGTGCACGCAACGGGCATAATCCGGCTTCGCCTTATGCTCCATAAGGCCGATTATCTCCTTGAACTGCCTGCGTACCTCTACTACAATTTTTCCCGCCGCTCTTCCGACGGCACGCATGGTCATTGAACAAAACAAAAACGGCAGCATGCCTCCTATAAAAACCCCTACCAGAACCCTGGGGTCCATAAGCTCCAGCCCCATATCTATATTTAAACCGCGCTCCTTGGAAATAAGCAATATCTGGTCTTTGTATGCCGCGATAAGCGCCAAGGCTGTCAAGGCAGCCGAACCGATAGCAAACCCCTTTCCGGTAGCAGCGGTAGTATTTCCTAATGCATCCAGGGCATCGGTCCTTTTCCTGACTTCGGGGTCGAGCTCGGCCATCTGGGCGTTCCCGCCGGCATTATCCGCTACCGGTCCATAGGCATCGGTCGCCAGGGTTATGCCTAATGTAGAAAGCATGCCTACGGCCGAAATGGCAACGCCGTAAAGTCCGGCGTCCGGATTCGCTGCGCCGCCTGCCAGGAAATAACTGGCTAATATTGCTAAACCCACCACTATTACCGGCACGGCAGTTGACATCATCCCTACAGCCATCCCCCCGATAATAACGGTAGCAGGTCCTGTCAATGACTGCTCTGAAATAAAACGCGTAGGCTTAAAATGGCTGGAGGTAAAATATTCCGTGCTCAAACCTATTAAAACTCCTGCCAGAAGCCCGGCAAGCACCGACCAATAAACACCGATATGTTCAATGCCTAATACAGCCTTAATCAGAAAATAGGAAACTATCGCCACTAATATAGAACTGACAAAAATTCCTTTCCTTAAGGCAAAAAGCAACGCGTTCTGGGTAGCCTGTTCCTTGCTTTTTACGAAGAACGTCCCGATGATTGAAGAAATAACTCCCACCGCCGCCATAACCATTGGCACGGTAACGCCGGCCAATCCTAACCCTGCCGCAACGCCCAACGCCGAGGTCGCGACAATTGAGCCGACGTAAGATTCGTAGAGGTCGGCGCCCATGCCGGCAACGTCTCCGACATTATCTCCGACATTATCCGCGATAACCGCGGGGTTGCGCGGGTCGTCTTCCGGGATTCCGGCCTCAACCTTGCCTACCAAATCAGCCCCTACGTCAGCGGCCTTGGTAAAGATACCTCCTCCTACCCTGGCAAATAATGCCTGGGAGCTGGCACCCATACCGAAACACAACATCGTGGAAGTAATAGCTGCTATCTTATCGCCGCCGATAGGAATGGGATGGATTGAATAATACCAATTGAGAAAATAATACCAGATAGATAGATCCAAAAGCCCCAGGCCTACTACGCTTAATCCCATTACCGCGCCGCTTGAAAACGCTATGCGTAATCCTGAATTTAGGCTCTTGCTGGCTGCTGCGGCAGTGCGGCTGGATGCCCGGGTAGCAATTGTCATCCCGATGAATCCGGCGAGGGCCGAAAAAAACCCGCCGGTCAAAAATGCAAAAGGCACAAAAATTACGAGATAGTTTTTAAACGCCAGAACCAAGAGAATAACGAAAACTACCGCGAAGAACAGGGAAACGCCCAGGTACTGCCTCTTCAGATACGCCCTGGCGCCAATCCTTACCGCCTCAGCTATCTCGCGCATCTTCTCGTTTCCTTCGCTACTCTTTAGTATGTAAAGAGCTAAATAAAAAGCAAACGAAAGCGCCAGGATAGAACCTATCGGCGCCAACCATAAAATATCAAACCCACTCATGCGTTCCTCCTTATAATTAAAATTAAGTCCCTACGATAACACAACGCAAAAAATAAGTCAATAATTTTTATATCTGAATGGAGACGCTTTCCTCTCCAAAGCGGAGACGTTTTCCTACCCAATCAGGACAGTGTCTTATTAAGAAAAGACATTGTCCCGAACGACGAGGAAAACGTCTCCGCTTTGGGAAAAAGACAATTTTCAGATTGACGAGAAAAACGTCTCTTAACTATTACTATTGGGCTTGTCTTCGTCTACTACTTCGCCTTCCACATCTATAATATTACTGCGCTGCTGGCGCCTGCTGCCCGAGAAGGCCTTTCTGGTAAATACAAGCGAATTTAAAAATAGCAGCAGCAATAATACCGCTTCACCCAAGAGCCAGTATTTAAAGCTCAGAAACATCCACCCGAACAGGGAATTCAAAACAAGCAATATCGGTATAAGGCAACCGGAATAACCGAGCAAAACTACCGACCTTGGCATCACCCCTCCTCCGTCATATTATCTCTACGAGCTTATCCCTTGCGGCATTACCTCGGATTATCCTGATCCTGCTCTTAGGGATATCGAAATATGCGCTTAACATTTTCACCGCCGCTTCGTTAGCCTTACCTTCCTTTGCCGGAGCCCTTACCCATAGAATAAACTCCTCCGAGGTCAATCTCTCTATCTTTTCCCGGCTGGAATTCGGCTTTACCTTAATGTTGATTTTCATCTCATCAATTATATCCGCACGGCCCTGTTTCGTCAAAACAAAAGTATCTTCCTGAAGGTGGACACCTTACGAACGACCCCAGAACCGTCCCTGCCTATTTTCTATTGCAAAAGCCTGTGGCTTGTGTTAAATTGAGTAAACTATGGAGAAACCTCTCTGGAAATTCAGCGGTAACCAAGGCACCTTTATCTCGGAAGACGCGCATAAAGTCAATACCCTCTATTTCCCTCTCGCTAACAGCCATCCGTTCATGTCTTCTATTACGCCCGACCTGCACGGAGACATAAAAACCGATAATAACCATTTTTTGCTCGAACCGGTTTCCCGCCCGGACTTAAGAAACTCCAGGTCCAGCCGTAACTTCTGGATTTACGTCAATCCGCGAAAAGTCTGGTCTGCCACCGGAGTAAGCAAGGACATAAACGCTATCCGCAGCGATAAATTTTCACTGGAGGCGGGAATATTATGGCACAAGGTTACCCGCCGCAACGCGCGCATCGGCCTTGAAGCCGAAATCACCTCTTTTGTGCCGGCCGGCAATGAACCGGTAGAAATCATGCGGGTAACCTTGACAAATATATCACAGCGCAAGATAAGATTCACCGCCACCTCAGCCATACCGGTCTTCGGCCGCTCCGCAAACAGGCTGCGTGACCACCGTCACGTCAGCTCGCTCCTGAACCGCGTAAGAATAGAAAAACACGGGGTCATCGCAACCACCTCCCTCTTCTTCGATGAATCCGGCCACCGCAAGGACCGCGCTTCATATTTTGTGCTGGGAACGGACGAAAAATCACGGCCTCCGCAATATATCTACGCCAGCCAGGATGAATTCTGCGGAGAAGGCGGCGACCTGGAAGCGCCTGAGGCGGTACTTAAAAATATGCCGCCCCGGAAAAACTCCAGAATCCAGGGCAAAGAGGTAATCGGCGCCTTGAGATTTAGGGCCGCGACCCTTGCGCCCGGGAAATCCCGTTCTTATATTATTGTCATGGGGATAACCGAAGACAGCAGTAAGATACCCGCGCTCTTCGGGAAATTCAACACAACTGAAAAGACAGCAAAATCCCTTAGGCAGACAGACGCTTTCTGGCAGGAAAGGTCCGGCTCCATATCGCTTGATACCTCGGATAAAACTTTCGATAACTGGTTCAGGTGGGTAAACATACAGCCGATTTTAAGAAAAATATTCGGCTGTTCATTTCTTCCTGATTTTGATTACGGCAAGGGCGGCAGGGGCTGGCGCGACCTCTGGCAGGACTGCCTATCCCTGACGCTGCTGGAGCCTCGATCCGTAAGGCCGCTGCTCGTAAGTAATTTCGCGGGGGTGCGCATCGACGGCTCCAATGCCACCATCATCGGAGCTAAGCCCGGCGAATTTATTGCCGACCGCAACGACATAAGCCGCGTCTGGATGGACCACGGCACCTGGCCTTTAATCACAACGCATTTGTACCTCAATCAAAGCGGGGATTTCAGGATACTCCTGGAAGACGCCCCCTATTTCCGGGACCGCCAGCTCTCGCGCAGCTCTCTGATTGACCGCGGCTGGAAAAAGGGCGACGGCAATAAGCTTAAAACCAGAAGCGGAAAAATCTACCTGGGCAGCATCCTGGAGCATCTGCTGGTAGAAAACCTGGTGCAGTTCTTTAATGTCGGGGCTCACAACTGCATCCGGCTGGAGGGCGCAGACTGGAATGACGGGCTGGACATGGCGGCAGGTTGCGGGGAGAGCGTCGCATTCAGCTGCCTGTATGCCCAGAACCTCAAGGTTATCTGCGAAATATTGGAGCGCTCGGGTTTAGAAAAATTATCTCTGATGAAAGAACTGCTTCCCCTTCTGGATACACTGGCGAAACCCCTGGATTACGACAATGCCGCAGGAAAACGTAAACTGCTGGAAAAATATTTTTCTACGGTAAACCAGCGCGTCACAGGCAAAAAAATAACCATTCCCGTTGGAAGGTTAATAAAAGATATCGGCAAAAAGGCCGAGTGGCTCAGCCAACACATACGCAAAAAAGAATGGCTCCGAGAGGGGTTTTTTAACGGCTATTACAATGATGACGGCAATAAGCTAGAAGGCATAAAGGGCACCGCGCGCATGACCCTGACCGGCCAGGTATTCCCCTTAATGAGCGGGATAGCAACTGCGGCACAGGTAAAAGCTGCCTTTGCCAGCGCAAAAAAACATCTTCAGGACCCCGCCTTCGGAGGCTTCCGGCTCAATACGGATTTCAAAAGCAACCAGCTGAATATGGGGAGGGCATTCTCTTTTAGCTACGGCGACAAAGAAAACGGCGCCTTTTTCAACCACATGGCAATAATGTTCGCTTATGCCTTGTATAAACGGGGTTTTGTTAAAGAAGGCTTTGAAGTCCTGGATTCAATCTACCGTATGGCAGTTAACAGCAGACGAAGCAGGATTTACCCCTGCCTGCCGGAATACTTCAACGGCGAGGGGCGCGGGATGTATTCCTATCTTACCGGTTCAGCCAGCTGGATGGTTTTTACATTCCTGACGGAGGTCTTCGGGGTAAAAGGCAGCTATGGTGATTTGATGATTGAGCCTAAATTAACCGCCCTGCAATTTAAGGATAACGACGGGATTGCTGTAAAAGCATCTTTTCTTAAGAGAAGCCTCGAAATCCGTTTTATCAATAAGGGGCGCAAGGATTTCGGCTCCTACCGTATCCGCCTGGCAAAAATAAACGGCAGCGCGATAAAAGAAAATAACGCGGCAAACAGCATAGTGATCCCCCGCAGGAAATTTCTCTCCTTAACCGGCTCCGGTAAAAATATTATTGAGATTATCCTAGATTAACGCTGATGGCAGGGGCTGCCTTCAGGGTATTGTGTATAGGGCAGTTCTTGATGAATCCCAGCATCGCCAGGCGGCGGCGCTCATCCAGCTCTAGCCCTTCTAAATAGATATTCACCTTTATCTCTTTAAAGCACATCGGGGGCTCCTTTGGAAAATCGGCTTCTATCTTAATCCTTAATCCGGCCGCCTCTAATTTTGCGCCTTCCAGGTATTTGCGCACGTAAACGCCTATGCAGCTTCCAAGGCTTCCCAGCAATATGTCCGGAGGGTTCATGCCTTGCCCCTTGATGTCGCTTGAGAATTCGTAATCCTTGGACCTGACGGAAAACTTGTATCCGCCATCACTGGTAATTTCTACTGCGTACATCAAGTCCTCCTTCCTTTAGATAACATCCTCTTCCTTTACGGGAAAACCTCCCCTTACTAACAAGAGCAATGCGGCATGCGGTACTACTATATATTTTTTCTTCTCGTATTCGACCTCAATGCCGGAGCTCCTTAAGAAAACACAATAATCGCCCTCTTTGGCCTGAAGAGGAAAATAGCGCCTCTCTGCCTTAGGGGCCTGCCACGGCTCCACCTCCAGGGCCGTAGGGTCGGGCACCGGATAGCCCGGCCCGATCTTGACAACAATTCCGCCCTGGATTTTCTCTTTCTCCTTTACCCCGTCCGGAAGGTAGAGACCGGTGTCGGTACGCTCCTGGCCTTCGTCAGGCGCAACCAATACTCTATCACCTACGATGATAAGTTCTTTTTTCATGCATGCCTCCGTCTCACTCTAACGCCTTACGGACATCCTGCGGTAATGCCCTGGGTTTCAAGTCCTTTCCGACGCACACCAGGATAGTCCGGGCAAGGCAAATGGTCTTGCCGTCCTGGTTTTTTATCTCGCAGGCTAATACCATCTTGACCTGCGAGAGGTCTTCCAGGAGCGTCGCTATCTCCAGGGTATCGCCGTAATGGGCCGGCGCCTTATAGTCTATCTCCTGGCGCGCCACCACGAAGAGTACCCCCTCTCCGGCAAGGCCGCCGATGGATACGCCCTTCTCCTGGAGGAATTCGGTGCGCCCCTGCTCCAGATATTTCAGATAATTGGCGTAATAGACCACTCCTCCGCAATCCGTATCGTGATAATAGATACGCACCTTCATGTTTATTCTCCTATGATTTTAACGAGCACCCGCTTCTTGCGTTGCCCGTCAAACTCTCCGTAAAAAACCTGCTCCCAGGGCCCGAAATCCAGCTTTCCCTTGGTTATCGCTATAACTACCTCTCTGCCCATAATGGTCCTCTTGAGGTGGGCGTCGGCATTATCTTCTCCGCTAAGGTTATGGCGGTATCTATCTTTACCGTAAGGCGCCAGCCTCTGGAGCCACTCTGCAAAATCCTGGTGCAGCCCTTCCTCATCGTCGTTAATAAAAACGCTCGAGGTTATGTGCATGGCATTTACCAGGCAGAGCCCCTCCTTTATACCGCTCTCCCCTACTGCCTCTTCTACCTTAGATGTAATATTAACGAGCTCCTGGCGCTTGGCGGTATCAAACCAGAGGTAACGCGTGAGGCTTTTCACTTTTTCTTATTCCCGAAAACGTCCAGGGCCTCTTCAAAACTATAAACATCCTTAAAGTCCAGGCGGCTGTCGCTTTCAGACTTTTTCATCACCCCGGACTCTATCATATTAAAAACGATTTCTCCGAAATCACCGGTGCTCCTTATTCCCCAGTGCTCAAATACGTTTTTGGTCATCGGGCCGTAATGGCTGAGCCCGTAATCGCGCGCGCCCTCCAGGAGCTCCCTGGCAGTAACGTGACTTGAGCGGTTCAGCCTCTTCTGGGTAAACCAAAGCGCCTGCATTATAAACTCGTAGGCGTCAGGTTTATAACGTTCATCGCGCTCGATAACCTCTTCTATCTTTTTGTAAAAATCGGTATCCATCTTAGTGCTCTTCGCCGTCCATAAACAAAAAACTGATAAAAAATGATGAGAAAAACGTCTGTATGCCTATGATAAGCAGGGCCATAGACAGGATAGACTCCCTGATACGGTGCAGGGCGCCGAAATCCCTCAGGAGCCACTCCGCGAATATCCAGATATTTATCCCCAGCCCTATCGCAAAAATAACTGCCCCTGCCATTATGCCGCGCTCCAGCGTGAAATGGCGCTTGAGAAACAGGGTGAGTTTGTCGTACTTCAATAATCCCTCCCTGATGGCGTAGGTATGGGCATAAATACCGATATTTAGCACCTGATATGAAAGAATGCAGAGCGAACCGGAAAAAATCATAACATGGATACCCCAGTATCTGCCCATGAACAAAACCGGCCCCCTCGAAAGCAATAGCAGTATCGTTATCCCTAATATAAAACCCAGCGTCCCCGGGACAAAATAGAGCCAGGCAGGACAGTAAAAAAGCATAAAGCGGATGTGCCTCCAGGCGTCAAACAAAGGGTTGAGTTTCGACTTGCCAAGGCGCGGGCGGTAATTGACGGCTACCTCGCATATCTTAAGGTCATTCTGAAGCGCCGCTACCGCCATCTCGGTTGCAAATTCCATCCCCTTGGTCCTCAATCTCATCTTCGCATAGGCCTGCCTGGTAAAAGAGCGCATCCCGCAATGGATATCCGAAAGCCTGGTGCGGAAGAATATCCGGCACATCCCGGAAAGCAGGGGGTTTCCTATATAGCGGTTCGGCCAGGGCATGGCGCCTTTTTCGATCTTGCCTTTAAAACGCGAGCCGATTACAAAATCACACCCCTCCTTAAGCGGGTTAATAAACTTGGGTAACTCTTCGAAATCGTAGCTGCCGTCGCTGTCTGCGATAACGATAAAATCCCCCCGGGCCTCTTTGAGCCCGCGCAGATAGGCTGCCCCGTATCCGCGCCGCTCCTCCAAGATGACCCTCGCTCCCAGGGATGCCGCAATTTCGCGCGAACGGTCAAGAGAGGAATTATCCACTACGATTATCTCGCCGTTAATCCCCTGCCTCTGGAAGACGCCGCGAATCTTACGGATACACGAGCCAATCCCGTCTTCCTCATTCAAACACGGGAGAACTACCGATACCTGCATTTTATTCTCCATCTTTAAAGTTTGGGCATCAGGCCCAGCCTTCCTGCCCCCGTCAAGATAAGCGCAATGCAGGCGCAGATAATCAGAAAACCGTATTCAAAACCTCCTGCGGACAGAAAAAATCCTTTTGAAAGATGCACCTTATAGACTGCTACCGCCATCACTGCTAAAAGCAGCGCCGAGCTTAAACGCGTCAATATACCAAAAACAAGAAGAACTCCGCATACAAGCTCGGTATATCCTGCCAGGTACGCCCAGAATAATGCAGGCACAAACCCCAGCGAAGACAACATCTCGGCAAAACCCTTTATGCCTGAGCCGCCAAACGCACCAAAGGCCTTCTGGGAACCGTGTCCTATAAATATAACCCCCAGTCCCAATCTCAATACCAGGCTTGCCAAATCCATAGCTACCTCCTCTTCTTATTAAGCAATCCCCTGATAATCCCGACTTTATTGCGCCAACCCAGGCAACGGTAAAGACACATCAGATAATGAAACACGGTAGGCGCTGCCCCCCTGACAGGCACACCCAGGACCTGGCCGCAGGAATTACTGTTGGCCATCGGGATAATATAGCCTAAATCGCGCGGCTTGTATGTCTTGAGTCTCCTGCCCTCTGCGGCATTAATAATATTGCGGCCGGCGCAGGCGCCCTGACTAATCGCAAACTGCACTGCCATGCGCAGAAAACTGCCGCGGAAAGAAAAACACGAAGCGTCACCCGCTGCAAAACAGTTATCGCCAAGACGCAAGAACTCATCAACCTTATACCTGCCTTGCGGGTTTCTCTCAAAACCCTCCCCCCTTATAAGGTCGCTTACCCTCACCCCTGCTGCCCAGATAAGCATGCTGTTAGTGAATAGTTCGCCGGCTGCCAATATGCTGCGCTCCTCTATCTCTTCAATTACGGTATTGCTAAGAACGCGGATGCCCAGGCTTCTTAGATTATCATAAACATAGCTCTTCATCCAGTACGGCAAAGGCCCCAAGATAGAAGAGGACTTTTCGATAATAACAATATTTTTCTTCTCCCCTCTCTTATTGAAATACAACCGCAGGTTCGTGGCTATCTCGATGCCGGTATAGCCTCCCCCGGAAACCACGCAGCAATCCAGTTTTCTGCGCTCCAGGGCCAATAATATATTCGCGGCGTCTCCCGCGTCGTCAAGCTTATAGGCTGACTTTGCGGCCTGGGCATTGCCGTAGAAATTAGTCTCTGAGCCGCTGGCAAGCAACAGGTAATCATAGCCGAATTCCCCCGCGGAACTGATAACCCGCCTCATCGAAGTATCCAGAGTGCCGACGTAGGCATTTACAAAATTAAATCCGAATCTTGCGGCTAGGGCTGCCAACGGAAACCTCAGGCATTCCTCTTCGATCCCCCTTCCGATAACGTCCGGGAGCAACGGCAAGAAATCAAGGTATCTCTTTTTATCTATAACCGTTACGTCAAATCCTCTCCCGCCACGGCACAATTCTACTGCAGCGCTTAAGCCGGCGAAACCGCAACCCAAAATTAACACCCTCTTCATCCTAAAGCCCCTATTATGAGACTGGCATTAACAAGAACCTGCGCAAGGACAGTCAGCCTGGAAGATGTTACCAATGCCGCCTTATCGGCGAAACTTTTTTTCAAGATGGCTGTTGCCTTAAGCGCCATGGGGATAAAAATAAAAGCCAGGTATGCAGCCCTATTAAGGTACCCCCAAAAAATAGCCAGGAGAACAGATAAAAATGCCGCCAGTACGATTAAGGCGTAAAGGATATATGAGTGCCTTGGCCCCGTCAAGCTAACCCACGTAAATTTAGCGCAGCGGAGGTCCTCGGAGCAATCCGGAACCTCGTTGGCCAAAAGTATCGCGGCAGTCAAAAACCCAGCCGGCAAGGAAAGAACAAAACTCTTCATATCGGGGAATATACCGCTCTGTATAAAATACCCCCCCATCACCAATGCGGGTCCGAAAAGCGCAAAGACGATTATCTCTCCCAGCCTGCAGTAAGAAAACTTCAGGGGGCCGTAGGAATAAGAAACGCCGGCCGCCAAGATAAAAAAATAACAGATGACCGGCAGGTCTGTTTTTAAAAGTGCGCCGAGTGCCAAAGCAGCAGCGCCTGAGACGATGAAACAAAAAACCGAAGCCGCCAGGTAAAAAAGCTCATCCAGTGCTCCTTCCTGGATTAACTTTGAGCCTCCGAAAAAACCGTAGAATTTCCTGTCCTGCCAGTCTGCGCCGGAGCGGGAATCGGCGTAATCATTAATCAAATTGGCTCCGATATGCATCCCCGCTGCTGCGGTCAAACCAAGAAAGAAAGTCCATACGCAAAAACGGCCGGGGGCGGCAAACGAACCCAGGATAAAAGGCAGGATGCTGGCTCCGATAAAAGGCAGCCTCAATGCCCTTATTACGTTCCGCGCTGCGAATCTGGCCATAAGAGATATTGTCTTATTTTTATTTATATGATACCATAACTACATGTTTTCCAAAATAAAAAATAACCTCGAGAAAGAACTTCCGCGCTTCCTCGCTGGCATAAACAGCCAATACGGCCTTTCCAAAATATCGCCCCTCTTATTCAGGCACATCAGGGAATTCGTGCTGCGGGACGGCAAGCGCATCCGTCCCGCGCTATTCGTAATCGGCTATCTCGGCTTTGCGGAAAAACCCGCTCCCCGCCTCTATACCAGCGCACTGGCGCTGGAGCTGCTGCACGACTTTATGCTGGTGCATGACGATATCATCGATAAATCCGCTACCCGCCGCGGCAGGCCGTCTTTACATATGATGCTTGAGAATTATCTCTCGGGCTCAAAGGACGTGAGATTTAACGGCCAGGACCTTGCAATCGTCATGGGAGACGTAATGTACGCTATCGGCATCCATGCATTTCTGGAGGTCAAAGAAAACCAGGCGCGCAAAGAAGCTGCCCTTAAGAAATTTATCGAGGCGGCCATCTATACCGGAAGCGGAGAATTTATCGAATTGCTGGCAGGCCTCAAGGACATCGCAGATATCTCTAAAGATGAGATCTACCGGATATACGACTACAAGACTGCCTGTTACTCATTTGCCTCTCCTTTATCGAGCGGCGCAATATTAGCGGGCGCCTCCGGCAAGGAAGCCGAGAGGCTTTTTGACTGCGGCATTTATCTGGGCAGGGCCTTTCAGATTAAAGACGATATCCTGGGGACTTTCGGCAACGAGAAAAAAATCGGCAAATCCACCCTCACCGACCTGAAGGAATCCAAAAAAACAATCATCCTCTGGCAGGCCTTTCAGCGCGGCGGACACAAAGAAAAAACATTAATCAAAAGAGTGTTAGCCAAGAAAAAGGTCGGCATCAGAGACCTGCGTCAGATACGCGAGATTATGGTGGGAACCGGCGCGCTGGATTGCTCCAAGAAAGAAATTTCCTCCTTAATAAGCAGGGCTGCCGGAATCATTGATTCCTCGTCCATGAAAAAACAATATCGCCTCTGGCTCCGCCAATATTCCAACGAGCTCCTGGAGGCTTAAAAATACTTCCTACCTCTTCTGCGGACAGATAAATTTGCACCTGCCGCTTCTGGCATCCAGCGCTAATTCATTTTTAGGGTCTATCTCCAGGGCCTTGCGCAGATAAAGCTCGTGCTTGGCGTTATTGCCCTTTATCTTATACGCCTCCCCCAGACGCACATAGGCATCGGCAAACATAGGGTCTGCTTTAACGGCCTTTTCAAGATATACGATTGCGAGGTTGATGTCGCCGCCGGCAAGCCCGGGGGCCAAAAGATAAAACCCGCCCATACCGAAGAAAACCTCCGGGGAATTTGGCTTTAACTCCTGGGCCTTTTTTAAATTCGGCAGCACTGCCGTGCCGTTGATAACCTTGGAAAGCGGCCCCCCATAATGCGCGATCATACCCTTGGCCCCTCCCAGGATAAGGTATGCCCGCACATAATTGCTTAAATCTACCGCTTCCCTCCCCTGTTTTAAGACTTTTTCCGCCAGAGACGCGGCCCCCTCAAAATCTCCTTCCAGATAATCGATGTATGCCAGGCTGATATAGGCAGGGGAAAACTTTGGCTCTGATTTTATTATCTCTTCGAGTATCTTGCGGCTTTTTTTTAGCTCATGCTCCCGCCTGAGCACCTCGGCCGTCCCCCATCTGGCCTCGAGCAAATCCGGCTGCATCTTGAGGATCTCCGAAAACATATTCCTGGCCTGGGCATCCTTATGCTGATTCAGATAAATCAGGCCAAGTATGTAGAGGTCTTTTACCGAGGTAGGGTTGGCCTGCACCCGCATGAAGGCATCGGAAGGCATGGTCTTATCCGCTGCCTCATGGAGCTTTTTCCAATCCATGGCGCAAGAGGAATTGGCCCATAACGTAATAATCAAAAACGGTGCTAACATTAATGCCTTCTTCACGCCTGTCTCCTTTTAAAATATTCCCAGAAAATAATAGCCATGGTCACCATGCTGAAACCAAAAAGAAAGTCCTCTAAAGGAATTGTGATAAGGCGCATCCCCAAGAAGAACCCGGGGTTATACATCACAATCGGGCTGGCAGTGAGATAGCCGTTCACCAGTAATTTGAAAAAAAGAATCGCTGCCAGAAACAGATAAAACTCCCGCTTCTTTAAAAGGCCGACCTTGCTAGTCCTGTCCAGGATAACGGTAGCAACGACAGAAACAACGGCAAGGATAGTGTATTCTTTCATTTGATTATCCTGCCCTTAAGATAATTTATGGCTTCCCAGGTGAAAATCGCGCAAAATGGTATCACGATAAAAAACAGCACCTCCTCCAGCGGCAAGCCGGCAAGCCTGAATCCCCAAACCCCCTCAGGGTTAAAATGCCAATGCCCGCGCCATGCGGCAAATACATCCCAACTGCCGTAGATAGCAAGGATAATACCGATTGAACAGACGAGCGAGCGCCGGTGACGCCAAAACCCAAGGGGCGGCCAGAAACTTAAGATAAACGGTAAAAACCCGGAAAGTAAAAGTACCGCCATATACCTTGACATCATGTCTATATTCTATAACCCTTCCCCCGCAAACACAAGACAGTTTCCTCTTCAAAGCGGAAACTGTCTTCTCCTTAAAGCAGGAGACGTTTTTCTGCCCAATCGGGAAAGTGCCTTTGGCTTGAAGAAATACCTCCCAAGACACTGTCCCGAACGAGGAGGAAAATGTCTCCGCATATTTAGCTTGGATTTAAGGGTGGTTCGGGGTAAAATATTAAGCATGCGCATTTCTCTAAAAGAAGGTTACCATACAGCTTCTGCAATAACTAAACGTTATGCAAAATCTTTTTATTTGTCTTCGTGTTTCCTGCCGCCAGACAAAAAATACGCCCTCTTCTGTATCTACGCTATCTGCAGACTAAGCGACGAGGCAGTAGACTCCAGCGCTGAACCGGGACGCGTCCATACGCTGGAAAGGCTCAAAGAAAAAATTGACCTTGCCTATGCCGCAGGAGATCTAAACGACAACCTGCTTTTAAGTTTCAGGGAAGCCGTCAAGAGATATGCTATCCCCAAAAAATATTTTGAAGAACTCATCTCCGGAATGTATCTGGACCTCGCTAAAAACCGCTACCAGAATTTCCAGGAACTTTATGAATACTGTTACAAGGTCGCCGGGGTAATAGGGCTGACGGCATCGAGAGTATTCGGGCTCCGGGACCCTCTGGCGGAAAAACATGCCGTATCGCTGGGCATAGCAATGCAGCTTACCAATATCCTAAGGGATATCAGCGAGGATTACCGGCGCGGGAGGATCTATCTGCCGCAGGATGAACTATCCAGCCACGGGGTCAACGAAATGGATATCGCTTCCGGACGCCTGAGCCCTAATTTTAAAACGCTGCTTAAATTCCAGATAGAACGCGCCAGGAAATATTACCGCGATTCAGAAGCCGGCATCTCCATGATTACCGACAGGAGGTGCCGCCTGACGGCATCTGCCATAAAAGAATTTTACTCCGCTATCCTTCGGGCGATAGAAAAAAACGGTTACGACGTATTTTCGCGCCGGGCCTCGGCCGGAAGGCTTAAGAAAATATTGATAATATCTGCGTTGGCAATGAAGGGCTAATCGCCATGAAGATAAACCTGGCAAAATCATCGGGATTCTGTTTCGGCGTAAAACGCGCCATTGAAATCGCCGCCAAAACCGCAAAGGGCGGCAAGAAAGTTTTTATGCTTGGGGACATCGTGCATAACGAGGATGTCTCGCGCCAGGTCAGAAAAAAGGGAATCATTAAGACCTCCCGTTTAACCAAGGGTAAAAACAAGATTCTGCTTATCCGCGCCCACGGCACCTCCGCTGCCGTAATCCAGAAGGCCGGCGCATTAGGCTACGAGATCATTGACGCCACCTGTCCGATGGTCAAAGAAATACACAGGATTGCCAAGGATATGGAGAAAAATGGCTACCGCATAATAATCATCGGGGACAAAAAACACGACGAGGTACGCGGAATTATGGGACAGCTCAAGACGCCTGCCCTGGTTATAGATAACCCTAAGGGGATACCGGCATCCAGAATAAAGAAATTAAAAAAGATTGCGGTAGTAGTGCAATCAACTCAAAATATCGAGAACGTAAATCGCATCATAAAGTCCTTAAAAAAACTGACCGGGGAATTAAGGTTTTTTAACACTATCTGCCGGCCTACCACCGTCAAACAACAAGAGATAAAAAAGATGCCTTCCGGAAACGACGTAATGATTATCATCGGCTCCGCCAGCAGCGCCAATACCAGGCGGCTCTACGAGATATCAAGATCCCAGAACCCCAGGAGTTTCTGGGTAAACTCCAGGAAAGAAATCAAGCTACGTTGGTTCAAGGATGCCAAAAAGGTAGGCGTGACCGCCGGGGCATCTACCCCGGACTGGCGTATCAGGGAAATAGTAGGTTATCTTAAGAGATTAAATCCGCGACAATCCTTGAGCCGGCGATAACTACCGGCAGGCCGCCTCCGGGCTGCGTGCTTGCCCCTACGTAATAAAGACCCTTTATCCTGTTATCAAAATTGGCCGGCCTCAAGAATGCGCTCTGCGCAAGGTTATGGGCGAGGCTAAAGGTAGCGCCGTATTTGATATTGTAGCGTCCGATAAAATCCTGCGGGTAGAAACGGTGCTCAACCTCAATCAAATCCTCCAGTTTTACCCCCGCGACACGGTTGATTTTCTCAAACACGGTTTTTCTTAATCTCGATTCGTATTGCAAGATATCATCCCTATTGCCTTTAAGGTTTGACACCGGCACCAGGATATAGAATATACTTTTGCCTTCCGGGGAAA
Source organism: Candidatus Omnitrophota bacterium (assembly GCA_041649115.1). Taxonomy (GTDB): domain Bacteria; phylum Omnitrophota; class Gorgyraeia; order Gygaellales; family Profunditerraquicolaceae; genus JBAZKK01. The sequence goes on along the minus strand of JBAZNT010000005.1, from coordinate 456 downwards.
GCGAGGGATCGGTAACCGTAGGGACATGGACATAGAAAGAGGGATCTTCCGGCTCAACCTTATCACGGAATATCTGGCTGAGGTTCTTTTTCAAATCTGATGAAAAGAAAAGGTTGTGATGCGCCAGGGCTTCCACCCTGCGCTTTAGCCCCAGATACAACAAATACACCGAACAGGAATACTGGTATTCCGGGATACGCCTGCCCAGAAGCGCAGTCTGGGTATGCGGATAGTCCGCGTTTACCACTACCTTCTCGAATCCCAATTCGCCGTCCCCGAAATCAAGCGTCATGCCGTTATCGCGGGGCGTTATATTTTTTACCTCGCGACTGTAATGAAACCTCGCGCCTGATTTAGCCGCCAGGCCCTCCAAAGCCAAAGGTATCCTGTACATCCCTCCCATCGGATGGTATATCTTCTGCACATGGTCGGTATAGGTAATAATGCTGTAGAACG
>JBAZNT010000004.1:0-91096 GCA_041649115.1 Candidatus Omnitrophota bacterium | reverse complement strand
ACCTTGAGCCTCCGCAGGCCCACCTCGTCCCCTGGCGTAGGGATATGCGTCAGATGCACCTCGCTGGCTGCCAGGTCCTTGAGTTTCTCCATCGCAATCTCGGCAGTAGGGTTGGTGGTGGCTGACATGCTAAGCGCAATCAGCGTCTCTTCCAGGTCCAGTATCTCCTGCTTGGAATGCAGGATGTCTTTTTTGAGATTCTTAATCTGGTCGATGATCTTGGGAGACAAGAGATGTATCTTATCCGGTATCTCCGCCAGGTGCTTGATAGCGTTAAGTATCAGGCTTGAGGAAGCGCTCATCAGGGAGGAATTTTTACTGGTTATGACCGCCGCCTCGCCGCTAAGCTCAACTGCCGCACCGCAACTAACTACCGGGTCTATCCTGGAATTACGGCGTTCCCCTGCCGCCTTCCTGGCAGGCGCTACCACCTTCCTGTCTTCAATACGCAAACCCAATTCCTCTATCAGCATCATTATTTTGTCCACGGTCTCCTTCTTCTCAATGCCCATAAGGTATTCATAATTGTAGCGGAAATACCTCCTGATAATCTCGTCCTTCGCCGCCTGCTGTGTGAGGGCGTCGTCAATAATCGCGAATCCGGCGCGATTAACACCCATATCGGTAGGCGAGCGGTACGGCAATTCATCCCCCATGATCTTCTCAAGTATTATCTTAAGCAAAGGAAAGGCCTCGACATCGCGGTTATAATTCACGGCTGTCTGGCTATAGGCATTAAGGTGAAAGGGGTCAATAAGGTTGACGTCGGAGATATCGGCGGTAGCGGCCTCATAGGCGATATTAACGGGGTGTTTAAGCGGAAGGTTCCAGATAGGGAAGGTCTCGAATTTAGCGTAACTGGACTTTATCCCCTTCTTGTAGTCATGGTAAAGCTGCGACAGGCAGGTTGCCAGTTTCCCGCTTCCCGGCCCCGGGCCGGTCACTATCACGATGGGGTTTTTGGTATGGATGTGGGGATTGGTGCCGTAGCCTTTTTCGCTGACGATAAGGTCGATATCGGTAGGATATCCGGGAGTAGCAGAGTGCAGGTAGACCTTGATGTTGCGGTTCTCCAGCTTATTCTTGAAACTCACTGCCTGCGGCTGATTATCGAAACGGGTAATAACTACCGAGAGGACATCCAGGCCGTGTTCGCGGATATCGTCGATAAGCTTTAAGGCGTCCGCGGCATAGGTAATGCCGAAATCCCCCCTGATCCTGCCTTTCTCAATATCGCCGGCAAAGATACAAAGCACGATATCTATCTTGTCTTTTAACTGCTTCAGCAGCTTGATCTTGATGTTAGGGTCATAACCGGGCAGGACCCTGCTGGCGTGGTAATCCCAAAGGATCTTGCCGCCGAACTCCAGGTAAAGTTTACCCTTAAGACTGTTAATCCTCTCCAGGATAGCGCTGCTCTGGTCCTTAAGGTACCTCTCATTATCAAACCCGGCTTTCTTAATCACTTGCGATGCCTCCTCAATAAAAAACCTTGCGCTTGGTCATTGCCATCTGCATAAAACGGGCTATCTCGACTTTATCCCTATCTTCTATGTCAATAAAGGAAATCCCCAGCCGGTAACTTGCCTGCTCCCATTTCATGTTGGAACGCACCTCTCCCTTAATTTCCATGGGCCCGTAAAGGCTGACCTCCCCCGCCTTATTCATGCTAGCGAGCGTGAATTTCAAAAGAAGCGTCGTGCCGGACGGGATGTTGTAGCGGCTGATAAGCGCAATGCCGCCGGCGCTGAGGTTAAGCATGGCGGCCTCGACATCCTGGTTGCCGACGAGTATCCGCACGCTAAGCGGCAGGTCCACACGGTAAAAAACCGTAATATCTACGTCGAGCCGCTGAAATCTCCTTCTGTCGCTTCCGGAATAACTGCGGTATGCCATAAAGGCGGTTTAATGCTTCTGGTTTTTGAGTTCGCGCGTCAGGATAATTGCCTCGGCAATCTCACGCATGGACTTGCGCATATCCATGCTCTGTTTCTGCATTAACCGGTAGGCCTCGGAAGGCAACACCCCTGCCTCCTGGGAAAGTATATCCTTCGCCCGCTCAATGAGCTTACGGGTGGTAAGGGCTTCTTCGGCGCTGCGCGCCCTGAGGTCAAGCTCCGCGTTTTCAATCGCTACTGCCGCCTGGTTGCCCATGGCAGCAAGGATGTTCAATTCGTAATCGCTGAATTTATGCTTCTTAGAGGTATAGCAATTCAAGACCCCGATCACCCGGCCCTTTACCGCTAAAGGGACGCTCGCCAGCGAACAAAGCGACTCTCTCCTGGCAATATCGCGGTTTAGGTAACGGCTGTCCTCTTTGACATCCAGGATGCAGATAGGTTTATTCTCCTTTGCCACGATTCCAGCAATGCCTTCCCCGAGCCTGAGATTAGGCTTTTTATTGTAAGACTCCGAGATGGACTGGGTAGCCCGCACCACCAACTCTTTCTTGTCGGGATCAAGGAGCATCAGGGAACAGATCTTCGAATTCATTACCTCGGCGGTAACGTTGACGATAAGCCTAAGGAGCTCCTCAAGGTAGAGCCCGGAAGTAATCAGGCTTGCGATTTTAGAGAGCGCCTCAATCTGTTTGAGATAAATCTCGTAGCCGGTTTTTTTCTTGGCAGGCATAGAAATCGCCCTTCTTTTTTAAGGGTTAGAGTATAGGCAGGTATTTCTGCACTTCGTATTGGGTTACCTGTGCCTTATATTCGTCCCACTCCAGTTTTTTGTTACGGATAAAATGCTGGAACAGCTTCTCCCCCAGGCATTCCCTTACCAGTTTGCTGGATTCGGTAAGCCTGGCTGCCTCCAGCAAGTCATCCGGTAAGGAGCGGATACCGGAACGCAGCCTCTCTTCCTCGCTCATGTGGTAAATGTTATCGTTAGCGGGGTCTCCCAGGCGGTATTTACCCTTGATACCCGCCAGGCCGGCTGCCAGCATTACTGAAAATGCCAGATAAGGATTGCAGGCCGGGTCAGGGGAACGGTATTCGATGCGGGTAGCCTTTTCCTTGCCGGGTTTATACATCGGCACCCTGATGAGCGAAGAGCGGTTCATCTGCGCCCAGCAGATGTAAACCGGGGCTTCGTATCCGGGCACCAGCCGCTTGTAAGAATTAACCCACTGGTTAGTCACCGAGGTGATCTCCGGCGCATGCCTTAATAATCCCGCGGTGTAGGCCCTGCCGGTCTCGGAGAGATGGTATTTATCCTTGGCATCGAAAAAGGCATTCCTCTGGCCCTTAAACAACGACTGGTGGGTATGCATCCCCGAACCGTTGATGCCGAAGATCGGCTTGGGCATAAAGGTGGCGTATACCCCGTGCTTACGGGCAATCTCCTTAACCACCAGCCTGTAGGTCATCACGTTATCGGCCATGGTCAGGGCATCGGAGTAACGCAGGTCTATCTCATGCTGGCTCGCCGCAACCTCATGGTGGCTGTATTCTACTTTAATTCCCAAAGACTGCATGGTAAGTATTGTGTCGCGCCTTAAGTCCTGGGCCACATCCAGAGGAACCAGGTCAAAATATCCCCCCTGGTCCAGCGGCTGCGGGGTCTGGGAGTTATTGAAATAAAAATACTCCAATTCCGGACCTACATTATAGGTAAACCCCTGCTCCTTGGCGCGGGCAAGATTACGCTTAAGCACATAACGCGGGTCTCCTTCAAAGGACCTGCCGCTGGGTTCATATATGTCGCAGAACATCCGCGCTACCTTGCACCCTTCGGCAGAGCGCCAGGGTATAATCGCAAACGTCTCGGGGTCGGGCCGCGCTATCATATCCGACTCCTCGATGCGCGCAAAACCCTCGATGGAAGAGCCGTCAAACCCCATCCCTTCATCCAGGGCGCCTTCCAGCTCATCGGGGGTAATGGCAAACCCTTTCAAAAAACCCAGGACATCGGTAAACCACAAGCGGATAAACTTTATTTTTTCCTCCTTAACAATCTTGAGGATCTCAGTCTTTGTCTTTTTAGGCATCTCTTTCCTCCTTATTATTGTGCGTTATTTTTTAACAGGGCGGTGCTTCTCTAAAAACGCCCCGATTCTATTTAAAGCCTCCTTGAGGCTATTGATGCTTGAGGCATAGGAAATCCTGACATAACCCTCTGCCATTGGCGTAAAGGCAGTTCCCGGCACAACCGCCACCTTCTGATCCTTAAGCAGCTTCTGACAGAAATCAATAGAGCTCATGCCGCTGGATTTTATGCTTGGGAAAGCATAGAATGCACCTTGCGGCATATGGCACTCCAGGCCCATACGGTTAAGCTCGGCTATCACAAATTCCCTGCGGCGGCGGTATTCCCGCTTCATCTCCTCTACGGACCTCCTCCCCGCCTGCAACGCCTCACAGGCAGCCATCTGGGAAGTGATGGATACGCACATAATGGTATATTGGTGTATCTTGTTCATTGCCGAAATGATATCTTCCGGGCCGGCCGCAAACCCTACCCTCCATCCTGTCATAGCGTAACTCTTGGAGAAACCGTCGAGGTAAACGGTATTACCCTTTGCGCCCTTTAAGGTAGCAAAAGGGGTATGCTGGAAATCATAGGTAAGCTCCCCGTAAATCTCGTCTGTTATGCAAAGGATTTTGTGTTTCAGGAGGATGCGGTTGATTTCCCCAAGCTCCCTGGCGGTATAAGATACGCCCGTGGGGTTAGCAGGATAATTTAATATCAGGGCCTTGGGTTTTTTGGCCGCGTATTTCTCAAGCAATTCCGGGGTAAGCTTAAAACCATAAGGGGTAGTATCAATATATACCGGCTCCCCTGCGGCCAATTCCGTAAGCGGGCCGTAAGAAACATAGCTGGGCACGGGAATCAGGACCTTATCTTTAGGATTAATGAGGGTTCTTAAGGCAAGGTCCATGCCTTCGCTTGCGCCAACCGTAATAAGGATTTCTTCTTCCGGCGAATACTCCAGCCCCCAGCGGTTCTTAAGATAGCGCGCAATCCCGAGCCTTAATTTATATAGCCCTTTATTGGAGGTGTAAGAGGTGAAGCCTTCCTCCAGGGAATATATCCCGGCCTCGCGGATCTGCCACGGCGTTACAAAATCAGGCTCCCCTACACCCAAAGAGATGACCTCTTTCATCCCGAGCACCAGGTCAAAAAACTCCCGGATACCAGAAGGCTGCAAATTTTTAACTTTTTTTGTTACCGACATTTTCTATCCCTGCTACTATACCTAATAAGAAATCGCAATCCTCTTATTCTCTTCCTTGTGCTTAAGAATCACCCCGTCCTCCTTGTATTTCTTAAGGAGGAAATGAGTGGTAGTGCCCTTGACGTTTTCAAGCGGCGCAAGCTTCTCAGCAACGAACCTGGAAACCGCCTGCAGGTCGCGGCCTTCCACGATCAAAAGCAGGTCGTAGGTCCCCGATATCAGATAACAGCTGGAGACCTCCGCAAAGGAGTATATGCGCTCCGCAACACGGTCAAAACCCACGTCCTTCTGCGGGGTAATATTAACCTCAATAAGCGCACGCACCTGGGAGGCCGCATCCCTGATTAATTCCTTATTGATAACGGCTTTGTATTTAAGGATTACCCCCTCCTTCTGATACCTGGCTACTGCCGCCTTAACCGCAGCCGGCTTCTTCTTAAGCATCCTGGCGATATCCTCAAAACTCCTACGGCCGTCTTTCTCCAATATCTCTAGTATCTCATCCATCCCAACCTCCGTATTAAATTTGGCATATCAGGGGTCTCTCCCTTTTATGCCCTGACCTTTCAATCATTGCCCTGACCTTTGTAACCTTGTTCCCCGCAAGGCGCTGCTTCCTCCTGCCAAGATGCGCTGCCAATATCTCATCCAGTTCGGCATAGGTTATGCCCATCTCGGCCTCATCGGTCTGCCCCGGACACAACCCGGCTGTTGGCGCCTTTTTTATTATTTCAGCCGGTATATGCAGGGCCTTGGCTAAATCATAAACCTCTCTTTTTAAAAGCCCGCCCAGCGGAAGGATATCTGCCGCCCCGTCGCCGTATTTGGTAAAATAACCTACGGACAGCTCTGATTTATTGCTGGTGCCGCAGACTAAATAATCAAGCTTATTGGCAAAATAATAAAGAACCAGCATCCTCAGGCGCGGTTTAAGATTCAAACGCGAGGTCTTGCCCGCCTGAGGCAATATATTAATGAGGGCATCGTATATCTTTGACAAATCAACGGCTCTGTATCTGATACTTAATTTTTTGGCAAAACAAATGGCGTCCCGGGCATCGTGTCTATGGCTATGGATCGGCAGGATTAAAGCCAAAAGGCGGTTTTTCCCTACCGCCCTCTTCGCTACTGCGGCTGCCACGCAGGAATCTATCCCGCCGGACAACCCCAAAACTATCCCCCTGGCCCCAGAAAGCGCGAGTTGCTTGCTAAGCCACCTGACTATCTTCTTTTCCACTTTATAAGGATTAATTACGGCCGCCTAATCAACGGAAAGATTATATAACAGGGCAGGGTTAAGGTCAAGGTATTTGAATGGCAGGGACGGTTCTCAGGTCGTTCGTAACCTGTCTCCCTGAAAGGGGGCAGGTTAGCTTCACCTTCAGAACCATCCCTAGTTATTCTGGTTATTTGAGCTCTTCGGGGTGATGCTTTACAACCCTGGCCTCTACCATATATATTATATCCTCGGCTATATTGGTAGAGTGGTCGCAGATGCGCTCAAGGTGCCTCGTAATCAACAAGAGCGGCACCGCACGGTCGGCGGTCTTGGGGTCTTTTGCCATGTAATCACGGATCAGCTCCGTCTGCACAAGGTTGCGCAGCCTGTCTGCCTCGCTATCCGACAAAACAACCTTCCTTGCCAGGCCCGCATCCTTCCTTACAAAAGACTCTATGGCATCGCCAACCATCCTCTGGGCGACCTCCGATAATTTCGGGATGTCAATCAGGGGCTTAAGCAGCGGCTTATTCCCCAGCTCGGTGACACGCTGTGATATGTCGACAGCCAGGTCTGCGATACGCTCCAGTTCCGCATTAATCTTCATGCCGGTAGTAATAAACCTTAAGTCCCCGGCCAGAGGCTGGTGCCTAGCAATAAGGTCAATACATCTCTCGTCAATGGCAAGCTCAAGCTGGTCTATCGCGGAATCGCCGCTGATGACCTCCTCGGCAAGTCTTATATCGCGGTTTTTAAGGGCCTCGACGGACTTGTAAATCGCAGCCTGCACCAATGCCGCCATCCCCAGTATTTCCTTATGTAAACCGAACAACTCTTCGTCAAAATGCCTCTCCATAATATCCTCCTTATATACTTGATGCCTTATCCGAACCTTCCCGTTATATAGGCCTCGGTTCTGCTGTCGCGGGGAGCAGTAAAGATGTTTTGCGTCCGGTCGAATTCTACCAATTCGCCCAATAGAAAAAATGCGGTATCATCTGAGACGCGGGCTGCCTGTTGCATATTATGGGTTACGATTACGATAGTATAGTACTTCTTCAGCTCCTGTATCAGTTCCTCTATCTTGGCGGTTGATATGGGGTCAAGGCTGGCGCAGGGCTCGTCAAACAATATTACCTCCGGCTCTACTGCCAGGCAACGGGCTATACAGAGGCGCTGCTGCTGCCCGCCGGATATCCCCAGCGCACTTGCCGAGAGCCTGTTTTTAACCTCCTCCCATAGCGCGGCTTTCTTCAGGGACTCCACCACCTTTTCCTCAATAAATCCCCTGTCCTTTACGCCGTTGACCTCCAGGCCGTAGGCGATATTCTCAAATATGCTCTTGGCAAAAGGGTTGGGTTTCTGGAATACCATCCCCACCCTTCTTCTTATCTCAACCGGGTCAATGCTGCCTAAAAAAATATCCTGGCCGTCGATATAAATACTTCCGCTGAGGCTGGTGTTCGGCACGAGCTCGTTCATACGGTTAATAAGCCTGATAAATGTGGATTTGCCGCAGCCGGACGGCCCGATTATGGCGGTGACCCGCTTCTCATAGATATCCAGATTGATATCCGTTAACGCGCGGTGCCTTCCGTAGAAAAAATTTATCTCCTCTGTCTTGATCTTTACCTTACTGTCCATGTCCATACCCTCTCTGTCTCTGGCGTATCAGGATTGCTACAAATGACACCAAGAGAACCAATGCCAACAATATAAGGCTGCATCCGTAGGCAATGGCAGTCTGCTCTTGGGGATGCGCCCCTTCTGTCATCAGGGCATATATGTGGTAAGGCAGGGCCATCACCTCCGAAAATAACGAATGGGGGTAACCCCTCAGGTAGAAGGCCGCCGCGGTGAAAAGTATGGGTGCCGTCTCGCCGGCTACCCTGCCGATGCTTAGAATTGTACCGGTAAGCACTCCGGGAAGCGCGGTAGGCAATATTATCTTTTTGATTGTCTGCCACTTAGTAGCGCCCAGCGCAAGCGATGCCTCGCGTACGGAATTAGGCACTGCCATCAGCGCCTCCTGGCTGGCGGATATTATCACGGGCAACACCAATATCCCCAGCGTCAAGCCCCCCGAGAGCATCGAGACCCCGAATTTGAAAAACTTAACGAATACTGCCAGGCCGAATAGCCCGAACACAACCGAAGGCACGCCCGCAAGGTTATTAATGCCGACCCTGATGAGATTAACGATATAACCCCTGGGGCTGTATTCGCACAGGTATATTGCGCACGCCAGGCCCAGGGGCAGAGAAAATGCAATCGCAATCAAGGTAAGACAGAGCGTGCCGATGATTGCCGGGGCTACCCCTCCGGCTGTCATGGCATCGCGCGGGGGCTGCGTGATAAATTCCCAGGATATCACCTTTATCCCCCTTGCGGATATGAAGTATATGATGGAAAAGAGGAGAAGCACGGTAACGGCGATGCTTAAAAAAAGCAGCCCAAACCCTATCTTCTCAACCCTGTCTTTCCTCATCTGCCCAGCCCCAGTTTTATCCTGAATCTTCTGCTGATAAACTCGGCAATGATATTAAAAATAAAGGTAACCAGAAACAGGATTAACGCGATTGCAAAAAGGGCGTGATAATGCGCGCTTCCGACCGGCGCCTCTCCCATTTCTGCGGCAATCGCGGCGGTCATGGGCCGGACAGGGTCAAAAAATGACCGGGGTATGACTGCGGCACCTCCGGCTACCATCAATACCGTCATGGTTTCTCCGATTGCCCTGCTCATACCCAATATTACTGCCGTTGAAATACCGGATCCGGCCGCCGGAATCACCACCCTTGTCAAGGTCTGCCACCTGTTGGCCCCTACCGCAAAAGAAGCCTCCCGGAATGAACGCGGCACATAGCTTAAAGCGTCCTCGGCAATGCTGCAGACGGTAGGGGTAGCCATGACGCCCAGGGTGAGGCTGGCAGTAAAAGCGCATAACCCGACGGGTAAATGCAACAGCCTCTGCAAGAAAGGAGCCAGGACTACCATCCCGAAAAATCCGTATACGATAGAAGGGATGCTCGCTAATATCTCGATTACGGGCTTGAGCACCGCTTTCTGCGCTGCTGTCGCTATCTCGTTTAAATAAAGAGCGCTGCCTACGCCAAGGGGCAGGCATATCAGCATTGCCCCCAGGGTTACCCACACCGAAGCCAGGATTAAAGGGAGGATGCCGAATTCAGGAGGTTGATACGTCGGATACCACTCCCTGCCGAGGATAAAATGAAACAGCCCGGCTGTTTTAAAAATCGGGAGGGCCTCCTTAAAGAGCACGATGACGATTCCGATCAGGAATGCCAGCGAAGAAAAAGCCAGCACCGCAAATATCCCTCCGTATATTTTTTCTCTTACGCGCCACATAACTTTATTTGTGACTGCGCCGTGGCAGCATTTAAAATACTACCACGGCACAGGAGCCTTAAAACTGAGTAAACGCTTGTTTTATTTTAAGGCTATAAAACCTTCCCCTTCCACTAATTGCTGGCCCTCGGAGCTTTTTACAAAATCAAGGAAATCCTTAACCAACCCGCGTGGGCTGCCGTTAGTATACATAAACAGCGGCCTGCCTATGGAATACTTCCCTGTTAATACCAGCTCCCTGGAAGGCATAACCCCGTCAATCTTAAGCGCCTTTACCGAACCGGAAAGAAATCCCATCCCCACATAACCGATTGCTCCCGGAGTCCTTGCTACTACAGATGCAACTGCCTGGTTTGACGCCTGCATCAGCGCATCGGGCCTTACCTTGGCCTTCTCAAGCACCAATTCCCCAAAGGCCTCGAATGTCCCGCTTGAGGTATCCCGGGAAATAACCACTATCTTCTGGTCATCGCCCCCTACCTCTGACCAATTGGAGATTTTTCCCGTATAAATATCCGCTACCTGTTTTTTAGACAAGGCGGAGACTTTATTGGAGGGGTTGACGACTACCGCAATCCCATCCATTGCAATCACATGCGCCTTGATATCCCTGCCGTAACTGGCCGCCTTCTCCAGCTCGCTCTCTTTTATCGGCCGGGAGGCATCCGCTATATCGCAGGTGCCGTCAATAATGGATGCGATCCCTACCCCTGAGCCTCCTCCGCGCACCGCGATGTCCGCGCCTTGGTTCTTCTGCATAAATACCTCGGCCGCCTTTTGCGCAATAGGCAGGACCGTGGTTGAGCCTTCGACTACTATTTTCTCAGCGTAACAGGGCGCTGTCAATCCCAATATCAACATCCCGAAAAACGCTAACCTCGCAACAAATTTCATCTTCCTTCCCTCCTTGCGCAGAGGCGCATACCGGCCTATCCTTTAAGGCCGGGTATAAATACCGCTTAGCGCCGGGCGCTGTCTCTATTTTTACTTAAAATTTCAAATTCCAATCGACCTGGACCAGGGTCTCCGGAGCCCTGCTGCCGATCAAGCTCCAGGAACGGTAAACGTCAAGACCCAGAAAGGTGTTTTTGCCTAAGCCGTAGCTTAACGCGGCCTCGTGGCTTCTCATGCCGGTCTTTCCGCTGTAACGGTCGGAATCGGGCGTAACATCAAGCACCGCGTCTTTCTCAAGCATGGCGTAGATGTATCTAAACTGCCAATCACCGAATTTGGATATCTTATCGTTACCTAACTGGAAACCTAATGAAAATCCCGAATTATTGCTTGAGACGGCGAGGTTCTTTACATATTCGCCGAATAGCTTCATATTTTCAATATCCAACCCCGCAGCCTTGAAAGGCTCCTTGAGGCTGAGTTCTAACGCCGGGCTGATGGTGCGGTAATCATATGCCCAGTTTGAGCCGTTTTTGGTATTGCTGCTTTTATACCAATCTCCGGTAGGATAAGCCGTGCCTTTGGTATTGCTGCCGATGTTGGCCGTGAAAGCGCCCTTCAATGACATGGAATCATTAATTTTATAGGTAGCTCCGGGCTGGATAATATACATCATCACCGGGTCATTATCCGAGCTGGTATCATCGGTCTGAATCAATACGCCGGTATTCATGAAAAGGCTGGTATTGGAATTCAACTTCTTATCAAACTGGAGCACGCCTCCTTCGGGAGTAATATCGGTGTCCCAAACGAGGTCAGTCGGCTCCCAGAGCGCGTCTTTTAAAAGCATCTTGCCGCCGACAATGGTCAGCCAGGGCAAGGCATCGTATTTGGCATAGGCATTGTCAAGGCGGATCTCCATCTTGGTGGAATAACCGTCGCCGCTTTTGCCAAAGGTCATATTGGTGGAACGCGGGTCTCCGTCGGAATTAGTGGCGATGCCGACACCGACCATAATCTTCTCATTTACCTTTGTGTCTAATCCAAGACGCATGCGCAAACGCCCGATCTGCGTATCCTTGGAATAATTATTTGCTGCTTTATCATGCTTATACTGGTACCTTAAGCGCAGGTCGCCTTTAAGCTTCATGTTCTGAACCCAGGCAGGCAGGGAAGAAGATTTACCGGCTGCAATCTCTGCCTTCACCTGCTCCTTAGTTTCAACCCCTATCTGCTGCGCCTCGCCGGGAGTCAAAACGCCCTTATCCACCAATTTCTCTAAAAGCAGATCAATCTCTCCGGCATGAACGCAATTGAAGACTGCCGAAAAAATAACCGGTACTGCTACTGCCAACACTAACGCTACGCGTCTCATCATTATGCTTACCTCCATCTCTTATTGTGGTCTCTGTTGCTTTTCCTATGCAAGGATAGCACCCTTTTGTTATGCCGGTTTTAAGGACGGGTAAAATCCATGTAAAATCACCTCCTTTTTATTAAAAAATCCCCCTTTTTGATATTGTCTAACTCCCTGACGATGGATAACAAGGCCTTAATACTGAAAGGCTTTGCAAGGTAATAATCTGCTCCCAGCAGATGGGCATAGAGTTTATCTTGAGGAGCACCTTTGGCGCTTATGATAATCACGAAGGTCCGATAGGCATCCCCGCCTTCTTTAATCTGGCGGCAGAGCTCAAATCCGTCCTTAAAAGGCAGCATGATATCGAGTATTACGATGTCAAAGCCATCCTCTTCTGCTATGATTTTCTCTGCCTGGCATCCGTCAAATGCCTGACGCACTAAAAAACCTTCCTTTTTAAGGTTATAAAATACCAGTTCGTTTATGCCCTTATCGTCCTCGACAACCAAGACCTTCTTAGACCTTTGCACAGTTATTAACCGTATTGCCGATAAAAAATCTCAATACTCTCTATCTCGTCTGAGATGATGCTATCCAGGTGTGCCCTTAACGCCATGAGTATCTTCAGGATCTTCTTTATCATGGCTATAGCTTACAACAAAGGGATTAAGTTTAAGGGAAGAGACGGTAAAATGCAGGTAAAATCAGGTGTCTGGGATTAGTTAAAGCGGAAGGGTGAACCAGAATCTTGAGCCGAGGCCTTCGGTACTCTCTACGCCCGCGCTGCCTCCGTGCAGTTCTACGATATGCTTGACGATGGAGAGGCCAAGCCCGGTGCCTGCGAGCTCGCGCGAACGCGCCTTATCTACGCGGTAGAACCGCTCAAAGATACGGGGGATATCCTTGGCAGGTATGCCTGCGCCGGTATCCTCCACGAAAACCTTAAGCTGCCCGGGGGATTCCTCGCAATAAACATTAATACTGCCGTTGTTATTGTTAAATTTGACGGCATTATCAATAAGATTAATCAGCACCTGCTCGATGCGGTCCCTGTCGGCCTTGACGCTGAGGCCGGAGGGCAAATCGTTAGCAACCTCCAGCGCCTTCTTTTTAATCTGGGATTTAAAACCTGCCAATGACTCATCGGCCAGGCCCCTTAAATCAAACTCCTTCTTATCAAGCCTTATCTCTCTGGATTCCAGGTAAGACAGCGAAAGAAGGTCATTGACCAGATTATCAAGCCTGTCAACATGCTCGCGGATAATCTCCAGAAAGTGCCGCTTGTTTTTTTTGTCTTCCAGCGCGCCCTCCAGGAGCGTCTCTACAAAACCCTTGATGGAGGTAAGAGGGGTTTTTAACTCGTGCGATACGTTTGCCACAAAATCCCGGCGCATAACCTCCAGCCTTCGGATCTCGGTTATATCGTGTATTACCGCTACCGCCCCCGCTACGGAATTATTTACAAAAATAGGGGAGGCGTTAAGCTGAAAAACGCGCTGCAGAGGCCAGACGAGGGTGATTTCCTTTGATGCCGATACCCCGCCCTTCAAGACATCGCTGATGATGCCGGAGATTTCATTATTTGGGATGGCCTCGATTAAAAGCCTCCTGTCTGCCCCCTGGCTGTCAATATTGAATATCGTCTCTGCCGGGGGGTTAAGCGAGACTATCCTGGCGTCTTTATCAACCACCACTATACCCTCAATCATGCTGTAGAGTATGGCCTTGAGGTGCTGGTTCTGTATGCTGGTCTGGCGGACCTTATCCTCTATCTCCTGCGCCATCTTATTGAGGGTAGCGGCGAGCTCGCCTATTTCGTCATCGCTCTCATAAAATATCTTGTGAGCAAAATCACCGGCTGAAAACCTGCGCGATACGTTAATTATCTTTCTGAGCGGCTTAACGATTCCGGCTGCCAATAAAGACCCCAGGACAAAGGCAAGCCCTAAGGCAAAGGATACGCTTAGTATTATGCTTTTTCTGATAACCAGCAGCATCCTCCTGACGCTCTCTAAGGGAAGCGCCAGCCTCAAGGCGCCTGTTGTCAACGAATCCTTCTGGCGCAAGGGGATCGCCAGATAAAGCATGTCTATCTTCAAAGTAGAGGAGTAACGGGTGGATTCTCCCATCTTGCCTCCCAGGGCCGCTCTTATCTCAGGGCGTCGGGCATGGTTATCCATCAAAAGGACCTCTTCCGGCGTCCTCTCTGAATCAGCCAGAACCCTCCCCTGGTCATCAATAATGCTGATACGGCAACCTATCTTGGGGGCAATCTCTTGAACCAACGCCTCCAGGCGCGCAGGATCCTGTTTTTTTGCATTCTGGCTTATAAGCTGAGACTCAATCAGATACCCCTGATTAAGAAGGGACTTCTTGATGTCCTGGAGGGCGTTTTCTTCGAGGTTGCGGTCAAGATAGAAAGCAATAAAGCCGAAGGAAATAAATATTACCAAAAGATACGAAAGGACTAATTTAAATTTAAGGCTCTTGCTTCTTATCATCATTCTGCCTTCTCAAAACGATAACCGTAGTTCTTAACGGTAACAATAAGCCCGCCTGCGGACTTTAACTTCTTGCGCAGTGACCTGATATGCACGTCTACGGTGCGGGTCTGGATATCCAAGGCATTCTCATAACCCCAGATGGCATCCAAAAGATAGCTGCGCGAAAGGACCCTGCCACGGGCCTTGATAAGGGTAACAAGCAGCTCAAATTCCTTTGAGGTCAACTGAACAGGCCTGCCTTTAAGGGTAACCTGTATCCTGGAGAGATCCACTGCGAGCTCTCCTGTTTTTAATACCTCGGGCACAGAATCCTTTTCCCGGCTTCTGCGCAATACTGCTTTTATGCGCGCCAGTAACTCCCGCGGGCTAAAAGGCTTGGTTACGTAATCATCGGCGCCAACCTCCAGCCCCACCACCTTATCCGTCTCCTGGGTCTTGGCAGTGAGCATAATAATCGGTATGGAAGCGAGTTCAGGGGTCTTCTTTAGTGACTTACAAACCTCCAGCCCCCCTATTTCAGGCAGCATCAAATCCAGGATAATAAGATCCGGGCGTTCTCTCTTAGCAATCTCCAGGGCCTCCTCTCCATCATAAGCCGAGAAGCTACGGTACCCCTCTTTCTTGAGGTTATAATCAAGCATCCTGACGATGTCCTTTTCGTCATCTACGATTAAAATCTTTTCGCTCATTGCCGGCCTTAATTATTTGGACTTGATTGCCACTGTCTTTATCAGGTCCGCAGCGTCTTCGATCTTATCGGTTACGCCCTCCAGGTATTCCGCAAGCTGATAACACAGTAATAACGGCGTCGGCCCAAGGTTGGCATGTATGATGGCCTCGATGAGGGTTTTCTTCTGGTCATCTGCCTGGTGCTCCAGGCGGTCTACCTCCTCGCACAATACGAGGGCCTTCTTGAGGTCATTTTTAGTGAGAACGCCGATGGCCTCGCGCAGCTTGGAGATTGAGGATACGATTATCCCGGTAGCTAAAGAAACGTTTTTAAGGATATCGTCGTTTGGTTTCTGCTCTATGAAACCCAGGATGCGCGCGGCGCCGTTAGTCCAATCCGCAATCTTATCCAGGGTTTTAACAAAATGCATCAGGTCCTCTCTGTCCGGAGGCATCAAGAGGCTTTCAGAAAGCTCTTCTACCATCTTAGAACGCAATATGTCGGCCTGGTGTTCGCTCTGCCTTACGTTCTCAATGGCGGCGTTCTTGGCAGCAGCGTCTCCCTTAATGAAGGCCTCCACCGCCTCCGAAAAATAAGCCACGGTCTTGTGCGTCTCGTCTACATGCCTCCTGGAGTCCTCCAGGATGGATTGTTCCTCCGCCATTCCTAACCAACCCAGAATATTCCTTGTCTCTTTCATCTTAAACCTCCTTTAAATTTTGACAAATAATAACGCAGCCTTTAATACGGAAAAACTGACGATGCCGGAAATAAAAGGGGTGGCTAACCAGCAGATAACGATATCTTTGATGATGCGGACGTTTAAAACGCGCAATCCGCGCACCAATCCTACCCCGAAGATCGCCCCTACGATGGAGTGGCTGGTAGAAACCGGGATGCCAAACATAGTATATACATGCACGTTGATGGCGCTGGCCAGTTGTGCCGAAAAAGCCATGATGGGCATTAACTGGGTGATCTCGGAACCTACGGTCTCGATGACCTTATAACCCCAGGTGACGATGCCCAGGACTATTGCCAGGCCGCCCAACATAACGCTTACTGTAGGAGTTAAAACGCCGGCGCCTACGATAACCCCGGTAGCGTTGGCAACGTCATTGGCGCCCCAGGAATAAGCTACGTAACAGCCGCTGGCAATGATAAGCGCGGCCAGGATGCTTTTCAGGTAGCGCCGGGGAAGTATGCGGTAGAAAACATTCTTGGAAATCCGGTACAATATATACCCCAGGACCGCTGCCCCGATTGGAGTAAACACCCAACAGATAAAGATATCCCCCAGGACCTTCCATTTTACCGGCGCCCCCAAGGCCAGACCTCCTCCGGCCACGGCGCCGACTATGGAGTGGCTGGTAGAAATGGGTATCTTCCAGCGGGTCGCAATCACTACCCAGACGCAGGCGGCAAAAGCCGCTACCATAGCCAGATAAATTGAAGCATTTTTATCAAGGAGGTCCATCGGCACGATACCCTTGCCGATAGTCTTGGTAACATGGCTTCCCTGTAAAAACGCCCCGAGAAACCCGAATAGCACAATCAGACAGATTGCCTGCTTCAGGTTCAGCACGCGCGAGCCCACGGCTGTGCCAAGGGAATTGGCGGCATCGTTTGCTCCGATGGACCAGCCTACCCCCACACTCATTAGCAATAAAAGCGCAATAAGAATCAAATTCATCCTGTCTTCTTGTCCCCGCGGCAGATATTCACGCAGACCCCGCAGATATACTGGTCTGTTAAACGCTGCTTCTGGAAACCCTTGAGTTTCTCAAAACAGAGGAGATGGTCAAACGAGGCGCTGTCTTTCTTTATCGCGCCTGCCGGACATATTTTAACACAAAGCATGCACTTCCCGCAGTCTTTTCTTAACGGGACATCTGCCTCCAGGGGCATATCGGTAAGGATAGAGACGAGACGCAGCTGGCTGCCGAATGAAGGATTAACCAAAAGGTTGTTCCTGCCTATCCACCCTAATCCCGCCAGATAGCCGATCCTCTTATGAGAAAGGTGGCCTTTCTGATTCTGCCAGTCCAATATCTGGGAAGCAGGGACCGGAAGGGCGCGATATCCCTTGCCTTGAATGTAATTGCAGGTTCGAAGTGCTGCCTGGTCAAGAAAGGCATTAACCGTGCGGTAATGATGGAAATAAAGGCGGGTAGGCGCGTTTTCAATCTCGGAGAGTATCGCCGATGACAGTCTCGCCACCAGCGATACTGCCCTTTCAAGCCCGGCGAGGGAACGCTTTGAAAGGGCGAAATCATGCTTTACCACGGAGATATCGGCGACCCCGAAGAGGTCTGCCCCCATATCCAGGCAGAAATCTTTAAGGGCGCTGTAGTTTTTTCCTTTGCTCATTGAGCTTCCTAAGGTACACCATCAATATTGCGACTGCTGCCGGGGTCACCCCTGAGATACGGGAGGCCTGGCCAAGATTTATGGGCTTTAAATTTTTAAGCTTCTCGCGAATCTCGCGGGACAATCCGTTGACAAGGCTATAGTCCAGTTCCGCAGGCAGCCTTATTCTTTCCAGATTCCTGAATCTTTCTACCTCGGCAAGCTGGCGCTGGATAAACCCAGAATATTTTACTTCAATTTCCATCTCTCTTCCAATACTTTCGGGTATATCCTCAAGGACCCCTGCCCCCCTCAAATCTTCGAGTCTTACCTCAGGCCGCCTCAGGAGCTCCTCTAAGGTAACTGCCTTTTTGACGGTAAATCCTGCATGCTTATTTAAAATGTCATTTATGCCGGACCCCGGGCCAACGCGCTTTTCTCTTAAAAAAGCAATTCCGTCCTTGATATGGCGTGCCTTCTCTTCAGTCTTAGAATAGACCCGGCCGCCAACCAGGCCTACCTCATGGCCGATTTTGCGTAACCGCAAATCCGCGTTATCCTCCCTCAGGAGGAGGCGGTACTCGACGCGCGAGGTAAACATACGGTAAGGCTCGTTAGTACCTTTTGTAGTTAAATCGTCAATCAAGACCCCGATGTAACCCGAGCTACGGTCTAAAACCAACAGTTCTCTCCCCTCAGAGCTTAAGGCAGCGTTGATGCCGGCGACCAGGCCCTGAGCAGCTGCCTCCTCATAACCGGTAGTGCCGTTAATCTGACCGGCCAGATAAAGATTCTTGATTAACTTCGTCTGGAGGCTCGGATAAAGCTGGAGAGGGTCAACCACGCTATGCTCAATGCCGTAACCGAATTTTAATATCTCGGCGTCCTCCAGACCCTCGATGGAATGCAGCATTTCTAACTGCACGTCCTCGGGGAGGCTGGTTGCCAGGCCGTTAGGATAAACCTCTCTTGCGTCGTAACCTTCCGGCTCCAGGAATACCTGGTGCCTGACTCTCTCCCTGAACTTTACAATCTTGTCTTCAATGGAAGGGCAATAACGCACCCCGGTTGCCTGGATTATACCCGCATAAAGAGGAGAGCGGTCAAGGTTATCCAGTATGAGCCGGTGCGTATTTTCGTTAGTATAGGTTATATGGCATGGTATCTGCCTCTGCTTAAGCTCGCGGGTGGAGAAAGAGAAAGGCCTGGGAGGGCTGTCTCCTTGCTGGGCCAGAAGACGCGAGAAATCAATGCTGTCCTTATCCAGGCGCGGGCAGGTACCGGTCTTAAAACGCTGCAGCCTAAAGCCTAACCTCTCCAAGTTATCGCTTAATTCTACGGCTGCAGGCTCGTCAATGCGCCCGGCGCTGAAATGCTTGAGCCCAACGTGAATAACCCCGTTTAGAAATGTCCCCGGCGCAAGCACCACTACAGAAGACTCCAGCGCTCCCCCAGCATCCGTAAGCATTCCTTTGACGATACCGTCTTCCACGATCAACGACCTGACATGGGCTTCTTTTACCTCAAGGCGATGTTGATGACTTACGGCGGCGCGCATATAATTCTTATACAGTTTGCGGTCAATCTGGCAGCGCGAGGACTGCACTGCTGCGCCCTTGGAGGCATTCAGGATGCGGAATTGTATCCCAGCGGAATCTGCTGCGCGGGCCATTTCTCCCCCCAACGCATCAATCTCCTTAACAAGCTGCCCCTTGCCAACCCCGCCGATTGCCGGATTGCAGCTCATCTGGCCGATAGTTTCTGCGCTTAGGGTCACCAAAAGCGTCTTCTTGCCCATGCGGCTTGCCGCCAAAGCGGCCTCGATGCCGGCATGCCCAGCCCCCACCACAATCACATCATAGGGACGGTTCTCAACCACGGTTAAAAGTGTCCCCCTTTTTTGTTAGAAAATAATGTTCTATGCGTCTATTAAATAGGAGGTGATAAGTATGCCACGAATAGGAAGAATTACTGTAGAAAATGGTTGTTACCATATTATCACACGAGGAAATCAAAAACAACCGGTTTTTATGGCTTCTGAGGATTATGAAAAGTACCTAAAGATATTAACAAGCTATAAGAAACGCTATTTGTTTAAATTATACGCATTTTGCCTGATGCCCAATCATGTCCATCTTATGCTTGAGGTTAATGAACCAACGCGCTTGAATAAAATTATGCGTGGCTTAAATCTAAGTTACACTTTATATTTTAATTCTAAATACAATAAAGTGGGACACCTATGGCAGGACAGATTCAAAAGCAAAATAATCCAAGGGGAAAGTTACCTTTTAAAATGCGTCGATTATATAGAAACTAATCCGCTACGAACTAATCTGACATTGGACTTAAATCTATATCCCTGGAGTAGCTACAGGTTAAGATTAATCGGTAACACTATGTTGGATGAAATATCTAACCTTTAAAAAGGGACACTTTTAAGGGGAACTGAGAACCGTCCCTACTTGGCTAGCTTTGTGAGGAGGGGCATGATGTCGCGGCCTTTTAACGCCCCGATTGAGCCGAGTTTGGAGGCCTTTTCGGAAAAGCTCAAAGAACCGTCGGGTTTGACGCTACCTCCGCAGACCAGCAAAGGCACAGGGTCGGCAGAATGCGCCTTGATGGCGCAAACCGTAGAGTGGTCAGCCGTCACCGCCACAATCGTATCTGCCAGCTCAAGCTCGGGCAGGAGATTGGTAAAGAAGAACTTGTCAATCGCCTCAATGATATCCCTTTTCTTCCTGTAATCCCCGTCATGGGCAGGCTCGTCCGGACCCTTGATATGTACATAGATGCCGTCGTAAATCTTCAGGGACTCCAGGGCTACTTTCGCCCAGACCGGATAATCCACGTCAAGGTGACCGGTGGATTCCGGCACCTCGATAATCTCCATCCCGGTCAAGAGCGCAATACCCTTTTCTACCGGCATCTGCACAAATGAGCCGAATCTAACGTTATATACCTGGCTTATCTTGGGGAATTTCGGCAGGCGGTCACCGGCGTCGCGCGATAAAATCACATTGGCCGGGAGCCTTCCTTCGGCAATCCTTTTTTTATTCAGGGCGCATTCATTGAGGATGAGATTGGATTTTCTGGTAAACTCGTTCAGAAGGTTTGCGGCCTCCGCCGCCTCGGAGGAATCTTCATGCCCTGGCATGGGCGCTGAAACGGAAACGGTATTCTCAAACTTCTCCTTGGCTACGCCGAATACCCCTTCACGCTCGTAGGCAGGGTCGGTATTGGTAATCCAACCGGATAACTTAGAACGCATCCCGCGTATCACCAGCACCCCGCGATGGCCGATGGTATTCTTAAACTCAAATGTCCCGTTGGTAAGGGCGACCTTGGAGTTTATCTCCTTGGAAAGCGCAGCGGCCTCCTCGGTAACAAGGTTCCTTCCTACCCGGCGGTCCTTAATGGTCCTGCCGTCAGCCTCGACAGTGGCGAAATTCACCCTAAAGGCAACGTCACCGTCATTAACGATCAACCCTTCGGCAAAAGACTCCAGGGGGCCCCTGCCGGTATAATACTTGTGCGCATCGTATCCCAGGAGGCTGATTACCGCAATATCAGATTCAGGGGCAATGCCCTCGCCTACCGTATGAACAAATCCCGTAATACCCTTCTGCGCCAGGCGGTCAAGATTAGGAGTAAGCGCAGCCTCAAGGGGGGTCTTATCGCCCAGGTCCTTAAGCGGCAGGTCCCCTAAGCCGTCCAGCACAATATATAATATTTTTTTCATTATTTACTCTCCCTGTTTTAACACTTCGAAAAGCCGCAGGCATGGCACTTGACGCAACCCTCCTCGTGCCGCAGCGCACCGCCGCAATCAGGACAAACCCCCACGATATTGCCGTGGGATCTATTAGCTATCTTGGATGCGCTTTCATCCTCGCTGGAATGCTTCATGGCTATGCTGGCAGCTTCAACCTCGGCAGGAATAACATTTACATTTACGTTAACCAGCCTTTTTTCAACCACGCGGGCGATTGCGTCGGCGCAGGAGAATATCCGCTGCCCCTTCTCCCAGGAAGGAGACGGACAACGGATATTACGCAGCTGCTCAATTATGGATTTTACCTCGATACCCGAACGAAAACCCAGCGAAACCAGGCGACCGATTGCTTCCAATTGCGATGCCGCGCAGCCGCCGGCCTTGCCCATCTGGGTAAAAAGCTCAAAAGGCTTGCCCCGCTCGTCAACATTAATGGTAACATAAAGGTTGCCGCAACCGGTAGACACCTTGGTAGTAGTGCCGATGATTACCTCGGGGCGCGGCCGCGGAGCAATCTCTTTATTCACGGCCTGCTGCGGTGCCTCCTGCCCTTCGGATTTAGCATCCTTTACCGTGCCGATATTCAAAACCTGCTCCTCGCGGCTCCTGTCGCGGTAAATAGTAATGCCCTTGCACCCTAATTCATAAGCCAACAGGTACGCCTTTCTTACGTCATCAATAGTGGCCTCGTGAGCAAAATTTATAGTCTTGGAAGTGGCGTTGTGCACGTATTTCTGAAAGGCCGCCTGCATACGCACGTGCCACTCAGGCGAGATGTCGTGGGAAGTAACAAAGATGCGCCTGACGTCTTCGGGCACCTCCGGAATATCCTTGAGGCACCCCTTATCGGCAATCTTCTGCATCAGTTCGCGGCTGTAGAAACCGCGCTGCCGCGCAACCTCTTCGAATATGGGATCCACCTCCAGCAGCTTATCATTATCCATGACGTTACGGTGATAGACTATCGCAAACAAGGGCTCGATGCCGGAAGAACACGGACCTGCGATAATGCTGATGGTGCCGGTGGGGGCAATGGTGGTAAGAGTGGCGTTACGCACCTTGATGCCCTTTTCACTCCTGTCATAAATACTGCCTTTGTAGGCCGGGAAGGTCCCTTTCTTCTTTGCCAACTCCTGAGACTTCTTTGTTGCCTCATCCCGTATGAAAGACATTACTTTTTCAGCCAAGGCAACCGCCTCTTCGGAATCATACGCTATCCCCAGGCGGATAAGAAGGCTTGCCCACCCCATCACGCC
The DNA here is from genome assembly GCA_041649115.1 of Candidatus Omnitrophota bacterium. Lineage (GTDB taxonomy): Bacteria > Omnitrophota > Gorgyraeia > Gygaellales > Profunditerraquicolaceae > JBAZKK01. Next base: position 68,524 of record JBAZNT010000004.1, on the reverse strand, counting down.
CAACCCTATTTTGCGCGTCAACTTAGTAGCTTTTTCAATCTCCGGCAACGGATACCTATTCACATCAATGAGGTTATCGAGAAAATGCACCGCCAGGCGGGTTACATCCTTCAGCTTCTGCCAGTCTATCTCGGCGCGGCCGTTTATCTTCCTGCACATACGCTCAAGGTTAATCGAGCCCAGGTCGCAGCTTTCGTACGGCAGGAGTGGTTGTTCGCCGCAGGGATTGGTGCTTTCAATCTTTCCTAATTTGGGGGTGGGGTTTTCGTGGTTGACGCGGTCAATAAAGATAATTCCGGGCTCGCCGTTTTTATGCGCCTGTTTGACAATCAACTCAAATACATCCTTGGCATTGATGCGCCCTACCACCTTTTTCCCCCGCGGGTCAATTAAATCGTAATCCTCTCCTGCCTCGAGCCTCTTCATGAAAGCGTCGGTAATGGCAACCGAGATATTAAAATTATTGATGGACCTGTTATTCTCCTTGCAGGTAATAAACTCCATGATGTCCGGATGGTCTACCGCAAGGATCCCCATATTTGCCCCGCGGCGGGTGCCGCCCTGCTTTACTGCCTCGGTAGCGGAATCATAAACCTTCATGAAAGAAACCGGACCAGACGCTACTCCTCCGGTAGTCTTGACTACCGAATTCTTGGGGCGAAGCCGCGAAAACGAAAAGCCCGTCCCCCCTCCGCTCTTATGGATAATGGCGGTGGCCTTCAAGGTTTCGAATATTGACTCCATCGCGTCTTCGATGGGAAGGGTAAAACAAGCGGAGAGCTGCCCCAGATCTCTTCCGGCATTCATCAGGCAAGGTGAATTAGGAAGAAATTCCAGCGTCGTCATGGCGCGATAAAATGAATCCGCTAACCCTGCCACCTCTGTTTCTCCTGCGCCGTAAAGACCCTCCGCCTCCGCAATGGCCCGGGATACCCTACGAAAGAGTTCCTCAGGGGTTTCCACTATCTCTCCTTCGGTATTTTTTTTGAGGTAACGCCTCTCCAGAACCTTCAGGGAATTTTGGGATAATTTTAATGACATGGCGGGCTCCAAGTTAAAATGTTGATTGATGACCGATACAGAAAAGTATAAATGCTCTCGCGATGTTTGTCAACAAAAAAATACAATATCTGGTAGGCAAGCTTCCTTAATATACAATAAGTTGTATTATTTCCCGAATGGGCGGCAGGACTCCCGTATCACTAATTCCGTCGGCAGGATTCTCTTTTTGGGACCGTTATCCTTGCTTTTGGAATTCATGATATTGTATAATTCCTTAACGCTCTCCTCTGCCATTTTTATCAAGGGCTGTTTTACGGTGGTCAGGGCAACCGGCCCGTAGAGTCCGGAGGGATTATCGTCAAATCCGACAATGGACAAGTCGCGCGGTATCTCCCTTGCCATCTCTCTTGCTACCGCCATCACCTCCAGGGCCATGGAGTCCGAAGCTACAAACACCGCGCTGGGAGGCTCCTTCATCTTCAAGATGGCCTCTGCTGCCTGGCGCGCCTGGCCGCGCGAGTAATCAGTTTTAAAAACCAATTCCTCCTTGAAAATGATGTTATTCTTATCGAGGGCCTTCTTGTACCCCTCAAAACGCTGTGCTGCTGCCTGGGTAACCAAGTCGCCGCTGATATGCGCTATTTTCTTATGGCCGAGGCTGACCAGGTAATTCACCGCAGCCAGGGCCCCTCCAACGTTATCCACCGTTATGCAGCTAACCGGGAGGTCTTTGGGGTAATTATTAATAACGATGCAGGGAATGCCGCTGGCAATGGCGTCCTCCACCTGGGAGCGGTTGCCGATGATATCGGAAAATATCACCCCTCCCAATCCCGTCAGATTCAACTGCGTGCGCGTATCCGTAAGGTGGAGAAGAAGGTCAAGCTTGAGGGCCTCGCAAAGCGTGCCTATTCCGCGGATTAACTCCAAGGCATAAAAAGAGTAGAATACGCCTTCATAACGCGGTATCACCAGGGCCACGATATTGCTCCTGCCGCTGGCAAGCTGCTGCGCAAGGCTGGAGGGCTGGTATTTAAGCTGTTTCATCACCTCTAACACCCGCCGGCGGTTAGCTTCTTTGACCGAAGGGAATTTATTGATGACGCGCGAAACCGTGGTGATGGAAACCCCGCTTAAGCGGGCAACATCATGGATGGAAGCTGCCTTACCGGAGGTTGGTTTTTTAGTGCGGGTCATTTATATGAAGACGCTTTGCTACTTTATAATATCGCCTATCTTAATAGGGGTTTTCTCTTCCTTGATGTCGCAGGCAGTAATGCCTTTACGCGCCTGCACTACCTCAATAGTCCCTACTAACTTTCCCGAGCGGTAAACATGGAAAGCATCGCCGATCTTTAAGCCGTAATCTTCACCCAGGTCAATGACAACGAATTTACTCTCGCGGTTTACCTCAAGTATCCTGCCGATCCCCTGGGTATCGGGCAAGACGCGCCCGGCAGAAGCGGGCGTCTCGGAGCCGGGCCGCACCACAATCGGCGGCAGCTCCACGGAGTCCTTCTTGGGTTCGCTTGTCTCTAATTCCTCTCCGCTGCGGATAGCCTTGAGCTTCTCTTTGACGTCGCCCATCTGATACATCTTACTCTCCAGCAGTGTCCCCATTTCGTCGAACTGCCGCTGAAGCGACTCCTTATCTTCCTGAAGCTTCTGCAGCTTATTCTCAAGGTATGTCTTACGGCTGCCCATATACCTTAGTTGTCTGCGCAAAGAAGAGTTTTCCCTCTTGATAGCCGTGAGGTCATCCTGGATTTTCATCTTGGAGTTCTTTTCCCTTACCAGGTCTATGCTGATACTATCCATCCCTTTAACCTGTTGCTCCAGGGCTTCCTTGTCGCGGTCAAGGTTTTTCAAATCCAGCTCCAATGAATCTTTGTCGCGCTTGAGTTGCTCATTTGCAATCCTGAGCCTTTCCAATTCGCTGCGCAAGCTATCTACCTGTACCGACAGGTCGGTCTTTTCCTTTATTACCCTTGCCCAATAGGACTCTTCCCTGGAAGACGCGCTATCAGCTAACCCCTCCCTGGCCTCGCCGATCTGGCCTTTTAATTTTTCCTGCATCGCATCCCTCTCCTTGAGAAGAGCCTCATACTGCTTCTGAAGTTCATCCCTGAGGGAAGCAAGGTCATCCTTTTCCTTGGTAAGTTTGTCCAGTTCGCCCTTCAAGGCGCCGAGCTTTTCTTCAATCTCTTTCTTTTCCTTGATGCTCTCCTTGACCTTCTTGGAGAGAGAGGAGTTTTCTTCTTTGAGGGCGTCCCTGGCGAGTTCCGCCGCCTTGCGGGAATTACAACTCTGGAAGTTGGCAAAGATGCTGATTAATAAGGCTGCTGCCAGGCCTATTGCCACAAACTTCATCTTATCTTCCATAAGTCTTCCTTGTCTCTTAACTTATAGCAGGCGCGCGAATATCTTCTGGGCTACCAGGCTTGCCGCCCCCACTGCCACGGCGTTCTCCTTGAGGGCCGAATAAATGATCCTTAGGTCCTGCGTCTCTTCCCTGAACGCCCAATCCCTGACAGTGGAATTGACCGTCTCCAGGAATCTCTCTCCGGCATATTCCAGGCCGCCTCCGATAATGACTGTTTCGGGGTTCAGTAGATTCACGAGGTAAGCAACCTTAATGCCTAACCTCTTAGCAGCCCTCTCTAATGCCGCAACCGATGAAGGGTCGTTCTCCTGGGATGCGCTTAAGATTGTCTTAAGTTCAAGCCTGGTCGCGTCGACCGATGTCAACTTAAAAAACTTCTCCGCAGCTCTATGGTCGCGGGAGAATACCGTCTTTAAATCCTCTGTTATCCCGAGGTCGGCCTCCCAGCGTTTCAGGAAGCAGTTATTGCCTGGCTTGCAATTAAAAAGGTCGTCCTCGCGGTAATTATAAATGGAGACCTCTCCCGCATAACCGTTGGTACCGGTGTAGATTTCTCCGTTAATGATTATACCACAGCCTACCCCGGAAAACATATAAATGACATTTCTGAATTCACGCTCCACGTCCATCCATTGCTCTCCGAAGCAGGCGCAGGTGGCGTCATTCTCGATCAAAACCGGCAGGTCGAATTCCTTCTCGATAAGCTCGGCCAACGAAAGGTCAACCGAGGCATAGGTGTAGTAATGGTCCATCCTCTGCGGCCAGTGGATGGAGCCGTCTTTTTTATTGATGAGACCGGCGATGCCGACCCCGATGCCCTTGATATTAGCAGTGTACTGCTTGGAGCGCTTAAGGATCTCGCGGATAATCTCCAGCACGCACTCCGCAATCTCCTTGACGTTAGCGCGGGGCCTGGCGATCTGGGTCTTGGTAAGGATATTCCCTTTAAGGTCCACCAAGAGGCCGACCATATTCATAAGGTTTAACCCTACGCCTATAATGTATCCGCCGTGGGGGTTGAGTTCTATTAAGGTGGGGCGCCTCCCTCCTTCGGATACATCAAGCTCCTTTTCATAAACAAGCTTGTTCTTCAGGAAGTCGTCGATGTAATTGGAGACGGTGACTACGTTTATTCCTATTTCCTTGGAGATGTCCGGCCGGCTAATAGGGCCTTTTTTCCTGAGGATTTCGAGAATCCTGATGTTGCGTCGTTCCTTTTCGCTGAATTCCTGTTTTTGCAGGTCGATATTCCTCATCCGGCAGAATTATTTTTTTGAAAAATAGCCTTAATTAAGACTTATTTATACTATTAAATATAATATAAGTCAAGTATTTTTAAGAAGTAAGGATTTAAGGGGTTTATGGGGAATCGTAAACATCCACGATATCCAGATTACGGTCAACAACTCCGCTAGCGGAGACTATTACCAGGTTAACCTCCTTGCTTCCGTTGTGGATGTACTGGGTAGCAAAAGCGGGTTGAGCGGTATCAGGCTTGGTCAACCCCCAGGTATCCGCGGTTGCGGATGAATCCTTGGCCGTATCATGATAAGCTCCCAGGTGCCCTGACCAGAGATACTGGAATTCCGGCTGCAGGCATCCGTTGTCTCCGTAATAATAAGAAGAGCTTATATTGACATCTTGGTTTTTGAGGCTGCGGTAAGGATGGCAGCTCAATTCAAATTTAGCGCGGTCAGTTTGGGCATCCTGCGGTTTTAACGAAACATCTATGAAGGTCTTGAGGTTATACTCCATCGGCCTGGATTCGTCTAATTCGGAGATCCTCTCGCTGGCAAGACCCACTGTCTCTTTGAACCCATCCCCGGCCTTATCTTTAAGAGCCAGGTAATAGCGTCGGGCTTCTTCATTCTTGCCCTCCCACTGCGCCAGAAGCCCCAGCTGATAGATAGCCGAGATTGCCTGCGGGCTGACCTTATCGCTTTCGGATAATTTTGTAAAATAACCCCTGCCTCCGGAGATGTCGCGCATGATATATGTGGTGATAATTCCCAATTTATACTGCGCCTCGTTATTTTCTGGGCTATCCGGAAAAGAGTCCGCAAAATCCCTATATCTATCCTTGGCCGCCAGGAAATCCCTCCCCTTTTCCAGGTTGAAGGCGCGAAGATACATCAGCCTCTCATCAAAGGCCCCTTTACCTGCCAGTTCTTCTATCTTGGCAAAGACCTTCTCGGAATAAAAAGGATCGCCGGGCTTGTTGTCGCCGTATGAAAATTGCCTTGCGATCTCAATCAGCTCCGGGACAGCCTTAACACCTTCTGCCCCTACTATCCTTTCCATATAAGTATCGTAAACGGTCTCTGCCAACTCCAGGTTACCGTGGCTGTAGAAATCCAGGGCCACCTTTTTTATTTCCCCGCTGTCCTCTCCGGGGGAGACGACTTTGGAAACGTATAATTTATATAACTGGCGGGCGTTTCCTTTTTCGTTGTAGGATGAAAGCTCATCTGCCGCGGTCTTTATCACTCTGGCATCGGAGGAGCCGGCGGCGGCATATTCTCCAGCTTCAGCCATTAATCCCGAAAGCTGCAATTCTCTAGCCGGGTCCTGCTGGTCCTGATAGAACCTCCAGAGCAGGAGACGGCTTAAGATACGCAAGGGGTCAACTGTGGTAGTCCCGCCAAGCACCTTGGCGATAGAATCGGTTATCTGACTACGCCAGGAATTCTGGTTTGCAAAATACTCCTCCCATAGCTGGTTCTCCTCCAGGTACTTTAATTGCCTGTAACGGGCAAGGGCAGTATAATAATCGCTCCATAATGCCGACTCCTTGCCTCCGTCGCCTACAGAGGATAACGCCGTAATAAAGCCGTTGAAATCGCTATTATTAAAATAAAGCTCCCCCAGTTCATTAAATAGGGCGTAACGCTTAGCATTGTCTTTGGTTTTGTTTATCTCTGTTACTAAGAGGCCCGCCTTCTTTTGCTGCTGGCTGTCTAATGCGAGTGCCGTGGCAGGAAGGCAGACTAAGAAAAACAAGGCAAGGATGACGGCTTTAGATAAAGGTCTTTTCATTTTTTACGGGGGGTATCGGCGAGAGCCGGATTCTTCCAGAATTCCCTGATTAGATAATAGGCCTTGCGGGGAATGCGCCTATCCAGCCCGGATTCGTCCTCTTTTGACAATTCCACAATACCAAACCACTCCTCATTCATATTCTTATTGCTGTTGGCCTTGATGTCAAAGTAATAACTGGGGTTGGACCAATTGGATTCGCAATCATGGAGGCTCCATCCATCGGCATAATACTCGTTATGCTTCCACCATTCATCCGTCCATTCGAACATCGCGCCTCCGATGCAGTTACCCGCGCCGCCCTTGGTGGCAGCGAGGTTCTGATAAATCTGCCTCCACTGCGCCTCAAGGAAGAATGCCTGCATGTTCTGATCCTCTTTGCCCAGATACGCGTCGTAGCTGTCTGCTCCGAATTCAGAGATGAGGATCGGGCGGTCAAAGATGTTTTTCAGGGAATTGAAGATATTGCCGAAGCTCTTGCCGCGATAAATAATACATGCCACCACGTCTATCTCGGGCGAGACCTCGCCAGCGACCTCCAGCCCCAGAAGCTCACCGTTACCCAGGGCCACCGGGTGATCAGGGTCAATCTTGTGTATTTCAGCCGCCAGATCATTGACGAAAGAATAATACACCCTGGCGCGCATCAGGTTCTGCTTCGCGGGGTCGGTCTCCTTATCTATTTCATCGGTGGACCAGGGGTTGACCTGTCCGAAACAGGAATAATTATTCTCATTACCCAGGATCCACATGAGTATGCCTGGCTCATCCTTATAGAGGCTGACCATCTCAAGGACCTCTTTCTTGACCTTCTCCTGAAATTCCTTCCCGCCGTAAAGAGGGCAGGGATATTCCCAAAAACCCAGCCAGTGCCCCATAATGGTGCGTATGCCGTAAATATCATACATATCGCTGATGACCTTCTTGACGCTCTCGGGGTTATTGCCTGCCTTGTATATGCGCACGGTATTAACGCCCATCTCCTGCATCAACCTGCCGTCTGTCAACCAGGGCTTGTTGGGATCTGACCACCAGTCATAATCCTGCCCCTTGCCGATAGGAATAGGATTATAGCAGACCCCTTTTACGACATAAGGCTTGCCTGCTGCCATTAATTCATAACGGCTGCCTTTAAATTTCTTAATCCAAACCGCGGGCTTGGGCCTGGAAGCCATTCCTAAGGCGAAAAGGAAAAGCACCAAACAAGAAGCCGCAAGCAAGGGCAACTTACGGCTTGCGGCTCCTTTTACGGTAACCGGCGAATTAGAGCCGGAGGCTATCTTTTTATTCGTATTTGATTTCATCCAGATAGAGAGTCGCTCCTTCGGGGTTGACATCGGCGTTGGTAACCCAGCAGAAACCTCCTATAATATATGACATGTCCTTACCCCTTAAGTCAATGGTATACTGCGTCCATTCCTTGTTTAATATCACCGGACCTATGCTGGCGGAATCGGAATCGGAATATTCTCCCATGATACCGCCGATCTTAAACTCCTCAATCCTCTCTCCGCCCTTTTCTCCGCGCGCCCAGAAGCTAAGTTGATTAGCGCGGGAAAGGTCAAAACCGGCATCAACAGTACCCCAGTTATTAGGGGGATTCTGCCAGTAAACCCCTGCCCAGCGTACCCCTTGAACGGCCTTGGCGGTATATACCATTTTAATGCAGCTGTTGCCGAGATAAGGATCCGTATTGGATGCGATATCAATCTTGATGTCGCCGTAACTGCCCATAAACCCTGAAGGAGTAAAATGGTTAGTTATGGAATTCCTGTCGGCGTAGACGTAAAAAGGCATATTCTCTACCTTATGACCCTCGGGTTTCATGGCGGGGTCGGCCTCGAATTTGATATCATCCAGATAAAAGGTAGCACCCTGGGGGTTTAAATCAGAGGTGGTAACCCAGCCGAATGCGCCGCTGATATAGCTCAAATCATTTCCGGCGAGATTAATCGTATATTGCTTCCAGGTGTCGGTGAGTTCAACCGGGCCGAACTTAACTAGCGTGGTATCGGGATAGGTCCCCTTGATGCCTCCGACCATAAATTCCCTGACGACCTCGCCCCCTTTGGCGCCCTTTGCCCAAAAGGTAAGCTTGGTCATGCCGCTAAGGTCGAAACCGCCCTTTCTCGTTCCCCAGTTATTTGCGGGATTCTGCCAGTAAACCCCTACCCACCCCTGCCCCTGGCTGTTTTTCGCAGTGTATACAAACTCAATGCCGGTAGGGCCGCTATGAGGATCGGCCATGTATTGGTCATTAAGCTTGATGTCTCCGACATCGCCCATAAATCCCGAAGGTATGTAATGATTATCCCTGGAGTTTTTATCATTGTAAATAACGAACTCCTTGGGTGCCAGGGTTACGGCGGAAGACCCCTCCTTGGATGTCTCGGACGAGGTCTCTGCCGATAAAAGACAGGTCGGTAATGCTAAAAACATGGCTGCCAGAACTAAAAATATTCTCTTCATCTCTTGCTCCTCCTTTTTTCCTTATATTTTACCAGAGCTGGTTCTGAAGTCAATCTTAAAGTGTGCCCCTTACGGGGACACCTTTGCTTCGAGTAGAGAACCGCCCCTAACTAATCGCGATGCCAGGCATCCTTATAGTAATAATAGGCCTGGCGTAAATGTCTTAAAAATGGACTCTCTTTGCCGTCACCCTGTCCGCATACCCCCAGCCACTCCTCGTGCATATAACCGTCTGGAAACGGCCCTGTGAATAACCCCTTGGTATCATGGAGTGATGGCTCATAAGCCTTCCACCATTCATCCAGCCACTCAAAAACAATCCCTCCCAGGGCATTGCCGGCTCCGCCACGAAATGCCATATTGGCCTCGATATCCTCCCAGGCTGCGCGGTGATATTCCGCCTGCAGCCGCTCTGCCTCTTCGGGGCTCTTGGCGTCGGCATGAGCAGGACAGCCGTATTCTGTAATGAAAGCCGGCTTATCGGCTTCCTCCCTTACCTGCCGGAAGAGAAAGCCGAACCCGTAATCCCCGCGGTAGGCATTGGTGCCGAAGATATCCACATCGGGGCAATTCTTCCCGAATTTATCAAGAAACAGTATGTCTCCGCTGCAGATCGCCACCGGGCGTTCCGGATCAAGCTCCTTGATGCGCAGGGCCGCCTCGTTGGCAAACTTAAAAAATGCATCCGGTTCCTTATCGGCATTACAGGCAAAACCGTAGACATTTTCATTACCAAGCAGCCAAAAAAGTATGTAGGGCTCATCCTTAAATTCATTGACCATCTGGGTTACCGATTCCAGCATCTTCTTCTGCTGCTCGGGATTATTATAGTCCGTACCGGGATACCAGGGCGCGCCTGAACCGATGGCGTACTTGCCGAGGAAATCCCCCATAATCACCCTGATGCCGTAGTTACGGTAAAGATCCCGCAATAATTCCTTGTTGACCTTAGGAGGGTGGTGATAGAGCCTGATGGTATTGACTCCCATCCCCTGCATCAATTTAAAATCTCCGACGGAAGGCTCGCCTTTATCCTGGGTACCGTTGTTGTTTTTGTCCACAAAGGAATCGTAGGGGCCGTCGATCCTGCCGTTTTTATTGAAATCCTCATACATCCAGTTGCCAAGGGTTCCCTCATCGGGAGATTGCCCTATCTTGGTGGGGGTATAGGTAATCCCTTTAATGATATACGGCTTATTATTCACCAGAAGCTGCCAGTCCCCGTTTTCGTACTGAACAAGGCGCACCATGCCTTTGCCGAGCTCGCGCTTAATGCTCAAGAGCCTGGCATCCGGCTTGGCTGCCGGCTTCTCTTCTGCCTTAATCTTGACAAACCTTCCCGGATTGACCAGCGCAACGTCATTGGAGACGTCATTATCAAAACCGTTGACAATTCTGACATCTGCTCCTTCAAGGCAATAACCTAATTGCGGGTTGCGTTTTAACAAAAAATTTATTTTGGCAATTGCGGCCTGCCCTACGTACCAGGGGGTATGCCAATAGGTCCAGCCGTAGCTGCCGGGGAAATGCACCGCAATAGCATAATAGCATTTGATGGCGTGCTCGATAAGCCCGGATTTTTCAAGGATGAGGCCGGTATAAAATAACTTTATCCCCTGCGACTCGGGCGCCGTAGCCCATTTTAAAAAAGCCGCCTCCAAATCCGGGGAATGCACAAAATCCCAGGGGTCCCCTTCAAGCCTTTTTCCCTTTAAGGCCTTTCTAAATTCGGGGTCCCGGCGCACCGAAGAGGTATTGGGATATATCCCTTCTCCTACCGCCCTGCTCAACCCTTCCTGGTCTTTGATAATATAGGCATAATCCTTAGTGCCGGTATTTTCGAAATCACCGTAGCTGGAGTAATCCACAAATTTCTCCGTACCGGGGTCATAAAGGACAACCTTGGTCCCGGGGCGCTCTATTTTTTTGATTTTATCCAGGTCAATGCTTCCGGTCTCGATCTTCTTGATGCTCTGCTGGGCCGCGGTCCCCAACTGCCAATACCAGCCGCGCTGGTCCCAGGCCTGGGCATAAGGATATTTATCAACGATCAACTGGAATATCTTCTTGGCCTCTTCTGTTTTTTGCTGGCGCAACAGGCTTTCCGCCTGGATAAAATATGCCGTCGCCACATCGTTTAAAGCCGATACCTGCTCAATCTCCGCCTTGTTCTTGGGGAGCACCTTCAAGGAAGCCTGTTCCCTGTCCGCTTCATCTTTATACATCCTTATGCATTCGCCGGTATAGCGCAAGGTTGCCTCCGCGTCTCTCTTGCCGTGCGCCTCCCAGGCCTTATCGATAAGCTCGGCACAGGACGGCTTGGCGTCCTCGGCATAAAGCCTCTCTAATGTGCAAGGCCTGATGCATAATGAAAGGATGGCGATGAGCCAGATTGCTGCATTACACATCAGCTCTTTAACATTGCGCGGTCTTTTCATTACTGCCGCCTGTCTCCTTTTCGCCTGTCCTCTTCCATGCGCCTTTCTTCCTGGCTTCGCCTTTCTCCTCTGCGCCGCTCTACCTGTGCGCGGATCTCGCCTGCCTTGGCTTCGGTGATATCAAAAGTCAGGATAATGAAAATCGCGATCAGGGATGTGATGATCGGGATGCCGATATCGCAGACCCTCATCCAAAACAAAGAACTGGCTGACTGCTCCGCTCCAAACGCGATATTAAAACCGGTCATGTTAAGGAGGATACCGGAGATAAGCGACGAGATCGCCAACCCCAGCTTTACCATCCACCAGTAAATAGCGCCGAAAAGCCCTTCCCTGCGCGTGCCGGTCAGGAGCTCGTCAAAATCGCAGACATCGGCCACCATGGAGCTGACCAGCGTAAAAAGCGAACCCAGGCCAAAGGCGATGAAAGGAGCCGCAATCAAGAGCCAGTATGGATGATCCGGGTTATACCCGAGCCACTTCAGGGCGTAACCGATAATCGAAATAGAAACGGTTATCAAAAAGGTGTTGCGCTTGCCGATCTTCGTGGAGAGCCAGGTGGCTATGAAGATGACGCAGAAAGTGCAGACGGAACTAAGCGAACCGAACCATCCTAGAAGCATCCCCCCTTTTGAATAATCGCCGTGGTAAACATAGAAGAAGATAACATACGCCGTGAATGCGCTGGCAAGCATAAATCCGTTGAAAATCAGGAAGGTTGCCGCGCAAAGCTTGACAAACGGCCGGCATTTGAAAGCGCTGGCAAACCCCTTAAAGAAATCCTTAGTGATATTCCAGGGCCCCTTGCCTCTTTCGGGCTTGGGCATATCGGCGAAACGCTCTTTGATAAAAATCGCCGGCAGTATCCCGCCGAATACAATAAAGACACCGAGGATAACCGAGAGGACCCGCGCGCCCTGGACAATATCCGTAAACCAGGCCTTGTTATCCATGATCTTGAAAAACCAGGGGGCAATCACCCAGGCAAGCTGTCCGACAAAATTGCTGGCTGCCTGCAGCCTGGTGCGCTCGTGATAATCGGGGGTCATTTCATACCCTAAGGCAATCCAGGGAATGGAAAAACAGGTGAATCCGAGAAAATAAAGGCTCTGGAACGCTGCGAAATACCAGAAATAAAAACTTTCGCTGTGTCCTTTATAGAACTGAAACATCAGCGCAAAAAGGATGCCGCCGGCAATCGCCCCAAAGAATATAACCGGCCTGCGCCTGCCCCATCTGGTCCGGAAATTGTCTGAGAAGTAGCCTGTAGCGGGGTCGGATATGGCATCGAGGATACGCGGGATAGCCCCTACTAAACCAACCAAGGCGGGATTAACGCCTAAGCCGATGTTAAGAACAATGACCATTGCCCCGATAGCCGCAGACTGGATACTGTTAACCAGCCCTCCTATACTGTATGCGACTTTCTGTAAAATTGGGACGCGGTCTTCGCGGGCCGTAACATGTCGTTTGGAATTAGCGGTTGATTGTTCCATGAATTGACCTACCTCCTTCTAATTAAATTGATGGGCCGGCCGGCCGGCATGCATGAGTGTTGCATTATAACAAATATATCAGGCGCAGGCAATATTATTGTCAAAAGTCAAGCCTCACGCCTAAAACAATCTTCTCATCCGAATAACGCGCCGGAGGTCACTCCCTTGACAATGTACTTTTGCATTAACAGGTACACTATGATTATGGGCAGGGCTGTGATAGTAAGCCCCGCCATTAAAAGCGGGTACTGAGTTAGGAATTCCCCCTGAAACACCATCAAGGCCCGCTGAAGAGGCATCAGGTTTTTATTGTCAAATATTATCAGGGCCAGGACGTATTCGTTCCAGACATTGAGGGCATTGAATATCACAACTACCGCTAACACCGGCTTCGCTAAAGGCAGGGCCATGTGCCACCAGATGCCGAATTTGGAACAACCGTCTATCCTGGCTGCATCTTCCAATTCGCGCGGGAGTTTATCAAAAAATGTCTTTAAGAGGAAAATGCTCGTAGATAACCCGACGTTGACCATGCAAAGAATATAGCCTAGGGCGGTATCCCTTAAATGCAATTTGCTCAAAAGGACGTATAAAGGGACGAAGCTTCCGGGTATGGGTATCATCATCGCCGCCATAAACATAAAAAATAGGATATTCTTGCCGGGAAAACGAAAACGCGAAAAGGCGTAGGCGGCCAAAGAGGCAACGAAGATAATCGCTACCACTACCGAAGCGGTATAAAATAAACTGTTCAGGAAATACCTGCCGAATCCCCCCTCCTTCCAGGCAAGGATGTAATTGGCAAAATGCAATTCCTTCGGGATCAAAGACATGTCGCTGAATATTGTCTCCTGGGTCTTAAGGCTTGACGATACCATCCAGAACAGAGGCAAAAGACAGGTGATAGCGACGGAGATTAAAAAAAGGTGGATGAATAAATTAAGGATTGCTTTTTTAGTTTTATAATACCCTGCCGTCTTCATTCGTTATGCTCGTTACGCCCGGTTAACCGGCTGATTCCCGCGACGCGTTAAACGGGATTTAAGCCTGCCTGGCCTTATTTGAAAAACGGTACTGTATAAAAGAAATGACGACTAATATCAAACCAAAGCTGATCCCCTGCGCACAGGCATAACCGAAACGCGACGAACCGCGCATGGAAGCCAATATTCTTAATACCGGCACCTGCGTATGATATGCCGGCCCTCCGTCGGTCATGGCTATGATCAAGATAAATGCCTGCATCGTCCCTAAGACCGTGAGTATCCCCACCAATACCGCCACAGGCACCATTAAAGGAAGGGTGATCTTTCTGAAGCAGTGCCAGGCATTTGCTCCGTCTACCCGCGCCGCCTCATAGAGTTCGTGCGGTATAGTCTGTAATCCTGCTAAAAATATCAAAAACCCCCAGCCAAAACCCTTCCAGGAATGCACAATAGCTACGGTGGTCAGGGCGCTAGAGGGGTCGGAAAGCCAATTTCTGGCCAGATTCCCCAGCCCTAATTGTATAAGCCAATGGTTTAACAAGCCGTAGTTGCCGTCGAGGATCCACTGCCAGACCAGTCCCACCACTACCTCGGATAAAACCGGAGGGATAAAAAAAACCAGGCGGTAGAAATTCTTCATCCGGATCTCGCGGTCGCATGCCCAGGCGAGCAAAAACGCCAGGGCGTTCTGCAGGGTAAGCGCGATTAAGGTGATGTAGCCGGCGTTGAGCATAGAATTCCACCAGATCTTATCCTCAAAGATTATCTCCTTGAAATTCCCCATGCCCACAAAGACCTTGGTAGGCAGTATCCCGTCCCATTCATACATCCCCAGCTGAAAAACCCAGATAAAGGGGATGATGTAGAATATAAGGAAGATTAATGCTGCGGGGGAAACAAAGAGATAATTTTCTAGCGTACTTTTTAACCTCATCTGGAGATTCTCGCCATTTCTCTCTCTTTAATCTTCTGCGTCTCCTGCGCTACCTCTTCCGGCGTCTTCTCGCCTATGATTATGGACTGTATCCCCTTGTTGAAGGTTTCCAGAACCTGCGGCGACTCGGATATGCCCCAGGCATTCGGATGGGTGGCAAGCTCCATATCATCGGCAAACTGCAGGAGGATTGGAGAAATTTTGTTTAAGGCATATTTGTTTGCCGGGGGGTTCATAGTAGCCTGCGCTAAATATGCCTGCTGGTCGCGGTCAGTCAGCCATTTTAAGAATTCCAATGCCTCTTCCTTATTTTTTGATTTGGCATTTACCATAAACGAAGAGCCGCCGCCTCCCCAGATACTCACCGGAAATTTTTCCGAGGCCCTTGGCGGAAGCATCGCGGCATAATCCAACCCCGGATTCATGGACTTATATACATTTACACACCAGGAGCCGTTAAAGGCAAATACAGCCCTGCCGTTGGCAAAAAGCTGTTCGGCATTCTTATTAATCATAGTTACGATGCCGCCGGAGAGGATGCCGGAATCCTGCATCTGTTTAAAAAGCGTCAAGACCCTTACCCAGTCCGGGTCGGTGTAAGGGACATCGCCTTTAATAGTCGCCAGGACCTTGTCTTGGCCCATGATATTGAAGGCGTAGTTATTGGCGAGGCAACCGATCATCCAGGCCTCCCCCCATCCGGAAACAAACCCCTGCAATTTCTTCTCTTTGATCTTCTTGCCGATTGCCAGGAATTCCGCAAAGGTTTGAGGGGGCTGATCAGGATTAAGCCCTAATTCTTTAAAGAGATCCCTGTTATAAAGCATCTGGATGGTCATGATATCTACGGGGACGCCGTAGATGCCGGGGGTGACGCCGTAGCTATTTCCTGGAGAAAACTCATTGACTGCCAGGGCCTTGGCAAAAAAGCCATTTTGCCATGCGCCGCCGGAATCCTGCATGTAAGGGGTAAGGTCCAGGATATACCCGGCCTTGATAAAAGAAGCGAAGTCGCGCTTCTCTCCAAGCAACCCGAAGATGTCCGGTAAATTATTGCCCTGCGCTGCGGCACGCACCTTCTGGGAATAAGCATCCGAAGGAGCGTAGAGCTCAAAATTTACATGTACGCCGGTCCTGGATTCGTATCTCTTGGCTAACTCCTGAAAGGCGGGGTCACGGTCAGTCATCCAATGCCAGACCGTGATGCTGGTGCTTGGCTTTCCGGTAATTTTCTGTCCGCAGCCCGCGGTAATTAATAATAGAAGGAAAACGCTCGCTAATACCGGTGAGTTTCTCTTCATGCGACCTTGTTCATTGTCTTGCGTTACGGGATAGAATGTTTTGGAGGGATACCACCCCGCCATCAAAAATCTTCCTTACCTTACCATAAGCTGCCCGGGTGGTCAAGGCATTCCCCTTAAGAAATGGTTACTGGTGTTCCTCCAGCCACAGCACACGCGCTAAACCCATAAGTTCTGCCCTGTCAAGACGCACTCCGATACGTCTGTTTCCGATACCGGGATTGGCGCCTGCCCACATCACCCTGCCGCGGGTGTAAAGCGGCTCGTGCTTATCAGGTATATTCAGCCACATCTCCAGAGGTGTCCTGTTAGTCAATTCCTGATTGGTAACAAAACCCACCCCATTGGCGCTGATATCGGTCGTTTCTCCTACGCCTTCGCTGCCGTCAACTGGATTTAAGAAGCGCACGGGCAATCGGGTATTTATCCTGGCGAATACTCTATTATCTTCCATATTACACCTCCCTCCTCTGAGTATTTTTGCTCCGTGGCTGTTTTCCATTATCTGAGGTATTATATCACAAATTGCTCTTTTGACTACTATTTATTTTATTAAAAACACTTATGCAAAGTTTTGATTTAACCTTAAAACACGCGAAAAACCCATCAGTTCCGGCCTCATCAGTTCTACGCCGATACGGTATCTGCCGTCAACCAGAGGCCTGGACCACGCCACAGAACCTTGGGTGTAGAGATCGCTGGAGCCGTCCGGAATATCCAGCCATATCCCCAAAGAAGTGCTTGGCTTTAAGGGCTCGCTGCTGATAAAACCTACTCCCTTGGCGCTGACATCGCAGGCCTGCCCCTGGCCGACTTTATTTCCGTCAAGGTCCATGAAGCGTAAGGCTAAATTTGTGGCGATGCGCTCAAACAACCTCTTATCCTTTACCAATATCCCGTCCATATGCCACCTCCCTTTCCTTTCTCCGTGGCTGTTTTTAAAATGCTAACGCGTTCCCCGCTATCCTGTTGAGCAACTCTAACATTTTAGGGTCACTCTTTACCCTCTCTAAAACCTCCGCAGCGTCAAAGCCGGGGTGATGCCATTCCGGGCCACTATTCACTTTAAGCACCTCGGCCTCAGCTCCGTTCTCATTAAGTATGCGCTGGATTTCTTCTTTGCTTAGGGCTCCGATGGGAGCTGCTAACATCTCATACAGATGTTCGTTACTATATTTAAAGAATACGGAAAATGTGGGGTCGATGTACACCCAGGGGCCGTTATCCCGATACAATACCATAACCCGGTGCGGCCAAGGCGCGGTCGCGAAACTCCTTACCTCAATACTTATAAACTCAATACGCTGCCCACCTTGGGATGAAATAACAAACTCATGACCGAGTTGATGCAATTTCTGCTGCAGTAAAAGCGCAAAAACCATTGCTCCGTCGCAACAATCGATATTATTCCAGCCGTAAATCTCCTCCATGGTTTGCAGAAATCCTTGGCGATGCTCTCCCGGCCGCTCTATCTGTTTTACGAACCGCGCTACTTCATTCTGAAGTAATTTTTTAAGCGGGGATGCGCCGCCTTCTCTCTGCCCCTGCTTGACAACAATTCTTATCGCCCCCCGAGAGCTATCAAACCAGTTTAAAAATATATAATTAAATTCAACTAGCTGCAAAAAGCCTTTCCCTTCGAGAGTTGCCAAGACAGAGAATTCTTCTTCTTTATCATGCTCACAGATAACGAAGGCCCCGGGTTGACCGACCATAGCCAAAGCGGCTACCTTGTGCAATTCTGCAATTGTTGCCTTCTCCCTGCCGCTTAAGCTCTCTTGAGAGGCGGACTGCCACAAACGGAAAATCTCATACCTTATCTCTCGTGCCTGCCGGGACTCCAAAGAATCAATCCTGGGTTCCGACGCCTTGCCATTTTCGTAAATAACCGTTCCCTCCGGCCCAATCATTGCGCTATTGGCCGTCTTCCATTCAATCCGGGAATCAGGATTAAATTGCGCTGGCTGCATACCGTTAGATTCCAAGACCGATGAGAACCAGGCTTTGGCCTTTTCGGAAACAATCGAATCGGCATAAACTATCATGCCGTCTATATCAGAACCCAACATCCAGCAATTAGTGGCTAAGGAACCGTAGCGATTGATAGTAATCCTTATTATTTTTGTCCCGTTTTTGTTTATTGATTCCGCGGCATCTTGTATAACTTTTAACATGCGGGCGCTATAATTAAGCCCTCCTTCATCCAGAGGATAAGGGATTTCTCTCGATTCCAGGCGAACGGCGAAGTTATGCAAATACCGTAAGTTGAAATTCCTCTTAACAGTAGTTGGCATTGCGGCGCTAAGACGATTGATTTTTCCCTTTTCGTTTTCCGCAGGAGAAATATTGTCTGTCTGTTGCTTCGAAGGCGGCGGGATTTTATTTTTAACTCCCGGGGCAAGAACAGCTGTCTCTGTATGAACATCCCCCTGTCTCTTTAAGGCGTATATCTCGCTTCTAAAGGGATTGCGGATGCCCTCCCGGGTCGCCTGGCGATGGGCCTGTTCATGGGTTCTGATTTCGTTAACGAGCGTGTCGGCTTCTTTTTCGGCAAGGACTTGATTTTTGATTATTTCCTGGCGCAGGTCCTGGAGCTCTTCTTCGCTGGTGCGGTCATTGGCGAGAGGACGGAAAAAGGCATTCCACTTCTGCCTGAGGGTCGGAGACCCTCTTGTTCCGTTTATCCCGGCCGTCTTCCACAAGGCCGCCTTATAGCCTAATCCATATATTTTCTCATAATGCGCGGCTGCCTTGGCCTTTCTCATTAGCCTCAAGGATTTGGCAAAGAGCCATTGAGAAGCGGGGGTGAAATTATGAATAGCGGCGAAGCCGCCGATAAAAACAGAGGCATCATTAGAAAATGCGGTAGCAGAAGCTACCACTAATCTTGAGACGCGATGAACAAAACCGTAATCTATCGCATCCGGGGCGTCCGGAAGTCCGTGATTAAGCGCCCCCATTTCAATTAACTCCGGGATATCGTCTTCTGCCAAGTTCACTCCGCAGAGGCCTTTTCTTTCAAAGGCGTAATCATCGCTAAAAGCCCCCTGCTGTTTAAACTCATTCAGCGTAACCTCAAGGTCTGGCACGGATTCCGCATAAACTGCCAATCTCTGGGCAAACGGCATAAATTCAGGCATGACGATGATATTAAGGTCCTCTGCATCTGGCGTGTGCGTCTCTCCGGAATAGCTAAGATTACCTACCATATCTACGTTAATATCGCATATGAAGTTATCCGAGAATTCCGGGTTCTGCTCCAGCATATATTTCACAAAATACCTGCTTCCAAGGATGCCTTCTTCTTCCCCGCTGAATAATACAAACTGCACCGTATAATCCGGCTCTAAGGAACTCAGTATCCTGGCCGTCTCAAGCACTACGGCAACGCCCGAGGCATTGTCGTTTGCAGAACCTCCCGGCCTGAGGCCGTCGTAATGCGCGGAAATAACCAGGATTTTTTCGGGGTGAGTGCTTCCTGGCAATGTGGCAACGACATTACGGGCGCTGGCAGGCTCATCTATCCAGGTTAACCCCTCCGGCTCCTGGGAATCATATACCGTAAACATCTTCAACCCGGCCTCGGCGCGGTAAGGCCTTATGTTGAAATTCTGATAGCTGACGTCCAGCCCCATTGCCTCAAGTTGTCCGAAAATATATTCCGCAGCCAGGTCGTTCTCCTGCGAAGAAGGATATGCTATACGGGAGCCTAAACTAGCCAAGGTCTCTATATCCTGCCGCAACCTCTCCTCTTGCGTCCCCTGCTGCCTCAGATATGCTTCCGCCGCATCCTCGTCCAATTCTCCTCCTAAAAGCCCGCTTTCGTAAAGAAGCGCCGGCCGGTCTGTACCGCTAATTGGGCGTGTTGTAGCTAATAACGCTTCTATCGCTTCTGCCTGGGAAAGCGTAGGAAATTCGGTAAGAAGATTTGCTAACGCCGCGGTTACCCGCGGAGTAGCGAAAGAATTTCCTTTTCCGAACCTGCTCTCTCTAGCATAAGTTGAACTGCTAATCTTTATATGCGGCCCGAAAGAGGTAGCCGCAGAATCCGACCCTCCCACTATTATCAGATTATCCGGGAGGCTGGCTGGAGGCAGATAAGGGATCCCCCAATTGCTGCTGCTGACTACAAAGACTACCCCCTTCTTGCCAAGCTCTTCGACTACATCAAGAGGCAACACGCCGTTAACGTAATCGCGAGAGTCAAAAAGACCATAGCTCATGTTAACCACGATGCTTTTATTGGGGTTCTGCTCAACCACCCTAAGCAATGCGGCGGTAGTCTGCTGCAAGTCCGCGCGGTTAATTATAATCTCTTCAATGCCGGTATCTTGGGTATTCAGCGAATCTTGCAAAACGCCTTCTACTATATCTAGATGCGTCTGCCTGACCAGCTCTAATTCCATATCAGTATCTAAAAAGACAACCAGGACATCTTTCCCGCTGCGCTCTGAAGGCAAAACGCTGACTCGAGGAGTAGCGCTATCAATGCTATACAGGTAATCTTTCAAGCCCGTGCTCAAATAATCTTCATCTACCTGACGGAAGGCCTCCTGCAGAACCTGGGAGGCATAAAACATCGCATCAGGATTATCGCTTTGCTCCAATAAATATGTCAGACACGGAATCACCCTTTCAGGGCTATCCTCTGCTATTGTATGTAATTCGGAACGCGCCTGGCTGACAATATTGTACTGCTCGCTCTCCAGGTCCTCCGCCAACCGGCTATCGTCAGCATTACAGACAAATGATGTAACCGCTGCTGTGTTATTGTTGGCAGCGGATGTTATAGTGTAATAAAGCGCTGCAATTTTATCGGGAGAGGCCATAAGCATGCCTAAACTCAAACATAATACGAACAGCGCTGAAATGATGCGGGTCAAAAACGGTCTTTTTTTGCTCTTGGGAGTCGACTGGGCTTTATTTTTAACTCCCGGGGCAAGAACAGCTGTCTCTGTATGAACATCCCCCTGTCTCTTTAAGGCGTATATCTCGCTTCTAAAGGGATTGCGGATGCCCTCCCGGGTCGCCTGGCGATGGGCCTGTTCATGGGTTCTGATTTCGTTAACGAGCGTGTCGGCTTCTTTTTCGGCAAGGACTTGATTTTTGATTATTTCCTGGCGCAGGTCCTGGAGCTCTTCTTCGCTGGTGCGGTCATTGGCGAGAGGACGGAAAAAGGCATTCCACTTCTGCCTGAGGGTCGGAGACCCTCTTGTTCCGTTTATCCCGGCCGTCTTCCACAAGGCCGCCTTATAGCCTAATCCATATATTTTCTCATAATGCGCGGCTGCCTTGGCCTTTCTCATTAGCCTCAAGGATTTGGCAAAGAGCCATTGAGAAGCGGGGGTGAAATTGCGGGTCTTCTCGGTTATCCGGGATTGACCCCTTGCGGCTGCCGCTCTCTCAAGGAATTCTATCTTGCGGAAAACGTTCTTTTGATTTTTTATCTCCTGGAATAATGAAGCGTCGAGCTTGCCGGATATGCCCTCATTCCATTCCGGTTCATTGCAGATACAGACGAGCCCGTCTCTGTTAAGGAGCGGGTATAATCTAACGCTCAGTTCAGGAAGGCGCTCGAGAGGTATCCAAATTTTAATAACATTGTTTAAAACAACAAAATCAAGGCCCGGGCCGAAAGGAAATGCCTCATCGCTTAAAAAGTTATAGCATTTAAATATTGCCTCCCTGCGCCGGATGTCGTCTTTCTTTCCGAAAATAGCCTCAAATTCCTTGATCTCTTTTTCTCTTTCATGGCTTTGGCCTCGCCCAAAGAAAAGCTCAGCAGCCTTATTATAGGTCTTATTTTTTGCGGAATTGATATCTCCGGCGTCTAAATCAGAACCTATTATTTCGATATCATCAGAGCCTAACCCGTGCCTTATGGCTTCAGCCGCAAACCGATATGCCTCTTCACCGCTGGCGCACGCAGCGAACCAAATCCTGACCTTTCTGCCACTATCCGCTTGTCTTATCCGGATGATATTTTCGATAAGAAAACCCGTCTGACTTTTAATTTCGGGACGCACAAATCCTGTATTGCTGACATCCAAAACATGGTCCAAGAAATCATAAAATTCGCCATCCTGCAACAGCAGATTGTTAAAGGAATCTGCCCAGGAAGAATCCTTGCGCCTGAACCACTCCCGCGTATATTCTCTCCGTAGCTGCTCAACATGATTCAAAAGGTGAGATTCCCTTCCGTATATCAATACGCCGGTCCTTAAATAGATGTATTTAAATATCACGTTAAAGGCGACCCTTTCAAGTAACTTTAATTCGACGGGCTCCAGCGCTGTTTCAATCTGCGCATATTTATCGCTCTTTGCAAAATATCTAAGCACAGAGGCGACCCTTTCTCTAAAATCCTGGCCTCTGAACATTCTGGCGAAAATACTCTCTGGCATTACGTCTAAAAATGACAGAGTGGCAAGAATTCCTCTGAGCCGTGCCTTTCCGTGTCCCGACTCTTTATGGCTGGGCCCTGAGGGGCTAGCCGCATCTTCTGCTAATCCTTCTAAGGTTTCTTTATCACCGAAGGCGTAGCGGTCCATACAGTCCATGCTGGTATAAAAATCAAGCACGAAGGTCGGGCTGCCGCAAGGATTGATTATTCCTAGAATCTCTCCGTCTTTTCTGATTATAATCCTGGAGTCGGCATTATAGGGAAAATAGAGATATTCCTCCTTGCCCCGCAAAGAAAACTCTCTACCCGTCGTGATTATGCCTTCCGAAGAATGCTCGGCGATTAACTCCGGGATGCGTTCGGAGGCTTCGTAACGATACTGGCTGTTTGGGATATACCTGGTGTTTATCGCAAACAAAGGCAGGGTTATCCAGCTTACCGAATCCTCGCTTAGTATCCCGTTTCTTCTTAAAATAGCTTCGATTGTAACCTGGATGCAGGCGGTAAACAGCCCGCCGTATATAAGCCAATGTATGTCTTTTACTTCTCCGCTGGTGCCGCAACTTAAAGGAATCCTCGAATAAATATCATAAACCGAGGTGGCTGTGGAATAATAAGGCAGGCCGCTGTTAGATAATAAGCTGGTCAAGGTGCCGGCTGCCTCGGTCTGGGGATCTCCGTCAAAATAATGCTTTATCTCAATGATCCCTCCCTGCTTAAAGCGGGAAAGAAATCCTGTCTTCTTTAATACTGCGTTCTCCGGCACCCTTATCTTGCGTAATACCGTTAGCTTCCCTCCGGCATCATAAACTAAAATTTTACGCTTCTCGCCGTCTCTTAAGACAATTTCAATATCCCGATAACCCGGCTCTATTATCCGCTCATTTGCGTGTATCGCATCCAAACGCCTAGAAACATCGGGGTTTAAATAATCTACGAAGTCCCCTGACCTGAGCAGATGGCTAGCCAGGCCTTCGGGGAATAAGTTAGGCTGCGGTTTATGCTCTACGACAACCGCTATCACCCCTTCGGGGAGCGCGCTGGTAAAGTCATCCATCCATTCCTTAATCTTCTCCGGGCTTACCCCTGGCTGAAGGAGATATTCATGAGAAAACTTCAATATCACAACGTCTCCTGGGCGCATCTGGCTGACCCAACCCGGGATAAAATCGCACTTTGATTGCAGAATGTCGGATGTATCATGGCATATCGCGCACCTTTCAAAGCAATCCAGTTGCGGCAATACCTTTTCTCTTGATTCTTCCGGGATAAATTCCGCTGCCCGCTCATAAACCTTTCTAAATAACTCCTGCAATTCAATATCGCTGAATCGCATATCAGACGCCCACATCTCCCCGGCATATAACCCCGGGAACAAATCTACCCCGGAGAGCACATTAAAAACCCTTTTCCCGCTGGTGATAATGCCTAATGCGTTAAGTAAATGTAGCCGCCGCATATCATACTCAATAATCTTAGGGCGTCCTTCTGCTGCAGCAATCCGCTCCATAGCCCTAAGCTCCTCTTCAACCGCAGGCAACGCTGCCTCCTCTTTTTCCTGCAAAGGGTTAAATAGACAAAGCTGCTCGGCCTCCGGCAACGCTCCTTCTGCATGCGCATCTTCGGCAGTAAGTCCTTCACCTTGCGCCCGGTGGGACTCAACCTTCCAGCTGTCGGGTGTTTCGGTCAATAAAATAAACTGGCTTGCCTCCAAATATGCCGTGGCCTCCGGCACAGACTCCAGCGAAACAAAAACAACATCTAATTCTCCGGACCGCACCTGTTCTAAGAGACGGAGACGGTGCGAAGGGGTAAGATTAAAGCCGTCGGCCGCGTGGAGTTCTTCCCCCAGCATCGGCGTTAAAATCTTAGCCGTATCGGAAAGCTCGCAGGCGATAATAAATGGCCGTTCTGTCAGGTATTGCTCTAATATGGATAATAAACCCGTCATCTTATATATCTTGGGATTTTTTATTTCGTATTCCAAAACCCAAGAAAGCCAAACAGCAGCCTCTGAGCTCATGGCATTGACCAATTGCTGGCTGGATAAGTTGCCTGCTTCCCGGGCCTTATCTTCCAGATAACGGTGCAGGACCTGCGGCCCTTTAGTCTTAAGATACCTCTGCGCCACCATTACCTTGCGTACCAAAGCCAGATGGTAAGAAAGACTGTAAACCGGCTTATTCAAAACATAGGGATTCGTCAGCTTCAAGGCGGTATCGCGGCCGGCATTAATAAACTTCTCTAACCTATTCAAACGCTCCTGATTCAAATAACATTTGTTTTTAAAAATCAGGCGGGCATCCTCCAATTTTAACTCCCCGACTAAACGCTTATATTCACTCTGGCTACAATTAAAAAACTTATCCGTATACTCCTGCAATGCATATTTCAAATCATTCAGAGATTTATCGAGCAATCTCTCTAATATCCCGATTAACCGGCTTATATAATCCGCGGCCTTGATATCGTCATCGGTCCAGAGATATTGCTGGCCCTTGGCCTCCGGGGAAATTTCTTTAACGCGAAGAGCGCGCGCGACCCTGGGCGCTACCTCAGGGGCCGCTGGTTCGTTAGCTTCTGAAGGCAGAGATGCGATACGCGACTTCAGGGAGGAAATCTCGCAGGCGTACTTATCGAAAAACCTCAAAGAGGCATAGAACCTCCGTACTGCTAAAAGGATTCTATTTTCGTCCTGGCCCTGGCCGAAATAGGAAAAAATGCTGTATTCTCCTTTTTTATGCCGGCGCCGGGAGTCATTTTCAAAAATTTCTCTTAGCCCCTGAGGCGTAAAGGGCTTAACCAGGAGCTCTGCTTCTATCCGGGCAGTAATAGCGGGTTCGCCCTCCAGATACCTCCGGAGCTCGCCTTCGGATAGCTCCAGGTGCCTGGCCGTTACTCTTTTTACCGCCTCTTCCTTAGCATCAAGGTAAGATTTTAAACCTTGCGCTCCCTGTTTTTCTAAATGCCTCAAGGCCGAATACGCCATCCAAAGAAAACTGATATCTACCAGGGCATTCTCCATATAGTGCCGGTTATACAAAAGATGCGCCCGCATAAAAGACTTCATCTTCCCGTGATACCTAAAATTCATCTTGTATCTATGGGTCTTCAGGTAATCCAAAGACTCCGGCGTTAAAAGGTGCGAGGTTCCTGCCGCCTGGTAATATCCTTTATATTTCTTCAGCGCATCCAGGGCTTTAATGTATAAGTCCTCCAGGATAGCGCTAATTTCAAAATAACCGCAGGCGCATAAAGCAGCGCACCTTTCTTCTCTTTCAATGTTCTCTTCGTGGCTAAGGTCAAATCTGGAAGTGGCTCCGATATCATGAATAAGGGAAAGCGCTATTTCCTGAGTGGTGTTATAGGCGGGGTAGTTGTTGCTTAAGGCGATGCCTTGCTGATAAGGTGCAGCCAGGAATCCCTTGAAAGGTCCGGCACGGATTAGACCCGCTCTGGCGAGATACTCTAAATATTCTGCCATGTCGTTTCTGCCGATGGAACGTAGGCAGCTGACTGCCAGGCACAATGCGGGGGCATCTACCCCAACAGTCTCGACTTCTCCGCTGTCCCAGCCGACCAGGCCAATCTGGCTGTTCACTTCCTCCCCGGCAGGCATGGAATGACCGGGTATGGGACGGGCGGGGTCGTGGACGCTCCTGTCAACATCAGGCACCAGCCGTTCCAATATCTTTTGATTAACCCAATGCGGAAACCCGATATAAGCACCCAATTCATGCACCAAAGTACGCGATAAATCAACCTTATTCCTTATGCGGTTATTGTTTAAATATATCGATATTCTGCCGTTAATAATCCTGACTGCGCCAAAAATTTCCTCTCGCGCTCCATTCGCCCTCTCAACATATATCGGAGTTCCGCTGATAACAACAGCCTGGCGCAGGTCTTCTTTCCTGAAACGAGCGGAGAGCCCGGCAAAAAACCTCACCGCAGATACTGCCCCGTTAACATGCTGTCTTAAGATAAATTGATCTAGGCCGCACAAATCTGAGCCGGACGCTTTGGCTAACAAATCCAGCATGGATGCGGTTACGGAATCCGCCTCTGCCTTGCTTAATTCCTTGCCGCTGCGGGTACTGGTGTTTTTCGCCTGGCGGCTGGCGGTATCGCTGATGCGCTTGGCGACAAGTTTCAAATGTTGGGCCTTCCCGGCCTTATCCGCTCCGCCGCGCGTGCCCCATCCAGTATTTTTAGAGGTCAGGATGGCATAATAAGTCAGCGGCCCCAGAATAAATGCCTGGAATACAACCGGCAACAACCAGGCATAATAAAGCTTGCCCCGCATGCCGTTATGGTAATAATAATACATCGCCATTGCAAAAGGCAGAAGCAGCAAGCCGCCCAAATATGCAAAGGGCAGGATACCTTTCAGCATCGTCCGGACAATCACCATATAAGCAACCATTAACGGAGCCGAGATGGTCAACAGGACCCCGAGATAATAAGCAATGCTTGCCGGGAGCGGGCGTTTCCACATGATCTTGTTGGCAAAAATGGTCTCGCGGAACCAGGATTTCTTCCAGCGGGTCTGCTGTTTGATAAACTGCCGCATAGTATTTGGGACAATGGTATCAACCGCTGCATTACGGTTATAAACTACCCGGTAGCCCTGTTTCAGAATGAGGTTGGTCAGGTGGCGGTCATCCCCGAAAGTGCACTTCTTTCCTAAGAACTCCTGCCGGACAAACCTCTCTCCGACATCAACAAGATAATCCAGGCGGTAGGCTCCTAAACATCCCGAGACGCAGGTAACCGAACCAAAAACACTCTCCGCGCCCTTGACGATACGGAACATCGTAAAATAAGTAATCGCCTGCATTGCGGTCAGGAGGTCGCGGGTAGGATTGTGGATATAGGCGTGGCCTGCTACTGCTCCTACCTTACGGTCATAAAGCGGCTGCACTGCATTGTAGATCGCGCCGGCGCGAAGGTAGCTGTCAGAATCAACAAACACTACCGCGTCCTCATCCAACCCCACTGCACCGCCAGGAAGCTCGCAAGGACTCACAAAATAATTCTCCATCCCTTCGGGTATTACCAGTCCGAAGGAAAAATCTCCTTCTTCCTTTTTTTCAATTGATAGCCGCGCCAATTCCCGGCGCGTCGCCTCCACAATCGCCTCTGCGGCTGACGGCTTCAGCGCTCCCTTGACTTTAATCTCCAGATCTCGCAGGATAACATTAACAGCCTCTGCGTTATCCAATGCTTCGCTGCGGGCGCGGCTTAAGGCATAAGCAACCTGCATACCGGCATACATACCTTCGCGCTTACCGCAGTTCTCGGGGAAGTTTATGACAAGGACGTTGTCCGGATAAATCCCGGCTGCCTCCCGGATATAATCCAGGGTTTTATCCCGCGAGCCGTCGTTAATCGCTACCACCCTCAACCGCTCCAGGGGATAACCGGTACCAAAGGTACGCAGGATGGAGTCCTTAACGGCTGCCCCTTCGTTGTAAGCCGGAGTGACAACAGTAACAAAAGGATAATACTTATTTTCTTTTGGCGCGCGGTAGAAACAGGCCTGAATCAAGCGGCCGAAGATGTAAACCCCCGAAAGCAGACTGTAAACTAAAACTAACAGCTTTGGCAGATAATCCCTACGGACTCCAACCGTCCAGATGCTATCCTCCCCCCTGAAGGTAAAGGTCTTGAAGAAAACCGCTAAACCGCTTTTGGAAGGACGCACGATTTCATCTGCGGAGGTAATTTCAGGAAGCGCTGATTCCGGGGCGCTGACTACATCGCCAAAAGAAGGATTGGGAAGCAGATTCACCAGCGCCTCATCCTGCTCAGAAAGAAAATCATCGATGGTAGCAACCTCAACCTCTCCGCTTCTGGAGGCGATATAATCTACTACCGTGCTAAAATCGGCAAAACTTACCTCGGTATCATACTGCGGGGCGTCATTAAATTTATGGTAGATCAAGATTAAAGTCTGGTTATTCTCAATCGCCTCATCAACCCAGGATATTACCGTTTCAACCGCAGTAGTATTGGAAACGACGCGGGACCTGAGGTTATAGGGGTTATACGGAAAGGTGTTGACGCCCTGGCCCTCCCCGCCTTCTCCTCCCTGGTAAGAAGAATAATGCCTCAAAACCGTGGCATCTGAGAAATAATCATACTCCAGGCGCGGAGAAGCAAAGGTATCCGCATCAACGCCCTGTATCTCCAGGTCACCCTTGGCGCCCACAATCTCATCATACCACTCCGCTTCGTCGGCACCGTCAAAATAGCCGTGGGTGCGGGTATGCGCCCCAATCTCTACCCCCATGGAATCAAGTTCAAGGACCTCTCCCCAGTTAAGATAGCCTTCCCTACCGACGCGGTCGGTAATAATATTAACCACTGCCGGGAAGCCGTGCTGCTGGAGGAACTCGGCAGCAAGATACTGGTCGTCGAAGCCATCGTCAAACCTGAAGACCACGCGCGGCCTCGAGACGCTGAATGCCTGCGGTTCTCGGATGCGCGAAAAACTCAAATCATCAAGATAGGCGTGCAGGTCGCTTCCAGCGCTAACTTCAATTACTAGCCTTGCGGCATTGACATCAGGGTTATCAACCGTATAATCATCAGTTACATAAACCAGGCTCTGGCCGGTCCTGACCGCTACCGGTATCCTGCGCAATGGGGTAAATGCCCCTTCCTCCAGTTTCCCCTCTTCAATAAACAATCCTATCTGTCCGGCAGTATATTCATCCACGTCAATCATCCCCTGGATGATGTATTTGTTATGGTAGCGCGCGTCAACCAGGGCAGAATAGCCTGTGCCGGCAGAGCCTACTGAAAGTGAATTTTTAACATTAGGCCAAGAACCGTTGCCATTGGAATCTATCACCCACCCCTGAGGCAGGTTCCAGCTATAATCGGCCGCCAGGGTAAATCCCTGTGTCCCTGCCTGTTCTGCGCCGGATACTAACGCTGCGTCACTGTCATATTGCGCATATCTGGCAAGATACTCTGACATAGTCATTACTTCTACGTCGCTATCGCAGATATAATCAAGCAGGGACCTGAAATCAGCGGTAGACCAGGTAAGGTCATCGCCCGCTACGGGGTTATCGGCAATGCTGTGGAAGGTTAAAACCAGCACCTCTTTATTCCGGGCAGCGCTGTCTACCCATTCTTGCGCCGTTGCCAAGGAAACATCCAGGTCCACCGGCCTTGCGCTTATACGGTAAGGGTCTGCCAGGTAGGAAGTATCGTTCCTGCCCCTCACGCCCCTTGCCGCCGTAAGGTACGGAGAGATATCCCGGATGGTATCGGCGTCATAATTGCCAAGCGGGTAAGCGAAGATATCCCAGGCCTTAAAGCCGTTCTCCCACATCCATGCGGACATCCGGGTGATATCGGCAATGCGCTCTTCAGTAGTCAGGACCGTAAAG
This sequence comes from Candidatus Omnitrophota bacterium, assembly GCA_041649115.1. Classification (GTDB taxonomy): domain Bacteria; phylum Omnitrophota; class Gorgyraeia; order Gygaellales; family Profunditerraquicolaceae; genus JBAZKK01. The sequence continues at coordinate 38,670 of JBAZNT010000004.1, read as the reverse complement.
TCCGAATGCGTCCAGGAATGGTTGGCGATATCCCAACCGTAAGCATCCTGTAACACCTTCATGTCTTCGACGCTAATCGCGCCTGCGGCCCCCAGGGCTTTATGGTCCGCAAACAGAGAGGCGGGCATGCCGCGGCTGATTAATTCCTGCGCAAAGGTATCGTACATCTCAGACCTGTTTAAGTCATCATCGGTTAGGATTACGACGCCTTGCGTAAGGGTCTCGGGAAGCACTGCCAGCTCATCAAAGATTACGCTGAGCGTTGCCCCGGGAGTTGATTTTATCCTCACCCCTACCTTGTTAATCCTGGACCAGTCCGGAGAGCCGACAACCGAAAAATTGCTCCTGTTCAGCACGATTTCGTTCCAGCCGTCTGTAGCATAATCAAATGACCCGATATTCCAGTAATAAAAATCATCGTCTGTAGTATAAAGATAGAGGGCGGTCTGCTCTGCGCTCTCCAGATCGCTTACGTTAAAACGCATAAAGGGGAGCTTGGCATGCAGGTCCAGATTAACCGGCGATGTAATTGCCGTTATCCCGCCGTCTACCGAAGTTAACTCCAGGCACCCCTCAGAGCTTACGCAGTTGGAATTTACTTTAACTGCCCCTATGCCGGAAAAAAGGCTTTCCTGCCATTCTGCCGTGCTGTTAAAATAAGAGATAACATCTGCTCCGCTTAAATCCGCAGAGACATCCTGGGGAGTAAAATCTACTTCGGCAATCTCGGATGCTACAGGCTGCTCGCTATAGGAATAACCGTAAGCATTTGAAAGGGTAATGATATTGCCGGCCTTGAAGCCGATGGTTGCGATAAGAACGGTAGCCATCATCAAGACTGCAAATACCTTGCGCCAATTCGGCTGGAAGCGTTTCTTTGGCTTCTCCGGAGCTTTAGAGTATACTGTGGCCCTGGATGCCATTAGAGTTCGCTTCCCCACCAGCCACGGAAAGGTTGAAGCAAACCAGGTAGAGCCAGGGCCACAATATTTCCAGAATTTAACAGTCTGTTTTTGGGATATTTTTTGCTCTGGGGCATTGATACGATAGGTGTAGAAATAGCGGTGCATAAAACGCCAATAGATATTGTCTAAGTTTCTCTGAAATGACCGGCTCAGCGATGACCAGAATGTGGCAACATTGCTTAAGATACTGGACCCCAGTAATAATATCAGACTCAGATTGCTCGCCTCTTCTTTTAACGACCAGATTAAACAATGCCATAACATTATCCCGATGGAAAACACTAACAATAAACAAAACAGGTCAGTTAGCCGGTCCTTATTATTGGTGTAATGCAAAAATGAGGCATCCTCCACCTCTCCGTCTTTCCCGAATCGGATCCTGGGGGAGAAGGATTCTACGGTCGGGGCCAAGATAAGCGGATTTTTGTTTTTCCATAACCTGGAGAGCATATTGGCGATATTAGGATTCTTATCCCTCCCCTTTCCTGTGCTGCAGGAATTCAGGATCACCCGTCCGTTTTCTTTTAGAACGGAATCTAAGCCTGCGCCGGCTAACAAATCATAGTTTTCTATGCGCAGGCGTGCCCTCTTGCCCAGGAGGATTCCTTCCGGAGTTCCGTGCCCGCCAAACAGTATTACCGAAGCTGCCTCATCGCAAGTTGCATCTTTCAAAGCCGAAATTAACTTCACGCGCGAACCGACAACATAATACATAACCCTGTATCCGTTTTTGATAAAAGCGGATGTCATCTCCCTGCATGAGCTACTGCTAAAAGCCTTGTTCCAATCATAAGAGCAGAAAACCATAACCGCCAGGGGGCGGCCGTCAGGGCGATTGGTTTCGCGGTTTTTGATGATTTCGGCGTAATCCTCTGGTAGAAATCTCCCCGGGTCAATCCCGAACTTAAAACGCCTCTGTCTTACTTCTAAATATTCCTGATACTGCTTTTTTAAGCCCCCGATTTCATTCCTGGCAGATTCATGGCGCTTCAGCTGCCTGATGAAGGAATTGATTTCTTTCCTGGTAAGATTGAGTTCCTTTTTCTGCAAGGCCAGGATTAGTTCCTGTTTGAGGGAATTTATCTCGGAGGCGGTGATGCTGTTGTCCGCAATGCGGTAAAAGAAGGCAAAGAGGTGCTTCAATACGGGAGAACCCCTGATGCCTCCGAGTTTGGCTGTCCTGTAGAGGGCCACCTTATAACCTGCCCTGAATGTGCGGTAGAATCCTGCCGCCGGCTTAAACCTTAGAGTTAAAGCGCACGCCAGGGCAGCCAGGAGCTGGGTAGAAAGGGTGAAGTTGTGGGAAGGGCGGGGGCTGGTTTTTTCGCTTTTTCTCCTGAAGAGGACCATCGCTGTCCCGCGCAACTCGCTTAAATCCAAGCCTCCTTTTATGATAATTTTATTCTTTATCCAAAATAAAGAGGCGGTATTAAAAGGCAAGAAGTAATCCTGCGTATCCCAGGTAAGGTCGTAGCCTACCGAAAGCATAAGCACGGTATTGCGGTTTGTTGCCAGCTCATAAAACTGCTTTGAGACATCCGCAAGGTTTAATCCCGACGTGCATGAACCGTTTGAAATCATGCAAAGGCGTCCGGATGCGATAAACTCGCCAAGGAACTCCGGGCGTATTACGAAAGGATTGCCCAATAACTCTGTCAGGTCTATTACATCGTAGTTATCATCAATCGGCTTTTCATTGGCAGTCATAACTACTTTATATCCTAAATTTAAAATCTCGCGAATCAAAACTAAAGAATAAATGGCCTCACCGGCATTATTAATATTAAAGATAACCGTCTTACCCTCCCTTTCCATTTCCGGAATCTCTAACAGGCAATCTATTACCTCCTTGGTCATCTCTAAAACGAAATACCTCCTGAAGGCATAGGATATGGTGTCGGGATGCATCCTGTTTCTCACCAAACTCATAATCTTCTCAAAGTTTAAGACAAGCTGGGTAGCAGGGTCATCTTCCCGGTATGCCTTGGCACGGTCAAAGACGTTAATATTGGATAAGGCCACTATCTCCATAGCAAAAGAAAGGCGCCTGCGTATAACCTCATCCCGGCTGACACCGTCTATCTCGTCCAAGACAGCCACCAGGTGAGGGACGTCCCTTAAGGCTGCCTTATCGGCATCCTTCTTTTCATGGTAGAATGGCGATTTGGCATAGAGCCATATAATCTGCCAGATAATACCTTTAGCTTCGTACCAATTCAAAGAATCAAAGATGGGGTCGTTCAAAATCAGCTCTATTGTCTCATTAATCTTTCTCAGGTGGGTAGCGGTGATTTGTTTATCGTCGCGGAAGGATTTACTGGCAACGGAAATACTCTCCTCGGACTGCCTCTTAAGAGACTCCAAGAGCTCAGGGTAAGAAACTTTTATTTCTGCAAGGCTTAACTGCGGGTCTACCTTTGCCCCCGGGATAAGACTATAACTGCGGCTCTTGGTCTTGCTTTTAAATCTAAGCGCCGTAATTCCGCTGACGCCTTTTACTAGCTCAGGGTCAACGATAACGCCCGTTAAACTCATGCCCTCGGGAATAGACTGGCGAGGATAAGGATAGGCCTCCTCGCCGGAGAGAGACTTAACTCCATTTATTTCGACCCCTGGGTGAAAAACACAGTCTATCGCCGTCAGATTAGTCAATTTAACTCTATTGCCGACATAACAGTTATCCAGGCGCACCTCCGGCCCGATGTCTGCCCCGATTCCGACCGCCGTTTCTCCGGCGATAATAACATGCGCGCGCAGGGTTACTCCGGGTTCTATCCTGGCCTGGTCAGATACAAAAATCGTGGCCATGTCACCAATTATCTCTACCCCCTTCTTGCTTAAAGCAGTGGCAAGGGGCTTATTCAATGATAAGGCGCATAGCCTTGAGGGAACGGGGTTCTTAAGCACCTCTATCTCGCTCTTGCCTTTTCCTATCTTGATGGCATCCCCCGTATCATGCTCTATAATTTTACCATTGATATAGACCTTTTCGCGGCGCAGGCGGGTTATGACCCCCGGCTCTGTAATCACGAAGTGCCTATCTACGACTTTCTCGTCCTTCTTGATTATGGCGGGGATCTCAATCCTGGAATTCTCAATACTGGCTCCAGGGTTAACTATCACCCCGCCCCTGAGGACGGTCTGCCCGGTGCCTTTAATGCTTACCCCTTCGCCTATCTCTACTTTACCTAAGTAAATCGTCCCGTCTGAAGCGTCAAGAATGATTCCTTTGCCCTTAAAACAGGAGGCGAATTCCGCAACCATCTCTTCAGGGTTAAACTCCTCAGTAATAATATATATCTTTTCTTCATGGATAACCTGAATGCCTCCTAAGGCATATAGTGCCGCGAGTAATTCAGGGGCGTCCTGCAGGCAAAGCCTCTTGTTCTCCTGAGGGGGGCCCGGCATATTCACCAATAACAGGCTTGCGCGTTTAGCAAGAGAAGTGGAGATCTCTTCTATCTTCTCCGGGTTCTTGGCATAGAGGATATGTATGAAAGGCTTATCCCATTTTGCCTGCCAGAGGCTTTCGGCATTTCCTTGCCCCATGGCAATCACAAAAGCCGTATCGGCCGATCTGTATTCCAATTCAAAAGCGGAGCTCAGTTGCGTTATGGGCGTAGCAAAGATGCGCGAACCGGAAGAGATAACTTTTAGACGCTCGCTGCTGTAGTCCCTAAAATAACCTTTGCGCCTGAACATCCTTAACATGCTCGAGCTGTCCTCTGCGGTCATATCGTTAATCACCGGGGTATCGCGGCTGGCGATTACCACGTTAAATCCCAAATCCAGCAGGAACTGCACTAAAAGCATCGCCAATACCGTCTCTCCGGCATTGTCAGTAAGGATAATTGCCTTGGGCCGCCCCTTGTCAGAATTTAGCTGCCCGTGCCTCTTTTTCTTCTCCCATTCCAGCATCGCCCCTGCCAATATCTCAAAAAACTTATCAATATGATTAACCTCTAAGCCGTTATTCTTCTCGATCTCAAGTTGAGCGCAAAGCCACTGTTCCTCCTTAAAGCCGCTCATAGCGCTGATTTCCTGAAATTTCTTATCCCCGAAGTCCATGGCATTCGCTGCCGCACAGATTAAAGATATCTTTTCCAGTGCGCTGCGTAACAATAAAAGCCTCTTTAGCAATCCGGGTTCCTCTTTTTCGTCTATCATAAGATTATATTTATAATCCTGCCAGAGCCCCGCCATCCCCGAAGGCAGAACCCCGTAACGGAGATATTCTTCCGCCGCAGATTCGGCCTCGGCTTCTGCCTCCCTGATATATTTGCCCATCTGGCTTGCGCTTAAATCTTCTCTTGCGCTATCTTCCCGGGGAATATCCCAACCCAAGATAGCGGCAAAGGCATTGTAGAAGCCCGGAAATGCATTTAAAGCGCCTGCATTGGCTCGGTCTTTGTCGCTTTTATAAAAATCCCTGCTCCCGAAAAGCGCCTGCCTTTTTAATTCGGCATCCAGATATAGCATCAAGGTAGGCTTACTGGCATAGGACGGCTCAAAGACTATTGCGAAGATATGGCTGTAAAAACTTATCATCTTGGAGTAAAAGGGGTCGTCCGGATTATATAAAAAGCCTGGCACCGGGGGACTCTGGATAGCAGACAACCTGAATAAGGCGTGGCGCATAACATCCTCCAGCCGGCTGATAAGCTCTTTTTTCTGGCGGAGCGTTTTTGTCGCGGGCATCTTGCGGGATAAATCAGAAAACGCTAACGCCATCTGAAACAGTATCTCCTGGAGGTATTTTTTGTTAGCGGATAATTCTGAAAAGCTGTTCCTGACTTCTTCGGGCATAGGAGTTTCTTTGGGGATACCCAACGCGCGGCAACGCCCATCTTCCCATGTTTTCCGGAGGCCTTCTTCGGAGAAAAAACTGTCTACAAAATTATTTATGTAATCCCGGATTTCCCCTTTTGATAAATCCTCCGAGCGATATTCAGTAAATAGCCTGGCCATTCCGACGTAGGCCTCTATAAAAAGGTCTACTGCCGCCTTCCTATTAAGGGCAAGGGCAGTATATTCTTCTTTTAAAAAATAACTGCGTACATTGCGCGGCAGAAACTTAAAATGCCCCCCTTCTAATATATCCTTGATGCCGCTGGCAAACCCGGCATAAAAACACGAACCTTCTGCCTTATCGGCGAGGGGGCTGTGCCGGACAGATTCCTTTTTTAAATCCAGCAGGAGATATCCCTCTCCCTCCCCGGGGAGCTCCAGCGCGGCAACCTTCTTTTCTATACAAAGCTGCCTAAGGATATCTAGCATAAATTCGGAGTTTGCGCTGGATAGCAAAAATAAAGGTATCTCGCGTGAAATGTCTTCAACGGTAACAAATGCCCCCTCCTCAAATGTTGCTGCAAGGAAAGAAACAAATTCCTCTTTTGATTCCGCAAAAGAAACGGAGGTATTAGCGTAAAGCTCGTCTACGGACAGTTCGCCGCTTAAGGCGAAATTCAGTATCTTAATAAATTCAGGGTTGTTTCCCAGGGATTTGACAATGTCCAGTATCTCTCTTTCCTCTTCAGGCAATACCCCCCTGCCTTTTCCTAAAATGCCATAAGAAGGACTAAAGTATTTTTCTAATTCCGCGATGGTATTATTAAACCTGATCCCCTGCGGCTGGTTCCTGCGATGGGAACGCCTCAGATGCCTGGAAACGGTGTGGTCGGCGAGTACAAGGATTACCCACAACCTCCTGACTATCGCGCTGCTGAAATGCAGGTTCTTATAATACCCGTGGTGCAGAAGAACTTCCCGTTCCCAGGACATAGGCTTGATTCCGTCGTTCTTTAAAATGCTTATGGTCAAGCGGGAATGTAATACGGCCATCCAGCCGTTAAAGAAGCGCCCTGGCCTGATGCTGGAATGGTAATAAAGTTCAACCAACGGCAGCCCCTTGCCCAGGTCGTGTACCATGCCCGCCTTATAGAGAAATTCCTGGTAGAGTTTCGGCAACCCTGCTTCCCTGGCGATCAAACGGGCGAGATCGCCTACCAGCATCCCGTCTCTGGCAAAATCAGGGTACCTTTCCGATAACTTCAGCAGGCGGCGCTCATCGGCAAAGATAAGGCTCCTCTTTCCTATGCTGCTTAAAGAATAAACAAATTCTTCCAGTTTTTTATTTTCTTCTTCGGGATTTCCTTGAAGTGCTGAAATTTCGTGGGCTAAACGGCTTTTAATGCGGCTGGGCCTATGGACAATGATGTAGTCCCTGTAATCAAAAGTAGTATTACACTGATAGATTTTAAGGCGGTGCTCCTTTTCGAATCGGCGCAGGTCAGCGGCAAGCTGCGGGGGGGCATTGATTACAATGGCGCCTTTTAATCTCTCGGAGAGCTGGCGGTAACCTAAGTCGCTAAGTATGGATATTACTTTTGACTGCTCTGCTAAAAACCCGCGCCTTGCGCTGGTATAAAAAACACCCGGGCTATCGCTAAATTCCGCCTCGTAGCGGCTTATTATGCCGGTTAGCTCCTGCGCTTCCTCCGTGCTAAGAGGACGCGAGCTTGAAGAGGGGTCATGATCTCCTAAATGCTTTTTGGCTTCTATCATGGCCGACCTCGCACGGGCTTCTTTATCGGGACGCTTGGAACGCTTAGCAAGAGACAGGAGATGTCCTGCCTCTTCGTTTATATGTGCTGCGGCCTTGGCCATATACCAACGCATAAACCCTTCGCCGTCGCTGAGCGTGGCAAGCATCTCTAGCTGCTCCGCGCTTAAGCCTCCGGTATCCTCAAAGGTGAGGTCTTCAATAATCTTGGAGTCATCACGATACCCCCACCTGCGCAAGCCGGTAATCATTCCTTCGGCATCGCGCTTGAAGAAAGTAACTACTGCTCCCCTGTCGGAATATCCTTCCGACATCTCATAATCTATGTTAAGTATGCCGCTATTCAGGGCGGGATAGAGATAGATATACGGCAGGCTGGTCTGGCTCTCTGCGAATTTCTTGCGCTCATTATGCCCCCAGACAACAAAGGTAGTAGACTCCCTGTCCACAAAGGCCTGTGCGACATGCCCCAGGATCTCATGGCCAAGCCCCTCAAGCCCTCCTGCCTCCACGAACTTCTTTACCGATACTGCCTTGGCATGGGCATCAATATCCGAATACCAACTGTTAATAATTGTAAAGGCCTCCCCTAATTCATCCCACATCTTCCTGCGGAACTCCATGGAATCCGGTATAGTATCCATATCCTGGAAGAAAACGCGGATATCTTCAGCCATAAGCTCTAGGGCAGGCAGGCCTCTTAGCCCCTTATATTCAACGGCGAAACCGCCCCGGAGACTCTCATAATCAATGGGCAGTATATTATGCATATGCAGGTTCCCCAGGACATCCACATAAAAAAGACGGAAATTCTTAAGCTCCCAAAGCGCACGCTCGATAATCTCCTGGTCGCGCCAGTAATTGGCAAGATTGACTTCCTTGAACTCTATCAAAGGCAGGTCAAGCTGACGGGTCTCATTTAAGGCAGCGATGCGCTGGTTATACTCCTCTGTCTTCACGCGCAGATAAGCGAGGGTATTCTTGAAGATATCGGGAAGAGGCAGCTCTGCCTGCCTTGCATAAGCGGGGTCGTCCTTATTCAATTCATTCTGCTGGCGTATCAAGGCATTCTGCTTCTTAAGGCTCTTTAACTCCGCCTCATCCCGCGCACGCACGGCTGAAAGGTCTATCGGAGATAATTCTGTAATACCGTTTAGGGACAAAATCTTATTTACTGCTGCCACTGCCTGATTAAATCTGCGCTGATTAACCTGCTCCAGCTCTATGTCCCCCCATCCGGAATGCATAAAGGCCTCGCGCGACCAATAGGCAATATGGTGGTTCTTGACATCGGGGGATTTATAATCGATACCGCCCTCAAATAAAAGGTGTATCCCCAATACCCCCCAGGTGCGCCAGTCATCGTGGTTTCCGGCAAAAGGCTTGGCCTTGCCTTCATCCCTAAGCCACTTTACCAATTCAAACGCTGCAATAGGATCATTACCACGGTCGTATTTATCGCTAAGGCCTACAAAGCGCACGCCATTTTTTTTAACATCAATGCCGTATTCTGCCAGAAGGGCCTTGAGGTCTTCCAGTGTTGTAACTTGACTATAGAGCCCTGCCGGCAGACCCATGACAAAACCCGCCAGCGCCATGGCCCTGCGCGCCCCGCCGTGCAGGTCCTGCATAGCAGCAATAAGCGGCAGATTGCCGCTGCCGGGGGCGGCTAATTCTTTACTAATCTCTCCAAGCAGGTGCATCTGCTCTAATATGCGCTTCTCCTGTTCCCAGATATCAAAGACAAGGTTCATCCCGAAACGGATATAACGGTTCTCTATAATAGAATATTTGTTTTCCGTTTCCGATAATATATTAGCCAACATATAATACTGCTCGGCAGTGAGGCTGGAATCGGGAGAGAAACCCTGCTCCCGGATTCGCTGATACAAGACGCTAACGGCGTGGCGTACCCGCGCGTATCTTTCGCCTTCAAAGACGGCATTAACAAACGCAAGGCGCTCATTAGCCGCAAGCGCGTAAATCTTGTGCCTGTGATAGATATCCTTTGCGGCTGCCTGGAGTTCGCTGTAAAATGGATTGCTGGTGCGTTTATTAAGCGTCTCGATATGCTCGGCTCTCCAATCCCGCATCCCGCTTATGGCATCCGCAAGCGGTCCTCCGAGAGTCTGCGTAGTAATCGATACCCCTGCTGACTCAACAAAATCCAAAAGCCCGCCAAACGCCTCTGCGGCGCTGCCTGCTTCCATATCAACAAATGCAATCCGTGCCCCTCTTCTGCCAAATGCCCTGCGCAGAGAATCAAAAGCCATGAATTCTACGGACCTATCATCAATATGCACTATATCTTCGGCGGTAATCCCGTTTGCCTCCATCCAAGCCAGAAGAACCTGGGCCTTATTATTGATTCCGTCTGGAGCGTACAATACATGATCTTGCTGGAATTCCCTCGTTAACTCGCTCGATAATTTCCTGGATACCGCGGCGGTATCTCCTGCGCGGGTGCTTATTACTACCAGTACGCGGGGATTGTCTAAAAGCCCGTTTAAGAACTCCTTAAAGTTCGTCACCCTTAACAACGATAATATTGCTGTTAAGTCAAACGAAAACAGAACCCTTGCCCTTAAGACGGCTTCTCTATTCTTTTTTTCTGATATTGCCTGGCCGCTAAGATACTCTGCCTCTTCTGCATCTAATTTGATATCAGCCAAAGCGACTGCTTCTAATAATTGACTCAACTCTTTCTGGTGGATTCTGAAATACTCATGGCTTGCCTGGCAGGCGAGCTGGTGGGAGCCGGTTTCCAGTTCTTTGGTTTCATGGCGGATGATGTCATTGATTAATACCTGAAAGGCCCGGGAGGAGGGATTATCCGGGTTAAACGGCGGGGCGCGGGAAGCCAGGGCTTTCAATATCGATATTTTACCGGGGTTGGTTCCGGTATCGGCAATCTTGCCGGTCACAGTCTTATCTACGAATGTTACTTCATTCTTTCCGAAATACTGCTTGAGGTTATTCAACTCTTCTGCAGTAGGTTTAATTATTTCTCCTCTAAGCCTGGCGGGGTAGGTCTTTTGTTTTGTAGAGGTCTTATGCCTGATAAACTCAGGGATACGAGGGGTCCCAGTGAGGTCTCCCGGGGAAGTCGTCCGGGCACCAGGACCCACATCGCATCCTGAGTTCTCTGTTAAAATAGCCTCGGTTCCTGTTACTTGCCTCCCACCAGCCACGGAGAGGTAGGCAAGACGGATTAAACCGAGGCCGATAACGCCTGAAATGAGCCGCTTTGAAACAGAACTAACTGCAATTAATAGCTCCCGCAGAATATGAATAAGCGGGCATTTGGTGAGTCTCACTACATACCACCAAGCGCCTTCTCCGCCTTTGACAAAATATACGCTGGTTTTATTAAAATGCGCCCCCTGCAGCCAAGCTGCCCGCTTTAGGCTTTTAAGATCGGGCTCATTGTCAAAAGGCACTAGTTCGGCGCAAAGCAGATATCCATTCTTTATTAACCACTCAAAGGCAATAGACCTCAGCCGCGTCCCGATGCCTATGCCGCCGTTTGCCCCGCGCCCCTGGAATTCCTGACGAATGGCGTCAACCCCCTGAATAGCCTCCAGCCCCAATTCAGAAATATGCTGCAGCTTATACAATAGCCTGGCACCTATAAAGTTCCCGTCCGTATCTTCAACCGCAAAGAAGGCAAGGACATGGGATTCTGCCGCTTTTTTGCTGGCCAAACGCAGCTCTGCCGCCATAAGCCCGAACATCCTGCCTGCGGGGTTACGCCTTTCGTCCTCATCGTCGGACATCACCCAAAACTCACGCTCGATTATTTTCTCTTCTTCACGGACGGATAGGAGCATTTCGCTGTATAACGCATATTCAGAAGGCGGCACAAGCCTAACCCGGTAAGACTCGGACCTGCCGTTGGCTCTGGATACCTTAAGGCTGATAAAACCGTTATTGCCGATTGCCTTATCGGAAATAGAAACCGCTTTCTTTTCAAGACAAAAAGAAGAAAAATCCTCTGTGTCAGCCATCGCAGCATCTTCGCTACGGATGCCCTTTTCTATATGGCTGATGAGCTCATGGTAAAGGATCTCAAGTTGTTTGGCTTCGCTGAGTTCGAAGAAATACGGGTGGATATAAACGATGCGGTTATCGATGCCGCAAGCAGCGACATTACCCCGGGTAAGAGATAAATCCGTAGTGATGATGATCCGGTGCCTGGGCGGGGCGCGGCCCAAGAGTTGTCTTAAGAACGACTTTCTCTCTTTAAGGATCTTGTAATACTCCCGGTAGTCCCCACGAACACCCTGTCCATGGAACCGGCTGGATGCCGGAACGGGGAGACGGTAGGGCGCGTTTTTGGAATTCTTTTTAACAGCCCCCAGACCGGCTATCTGCAGATATTCTTTTAATTCCGGCCATTCGTTGATAATTTCTTCGAACGCCCCTGCCAAAACAAGGGGGCGGTTTTTCAACCTGCTGATAAGGTATCTAAAATAATGCGCATCTACATAGCCCCTCAACTTACTCCCGAATATAAAGCTATCGTCAAGAAGCATCTTAAGCACAGCAACCCGCTTTGCCTGGGGGATGATATTGGCAAGCATGGCAGCCAAGAAAACATCATCCGTATCAATCTTTATGAGAGAACCTGCCGCAAAGAACGAAGAAATGACACCGATAAAATCCGGGTTTTGAAGCAAGAATAATACCGACTCCCACGAGGCTTCTTCTTCGGAAAGTCCGCGGTAAGCATGCAGAATGAAATCGTGATGAATTATGAACTGGGCGTATTCAAGAGGGACCGGCTCAGCCAATAATAACGCCTGGACATGAACGGTATTGGTGGATAGTTCATACCGCATAGAAGGCTGGCGGTCTTGAACCGGCTCGATTACAACATTAACCTTTAACGGCGGGCCATCAATATAATGTGCAACAAAACCAAAAATCTGCCGGAGCCGGTCAAGATAAGCTTCCGGGCAGGAGTCAGATTTAAATCCGCTATCAAGACCCTTATCCCCGCCGGAAATAGCTACCTCCCCGAGGTTAACGGGGTTCATGCTTTGCAAGCCTGCGGGTAACGAGCCGCCGGATAACACGACGCGGTCCGGGGCAGATAAAGAGCTCTTTAAGATATCGCGCACCAATATGATGTAAGGGTTTAGCGTTTCTTTCTTATAATCAAGCATGCGCTCAATATTCTGAAGGGTAGCTGCATGCAATACAAACTGGAAGAATTCTTTCCGATGCTGGATAAGCATGCTCCTCCTGGATGCGGTTCTTACCCCTTCCTGGCGATAGGCCTGCTGAAGCCTGGTATTTGCAAAGGCATACCCCCTCTTGCGATCTATCATATTCATACCGCATAACGCAACTCCCTGATATGAAAATTCCCATAATCCGCAACGCAACGCTTCTTGGGATAAAATATTTTCAATATTGTCTGCCGGCTCCGCCGAAACAGCAATAAGCTGTGTATAATGAAGTTGTTTTTCGGAAAGCACCGAGGAAATGTTATAAACGTCCACCAATGGCCACGCAGCATCCCCTCTCAGGTAAAGCTGGTACGCCTCCCAGCATTCCTCTACGACTATCCTGAGCACATCCTGGCTGCTTTCCTCAAGATAATCATAAGGGAGGCGGCGCATAGCAACAGTTATAAAATCATCCGGGATGCAATAGGCAGAGGCGACGGTATCCGAGATAGCTTCGCCCAGCTTCAATAAGCCCAATTGCTCTAAAAATTTTCTTTGTTCATCATTTATGGCGGTGCGGACCTGCTCAATTTTCTCCTCGACATTAATACGAGCCGGCATAATTCCGCGCAAATACTCCACTAACCCGGGCATACTGAATGCGCCATCCTCACCTAAGCTCTCCTCTATAAACCCGGATACCATCCCTAAGATATCTGCGGTGAATCTCACTCCTTCCCCTAACCATAATATCCCTGCGCTAAGATGTTGCCTCGGCCCCACGCTTATAACGTTTATCCCGGTAACGAATTTGATCGGGAGGTCGTTGCCATCCGTGCCGAATTCGTCACCGAAATAAATAATATCCTCCGGAAAGATGCCCAGGGTTTCGGTTAAGTCCTGTATTGCTGTTGCCTTGCTGACTCCCGACCTGTAAACCGAAACAGTAGTCTTGCCGGATACCCTGACGTTTAACCCGCGGACTCCGCGTTTTTTGAGCTCCTGGCGCAGGTGGTCAGCAAGATACTCTCTTTGTGCCTGGTTTAAGTCGCATTTAAAAGCGAGCTGCGTCCCCCTGTCCAATATAACATCATCCTTAACCTCGCTCGCCTCTCCCGCATCTTCCAGAAGTTCCTTTAACGCTGACTTAATAGGCTCAGGGGTGTTTGCGCTTTGGAATTTATAAATAATGGTGGCTCTTATTGCCTCTATTACGGCGCTCTTCTGGGAATCGTCAGCAAAGCCTTTCCTGTAAGATAAATCCTCCCTGAAATCCAAATCATCCGTTACTACATATTTTTGGGTAGCCTCATTTGCATAAATAGTAAGGCCGGGGTGCAATAAAGGCTCGAGGCGCTCCTTCTGTTTTTCAAGCGACTGCCCTGTGATTATTGCAAATCTTATCTCCAGGCCGGCCCTCTTGGATAAACGGTTGAACGCCTCTATCAAGCGCGTAATAACCTTTAACATAGGGGTATCCAGAGGACTGTTTCTCTCGGCAAGCGTTTTATCCACATCAAAAGCGAGCACTCCGATAACCTTGGATTTTTCTTCCGTTGTAATCCCAGATAAACGAAACACCTGACGTTCAAATTCGGCATAGGCATCGCGCAACGTGGCCTGGTCCTTATTAATAACGGTTGCCGCGAGCCTCCCCTGTTTATTTAATCCGATAAATTCACTTAAGGCGCAGATCGTTGATTCGAGGTCAATTTGAATCCGGTTTAGATTCGCCAATATCGCCTTAATGAACTCGGATGGCGAGCCGTCTTCTTTGCCTTTAATATCCAATAATGCTTCTTTGGCCTGTTTTATCAGCTTGCGGGCAGTCGACATATTCAAGGCGGCACTCTCTTTAGAAGCAAATAAAAGATTATGCTTAATCTCTGCCAATACCGGCTTAATCAACTCTTTTGTTCCTTCAGAATACTGAAAGTCATCTGCGTTTATGGAGACGCTACCTATCAACCTCTCAAAGAGTATCTTTGTCGCAACAGGTATTGATTTATGGCCTTCTAAGGATATCGGAGACACTAAGATTACAGGCGCAGCGGGAAATTCTGCCTTTAAGGCATCGAGCTTATCCCGGGAGGAGGCCTCTAATAATATGACCTTGCCTGCGGCTGTTGCCTCATTGACATCGGCTCTTCTTATTCCGGATAGATAGCGGTCGCCTCTATTTAATAAGTACAAAGCCTGCCTATGCACTAAATGCACAAATTCTTCCTGAGATATATACTCTTTATCGTTATCCTTGATTCCAAAACCTGTATCTGCCTGCCCCTGTTGAGTGGTTATTGTAACCGGGTGGGCGAATCTCTCAGGATGTTCATGGATAAGTTTGCTAATCAGGGCGCTCTTGCCTACCCCGGAGGGACCGGCGACAATTATAATTCTGCCTTGATGTTCAATACTAAGCTGCTCCATAAATTCCTCATCCGCTGCCAATCCGATATCATTGGAGGCAAGGAACCTGATGTGGCTTTCCAGAAGGTTGTTCTTGGTAAGGTAGTCTAAGGTAAATTGGCGGGCTTCGGTTTCATCCTTGCCCAGGAGGTGGGCTAATTCATGTCCTTGGAAGATGACCTTGAGCTGCTCCGGAGGGCCCCTTAGGGTGTTGGGGTTGACATAGAGGATGCCGCCTCTTACCTCTGCCGGGGCGGCTAAGCTTGGGCTGATGACGGTGTTGGCGCTATCTAAGGTTATACCTTTGGCTGCCAAAGCATCCTGACCTCCGAAGGCAGCCAGGATCACATCCATCTCCTGCCTGGAGGGGGAACGGTCGGGATCGCGGGTTACAGGCATGGTGGCGGGGAAAGTAGATTTATTTTGCCAATCCGAAATCTGACCAAAATTATTTTTCATTGCCTCTCTTAAACGACGTTGCAGCCCCAATGAACGCCTCAAATAATATGGGGAGTCACTTTCAATTAATAAGTTTTCTTTGTGCGTTAATTTTGGAATTAAAACGGCGCGTATTTCATGGGCGACTGTTTCCCTGGTTACATCGCGAGGAATAATAATAACCGGTTCTTCTCTTTTGTTGTTATCCAAAATGCCAATGCAGGCGCCGATTTTCCATCCGGCAGGAGCCCAGGAAAAATGCACATTGCGAACACGCAATAATTCTACGATTTTAGTCTGGTAACAATCCAGGCTTTGCGCTGTTGTGTCAATGCCTCTGACTATTTCAAAACAATGAATATATTCATTGATTTCGCCCTTTAAAACCTCTTCTATGCCACCAAACTTAACAATGGCGTTTTGAACAGTCTTAAAATTATGGCCATTTGCAGAGCGATCGGCAAATGGGAAAACGCTTTCTTTTCCGGTAAAAAATATAGGTTTATTTTTTACCGAAGCGGAACCGGACTTTGGCTGTAAGGCCTCTTTTTCATTTTTAGTAAGGCTGCCTGCTTTTCCCAAAACTATTCTTACGGTAAGAACTCCGTCGTCCTCTGCGATAATAAGCGGGACCGGTAAACCAACTTCTAAAATCCGCTCCAATGATTCTATATATTTATTCCTATCTTCCTCGCCTAATGCCATAAAGTCGATGTCCGTATCAATAATTACCGAATTTACCGCTCCATAATGCTCCTTCCATTCTTCTATCCGTGAATTTATTAGGCTTAGCAATTTGGCAAAATTATCATAAGAGCGCTTTCCGATCTCGGCAAAGATCACAAAGACATAAACCCGTATAAAATGATTCAAATTATTGATAAGAGAGCTGTTTAAGGACCCTTGGCGTTCAAAAGCTGCTATAATTTCTTCTGTATTTTTAGTATTTGGCATGTCTAAAAACGAAACGGGAGGAGAGAACATATTGGTCAAACGACCAAGATAAAACCACTCTGAAGGGGATAAATTTTCTCTTGTTTTAATTAAAACGTTTATTTTTTCAGGAGCACACATATTGCTGGCAGCCCTGCCGCTTAAATCAAAGAATGCCAATAGAAGAAGGATGTCAATCGTCTCTTGGTCAAAATCTGCAAAGTCCTCTGGGAGATAGTCTACCCCGAAATTCACGATCGCGCCGTGGTTAAGCACTACGGCGGATACTTTTTCTACAAATTTCTCCGGATATCCTGCATCTTGCAATATTTTCTTTACCCTGACAGCCCCAATCTGATTGTGCCGCCAATCTCTTGTTTTTTTCAAAGCGCCGATATCATGAAATATAGTTGCTATACGCAAAACCGACCTGGAATCCTCCGATAGTCTCTGGTATACCTTATATAACTCGGACAGCTTAGAGAAATATTCTCCCTTGTTTACTGGAGTTTTCTCGTCAAAATTCTCATAAAGCGCCTCGAAATTTCTATTCATGAAATTGTTCATTACATCTATAACACTATAAATATGCGCTTGTTTCCTTTTAATTATTCCGTTGGTGCGCCTGTCCAAAATTAAGCGTAACTTATAATTCTCCAAAAACGCGATCGCATTCCTGATCTTAGCCATATCCTTGTCAAAATTCTGGTTTGCCTGATTACGCCAGGCCATATCCAGAAAATCTGCATAAATAAGCAGTTCGAATTCTTTTAAACTTATGCCTTCATTCATAAGATAATTTATGATTTCTGGCCTTAAACCATACTGGTTAAACAATCTCATATGCAATCCGATGACTTTCAACAAAGAATCGCGCTCTTTAGAATCAAGCATAGAGGCAAGTTTATTCCGTTTTATAATCTCTACCGATTCTTCGGCATGACCGAGATACGTTGGTCTTCCGTTTTCTATTTTCTTAGTGGAATATTTACCTATATCGTGCAGCAGGATAAACCAAAGGAAGAATTCGCGTTCTTCCCTGATAATATCCACAGCATAAGAAGGCAGGACGTCGTCAAAATTTTCCACGTTATCTAAAGCCCGCAACATCGCCCCAAGATGATCCTTTAAATTATCACCTTCCTTATGATATAAACATCCTTTTTGCGAAACGTCATATAGATATCTTAGATAAACGGGAATCTTATTGTTAATCTCAGTTTCCAATTCAAGCTGCTCCATAAATTCCTCATCCGCCGCCAATCCGATATCATTGGAGGCAAGGAACCTGATGTGGCTTTCCAGAAGGTTATTCTTGGTAAGGTAGTCTAAGGTAAATTGGCGGGCTTCAGTTTCATCCTTGCCCAGGAGGTGGGCTAATTCATGTCCTTGGAAGATGACCTTGAGCTGCTCCGGAGGGCCCCTTAGGGTGTTGGGGTTGACGTAGAGGATGCCTCCTCTTACCTCCGCAGGGGCGGCTAAGCTTGGGCTGATGACGGTGTTGGCGCTATCTAAGGTGATACCTTTGGCTGCCAAAGCATCCTGGCCTCCGAAGGCAGCCAGGATCACATCCAGCTCCTGCCTGGAGGGGGAACGGTCGGGATCGCGGGTTACAGGCATGGCGGCGGGGAAATCCTGAACAGAATTTAATTCTTCAAGCGCGGCGGAAACGATAAGCCCTTCGGTAGAGTTGGCTTTAACGGATTTAAGAAAATGGTTGAACATCGTTTCTGCGTTTTCTCTGCCAACTGCATCTACAAATCCTCCCGTTAACACTTCCCGAATCACGCTGCGATTTACTTCCCTGCGCTTATTTATAAAACCTAAGCCTGTAAATGTTCCGAAACTCCTTAAATCCGCGATATAAATAAGCAGGCTATGCAGGAACCGATTAAATTTATAAGATTCTGCCTGGTCCAAGTCTACAAAGAGAACGCTGTCTAAACGATAACTATAAATGAAATTCTCCGGCTTCATATCATTGATTGATTGCCCTGCGCCTTTCTGCAACCCCAGACGGGAATCCCAAGTCAAAAACCAGGCCTTAACAAGTAACGCTACATTTTTGCGGTAAACCCTGATTTTATCTTCCTGCGGGAGCCTGTCTAGCGTAAAGCCATGCACGAATTCGCCGAAGGTCACTCCCAGGAACTTCCTGGCAAAAATCTCCATGCGCCCTGCAATCTTAGGCGGCGCCTTGAGATAAAGTTCGCGCATATCCCAATATTTCCGTATTTGAATCGCGATACTGGGATCTAGAGTACAGAAATAGTTAAAGAGGGCGACCTCTCTTCTGGCCAAAGCGGCGTTTACCGTATTGTCGTTCTTGACGAACCTGATACCCAAAGCATGGTGGCCGTAATTAGTATCAAAGGAAACGCGGTAAACCTCTTTTATCGCCCCCTCGCCGGCAAAGTAAATTTCGCGGATCCCTTCGATGCTCACCGTTTCGACTCCTAATACCTCAGCCATATATTTTTCCAGGATGTCGCGGTAGCGATCAAAAATTATGTGCAACAACTGAATAATCTCTTCTCTCGGGTTCTTATAATCAACCCTGTAATAGTAGTCGGTGATCAAGTCATCAACCAACTCATTTAAAGCGCTTTCGGTTATAAAGTTACTTTGTCCGGCAACCGCTTTTTCATATTTAACGGCCTGCAGGTGTATCCTTGAGACTAAATAGAGGCGGCTGTTTCTGAAATTACTGATGCCTCCGTCGCGGCTGCCGTTTCTTTCCGCTTCATAAGCAGTAATCCATTGCTTAAGCTCATGTCCTTCCTGGGCTAAAGCAGAAGCTAAGAGTACCGGGCTGCCCTTGATGGCATCGTAAAGCCCCTGGGGCAGGTAGATCGCCTCCCTGGTTAATCCCGCATGTAAGACCTGAAGGTGATCTCTATCCTCAAAAGATAATAAGAAAGGTATGCTGCTGCGAGGGGCAACCACCACGACATGCAGGCGTTTTCTTATAAAATTTGCCAATTCCGAGAGGCCGTGGTCAGCGATAACGCTTAAGGCTTCTTCTATATAGATGCTTTCGGTATCTCTTAGATTTAGATATTTCCGGTCACCCGGAATCATGATCTGCGGGGTATTTCCATAAACTAACGCCATCTCGGATTGCTTGATATCGCCATTCACCTTATCATGTGTTATCCCCTGGCCTTTAGCGATATTATTGCCGGAGTCTACTAAAACGAATTGCCCAAGGCCGCTTTTGTCGGCATTGTTATTAGTTCTTAAATGACGGAGCCATTTCTCTTCCGGCTTCAAACCGATATCATTGGAGGCAAGGAACCTGATGTGGCTTTCCAGAAGGTTATTCTTGGTAAGGTAGTCTAAGGTAAATTGGCGGGCTTCAGTTTCATCCTTGCCCAGGAGGTGGGCTAATTCATGTCCTTGGAAGATGACCTTGAGCTGCTCCGGAGGGCCCCTTAGGGTGTTGGGGTTGACATAGAGGATGCCACCTCTTACCTCCGCAGGGGCGGCTAAGCTTGGGCTGATGACGGTGTTGGCGCTATCTAAGGTTATACCTTTGGCTGCCAGGAAATCATTGCCGCCAAAAGCGGTTAAAATAGTGTCCATCTCTTCAGTAACGGGAGCCCTGTCAGGAGCATTAGTAGCTGGCATGGCGGCGGGGAAACGTAAATCATGCAATAAACGGTTAAACCTGCCTACCTCCTGCTCTATGTTATCCCTGCGGGAAGCTGCTAAATCAAAAAACAATTCTCTGAACTCACGCGCCTGAGCTGACAGTTGCTGGCTGTCACCAAACAGATAGTTTGCGAACCTGCACGCTGTATCAGCTCCAGCTTTTGACAGATTATTATAATCAGTATTACAATTTCTTACGTTAATCCCGTCTAAAATACGCGATAATTTACCATTATTAACCTTTATATGATAATTGACCATTTCTGAGCCTGAAGAATTGACCTCATAATCTGTCTCGTTGAATCTCTCTTGCTCAAGCTGAAATATTTCCGGTTTCGGGAACCGTAAGTTTATATCGTTATATTCAAAATTTTCCATATCAAGACGGCTTACCCCTCTTAAATATGCCGCCAGAAGCCTTGGGCTAGATGCCTCTTCTTGGGTCAAAAGGCCCTTTTCTTTGAAGTCGCGCACCAGGCGTGCCATAAAATGCAATAGGTAAGCTATGGCAAAATCGGGAGTGCCCGGGCCTTCTACGTATTCTCCAAGATCGGCAAAGTCGCCGTTAAAACAAATGTTGTTTAATACCATATTATAGGCTGGCTCGGCCCGCATAAGGCTGCCTACCGAACGGCCGTAAACCTGCCTGACTACCGCTCCGTAGTTATCCATGGATTCGTCTACTACTCTCTTATCACCATTGGGAAAAAGATAGAGTCGGCTGGAGTTCATCCCGGAGACATTTAAACCTACGCGGTAGAGGAAATCCTTGAACATCTCAAATATTCTGCCTTCTTTTTTCCACCTGCCTAAGTAGCTATCTTCACCATATTGTTCATATTCATACAGAAGCTCGCGCAGACGCAGAGCCCTGGCATCAGATTTAGCCAGACGCACAGTTATGCCATATCTACGGCCGGTTTTTTCCATCCTATCCCCAAACCGCCAGTGATATACCGGATGATTGGGCAAAGTTACCCCATTTTGGCATACCCGCATCTCATTTCTGCTTTCACGCTTTGACTGGTCGGCTTCCTCAAGGCCGGGAGGCGAGTTAAAATAAGGCTGATAATTTGTGCCGCTTAATATGCCGGGAAGATTCAAGAAATAGTTTATATCATTGCTGATAACCGCGCCATTTTCATCAAGCAGGCGGAAAGCAATATTTGCATCGGGCCGGGAAGCCTGATTTTGCATTATCTCTATGGGGTTTCCTCGGGCGTCAAAGACATTGTGCAAGGATTTAATTCTTGCCGTACCTATGCCTTTTATCTCCAGGCGGGCAGGCTGAAAGACAAGCTCTCTGCCGAAGATAAGCGCAAAAAATAAATCTGCCGGGTTTCGTATGGGTATCTCCTCATTGTTATTGGAAGTTGCTTTAATCCAGCCGAACCTGCCGGGGAACATTGAAAGCCTGCCCACTACATCGCGCAAGGAAGAAAATTCCATCCCATAAGGCCTGCCGAAAACATCCTTTAGTTTAGTTAGGCCGTAGCGCTGACTGACTTCTTCATCGTTTAGGCGGCAGATATCAAGGTAAGTTTTCCCTTCTGTCCGTTCAGCGCGGGTAACGATATAAAAACTGCCGATTACCGGAACTACAACGCCGTCTTCTTGCGTAGCTAAAACTGTCCCCGTAAAATGGCTATATCCTGCGATAGAAGTATTTTCAAGGCGGTAAAAATAAGCTGTATGCCTGCGTAAAAGCTTGTTGCCGGAAATCACGGCTCTGGGTTCTCCTGCTGAAGCTGTTTGGTTGAGTTCTTTAATAAGCTCACCCATATCTTGAGCTATAGAAACAAGCTGATGCGGGATGTTGTTATCTATTATTAATCTTATGGCTTCGGCGGCAGAGGAGCGGACATCGGGGTCTAAGTCGCTTAAATCATTGATATATCTTCTAATCTTAAGCTCTGTGGTTAAAGCGCCTAACTTTTCCAGGGCTCCGGCAGCAGAGGAGCGGACATCGGAGTTTGGGTCTCTTAGGGCTTTGATAAGAGGCTCAACTGCTCTCTCATCGCCTAACTTGCCCAGGGCTTCGGCGGCAGAGGAACGGACACGGTAGTGTGTGTCGCTTAGGGCTTTGATAAAAGGCTCAACTGCTCTCTTATCGCATAACTTTTCCAGGGCTCCGGCAGCAGAGGAGCGGACATCGGAGTTTGGGTCTCTTAGGGCTTTGATAAGAGGCTCAACTGCTCTCTTATCGCATAACTTCCCCAGGACTCTGGCGGCATGGGAACGGATATCGGAGTCTGAGTCTCTTAGGGCTTTGATAAGAGGCTCAACTGCTCTCTCATCGCCTAACTTCCCCAGGACTCTGGCGGCATGGGAACGGATATCGGAGTCTGAGTCTCTTAGGGCTTTGATAAGAGGCTCAACTGCTCTCTCATCGCCTAACTTTTCCAGGGCTTCGGCAGCAGAGGAGCGGACAGAGTGGTGTGGGCCGCTCAGGGCCTTGATATAGCCATCTACCATCTGTTCTTTGGTAGCGCCTAACTCGCCCAGGGCTCTGACGGCAGAGGAGCGGATATCGGAGTATGGGTCGCTTAAATCATTGATATATCTTCTAATCTTAAGCTCTGTGGTTAAAGCGCCTAACTTTTCCAGGGCTCCGGCGGCAGAGGAGCGGACATAGTAGTGTGGATCGCTTAGGGCTTTGATAAGAGGCTCAACTGCTCTCTCATCGCCTAACTTGCCCAGGGCTTCGGCGGCAGAGGAGCGGACATCGGGGTCTAAGTCGCTTAAATCATTGATATATCTTCTAATCTTAAGCTCTGTGGTTAAAGCGCCTAACTTTTCCAGGGCTCCGGCAGCAGAGGAGCGGACATCGGAGTTTGGGTCTCTTAGGGCTTTGATAAGAGGCTCAACTGCTCTCTTATCGCATAACTTTTCCAGGGCTTCGGCGGCAGAGGAGCGGGCAGAGTAGTCTGGGTCGCTTAGGGCTTTGATAAGGGGCTCGACTGCTCTCTTATCGCCTAACTCGCCCAGGGCTCCGGCAGCAGAGGAGCGGACAGAGTGGTGTGGGCCGCTCAGGGCCTTGATATAGCCATCTACCATCTGTTCTTTGGTAGCGCCTAACTCGCCCAGGGCTCTGACGGCAGAGGAGCGGGCAGAGTAGTTTGAGTCTCTTAGGGCTTTGATAAGAGGCTCAACTGCCCTCTTATCGCCTAACTCGCCCAGGGCTCTGACGGCAGAGGAGCGGATATCGGAGTCTGAGTCGTTCAGGACCTTGATAAGGGGCTCGACTGCTCTCTTATCGCCTAACTCGCCCAGGGCTCTGACGGCAGAGGAGCGGACAGAGTAGTTTGAGTCTCTTAGGGCTTTGATAAGAGGCTCAACTGCCCTCTTATCGCCTAACTTGCCCAGGGCTCTGGCGGCAGAGGAACGAACACCGAAGTCGTCGCTGTTAAGCCTTTTTTTCCACCAACTAACTGGAAAGGCATACCTCCAGATCAAAAAGAATAACCCTATTCCCAAGCCAAAGGCAGCCGTTCCTATTAATACTAATCCCCAGACCGGAATACCTGCGATAAAATCATTAACCCACGAGGATAATGATGCGCCCGGGGAAAATATTAAGGACAGGGGGGCAAAGGAATACAGTTTAATGGATTTGTTTGGCCTCGGCCCCTTGGAATTACTACTTGTATCGATGCGGCTTATGATTTTGGATTTTTGAATGCTGCTTGCTACAGCCAAAGACAAGGCATACGCCCATACAAAAGCTATAAAACCGGCTCCGGCATATGAATACCCCTGCAGGACTATGCTGATTAAGAAAACATAAACCGCTACCCCTAACACAGGATTCCTGAATAAAGGAGCCATAAAATGGGAGCCATAATTCTTCATCCAGCCCTTATCCAGTAATTTTATTTTAGAATATACGGCCTTAGATAAAATGCCAGCTAATACGGCAGCGAAGGTAAAGGGATGGAAGGGAACCAGTAATAATAACGACAGGATTATGCCGGGAACATAGAAATTCAGCTTTGCCTTGAATATTTTTTTAACAATCCCGCAAATTATACCGCTTGAGATAAAAGCGATCGCTGAATTCAAAAGGCTGCCGAATAGCAGATAACCAATATCGCTGCCCAACACAGCGGGCAGGAAGAAATATGCTGTAGCAACCCCCAATATAGCGTAAAGCGTATACCTGACGATCTTAAGAAACCTATTATACCCGGACAGGCTAGACAACCAACCGGCATCAGGAACCAATCCGATATCATTGTTCTTTAAAAATTCAATATGGCTGGCTAAAAGTCCGTTATTGTAAATATATTCTGCGGTTAACATTAGCGCTTTTGATTCATCCTTGCCCAGGAGGTGGGCTAATTCATGGCCTTGGAAGATGACCTTGAGCTGCTCCGGAGGGCCCCTTAGGGTGTTGGGGTTGACATAGAGGATGCCACCTCTTACCTCCGCAGGGGCGGCTAAGCTTGGGCTGATGACGGTGTTGGCGCCATCTAAGGTTATACCTTTGGCTGCCAGGAAATCATTGCCGCCAAAAGCGGTTAAAATAGTGTCCATCTCTTCAGTAACGGGAGCCCTGTCAGGAGCATTAGTAGCTGGCATGGCGGCGGGGTATTGATACTCAGTAAATGAAACGTCCGGCACCGCATATTCCTCCCCGCTCCATCTGCCTGGCATCCGGCTACCGCTATCTCCTGACCGGCATACCCAAAATACTGTAAATACATTGTTTCCTTCGGGAAGCTTAGCCTCAAACACCCCATATTCATTCTTAGTTAACGGCGTCATAACAATCCTGCTCCACCTGCCGTCCGAACCCCTGGTTCCGGACCATACAAAACCTGGCTTGCTGGTGACAACTTTAGCGAATTTATCCGAAGCGCGCATGGCAACGCTTATCTCATTATTAATGACAAAGTAGCTTGTAGCTATGTTCCTGGAAACGGCAATAGTGATATCGTTAGCGGCAAAATTCTTATGCTGCTTTAATTCTCCGGTGATAAGCTTCAGGTCCCTGCGGGTAGCAAACGGCCCCCTGAGGTCAGAGTTAACAAACATTTGTCCGTTAACCGGAGGGGTCTCCATATAGGTTCCGACATTAACCAAGAGCGGGATCTCTGTAACCCCGATAGCGCTACCGTCATTGGATTCCTCAAAGAACCGGTCTCCATAAAACGCAAGCACGGCAACATTATTTCCTAAATGACCGATAAGGCGCTTCATAGCAGCGCCCTTATTGTAGGGAGGTGCGTTTTCAATCAGCTTATAACCCTGCATATCGGGATCAAAAACAAAAATCTCCCTGCCGCCATTTAATATGAAATGCAGCCTTGCCAGTAAATATAGCGATTGCCCATATTCAAGTTTCTCAACCAGGCGGCTTAAGACGCGATAATACAGCCGCTCCTTATCGGTGAGCGTGTTTATCACTAAATGCCCTCCGGCCCTCAAATAATCAATTATAACCTTGAGGTCTTTTTCCGTTACAGCCTCATCAAGCCCAAGCCAGGTATCATCCAGGTCCATGGCAAGCAGGGGCCTTAAACCCTTTCCCAGAATTTTCATCTCCCCGGACAATACGACGCTGGAAGAAACAGCGCTGAGAATCTTGACCCCCTGCATCCCTCCGAATCCGTCAACAACCGTAAAATCCGCATTGGCGTCAACGATAAACTCGCCGTCCACAACAAATTTATACTCATGCCTGCCGGCAGGCATCGTTATCTTAGCCCTGAAATCCTTAGTGTTACGGCAGTAATCCATCCTGCGCGCTTCCCAGTTATTGAATGTGCCTACTACGCTCACCGCCTGAATGCCTGATTTCTTAGAAGGCCTGTAGATAAACTCTACAGCCGCGGTAGGCACGATAGAGTCAATGTTCAGGTTTTTCTGGTTAACGTAGTGGCGTGCCATCGAAAGGCTCCACTCTGCCTTGGGGCGGTTGCCTAAGATAAAAAATTCGAACCACGCATGCAGGAGAAAACGATAGGCAATCTGGAATGCCAAAGACGGAGCAATATCTATGCCGGCATCCTCAAGATATTCGCGCATAAAAGCACTGATAACCTCGTTGATATGCTCCATTACAAAAACACCGGCCTGGCCATATTCCATAATATGCACAAGCCCAACGATACTCACCGCCAAATCTTTCTCCCGAGGCGCGAATTGCTGCCATTCAGCGTCAATAACCGACGTTATCGCATCGGCCTCATCTACAAAAATATTCCAGGGGGTAAAATCCCCGTGGTTAAGCACAAACCCGCTGACACTGTTAACTGCCTTTTCCCAAGCAGTAAATTCTGCTTCCATCGGCGGCATAAGCCCGGCATTTCTTAGGTCGCAAATCATCCTTAAGATTGTTCTGTACTCATGGCCAAAATAGTCTTCGGTTTTCTGGTGGTTAAACGGCGCATCTATCGCGTTATGAGCATCCGCGTCAATGCCAGCGCCCCCGGTCTTAAGCCAGCCGTAACGCTCTCCGGACGACTTATGGATATCCGCAAGCCCTTCAGCCATTACCTTAATCAATGCTAAGATGGCGCCTAAATCCTTCGCTTTATCCATCCGTTCAATAAGTGGCCGGGCGCCTCCGACCTTCACATCGCGGAAGATAGTCGTGCCCCAGAAATCACTGCTCCAGAAAGCGGTCTTGGAACCGTATTTTTCCCTGGCAAAACGCCTCTTACCGTCAAAAAGGCTGGTGTAAGACTTAATAATTAACCCTGCGTTTCCTGCGCGCCAGACAGAGCTACGCAGATCGCCCTTGATTAAATCTACCCCGCTGTTATAGATTCCTAAATTATTAAGCATTAAGGTAGCGAATTCATCGGGATAAACGCCGCCGGAGTTATATCCGTAGAATACAGGATTGTAAGAAAGCTGCCCCTCGAGCCTCTTTAAATCAGACGGCTCGTTAAGATTGGTATATTCCGGCATCTTCCTTATGCGCGCGACCCAACGGGAAGGCAATGCGGAGATAAAAGATGCCACTCCGGGATAAGCAGACAAGGCATCGACTAAGGCGGTAGGCATGAACCAACCCATCCATTCGTATCCTCCTTCTACGCGGTATTCCATAGCTTCGTATCTGGTAAGGCGGCCTTCGCTATCCACCTGCAGCGCCTGAGTCCCATAACCGTCTTTGTCGGGGACAAGAATCTGACAGGCCGGCAATGAGTAAAATGCATCACCTAAAAGCGATACATTCGGGATAGTATCGCCAAAAACAACTAACGCCTGGACGAACCCGAGGGAACGCGCCTGCTGAAGAGCAAACACCAGGCTCTTCTCCCAATCATCCTTACCCTGGACATAACGGATATTAAGGGCATAATCTTCTCCGCTTATCCCTTCTAGCTTAGCGCGCCATTCGGGATTATGCATCGGGGTCATAGTCAATACATTGACAATACCAACGACAGCCAGGGAAGCTAAAATCCTTTCATATATTGATTTACCGGCAATAGTCGCAAGCGGCTTGCAAACGTTTCCGCCAAGGCGCCCTGCCTTGCCGCCGGCCATAACAATAGCTACGGTCTTGGAATTCCTCTGGCGCAAGACTTCCAACCCCGCCTTCTTTTCGGCTTCCTGAGCCTTAAGATGAGCTTGTGCTGCCGGGGCATCATTAAGGAGCAACTGCGCCTCAATAACCTCATGGATAATGGTAAAGGTAAGTTCGGAATAGTTCTCGGGAGAAACCATATCAGGAGCGACAATAATAACGGCTTCCCCCTGATGGTTAATGCGGACAACGCCGAATACCCGTTCAAAGATATTGCGAAGGGCGGGGTTCTGCTTTAACAATTCCGCGGGAGGGGCACGGACACGCTGCTGAGAAGCCAATTCCTCAAGAAGCCTCTCTGCATCATACTCGCCTATACTCCTCAGGATTTCCTCTACCTGTCTCACAAATGTGTTTTCCAGGACTTCAAAATCATTAAGCTCTATTCCTTCAAAGGCAGCTGTAAATTCCTCCCGGGTAGGTATAGTTTTTCCGGGGCGGGCGCGGGCGGAGGTTCCCTCATTATGCTTTTTAGCTTCTGGCTGTTTCCCCGCCTTATTAATCTTTGCCTGGAAGCCTTCAGGGGATTCAACTGTTGGCAAAACTATCTCTGCTGTATTGTAATGTTCTACGGCGAATTTATCATGGCTTTCAAAAACTATTAATTTTGAAACTGTTGAATTTCCCATTTCCAATTCCCTGTAATCATTAATTTTTTCATACAGGGACTTAAAATCTTCCGGTGCGATTGGCCTGACTACTCTTGCTAAGGTTATGTGCACCAAGGGGGTCCTGCGCACAGAACCAAAGTAATGCTTCGACAGGGAATCTCTCAAATTAAAAATACCGTCATCCTCAACATGACCTTGCACAAAGATTCCTCCGTCTGGGCCTAAATTAAGCCCTTTAAAATTAATTTTAAGCTCTCCGGCCTTAACCCTGGCTAAAATTTGTTCTTTAAATTGTTCGGGAGACCTAGAGACAGACGCCTCATCTTCTGCAAGAGGAATATCGAATACAGTCAAATGTAATTTATCGGTAAGCGTAAATTCTAATTCGGGGCGGCTACTTTCTAGCTCCATTCTTATCCGTTCTAACTCTTTGATCATAGCGCCGGGGAGCTCGGAAACGGGGATAACGCAGTCAAGACAATGAAATTCATTATTTTGTATAGGCTCTGGGGCCTTGTTGCGGATTACCATATCGGTGGTCGCCTCCCAGATTCTCCTATATGCCTGCTCCAGGCTTATGCTATCTGTGACAGCGACGGCGTCCCTGCCTGGCCGCGTACGGGAAGAAACGGTATCTTCATTCAGTTTCTCAACCAATTCTGATAAATTAATTTCTATCTTCTGGGTTTTCCCGTTATTCTCGTAAGTAACTTTTACCGGGATGTCTTCATTGTTATCGAGCAAGGATACTAACTTGGCGATATACGGTTTTCTTTCGTCATAGCCAAGAGACATGAAATCAACATCGGTATCCACGATAATCTCTCTGGTATGCTCATTTTTATATTCTTCTGCAATAGCATTAATTTGACGCAATAACTCAAGAAATGCCCCGTGTGAATCATGGGCGACCATAGTAAACAACGCAAAGGCATATATTCTAATAAACCGATTCAAATTATCAATGAGCGAGCTGGTCAAGCTTCCATCCTTTTCTAAGTCCGCTACGATCTCTACGCCGTCTGTTTGGCCCAAAAATAAGGCGGCCGGGGCGAACATATTCTTTAATCGGTAAAGATAAAAATCATCTGAGGGCGATAAATTATTTCTTGATTTAATCAATGTATCTATTACCTCCGGAGTGCAGATATTTCCCGCAGCCCTGCCGCTTAAATCAAAGAATGCCATCAAAAGCAAGGCGTCTTTTTGTTCTTCGCTAAAATCATCAAAATCATCCGGCAGATAATCTACGCCGTTATTCGCGATTGCGCCGTGGTTAAGCACGATAAAGGACACTCTTTCGATAAAGTCCTGCTCGCAGCCCAGGGAACGCAATATCGGCTTCACCTTCTGACTGCCAATCCGGTTGTGCAGCCAATCTCTTGTTCCCTTTAAGGCTCCGATATCATGGAACATAACTGCAACCCGCAGCGCTTCCCTTGCTTCTTCCGACAACCCTTGATAGATTTTGTATAACGTATTTAGTCTTGAGAAATATTCATCTTTTTTAACTGTTACTTTCTTATCAAAAGTCTCATACATTCCCTCGAAGTCTTTCCGCAAGAAATCTTCCATGGCTTCAATAACCTTGTAAATGTGCGCATGCTTTCTTTCTATCACCGGACCGATATTTTTCTCAAGGATTTTATAATATTCCTGGTGGTCTGCATCCGAATGCGCTACCTCATCCTTGCCTCTTTGAGCAGATACAGGTGATTTATCTAACAGATAATCATACGCCGGCTTTAATGCTTTCTTATCAACATATCCTATTTCTCTTATCGCCTGCTCTATTGTATCTCGAGAAGCTAAAGCGAGCTCTTCTTTGCTGGCAATAGTAAATAACCCGGCTACTTCGGGGACTCCGCAGGAAACATTCTGCCACACATTCTGCGGAAAAGTATGAATGCGGGGAATAATAAATGCCTTGACCGCTAAAGATTCCGCGTCCTGGACAAAAAGGATGTCAATGCCGTTCTTGCCATCCTTCTTTTCCGTTTCATCCGCTAAACCGACCTCTTTGAGAAGTTCTACAAATGCGCTTATCTCTTTGATAAGCTCGCCGGTTTTCTCAGATTCAAATACAAAACCGACTGCCGGCCAATTTGTTAGTTCGGATATTCTGACATTCCCTTTTTGCGCTAATAATTCTGTCTCGGCATCCTCGACAGGCAATCTCTCAAAAATGCCCTGCAGGTGCAGGTGCTGCAGAATGCTTGCCCCCATGCCATTGTAAAATAATCTTACGCCCGGGGTGTGGGCGGTGAACTCAACCGCATCCCTCAAGTCATCTATATTTATGCTCGCCTGCGGACGGTGCTGCTGGCAAATAAGCATAAAGTGCCTGTCTTGGGTAACCATAAAAGGCTGCATTGCTATATGCCAACCCCTCCAGGGAACAAGCTCTTCAATAGCCGGCATCCAGGCAGGGCAAAGGTTACACTTTGGCGCGCCTGCTGCTTGGGCTTCCTGGAACAACCTGTTTCTTTCCGAATGCCTTGCCCAAACCGTCTTTCCTGTCTCAGTATCATTAGCCAAACTTATCGCTTCTGTTTCACTCTTAGGGTCATCTTTAGGGCTTACGGCCTTAACATATCCCTTCGCCGACCTATAGGCTACTAGATTAACCCTATATTCCCCGAAAACGTGCGGATAGATTTGGCTTAGAAGACTTTCTTTGATGAAACCTATCTTCTTCTGGTTAAAAGACAATTCCCGGATAACGCCGTCTAGCAAGAACCTCTTTGCCTTTCCTGCTACTAAAGGATAGGGTCCTTGGCGGATAATAACAGCTCTGTTATTTTCTCCGGTAAATACGAACCTGTGGCCGGAAAACTCCATAGATTTATCGCCTGCTGATAATTTTACGGTCTGCGGTTGGCTGCCATCAGCCTTGGTTACGGTCAATTCCGCCTCCCCTTCTATAATCAGCACTGCCTCGGCCTGGACTGCGCCTGTCTCCGATGTCTCTATATGGAGGTCCTCGCCGGCGTCAAAAGAAGTGACCTTAAGTAAGACACCCAACGGGAAACCCCGATGATTTAAAATTGTGAACCTATCTTCGATGCTCTTTGCCGGTACGCATATTGCCACCTGCCTGCCTTCATCATCTACCAGGACTTCTGGATATGCGCCCTTCGGCTCTAGCTTATCTGCAGGCGAATACTGTGCTTCGGCGCCTACGCCAGGGCTGATAATAACGACAACCGCGGAATCTGAAACAGCGGTTATGGCGGAAATAAAACCCGGCATAACCGTAACCAGGGTTCCGGATTCACAAGACTTATTGATAGCCCCTGCCTTTAATTCTACCCTGCCCTTCTCCACATAATAAACTACCTGGCTCTTGCCTGTCCTGCCTATTGAATTACCTTTAGATAGTTCTGCGACTTCCATCTCTAAAGGAAGCTCTCCGGAAACAACCCCACGCTCACCGGCCTTCGCCACTACCGCTAAAGGCGCTCCCGTATCATCAACAACCATTTTGCCAATTGCATCCTTTCTTTTCTTAAGATTTTCGGAAACAGGTGCCTCTTTTTTATCAGGCAAAGGCAAGGATATCTCTTTGCTGTTTTGACGCTTCAGGCTGAAATTATCAAACCCCTCGAATAGAAGCAGGCGCGAAACAGAAATCTTACCGAGGTCGATTTCTCTATAGCTTTTAATCTCTTCGTATAAACTTTTAAAACGTTCGGGCGTAATCGGCATTACCACCCTGCCTAAAGAGATATGGCATAGGGGGGTCCTGCGGGCGGGATTAGGATATTTTTCTTCAAGGTATGACCTCAATTCAAATATTTCCTCCTCATTTACATGGCCTTGCGCGAATATCCCTCCATCTGGCCCAAGGCTGATACCATTGAACGTATATCTTAACTGCCCTGATTGTACTTTTTCTGCTAAATTTCTTCTGATTTCTTCTGCCATTATGCTGGTTAGCCTGGGCGTATCCTGATTCATGCTGCTAAGCGGGATGTCATAACAAATAACGAATACGGTCGTATGCAACAAATCAAGCGGCATAAATTCTACCTCGGGATATTTCTCCCCGAGCTCTGCCCTGATGCGCCTTAATTGTTCAACCATCTCCGACGGAAACTCTGATACGGGTACGACACACCCAATGTAATAGACTCCTTTATTCTCTACCGGCCTTGGCGTCTCGCCGTTCTTTACCATGCGCGCGGTTGCTTCCCAGATACTATTATAAGCATTTTCTAAGCTCTCTATATTTCTAACGGTAAGTAGTTTTTTAGCCCGAGACGGCATTTCTGCCCATATCTTTGTCTGCAGCTGCGTGGAATTGTGAGGCTCCAGAACAATCATGTTCGCTTCCTTGATGCCGCGGCTATTCATTCTGAACATATCTACCGATGAAGTCTGCGGCTCAATCCAGATATTCTGGTCATTATCCGGAACATATAATACCGTATTCTTATAGGCGGCGTCTGCCTGGAGGTAAATAGTGATTCCTGCATCCGGATTGCGTATAACTGAAATATACGGCTCCTCAGACCCGACATAGAAGGCATGGTCATAATACTGCCCCTTACCGATTCTTCTGCCATCCCTAAAATCAAACCTGCCCTTTAACGCCAATAACCTTCCGGAGGGGAA
The DNA here is from genome assembly GCA_041649115.1 of Candidatus Omnitrophota bacterium. Classification (GTDB taxonomy): domain Bacteria; phylum Omnitrophota; class Gorgyraeia; order Gygaellales; family Profunditerraquicolaceae; genus JBAZKK01. The sequence continues at coordinate 5,767 of JBAZNT010000004.1, read as the reverse complement.
CCGGTTACGCGCATACCAAAGTAATTTCGCAGGAATACTAACAATGCTATCCGCGCGCCTTGAACCCGAAGATAACGCGGTTTTAAAACCATAATGGGGGCAATCTGCTACAGCCACCGCATGGCTGCCTTCGTTTGCAATGTTCACTTGCCTGGTCAGCTCCCCGTCTTTCAATATATATGTAATCTCATAAACTAAGCCCCGGTAATACGCGGGGGCCAAGGCGTAATCCGACATGCGTATGCGCCCTGAAACATAAACCCCTCTTTCATCTCTGCCTTGTCCGATAACATTAAACGGCAATTTGCGTATCAGGCCATGGCGCACGCTTCTTTCATCGTTCTTAGTAACCAGACCGGCGTCAACTAAGTCCTGGTCTAACAATTTCAAACGGTGGTTCCTGCTTTTAGCATCCGCCCATTTAAAATTACGCACATTCCCTTTTCTGGTGGTACGGATGCGGTTGGCAAACGGGAAGAGGTTCGGAGTCTTGTCCAATAAATTATATTCATTTCCGTCAATGGTTACATAATAAGCGATAATATTGAAGCCGTGCTTGACATCTATCAACAGCCTGGACTGCGCACTATCGCGCAACTCCCAGATACCATCCTGATCCGTAGCAACGAAAACCTTTTCTGGCTGCTTTTCAGGGACGCTTGCCTTCTTCGGCGCAACCTTGGAGGCATCTACCCCCAGGAGCTCTGCGCCGACAGCATTAAGCGCTTCCTCCTTGGCAGGATCGCTTACTTCGACATAGAGCTTAATTGCCGGCTCGGTGCCCGAAGGACGCATCAGTATCCAATCGCCGGATTCAAACACCAGCTTGATACCGTCAAGGGTAATGAGCTCTTTGACACTTTCGCCGCGAAGCTCCTCTGCGCGCTTTACAACCGAGGTCTGGCGCCATTCTGTGCCGCTCTCCAGCTCCTGGCTGGTTTCTTTAATCGTCTTCTTGATGCCGTCCTTGATACTGTCGTCTTCCCCTCTTATGGTATGAGTCTTGATAAAGAACTGCCTGCCAATCTCTCTTTCCGCTTCTGCCTTGTATTCCGCGAGGCTCTTTGCGGTCCTGGCGATCAGCCAAAGGCTCATCATAGATACCGCGATGCCATCGTCCCAGGACTTCATGAACGGTCCGATCCCCACATGGGCAGATTCTTCGCCGGCAACCAGGAAGTCTGCCTTTTCCTTGACTGTCCTTTCTACGAAGTGTTTAAATCCGACGCCTTCCTCAATGACTTCGCAGCCTAAGCATTCCGCTACGGCATTCACGAAGTTGGTGGTGGCAACGGTCTTGCCTATCTTGCCTGTCAGCTTTATTTCCTTGAATAAGAAGTAGGCGATTAGGGCAATCATCTCGTTGGCGTCAAAAGTCCGGCCGCCGAAGTCGGTAATGCCGAAGCGGTCGCTGTCCCCGTCAACCCCCAGGCCGAGGGTCGTGTTGTTCTTGCGCACCTCGGAGACGATCCTGGTAGTGCTGGCTGCCAGGGTGGGGTTTGGCGCGCCTCCTACATCGCTAAATTCAGGGTCGCGGTTGTTGGTGTTGATGATGGAATAGAATTCCCTGCCCACGGCATTCTCCAATTCGGCGAATAATGCCTTGAAGTACTCTACGGAAGTCCCCTGCATGGCGTCGATGATAATGCTGACATCGGCATTGGATTTTAAGTAAGCCCTGATATCATCCCATGCGCCCAGTTCTTTCAGGGTAGGTATGATATAACCGCGGATATAAGTATTGACGGCCTCTGCCAAGGCCAGCTCGGTAATCAAGCCTTCTGCCTTTGCCTGCTCATACTCCATGTAATTATAGGTATCGGCATTGTTGGCGTATTCAGAGATGGCATCGGTGGTGTCCTTGTCAGCAGCGCCGCCGTGGTAAGGAGAGAACTTCAGCCCGCTGTCAATGGCGGGGTTATGGCTGGCGGTAAAATTAATCACCCCTGCTATTTCTTCGTCGGAATTGGCCAGATACGCCAGCACCGGGGTGGGCGTCGGCTCCTCCACGATGATCCTGACCTTGATGCCGTTGGCGGCAAGTATTGCAGCCGCCTCTATGGCTAATTCCTTATTGTTCCTGCGGGGGTCAAAACCTATCAGAATCGTGCCTGTCTTAATGCGGTTCTTGTAGTATTCGGCTACCCCCTGCACTGCGCGCCTGACGTTGGCTGCCACGAAATCCTTGCCGATCTTGCCGCGCCATCCGCTGGTGCCGAAGGAGATCTTGGTGCCGGTGTTTTCGAGGGGGAGGGCCTTATTGCCATACAATTCCCTATCGCTTGCCTCCAGATACTTCTCTGCTTCAGGAATGTTCTTAGGTGCCTTGAAGTCGTGGATAAGCTCGCCGTCCCTCTTAAAGGCTTCCACCTTTGCCTCGGGCAGTTGGGTGATGTCACCGGTGACTGCCTCGAGATAGAAATAGCCGCTCTTAAATCTCAAATTATAAGGAAGCCCTTGGTTAAGGAGTCCTTTCAGGCTGGCAGGGTTATAGAGCAGACGGAAGGCATTGTAAGGCGCGCCGATCTCGCCTGCCTCATCTAATAATGCGGTTAGCTCCTGTGAACCCCTGGTATTGGGAGTCTCAATAAGGAATTTTTTCTGGGTCTGGGTATCCTCCAGGAAATTTCCTCCCTTCTGCTTGCCGGGATTGTCAACCAACTCAACCACGATATCTCTGCCCTTCTCAATCAGATAAATCCCGAAGGCAATCTTCTCTAGATTGGCCACCTCGCTTACCAGGAATTTGGTAAGGTCGTTTATGCGGTGGGTACCGATTAACTTTACATCCTGTTTTAAGAGATAATCCAGGATGGACTCGCTAATCGTGTGCCTGTTTCCATGTCTATCCATGACAAAAGTCTGGTTATCCTGGTTAAGCTGCATGGTGCAATAGCCATGGCCGTAAGGAACCCTCCCGGAATCGGGCTCGTACTTCAGGCTGTCTTCGGTAATGCTGAAGCCCGAGAATACCGGCTGGATGATAAAGAAAACGTTTCCTGGTTCAAATCCGTAGAAGTCATTATCCCGGAAGTCCTTTAAGACCAAGTCTGTTATCTCCTCATTGACGTGCAACACAAGTTTTTGGCAGGATAGGACCTCACGAGCGTCGAGCCCTTCTTCCGCAGCAAGTCTCGTCAGGAACTCACGATACGCTACTAGCTGGCGCGGACCCATGCCATAATTATATTTGGGCTCGGCTGAAGATATACCCTGCTCTTTGACTAACTCCCAGATATCCAAAGGATACATCGCACCCCTGCCTAAACGGGTAGCGGCACCAGCATAGAAGAATTCCGGCACATACTGTCCGAATAACAGGCATTGCCTGGCAAGCCCTAAGTATCTTACGGCATAATCCTGTCTTAAGAAATCATCCAAGGTAAGGACATCGGCTATCTGAAGCTGCCCCGCCCCAATAGATTTAAAGACGTTGGCCTTATCAACCAAGGCATCGATCTGGGATGCAATGGCCTTCTGTTCTTCTTCGCTGGAAGCAGCCTTATACTGAGAGGCAAGCTCTAGAAGTTCGGTCCTATAAGGGGCAATGAGACTATTGAGTATCTGCAGGAAGATGGGAGACATGCCGTTATCGTCATGCTTGGTTCCCGCCTTCTTCGGCGCAACCTTAGAGACATCTACCCCCAGGAGCTCTGCGCCGACAGCATTAAGCGCTTCCTCCTTGGCAGGATCGGTTACTTCGACATAGAGCTTAATTGCCGGCTCGGTGCCCGAAGGGCGCATCAGTATCCAATCGCCGGATTCAAACACCAGCTTGATGCCGTCAAGGGTAATGAGCTCTTTGACGCTTTCGCCGCGAAGCTCCTCTGCGCGCTTTACAACCGAGGTCTGGCGCCATTCTGTGCCGCTCTCCAGCTCCTGGCTGGTTTCTTTAATCGTCTTCTTGATGCCGTCCTTGATACTGTCGTCTTCCCCTCTTATGGTATGAGTCTTGATAAAGAACTGCCTGCCAATCTCTCTTTCCGCTTCTGCCTTGTATTCCGCGAGGCTCTTTGCGGTCCTGGCGATCAGCCAAAGGCTCATCATAGATACCGCGATGCCATCGTCCCAGGACTTCATGAACGGTCCGATCCCCACATGGGCAGATTCTTCGCCGGCAACCAGGAAGTCTGCCTTTTCCTTGACTGTCCTTTCTACGAAGTGTTTAAATCCGACGCCTTCCTCAATGACTTCGCAGCCTAAGCATTCCGCTACGGCATTCACGAAGTTGGTGGTGGCAACGGTCTTGCCTATCTTGCCTGTCAGCTTTATTTCCTTGAATAAGAAGTAGGCGATTAGGGCAATCATCTCGTTGGCGTCAAAAGTCCGGCCGCCGAAGTCGGTAATGCCGAAGCGGTCGCTGTCCCCGTCAACCCCCAGGCCGAGGGTCGTGTTGTTCTTGCGCACCTCGGAGACGATCCTGGTAGTGCTGGCTGCCAGGGTGGGGTTTGGCGCGCCTCCTACATCGCTAAATTCAGGGTCGCGGTTGTTGGTGTTGATGATGGAATAGAATTCCCTGCCCACGGCATTCTCCAATTCGGCGAATAATGCCTTGAAGTACTCTACGGAAGTCCCCTGCATGGCGTCGATGATAATGCTGACATCGGCATTGGATTTTAAGTAAGCCCTGATATCATCCCATGCGCCCAGTTCTTTCAGGGTAGGTATGATATAACCGCGGATATAAGTATTGACGGCCTCTGCCAAGGCCAGCTCGGTAATCAAGCCTTCTGCCTTTGCCTGCTCATACTCCATGTAATTATAGGTATCGGCATTGTTGGCGTATTCAGAGATGGCATCGGTGGTGTCCTTGTCAGCAGCGCCGCCGTGGTAAGGAGAGAACTTCAGCCCGCTGTCAATGGCGGGGTTATGGCTGGCGGTAAAATTAATCACCCCTGCTATTTCTTCGTCGGAATTGGCCAGATACGCCAGCACCGGGGTGGGCGTCGGCTCCTCCACGATGATCCTGACCTTGATGCCGTTGGCGGCAAGTATTGCAGCCGCCTCTATGGCTAATTCCTTATTGTTCCTGCGGGGGTCAAAACCTATCAGAATCGTGCCTGTCTTAATGCGGTTCTTGTAGTATTCGGCTACCCCCTGCACTGCGCGCCTGACGTTGGCTGCCACAAAATCCTTCCCTATTTTGCCGCGCCATCCGCTGGTGCCGAAGGAGATCTTGGTGCCGGTGTTTTCGAGGGAGAGGGTGTGGGGAGCGGAGAGGGTTGGGATATTATCTTCTATTAAAACTCTTAACTTTCCGGCGGCATCCGCATATTCTAACTTGAGGCTCTTGTGCTTCTTCAGGATGCCGCTGATGATAAAATCAATGCTGCCGAATTCTATAGTAATATTCTCGGAGGGGATTGCCTCCCAGATGCCGTCTTCGTTCTGAATGGAGACCTTGATGCGGCCTTCTCGGAGGTCTTTATAGAGTTGACTTCTTACTTCGTTTTCTTCGTTCTCATTGATTCCGATATTAGTTATGATAACCGCTGTTTTCCCATCGCTGCGGCGCTCAATGCGAACCTTGGGCTGCGCCGGAGGGCCGGTCTTGTCCGGAGTCAGCTTAGACAAGAGCTCGGAAAGGAAGGACTCGAGATCAACCTGGTTACCAGAAGAATACTTATCCGGGTCAACCAACATATCCAGGTATTTCGGATGGCCCTTGATGTATTCGTACCCCATGTAAGGCAGGTAGACTAAGCCGGGGAGTTCGCTGGGGTCTTTGCCTTCAGCCATGCCCTTGAAGGCATCCCTGATGGCAGTA
>JBAZNT010000003.1:0-93690 GCA_041649115.1 Candidatus Omnitrophota bacterium | reverse complement strand
AATGCGGGGCAGGCAGCCTCCTGTGCCAGGAGGTTTACGTTAAAAGGCTGCCTGGCAATCTCCATGTATGCCGCAAGCTCCGGGCGCGCTACGGCATACCCTACCCGCAACCCTGCCAGGCCGTAACACTTGGAGAATGTCCTAAGCACTATTACATTCTTATTGCGGATGTAACTAAGGCTGGAAGGGAAATCATCCACATCGATAAATGCATCGTAGGCCTCATCCAGCACCAGTATTACGTTATCCGGCAACTCCCTTATGAAATCCTGGAGCTCGTATTTGGTAACATAGGTCCCGGTCGGGTTATTGGGATTAGACACAAAGACCACCTTGGTCTTCTTGCCGATGCGGCGCCTTATGCCCTCCAGGTCATACTTGAAATATTTCAACGGAACGGTAACTACGATGCGGCCCTTGACCTGAGATATAATTTCATATTCCAGGAATGTGCCTTCGGCAGTAACGATATGCTCATCCTCCTCCACAAAGGTCTTGATAATAATCTCGATGAGCTCGTCCGAACCGTTGCCCAGGACAATATTGGAAGGCTCCAGGCCCAAGTGCCTCGCCAGCTTCCTCTTTAGATAGAATGCTCCCGAGTCCGGGTAGCGGTTAACTCTCCGGATGTTTTTTTTGATGGCATCCATCGCCTTTGGCGAAGGGCCGAGGGGGTTCTCGTTGGAGGCAAGCTTGATTACCTCTTTTAAACCGAACTGCCTCTTGATCTCCTCTATCGGCCTGCCTGCCTCATAAGGGTCAATACCTAAGATGTGCTTACGCACCAGGTTCATCGCTTTACTCTCCTACCGGGTATGAGCCCAACACCTTAATGAAACGGCACTTGTTCTCCAATTCAGCCAACGCCTTTTTTACCTTGGGTTCGCTACGGTGCCCTTCTAAATCCAGGAAGAAATAATAATCCCAGGCCTTCTTCTTGGAAGGCCGGGATTCAATCTTGGTAAGGTTAATACGGTATTTCTTGAAAGGCGCCAGCATCTCGCACAACGCCCCCACCCTGTCTTTGATTGAAAAAACCAGCGATGTCTTGTCATTGCCGGTGGCCGCCGCTTCCTCCTTGCCGATTACGAGGAATCTGGTGATGTTATGAGGGGAATCCTCGATGTTGGAAGCGACTATCCTTAACTTATAAACCTTGGCCGCTACAGAGGAGGCGATTGCCGCGCTTCCTTTCTCCCGTGCGGCAATCTGGGCGGCACGGGTAGTGCTGAATACCTCCACGGTATCCGCCCCCGGGAGGTTCTCCTTCAGCCACAAGCGGCACTGGCCAAAAACCTCCGGTTTGGAATAAACACGCCTGATTTTATTCCTGGGGCAGTTCGCCATGAGATTATGCGCGACATCCAGGATTATCTGAGAACAGATATTCAGGTCCGAATCTATCAACAGGTCCAGGGTATGGCTGACCGCGCCTTCGATGGAATTCTCAATAGGCACCACCCCGTAATCCGCGCGTCCCCGTTCAACCTCCAGGAATACATCGGCAATACCGTCAGAAGCCAGATACTCTACCTGCGAGCCGAACCTCTTAATGGCAGCCAGGTGCGTGAATGTCGCCTGCGGGCCGAGATATGCGACAGACAAAGGCCTCTGGATAGACAGGGCAGCCGACATAACCTCGCGGTAGATTGCCTCCAGCGCCCGGTTATTCAGCGGCCCCTTATTAATGAGGTTGATTTTCTTTAATACCTCCCTCTCGCGTTCTGGTGAATACTTGCTCTGGCCGTGGCTGATTTTAAAATCGGCTATCCTGGCTGCAATCCCGGCGCGCCTGTTAAGAAGTCTTACAATCTTGGTGTCGGTAGAATCAATTTCATGCCGCAGTTTTTTCAGGCTCACTTTGCGCATCTCCTTTTTGCCCTGCCGCTGGCTCTGGCGAACCGGCAGGATTATTTTTTAGGGCTGCCGCCTCTCCTTCGACGATAACCTCTTTCATGCTGTCTACGTCAGGAAAGTTTTCTATCTTGGGCAGGTCTTCCAGCGACTTCAAGCCAAAACGCTCCAGGAATTGACGGGTAGTGCCGTAAACCCTGGGCCTGCCGGGAGCTTTTTTCCTGCCTGCCACGCGGATTAATTCTTTATCAAGAAGCGTAGCCACCACGCCGTCTATATTGACGTTGCGCAATGATGATATCTCCGCCTTTGTTACCGGCTGTTTATATGCCACTATCGCCAGGGTCTCCAGGGCCGGGCGCGAAAGCCTTTCCACGTGGCGCTGTTTATAGAGCTTTTTCAAAAACGGCGCAACCCAGCCGGCGGTAACCATCTGGAATCCTCCGGCGATCTCGCTGATGCGTATGCCGCGGTTGGACTGTTCATAACCGGAATTCAGTTCTTCGATAACGCGCCGTATATCGCTGGTGCCCAGGTTATCCAGGGCGCTCCTGATCTGCTCCAAAGCCAAAGGCTTATCGCTTACAAAAAGCAATGCCTCTAATACCGAAGCTACGTTATTCTCGGGCATCTTTATCAGGTCTTCCTCTGTTTATAAACGGCGTTCAAGAGCTCCTCGGTATTTTTAATATCCGGCGAGGCATCGAGCGCCTTTTTGACCATGCCCAGCGCCTCGGATTTCTTATATTCCAGCTGCATCAAAACTGCTACTGCCTCCTCCATAATATCGCCGCTTTTCTCCTTAACGGGCCCCTGCCTGCTGTCCCGCACCAGGCCAAACTTGCCTACTTTATTCTGAAGCTTGGCAACGATCTCTCTGGCGCGCTGCTCTCCGATACCGGGCAAAGACCTTAAGAATGCGATGTCGGCTTCATCGATAGCGCGGGCAATAAGCGAGATAGGCTTATTCAGCGCCTTTAGAGCCGCGCGCGGCCCGATGCCGGAAACGGTAATGAAAGTTTCGAAGAACTCCTTCTCGACCTCATTTAGAAAACCCACTAATACCGGCGTGCTCCTGGAAGGCTCAACCTGCAAATAATGGTATGTAATAAGAGTGGCTGTATCCTGGCCTTCCCGCAATTCCGCCAGACGCTGCATCACCGCGCTCGGAACCGATACCTGATAGGAAATCCCGCCGACATCAAGGATAAGATAATTATCACCTTTCTCGGCTATCTTTCCGCTGATACGCGCAATCATATCCTTGCTTTTATAATATAGCTGTGGGCAATGGCCAGCCCCAGCGCATCGGTTACGTCGGTATAACTGGGTAGTTTATGCAAGCTGAGATTGTTGGCAACCATGCGCTGCACCTGATATTTAGACGCCAACCCCTGGCCTGTCAATGCCTTTTTTACCCTGGTGGCTGCATACTCCACAAAAAGAATCTTTTTCTGGGCACATGCCAGGCATATCACCCCACGGGCCTCGCCCAGGATATAGGCGGTGGTAGGATGGCGATAATGGGCGTAGAGCTTTTCCAATACCATCACCTCCGGCCTGGTATCGGAAATCAATTTTAACACCGCGCAATAAATCCTATTCAGGCGCTGATGTATAGGGTCTGCAACAGAGCTTTTAATGATGCCTGCCTCCACTACCGATATCCCCTTCGGGCCTGAATCTATAACTCCGTAACCGGTAACGGTCAGGGCCGGGTCAACCCCCAGGATCCTCATATATTACTCGGCGTTTACCTGCTCCATTATTTCGTCGGGTATGTCAAAGTTGGCGTAAACCTGCTGCACATCATCGTGCTCCTCCAGGGCATCAATCAACCCCAGGAGCTGCTTGGCGTCGTTACCTGCAAGCTTAATCAGCGATGAAGGTACCATGGTCAATTCCGCCTCCTGCCATTTGATGCCTTTGGTCTCGAGCGCCTCCTTGACCTTTTCAAAATCCTGCACCGAGGTCGTGATTTCATAATTGTTCCCCTCGGGCTTCATATCCTCGGCCCCGGCCTCCAGCACGATATTCATAAGCTCGTCTTCGCCGATAAGCCCCTTGTCTATGCCGATATACCCCTTCTTGGTAAACATCCAGCTTACTGCTCCGGCTCCGGCGAGGTTGCCGCCTTTCTTGGACATAATATTGCGGACCTCGGCAGTGGTGCGGTTTTTGTTGTCGGTAAGCGCTTCGGCGAGAATCGCCACTCCGCCCGGGCCGTAAGCCTCATACACTACGTTTTCATAAACTATACCCGGCAATTCCCCTGTCCCGCGCTTCACTGCCATCTTGACGTTATCCGAAGGCATATTGGCTTCCTTGGCGCGGGCAATAGCCGTGCGCAATCTAACGTTGTTATCGGGGTTACCGCCGCCTTCGCGCGCTGCAGCGGTAATCTCTTTGATAAGCTTGGTATAAACCTTGCCCTTGGCGGCATCAGCCGCCATCTTCTTGCCTTTATTAGTCTTCCATTTTGAATGACCCGACATAAAACACCCTCCGTTTTCTGCTGGTTGATATGAGCGGCAGGCAGAATAAGCCGAGTTCTGTCTCTGATGCGATTATCCGCATCTTATGTGGCCATTTCTCTAAGGCCCCCGGTTACCCGAAGGCTCAAGCAGCCTACCCGAGATTGATAGCGGGGCGGGCAGCCCCTCATCTCTTATTCGGCCTTGCTCCGCGTAGAGATTGCCGCGTTTCACTCCCCTTACTTCGCAAAACGAAACAAAGGGACTCGTCTCTGTGGCTCTCCCGCCGAAAATATCGGCGGGTCCGCCACTAGAAGTGGCGGAAATCCTCCTCTCTTGCTTTATAAAGCAAGAGAGGGATGGGTGTTACCCATTACGCCTGCCCTCTGGAGTTCGGACTTTCCTCTCTGGCACACGAGATACCAGAGCGGCCACTTTCTGCCTGCCTTAAAAATTGATACTATTTTAAAGAACAAACATCAGGCCCTAAAACAGGCCTGGCCTTGCTTAGTCGGCCTTTTATTGCCAAACCCGCCAATCTGTCGGCCCCCTGGTTTTGCTGTCTTGGGATGTTCTTCAAAGAAACGCTCTTAAACGGCCCTATCAGATCCATGGCCTCTTGATAAAGAACGCGCAACCGCTCATCTTTAATGCGGTATTCTTTTTTAAGCTGGCGGTAAAGCAACTGGCTGTCGGTATTGATAATAATGCTCTCGGCCTTAAGCGCCGCAGCCTGCTTGAGGGCACAGACCAAAGCGCTGTATTCCGCAACGTTATTGGTAGTATCTCCGATATATTCCGAGATGTTCTTTACTACCCTGCTTCCGTCGCAGATAACCACGCCTACCCCTGCCGGGCCGGGATTACCCCTGGAGGCACCGTCTATATAAATCTCAAGCTGTTTCATCATCAATGTAAAGTATGCGGTTGCAGACCTCGCAGGTAACGACGCGTTCGTACATTTTAATCAGGTTGATTACCTGAGGAGGCACATACATATTGCATCCCTGGCAGGAATCGTTCTTTACCGTTACAATCGCCAGGCCGTCACGGTTAGCCAGGATCCTTTCATACTGCGCCAGGATCTTGGGCTCGATCAGGGGCGCGAGCTGCTTGCGCTGGGCATCGAGTTGAGCAAGGAACCCGTCTATTTCCTTGACCCTCTCTTCAATTTTTTTCTTCTCCTGATTAAAAACCTGCTCTTGCTGCCCGAGGCGTTTTTTCTCCTCTTCTGCATCAACCTTAGCCTTGTCCATCTGGTCAAAAACCTCCAGTATCCCGTCTTCAATCACAGAGGCATCGGACTTGGAATCCTGAATCTGCTGCAGCATAGCCTGGTACTCTTTATTGGTCTTGAGCTGATAAAGCTGGGACTGCAATTTCTTGGCGCCTTCTTCCTTAGAAGCTAATTCCAGCTCTTTATCCTTCTTTTGCTTTTGCAAATCCAGGAGAGACTTTTCTAATTCAGCAAGGTGCTCTTTCTTTGCCTCAAAGGAAATCCGCAGAGATTCAACCTTTTTAGGCAAGGCGTCCTTTTCATCTTTTAAGGCATAAATCTTACTATCTATTTCTTGTAGTTTAAGAAGACTGCCTATTTGTGATTTAAGGTCTGTCGCCGGCATTTTTTATTCCATGGGCGCAATAGGACTTGAACCTATGGCCTCCACAATGTGAATGTGGCGCTCTAACCAACTGAGCTATGCGCCCTTCTAAATCCATAAAGTAAATATTTAAGTTGCTGGGCCCAGAAGGGTTCGAACCTCCGACCAAGTGATTATGAGTCACCTGCTCTACCACTGAGCTATGGGCCCTAATGATGCCCCGGCCAAAATCCCCAGCCGCAGTGCCACGACGCCTATCCATGCAGCAGGAACAACGGGGCCAATAGGCCACAATACACTATAAATTTTTTATTTTAACAGAAGTGAAGGGGATTGTAAAGAAATTTCTCCGGAAAAAGATAAAACTGCTTGATTTTAAAGGAATTCCCGCTGTTGCATCAGGGTCACATCCAAAAAGGTGCGCAATTTACGGGAACGGGTAGGATGCCTTAATTTCTTAAGGGCCTTGGCCTCTATCTGACGCACCCTCTCGCGGGTAACCCTGAAGATATTGCCTACCTCTTCCAGGGTGCGCGGGCAGCTGTCGTAAATGCCGAAGCGCAAACCAAGTATCTTCTTCTCCCGCTCGGTAAGGGTCCCTAGGGCGCTGTGCATCTCGTCCTTAAGCATGGTCCGCATGGTAGCGTTGGCAGGGGAAACTGCTTTCTTATCCTGTATAAAATCTCCGAAGTGCGTATCCCCTTCATCTCCGATAGGCGTCTGCAGCGATATCGGTTCCTGGGCAATCTTGAGTATTGCCTTGATCTTCTCCTGCGGCAGGCGCATCTTCTGCGCAATCTCCTCGGGCAACGGCTCTCTCCCGTGCTGCTGCACGAATACGCGGGAAAAACGTATAATCTTATTTATCGTCTCGGTCATATGCACCGGTATCCTGATAGTGCGTGCCTGGTCCGCAATGGAGCGCGTAATCGCCTGGCGTATCCACCAGGTAGCATAGGTAGAAAACTTGTATCCCCGGCGGTATTCAAACTTCTCCACCGCCCGCATCAACCCGATATTCCCTTCCTGGATGAGGTCAAGAAAGGAAAGCCCGCGGTTAGTGTATTTTTTAGCGATGCTTACCACCAGCCTGAGATTCGCCTCCACCAGCTGTTTCTTGGCGGAATTAAACTTTGCGTGGGTGCCCTTGATAAGCTTTATCTGCTCCTTTATCTTGGCATAAGGTTCGGCGATACGCCTCAATAACAGGCGCTTCTCCAGGCGCCTGTGCTTCTTCTGGCGGCCAACCCGGTCTACATCCCTCAGCAGCCTGCTGAGTTTCCGGGCTATACCTTCCACCACTGAAGTAACAAAATTCAACTGCATCAAAAGCTGGGCAGTACGGCAACGGCTGCGCGTAGATTTAAGCTGCCGACAGATGCGCTTGATCCTCTTTATGACGCTGGAGTGGTTGGACTTTATATCCTCTTTGACGATCTCCTCAAGCCCAATCCTGTTTTTTAGGATAGAGTCGATAACCGCGAGCATTTCGTTGCGGGAGAATCTCGTAGCAAAGACAGCCATTCTGAATTTATTGTCTGTCTCCTCAATCTTCTTGGCTAACCTTATTTCGTTCTCCCGGGAAAGAAGGGATATCGAACCCATCTGCTTAAGATACATCTTTACCGGGTCGTCAAGGGGAAGAAAGCGCTCTTCGACCTTCAGGTGCTCGCTGAATGATTCCTCCTTGATCAGGGGGGCCAGTTTAGAAGCGGACGGACTCGCGTCTTCCTCAGCCTCGACGACCTGGATGTCCTCGTTGCCGAGGATATCAAGGATACGGTCAATATCCTCGGAGGAAGACACCCCTTCGGGCAGCAGTTCGTTTACCTCGTCATAGGTAAGAAAGCCCTTTTGTTTTCCGAGGTCAATAATCTTTTTAACGTCTTTCTTGGTATATTCCCTTTTTTCCATATTCTTAGTTCCCGCCTCTCTTGTCATTATTTTTTAATTAAAGCGTTTAATTCGTGCAATAACCTGCTTACCCTGCCTTCATCGCCGCGATGCTGAGCATCCTTGATTTCTTCGTGCAGCAAGCGCATGCGGTTTTTGCTGCTGTCGCTTTTTAGGCGCGAGAGGCAGCTTTCAAAAAGCTTCTCCTTCTCATCCTCCGAAACGTCTGAAGAGATGCTCGACTCGCATATAAGCTCCAGGGTCTCGCTGTCCCCGAAATAATTAACGAGCTTGCGCGCCTCCGGCACCTTGCCCTGCCCGGCTAACTCCAGCATGGTAGAGACTATCCTGGCCGTCCTCTCGTCGCGAAAATCAGCAGGCTCAACCGTGCCCCTGAGGCGCTCGATAAAAGCATTTTCTTCCAGCATCAACTTAATGAGCAGTTTCTCCGTAGGATTGATATCCTGCCTGGCCTTAAGCGGCTTCTCCTGAATCCGGGAATCCCTCTCCATCCTGGCGTTCTTTAATTCTTCCAGCAGCGCCTCCTCCCTGACATCCAATTCATGCGAAAGCCTCTTGAGGTACTCTGACTTTAAAACCGCGTTCTTGAATTTCCTGATAGTATCCAGCATCTCGGAGCATATCTTGGCCTTTCCCTCTATTTCCTCCGAGCGGTAACGGGACCTTAGCACTTTAAGCTTGTAATCAAAAAGGTTATCGGCGCCTCCGACCAGGTCATTGAATTTCTCGATCCCGTTTTTACCGACAAAGGAATCGGGATCAAACCCGCTGGGCAGCGGAGCTACCCTTACCTCAATGCCCTCTTCAATAAAAATGTCGAGCGTCCTTAGGGTCGCTATTTCTCCTGCCGCATCTCCGTCGTATACCATAATGACGTTATTGGTATAACGCTTCAATAGCCGCGCCTGCTCCCTGGTAAGGGCAGTGCCCAGAGAAGCCACGATGCTTGCCAACCCTCGGCTGTATGGAATAATGAAATCCAGATAGCCCTCGACCACTACCGCACTATCCCCGTCCCGGATAGAATCCTTTGAGACATTTAATCCGTAGAGATGCCTGCCTTTATTATAAACCGGCGTCTCCGGGGAATTCACGTATTTAGCAGCAGCGTCTGCGCCGTGAGCTTTATTATCAGCCGCCTCCAGAATCCTCCCGCCGAAACCGATCGCCCTGGATTTGGTATCAAATATAGGGAAGATTACGCGGTTGCGGAAACGGTCATAGTAACCTCCGCCCTGCTTATTCAAAATGAGGCCGGCCTTCTCTAACAAAGAAAGGCTAAACCCCTTGCCCCTCAGCGAATTTATTAAACCGTCCCACCTATCTGGGGCAAATCCTATCCTGAAGGTCCTGGCTATCTTCTCGTTGATGCCGCGTTTTAATAAATAACTGCGCGCCGGAGCTCCGGCAGGAGAATTCAACATCTCTTCAAAGTAAGCCGCTGCTGCCTCGTTGACCTTATAGAGCTGGGTAGTCAGGCCTGTCGATTCCTGAGCGACGTCCTCCGCGCGCGGAAGCGCCACCCCTGCCTTATTCGCCAACATCTCTACTGCCTCCAGGAATTCCAGGCGCTCATACTGCATTAAAAAATTAAAGGCATTCCCGCCTGCCCCGCAGCCAAAACAATGATAAATCTGCCTGTCGGGGGAAACCATAAAAGAAGAGGTTTTTTCATGATGAAAGGGGCAGAGGGCCTTGAAATTGCGGCCGGACTTCTTCAACGGGATGTATCCCGATATAACCTCCACGATATCTATACGGCTCAAGATGTCCTCCAAGATGTTCTCTGGTATGCGTCTGGCCATCTTCATCTTTTTAATCTCCCGCGGCGCACCCGGCGGAACCCCGCGCAATTGAATACCTCCATCCGGATTCCATTCTCCAGTCTGTCCAAAAGAATGTTAAGGCCGAGGGTGTCGGAAGAGATGTGCCCGGCAATCACTACATTGAGGTCGGCATCCCTGACCTTCTTAAAATGCTCTTCGCTCAGATGCATCGAGACAAGCGTACGCACCCCGAGTTTATAAAGCTTGCCGTAAACCTCGCGGTGGCCTTCGGTGCCGCCGGTCATTTCTACGAATATTTTACCTACGGGGCGATTGGGATTGCCGCAGATAATGCGCGGACCTGCGTTATCCCTGGCAGCCTCCTTGTACTCGGGGATCTGGCTTAGGATCTCCACGATATCGCTTAATCTTTTAGGATCTTCTTTCTTGAGTAATTTATTAAGGAAATGCGAGACGTGGTTGTCTGCCGGAGTATGCAGGCACATAAAAGGGATGTTCAAGAGACGCGCTATATCAACCGTGCGCATATGATTTGCCGAAATGACCCTGCGTTCTACCTCTGACATCCTTTCCTTAAGAAGCTCCTCGGCCACGCCCCTGGATACGCCCACCGCCTCAAGCATTTCCACCTGCAACCGCATTACCTTATAGAATGCTGCCGAGGCCCTGCCCTGGGGGTGATGCGAGATAACCAGGTCTAACCCCCTTTCCTTGCGCAGCCTGTCCGCTACCAGCAATTCGCTGCCATCAATATCTATGCCGACCATAATCTTTTTTACTTCCGCATCCGGGCTGCCGAATAATACGGCGGTATCCTCAAACGAAGAAACCCTGCTCTTTCCGCGGGGATCAAGTTCCTTCCCGAACTCTATTGCTTTTTGATAAAAATGGCCTAGCTTCATTTCTCAGGGGTATCTAAATTTTGCAGGTTCCCAACTGCGCTATTGAACTTTTCAGAGGTTGCGAATTTACAAAAAATCCCGTTCCAGATTACCTCGTATACGCGGGGGGCTATTTTAAAAATAGGCTTGCCGCTATAAGAATCCGCAGCGCTTTTTTTCAAATACCCTAAAGGCGATACCGCAAAGACAAGCAGCACCAAACTCAAAAACAGCAACCCTCTTAAAAGCCCGAAAATAACGCCTGCCCATTTGTTGAGCCCCGGCAGCGGCTCTACCTTGATCAGCTTAAAGAAGACCTGACGCAATAAAAAGAAAGCCGCGTAACCTGCAATCGCCAAAACTAAAAAGGATAAGAAAGACAGGGTTTGCAAAGACGCGCCCTTGAGGAATCTATTACTTAAAAATGAGGCGAGCGCTACGTAATAGTGCAGGGAAAGATAAGTAGCGGCGATAGTCCCCAAAAGTTTGAAGAATTCGATGGGCATCCCATTTTTAAGAGAAACGTAACATATTCTCAATAAAAGAATTAAGAAAAAAATATCGACCCAATTTATCTGCTTAAAAATATCCATTGACATGTTTTTAGGTGGGTAAATTTGTTCAAGTATAACATACTAAAGGGGTTTTGTCAAGGAAAGCGCTTTCTTTTATTGCGTCCTGGGAGAAAATAAGAAAAGCTTACTGATTCCGCGGATGCCCTGAGGAGAAAACAGACCTTAACGGCGGGCATACATCTGCCAGCGCATAATCAGGAAATATTTTCTTTATTCTGACCATAACGACTTTGTTCCTGAGGTTAGCCGCTGATTTTAACAAAACCCTCATATAATTCCCGGAGTAGCCCTGCCAAAAAAGACATCCCCCAATCCCCGCCCTCCCCTCAACTAATACCTCTACTCGTTTGCCTAAAAATCCTCTTCTGTAACTCAGGGATGATTCATACGAGACCTTCCTAAGCTGCGCCATCCTGGCGCTTAATTCCCCGGCCGATATGCGGCTTTTGAAGTTTGCGGCAGGCGTCCCTTCTCTTCTGGAATAAGGAAAGATGTGCACCTTAAGCGGCTTAATCTTTCTTATCAGGCTCACGGTATTATTAAAATTAACGGCTTTCTCGCCGGGGAATCCTGCCAACACATCGGTAGTTACGGATACCCCCGCAAGATTACTTTTAATGCTGCGGATAAGGTCAAGGTAATATCGGCGCCTATAACGGCGCCCCATTTTTCTCAAAATATCATCGTCTCCGCTCTGGATGGGGACATGCAGGTGCCGGCATATCTTGGAGGAAACGGATATCCTGGCAATGAGTTCTTCCGAGATGTCTGCCGCTTCGATGGAGCTGAGCCTTATGCGCCTGAGGCCCCTTATCCCTTCCAACTCTCCAAGCAATGCTGCCAGGCTGGACCGAGGCTTTAAATCCTTTCCGTAGGCCCCAAGGCATATGCCGCATAGGACTATTTCCTTTATGCCTCTATGCGTTAACCTCCTTGCCTCTGCGACAACATCTTCCTTGCCCCTGCTCCTGGATTGCCCTCTTGCCAGACGCACCTTGCAATAAGAGCAACGGTTATTGCAGCCATCCTGGATTTTTAAAAATGCGCGGTTATGCCCTTTAAAATACGAGATGCCCCCCGGCGAAAACAGCCTCTGTTTGCGCCCCAGGATATATCCGGCAAGAGCCCCCTTGCTGCGGTTCTTAACGATTTTTATCGCGCCCTTGAGCCCCCTGATCCTGGGGGCGTCTAATTCAGCGAGGCAACCGGTAACATAAATTTTTGCTTTTGGGTTTTCGCGGACAGACCTGCGGATAAGATTCAGGGATTCGGAATCTGCTTTTTGAGTAACGGTACAGGTATTAATAACGTAGATATCGGCGGGCAACCTGCGCCCTGCCTCTTTTAAGCCGGCGCCCAAAAGCTGTTCCCTGACAGCTTGCGTCTCGTATTGATTGACCTTGCAACCCAGGGTAGCTATTCTAAAGGCAGGCATTAAATAATCAGAGGTTTAACCTGAGGTAGCTTACTACGGCCATAGCGGCAGTATCGACCCGTAACACCGATTTCCCCAGGGACACCGGGACAGCCCCTTTACTACAGGCCAATCTTATCTCATCGCTGGTAAAATCGCCCTCGGGGCCGATAAGGACCAGGATACTAGCGGGATTAACGTAATTAAGAACCTCCTTAAGCGTCCGGCGCTCTCCGATAAGGGTAGGGATAATTTTTAAATCATAATCGGCGCTCGCGGCTAAAACTTCGCTTAGCTGGCTCACCGGTTCGATTATTGGCACACAACGGCGCTGGCTCTGCTTGGAGGCGCTCCGCGAAATCTTGCGCCACCTGGACAGCCGCATTGCCTTTTTAGCGGCATCGAGCCTTACGACGACGTTAGAGCTCTCCATAGGGATAATTCTATCCGCCCCTAATTGAGTAAGCTTGTCAATAACGGCGTCCATCATGGATTTCTTCGGTATGGCGCAGGCTACGGTAATGGCTGCTCCCTCCTCCGGGCGCAACGCCTTCTCCTGCCTGATGCCGAGAGTAATGCCGGAGCTTGTCATCCCCTTAATGACGCAGATATATTCATTGCGCTTGTCGTCGCATACCTCCAATTGGTTGCCGCGCCTAAGGCGCAAGACATCCCTGATGTGATGGACATCATCAGGGTTATCGATGGTGATTTCCCCTTTTGAGATATTGCCTCCGGCGCAGAAAAAACGCGGCATCAGATAACGCCCTCCTTAATAGTCACTCTCTGAAAAAACCTCGGCAGTAAATATGTAAATCTCGCTCGACTTATCCTTCCAGGCATCGGGGTTAATCCCGGCCTTATGAGCGCAGAGATTACTGAGAAACTCTTCCCTGGACCAGCCGGTCTCGCTGGCTACCTGAGGCAGAAAAACTCCGCTGGCTGCTCCCTTGCGTAACAATACGCCGTGCGTGCCCATTTTTATCGCTAGGGGGTCGCTTATCCTTTCTAAAGGCGAAAGGACTGAAATCTCAATCTCGATATCGGCAAGCTCATCCAATCCCAGCTCCGGAAAACGCGGGTCGCCTACCGCTGCCTCTATTGCCATATCGCGAACAGCCAGATACAGGGGCTCATCGCTTGCAAGATTCCCGATGCATCCCCGTAATTCGCCTGCCTCGCGCAAAGTGACGAAGGCCCCTCTTTTTTGCGACAATAAGGCATCTTTTTCCTCGATCCCTAATCTGCGGGAGTTTCTTAGGTAAGTCTCAATGGAGGCGCGGGCGATGCCAAGTAATTTCTTTCTTTGCTGTCTGTCCATCTTGATTTTGAAGAGAAGGTCTGCCGGAGATGAATCCCTTAGCAGAAAGATAAATGGTGGAACTGGGGGGGGAGTTGAACCCCCGGCCGTCGTCGCTTTCGCTCCTCCTCATAGGGGCTCTGCCCCTATGATGCTCCTCATTTTCATTCGTCGCGGTTACCCCGAAAGCGCGGGGAAAATTTTTCCCCGCACCCCTTTGGGGCCGGGGAACGCAAACAACATTAATTAAGTGGTCCTTACTGGATAAGGTTAGAACCTGTCTCCAGCAGAACCTAAGTAAAATTTAATCTATATCAATAGGCACCGCCGCTTGGGCGGCTCCCGTATCTCCCATGCACCGTTCGCCCCGCTTGGGAGCGGGGCTCACTTGGCGTTCGCTTGACCGCTCACTTCTTGCTAATTTTAAAGCGTGTTCGGTTCGTCTGCGGCTGGCGGCTGGGTGCGGGCAGCCGCCAGCCGCTTGCGTCCAAATCAAGTATCTAAAAAAGAACGGTTGTCCGCTTAGCGCCTGTGCTACATTAAAAAACTACTCTGGACGGCGCTATGCCGAGCCTCTCGCGAATAACGCTTGAGGAGCGCAGGCAAAATTTTGGTGCGGGCAAAATTTTGCCAAAAGAAAACCGATATTTCAAGGGGCAGAATAATTATACTCCAAACTACTATTATATTCAAATTGAATATAATTTCTACAAACACTAGAGAATAATCAATTCAGCAATATCTTTTAAGCTACCTAAGTTAAGATTTATAGGATCTAAAGTACCTATGATTTTTCCTGATGGAGGCAACCAGATAAAGCGAAATTCATATTGATAAGCATATTTAAAGTTTTTAGTAAAAAATAGCGGATCTTCTTCATCCTTTGCAAGAAATGGATCCATATAATTAACACGGTTTTTAAACATGGACCATTCTGGATAAAATGTTTTAAAAGCCTTCTCAAGTCTTTTTTCAAATTCAAAGGGATCTTTAATTATCACACAACTATCATAATTACAATCCCTATCTTTAAACATACGCGGATCATAAACACAGGAAACGCAATAAACAAAATAATCTGTTATAGATTGGCTCATAAATGATACATTGCCTAAAGGCTTAATCGCAAATTTCTCACCCTTCTTGCGATCAAAGCCTTCTATCTTAACTTCTGAGGGTATCCCATAGGTAGTTCTGGACAACTCATTATCTTTAATAGGGCTTGCTAATGAAGGATCCGTATATTTAGAAGCGGGTTTGATTTGTATTTTTCCCTCTTCAAACATTGGTTTCATAAATTGCGATTCTCCGTATTTAATAATAAAACTCTCAAATTTTAAAACTTCCCCCTTGCTCGTAATAAAGTCTTTAAGATAAGCAGTATAATTAAACTTTGGCAGATTGATATTTCTATCAATAGCCTTAGAATCACTAATACCTCTAAGTCTATATTCTTCTTCAATATGGATAAGTCTCTCTAGCCACCATGCTTCCTTACCTTCAAGACTCCTTAAGACTAAATCTCCATTTTCCTTTAATACAAATGCGTTGTTTAAAATATCTAACAATCTCTCTTTCAATTCAGTTTCACTAACATGCTCAAGGTATCTCCTAATCTTATATAGATGAATCCATGTTTTTTCTTGTTGCCTAAGGCGTTTTTCGTTCTTAAAAGTTTCCCGCTCGTATATTTTTGAAATTCTGTCTATCTCTTCAGGATCATCAATAGGAATGTACTGGTAAGCATACTTTATGTCTTGGATCATAATCAAAGAAATTGTTCTGATTTCTTCGCGTTGCCCATCTTTCCTAACAGCCACTAAGCCATTGTTTCGTGGCAACTCTTTAAAAACCCAGAAAACAACTTTACCATGAATAATTTCTAGGCATTTAAATTTATTAGCAAAACTATTGGTGTATAATTTGCCAATTTCGAGCATTTTCCCTCGGAAAAAATACCTTAGGGTATCTCAATAGAAGCGTTGCATATTCAACTAGAATTTATTCAGAGATTTTTAAAAATATTGAATAGAATTTAATGGTATGCTTCCTTCTTGCGGAGCCCCTCCATTAACATAAACCTTCCATTGTACTTCATATCTAAATCTTTTATCCCATCGTTCATGATCCATATCATAATGGAGTTTGGTTATTGCATCTTCACCAAATACTTTTAGTTTCTTTCCTGGTAATAAACAATTCATATATAAGCTTTTTGCGCGTTCGGGCAATCCAGAAAAAGAAAATACTAAACATATGTAACCCGGCTTCTCCTCAGGTAGAAATGATTTTAGATGAGGATAGTCCCATTTCTTCTCTTCAATATAATCTTCCGGGAAATACAATTCAACTATAATATCATCAAACTTTTTTTGCGTTCTGTTCTCAACTTCAAAAATAAAGGAATATTTGTGAAAATCTTGAGTCATTTCAAGCTTTTTATAATCAACTAATATCTTTGCTGATGTTTCCTTTTTAGAATACTCATTTTTAAGTTTCTCATATTCTTCAAGTTCACTATTAGTAAGTGTTTTAGAACAAGTTATCGAAAACTGGCTACAAACTTGTTTCAACACATTTTCAAACTCATCTTTAACAAATAAATCTTTGCCTTGTGTTACAAGACTCATTGGCGCCCCAAAATCACCCAGAGAGATATTAGTACACAACGGATATACCTTATATCCTCTGCCCCAAACCGAAGCACTTTCCCACCAAACCCACGAAGAAACTTTAGCCAATTGGGAACAAATTGGAATAATGGCTTGAGCAGATTTTAATTTTTCTTCCATCATGACCCTTAAAGGATTATCTCCCGGAGGAATATCTCTGGTAGCAACAAATACGTCTAGTTTATTTTCTGAAAAACGTATTAAAATCTTCTTCACAAAATCTGCTAGGGCTAATTCATCCCTAGCATAACTTACAAATACAATAGGATTCTTTTTATTGGGAAACATTTCCTTTACATAACCTATATAACGATCTGCAATTTCTTCGTTCTCCGCCATTATCGTAAATCTAACTTTTGCTTCACTGGGAATATAATCAACAAGGCATCTAGGGTTTCCGTTGATTTTTCCTGTAATTTGAATTGCACTAGTTAACTTTTGCTCATACGCACTTAAGATTTCATTAAGATTGCTTACATTGTGCTCAACGCCATCTGCGCTTCGCCAATAACCACTTATGCTTCCGATAACTTGTGGATATCTTGGGAACCCTCTTGCAGATTCTCCCCATAATTTATCAAATAAATCTAAAAGCTGCTGAGACGACAACGGCTGATCGGCAAACCCTCGATATGTCTTTGATATACTACTCATTTCCTATTCTCCACAAAACTATTGCACTTGTAGATTTTCTAATTAATTCTCATGGAATTTATTAATATTGGGATTAAGCAATTCTTTGATTCTGCCCTTAACTTTAGAGTCGAGGTTTATATAAGGTGATGCTAAATTAATTTTCTGTAAATCTTTACCAGAAGTTGCATGTTTAACTTTCTCTCTAACTCTTACGACCTTCGTTGGTGCCTCTTTCCAAAATTTTAATTTTTCCCTAAAAGGCTGCTCTGCTGGAACAACTTTATTTACCTCTTCTTCTACTTCTGTTTCTCCTTCTAGTTGAGCAGCATTAATGTTTAAAACATTATTGGCATCAATATCAAAAGTAACTTCAACTTTGGGAACCCCTGCTTTTTCATTATCTAAAGGCCCAAGCTCCAAATCCATAATTTTTCTATTTGCACTTGCTTTTCCATTTTCCCCCTCATACACAGAGACTTTTATATATTTTTGATTATCTTCTGTCGTAGTGAATACATCCTTCTTTTTTATAGGAATAGTGCTATTCTTAGATATAATTACTTGATACTTATCATCTTTCAATCCCATCCCTATAGATTTTCCAGTACAATCCAATATGAGTAAATCTTTAATGTTTCCGCGTATTGTTGCTGCACACAGAGAAGCTCCTAAAGCAACTAACTCTTTTTCTCGGTTCAAAAATCTCAAACCCTTATATCTAGTCGTAATTTTATCTCTTAAGCATTTAATTTTGCTTGCTCCACCAGTAAAAACGAACTTATTAAAATCAAACCTACCAGATTTACATACTTTATCAGTCTGCTCTAATATATCATTAATTAAATCTCCGCATATCGCCTCAAAAACAGAGTAACTAAGTTCTAAATCAATATGTTGGGTTTTCCCAAGAATATTTCTTATATATGGAACATATATTCTAGCTGTGTCCTGTGAAGATAAATCGATTTTTGCTTTTTCTGCTGCCTCTTTTAGGCGTAACTTGGCTATATGATGCCAATCCCATCGTTGATCTTCTATCGGATCAAACCCTTGTGATTTCTTGGTTTCTTCAATAATGTATTTTATTATTCTGTTATCAAAATCGTCTCCACCTAAAAACTCGATTCCTTCGGTTGCTTTTACTTCAACAACTCCCTGTGCATATTCTATAATTGATAGGTCAAGCGTTCCTGCCCCTAAATCGAATATTAATTCTTTTTCTTGATAGCCCTCACGGGATAGGAAACTGAATGCGACAGCAGCAGCTGAAGCTTCATTCACCATGCGAAGGACTCTAAAGCCAGCCATCTCAGCCGCCTCTATCGTAGCGAACCTCTGAATCACTCCAAAATTGCATGGAATACATATAACAGCCTCATCTATTTTTGTCTTCAGAAATTCCTCGGCTTGCCGTTTTAGCTTTGCTAGAATTAACGCAGAAATTACTTGCGGGTAGAATCTTTTGTTATTTATAACAAACCCATAGCATTCATGCATCAGCCTTTTGACTGAACCAGTAGTAAAATTTTGGCACTCATAACGTTCTACGTGATTAGCAGCATCCCTACCTACGCAATATTTGCCATCTTGCAAAAGAATTACTTTGGAAGGGGTGGTAGTTTCACCGAATGCATTTGGAATAATCTTAGGTATGCTACCATCAAAATATGCAACTGCAGAATTTGAAGTACCAAGATCAATCCCAATAGGTATTGAATTAATCATTTTTTGCCTTAATTTTAAATAAGAGTATCGCAAAAATAAATGCTACTATAAGATCTAAAATTCTCCAAGTTGCCTTATCCAGATGTACAGGAATAAATGGATTAAACAATAAGGCAATTATCCCTGCTCCAACTACCCAACCTTGTTGCTGCATTTTATACGCTGCTATAGTAATCAAGCAACTAGTAACAAAGACTACCAGCCTTAAAAGGGTATAATATCCATAAGGCCAACCTGGAAATAGAGCTAAGAATAGCATAACAATATTTGCGATAAGCAAAGGTACCATAAAAGACTTTCTTTGGTTCATTTTATTTTCGTATAACTTCGAGTTCGTCTTTATCATTCATATCCAAAGTGTAAGTTCGATAAAGATGGACCAATCCAAGCACAATGAGCAGAATGATTACGGACACTGAAATAATAACTGTCTTTATATCTTTTTTGTTTAGTGATTTCTGGCTAATCCAGATTGTTTGAAAATCCTCCTTAAAAATAATCATTTCTTCATTTCCAAAATTTATACTAAAGAGGGGTTCCCGTTCCAGATTTTTCCGCAATACTTTTTCATATTCATTTTTGTATTTAGGGTTAAAAATCTTTTGTACTTTTACCCCTACGTAATCCTTCCCTTTTAGCTTAAACCTCTTGCCAAATATTGAAAGATACCGTTCAGCTGGAAAATAAATGTACTCTCCAATTTTAATAATTACATTTAATCCTACAGCATCAATAATCTCTATCGAATCTTGATAGATATAATGCGGTGGCTCATAATTTGAATAGACGTTTTCGAATTCCTCCTTAAACCCCAAAGCCGCATCGTATTCTTGCCTGAGTGTTTTATCGCCAAGAACTGAATAAATGCAATTAATTTGCTTCATCTTCTCAGTGGCAAAATCTATATCACTTCGCCTATCTGGGTGGAATTTTAAAACTAATTCTCGAAAACGACTCTTTACGGTGTCTAGATCTACACTTTTATCTAACCCGAAAACTTCATAGTAATTTCTATTTTTGCTGAAAATAATACGTTTATCGTAAGGCATGAAAGAAAAAATTCCATAGCAAAATTTACAACGCAAAGATACTCGCTTATTTTCTAAGCTCTTGCTAGTAACAGAAAGAGGGATATGGCAGTATGGACACTGCAGGCCTGTTGTGTTCATTTTCTGTGCCCTAACCAATAAAGTATCAGCATAATAATAAATGGCGTGATAAAACTAAAAAGAAACACAAGAATAAAAGAAACAAATTTATTTTTGAATTTTTTTCTTCCGGTAAGTATATCCCATATGAACTTTAACTGGAAGAAAAAAGCTATTGCAAACAAAAATCCCCACCATAGAATATCTCCAATCGAACGAGGCGGCTCTTTTAGTCTATCTGCCGTATAAATACCAAAAATCTCAAGTATTTTCCATTTTTTAATTGCTTCAAAAACTGCGATAATCGAATTAAAGATTATC
Source organism: Candidatus Omnitrophota bacterium (assembly GCA_041649115.1). Classification (GTDB taxonomy): domain Bacteria; phylum Omnitrophota; class Gorgyraeia; order Gygaellales; family Profunditerraquicolaceae; genus JBAZKK01. The sequence goes on along the minus strand of JBAZNT010000003.1, from coordinate 73,388 downwards.
CATAGAATAATTTTTAAATATATGCCTACCGGAATCCAAAACCAAAGCCAATGATACCATTTAATATCTAAAAAGGTATTGCGGGCTTGAGTATCAGTATCAAAATAATTTTCTTCCTTAAGACGCATACCTACATTAATACCAAAATAATAGCCAAAGAAAATAGTAGTTAAGCCGACTAAAAGAACAGTAGCATAAAAAGGCTGCAAGCGAAATGATTCAAGAATATAAAACAACCCCATCCCCATGTTTCCTTCAATGCGCTCTTTTGCAATTAAGGCAAAAATTAATAGCATGATGAAAACAAAGAAAAAAATCTGGAGTATAGAGCTAAAGAATGAATAGAAGAATTTAAATGTTATCCTTGCTCTAGTCAATAAATATCCAACCGTAATTCCTCCAAGCAAAGCAATAGCAGCATCAATAATAATCTTAAGAATGTTCGGGAAAATGTGATCTCCCCAAACTAGATGATAAGGACTAAATTCACTCCCAAAATTTATTTTTCCACTTTGGTTAAGCTCATCAATAAATCCATAGAAGATTCCTTGATAAACGAAAATGAGTAAAAACCATGTCCACGAAATAATAAAAATCTTCTCTTTAATCGTCCTGGTTATCTCGATTGGGGGCGCCGGAAGAATATTTTTCATTTATTCCCCTCCCATTTTTACTATAAGGCTTCTTGTCTCACTAATTTCCTTTGAATAAAACCTATAAATCTACCGATTAAAGCAAATGCAAAAAATAAGTTTAACCACATTAAAACTGTTGTACTGATTTGATGAGAATTAAAAATTGCATAGAGAAAATCGGTTATTAAAAAACCTAAAATATATGCCCATACTGAAGGTTTATACAGGCTCAGTTTTTTATCTTTGTCCAAACCCTTTTTAATAATAAACCATTTGATTGCGGCAATTACTGTTAGGCCAAGAAAGATTAATCCGCCTATTTCTGAAATTAATTCACCTATTCGAAAAGCTTTAAACTGGTAAAGAGGCAAAGCAAGAACTTGAGTTGCGAGTGCGCCTAACAAAAAAGTTTGGGGAGAATATCCTAAATAGTCTTCCGGAGTAGAAGAATAATAATTTTCTGATAAAGCTAAGTTTGAAAGACCATACCAAAAAAGCGCCATTAGAAAGAAGATTCCAATATTCAGAAAAATCGACAATCCTCCCCTAATCCATAATACAAATGGCGCTGTCAAGATCGCCAATGGTGCTAAACCAAAGAAAAATATTAGCAAGGTAGCTAGAAAGGCTCCTATTAAATCGGCCCAAGTAATGAAACTCACAATAAAAACCCATATTGAAAGTACTGTTTGAGCAAGAATAAAAACAACCACTGATAACAAAGCCATCGGAATAAAGATATATTTCTTCCCAAGCGGCATATTTTTTGCTTCCTTGAAATGACTAACCAGCGAAGAAAATAAGAAAAATGCAGGCGCAAATAACTGAATAAAGAAAGGTAAAAATAAAAAAATCAAGAAAGGAATTGCTATAACAAAAACTATATATTTAAATATTGCGACTTTTGTAAATATTGCGCCACCGATGAGCAATATAGCAATAATCCACCAAAATTTTGATAAAACTTCTACAAAACGGCGCCTCGCGTCCATAATTACTCCCTCTTTTCTTGCCTTATACTTATTTAAAAAATGAAAAAATAAGGACTCCGATACCAATAAATGTCGTAATCATGTTTACTCTTGTCCAGAAATCTGGAGCCATATTTGGATTATCTCTGAAATTATACATCACTCCAAAAGACCAAAAATTTGCTATTGCAACAATAATAGCAATCCAAAAAATCATAATACTCTTTGAGTAAACTCTGCTAGCCGCCACAATACAAATAATAAGACTTATCAAACCACCCATATCGGAGTCTTCTTGTTGTAACCTCTTTTAGATTGTGGTTATCTTGCCTGTTTCTTTAATCCAGCAATTTCTACAATATGTGAGACCATTTCTAGCTACACTAAAATCTCTCGTGTGGGCGCCGCATCTAACGCATGTAATACCAACTGTATACTGAAATATAGTTTTAAACAAAGCGATGGGTAAATATATAATGGCCCAGATTAATCTAAACATAAATCCTCCTTAATCAAAAAAGGCAACTCCTATTTTTTAGAGAGTTGCCTTTAAAATGTAAGTATTCTTGCGTTCATCTGCCACCTTTCGTGGCTATTACTCATTAGATTATCATCTTCTTCCAGTCAATTCGTCTAAAGAAACATCTAAAGCATCAGCCAATTTAGAAAGTGTTTCAAAAGTAGGATTAATTGACCTGCTCGATTCAATTTTTATAAGCGTATTGTAGGGAATATCTGCTAATCTAGCAAGTTTATCCTGTGAAAGTTTCTTTTGTTTTCTTAATTTTTTAATATTTACAGATAATAGGGACTTGACTTTATTCATAGATATAGTATTATAGTAATAGCCATATACAACAATTACCTGCAAGTTATATTATATAACAAATTCATCAAAAATAAACCAAATTCTGCCCCTTGAAATATCGGTTTTCTTTTGGCAAAATTTTGCCCGCACCAAAATTTTGCCTGCGCTCCTCAAGCGTTATTCGCGAGAGGCTCGGCATAGCGCCGTCCAGAGTAGTTTTTTAATGTAGCACAGGCGCTAAGCGGACAACCGTTCTTTTTTAGATACTTGATTTGGACGCAAGCGGCTGGCGGCTGCCCGCACCCAGCCGCCAGCCGCAGACGAACCGAACACGCTTTAAAATTAGCAAGAAGTGAGCGGTCAAGCGAACGCCAAGTGAGCCCCGCTCCCAAGCGGGGCGAACGGTGCATGGGAGATACGGGAGCCGCCCAAGCGGCGGTGCCTATTGATATAGATTAAATTTTACTTAGGTTCTGCTGGAGACAGGTTCTAACCTTATCCAGTAAGGACCACCAAGAGTGATATGGTGCTGCTTCAAGGACAGGACGGAAGGTACCTTCCGTCGAAAAATTGAGGCGGCGCTCTTTTAAAATACAATTCTTCACCAATCTTTTTGTCATTTAATTTTGAGTAATCGCGGCTCAAAATTAAATGGCTGGATTCTAAATTTCCCCCACAAGGAGGTTGTAAGATGAGATACTTCCTCTACGCCCGTAAATCTACCGATGAAGAAGACAGACAAATTCTCTCTATTCAAGCCCAGATTACCGAAACGATAGAATACGCCAAGAAGGAAAAGTTAGAGATAGTTAGAGAGTTTATCGAGTCTCGGACTGCCAAGGCGCCTGGCCGACCTATATTCAACGAGATGATCTCTCTTTTAGAACGTGGCAAAGCCGAGGGCATACTTGCCTGGCACCCTGACCGACTGGCGCGGAATTCAATGGATGGCGGAAAAATTATTTACTTGGCTGATAAGGAAGTTATTAAAGATTTGAAGTTTCCTACTTACCGCTTTGATAACACCGCCCAAGGCAAGTTTATGCTCTCTATCGCCTTTAGCCAGAGCAAATACTATGTAGATAACCTCTCTGAGAATATAAAACGTGGGATTAGACAGAAGATTAGGAACGGTATCTTTTGCGGCCCCGCGCCAGTCGGCTATCTGAACGACACCAAGACAAGAACTGTGGTTGTAGATAAAAATAAGGCTCCCTTACTTCGAAAGATGTTTGAGTTATACTCAACAGGTAACTACACCTTAGAACGCTTAACCGAAACCATGAACGCCCTCGGCTTTGCCACCCAAATGGGAAATCGCTTGCGAATAAGTAAGTGCCAGCAGATACTCACTAATCCTTTCTATTATGGGCTCCTCTCCTATTGGGGTGAACATTTTGAAGGTAAGCATGAACCCATTATTACCAAGAAACTTTTTGATAGAGTACAGTTAGTCATGCGCCAGCGCGGCAAGCCGCAGACTAAGAATACAAAATATTTTGTTTTTAAGGGACTGATGCGGTGCGGGGTCTGCGGCGCAACGGTTACTGCTGAAATCCAGAAAGGTCATCATTATTACCATTGCACAAGAAAGCTTGCGCCCTGCAAAGGCACAAGCCAGAAGTTCGTGCGAGGAGAAGCGCTGGCGCAACAGGTTCAAGATTACATTCAAAAAGTTTCTTTACGTGATGATTGGCTGGAGAATATCTTAAGGGAGTTAGATAAAGACAAGGCTCAATTCAGCCAATCATCACTTACTCATCTGCAAAATCTCAAGACAAGAATTAGCGAGATAGACGCAAAGATTAGTAAGCTCATTGACCTCTACCTTCAAGGCTCCCTTTCTCTTGAGGAATACAACCTAAAGAAAAATGAATTAGTAAACTTAAAGAAGGATTTACAGGAAAAAGCGGGAGATTTTGCAGATGAGGGTAATAATTGGTTCGAACAGGCCAGGCGCTTTGTAACTACCTTGAATGAGGGAAGTTATGCTATCGATGAGGGAAATTTAGAATCCCAGAAGGAATTTCTGAAAAAGATTGGTTCGAACTGTATTTTAAAAGAGCGCCGCCTCAATTTTTCGACGGAAGGTACCTTCCGTCCTGTCCTTGAAGCAGCACCATATCACTCTTGGTGGAGCTGGGGGGAGTTGAACCCCCGGCCTCTTGAGTGCGATTCAAGCGCTCTCCCAACTGAGCTACAGCCCCGAGTATAGTTTCTATATCCAAGGGGTGTGCTGCGTTGCTTCTTATTACCGCAGCAGTGCCCCTTAGAATTTTTATTTCATGACAAGCTTAGCAACCCCATCTACTGCCCAAGACAGCATAATACCACAAATGCGGTCCCCAGGGCAAGCGCCGGGATTGAAGAATTTCAGGGTTATATTATAAAAGTTAAACCTTTTAAAAGCAAGAGATACAATATCAGCCTCCCCCGGAACTCCGTATACACCCAAAAGCCGCGGCTAGCTATTCTCCAGATACCTTTTGATATCCCTGCGGCGATTAAAAACATAACGGAGATGGCTTAATAAATGCAATGCATCGTAGCGCAGTATAAGCAATAGTATCCGCAAGGCGCTGCCGATTGATAATGAACCGCCCGAGGTGAATGCCGAATAATTCCTGCATTTTATATTGGCGACTTTATAAATATGCAGACGCTGTCCACGCTTAAAATCCTCGGTTTCAAAGACAGTCTCCGGCCGAGGTCCGAAGTGACACCCCCGCCTCCAGTCCTTTAATACCCTTGCGTTCTTATTAACCCACTCCCAGGCCTCTGTCCCGGGATAGGGGGTGAAAATATTCCAATGGCAGCTGTCAATGCCGAGCTTCAGGGCTTGCCTCAAAGAAGACAGCCCCTTTCTAAAGTTATCCTTGGGCAGGCCAACCATAAAAAAACCGGTTACCCTGATTCCATGCCGGACAAAAAGACGGATGGCGTTTTTAATATCCCGGATTTCTTCGCCTTTCTTGATATTCAAGAATACCTCCTCGTCCAGGCTTTCAATGCCTATGCTTGCCTGTCTGCACCCGGATTCCGCCATAAGCCCCACGAGTTCCTCGTCCAGCCGGTCAGCCCGGATACCGTTAGGGCATGCCCAGGACATCCTGATATTGCGTTTAATAAGCATCCTGCAAAATTCCTTTGCCCTTCCCGTTTCGAAGTTAAAATTGTCATCTAAGATATGAAAGGAGCCGGAGCCATATCTTAACCTCGCATTAGCTATCTCCTCCACTACCCCCGCGACGCTCCTGAATCTTACCTTTCTACCCGATATTTTTCCGACGCAGCAATAGATGCAGGAATACGGGCACCCCCTGGAAGTAATCACGGGGTAGTCGTAAAGAATACCGTTTAAGGAATCAAAACAACCGTAGTCGGCAAAAGGCAATGCGTCCAGGTCGGGGATTAGGTTGTAACGGCATCTGCTGCGGTCGCAAAAAATAGCGCCGTCGCGCCGCAATACTACGCCGCTGGGGCCCGTAATCCGTTTTGCGTCCCCCCATCCCTCCAGGAGCTCCGGGAAAACCTCTTCAGCCTCCCCCTCTATCCCTGCCTTAAAATGCCGATTTTCTTCAAGTACGTTTGAGGCATCCAGCGTTACGTGCGGTCCGCCGCATATTAAATCGTCCCTCCCCAATTGAGCCGCAAACCTGGAGGCGCTTCTAAAGGTAAACGATTTTACAGAGATTCCGATAGCATCGTATTTAAGGATCTTCTTTATCCTGCCGCCGGCATCGCGGTAATTATTGTTTAAATCTACCGTTCTTACCTGGTGACCGTGCCGTTTGAGGCTGGCGGCAATCATAGCCAGGCCGATATTCAAACCCCTGCTTATCCCCGGGGGATCAATCAGGGCGACGCGCATCGAGTCCATCCTTACTGCCGGAATTTTTGAGTCCGGCTACCTGCCGGTAGATCCATCTTAACCTGCCGGCGTGGCTGGGGCATCCGAAATCGAGCGAACTCCTCCAGGCATTATCCCTTAGATGATCAAGGATAGGCCTCTCTAAAAAAACCTTCTCTATCAACCCCTTGAGCTGGGTTTCATCCCCTGCTTTAAATAAAAAACCGTTATAGCCCTGGCGCACTATTTCGGTTATCCCGCCTATTGCGCTGGCGATTACCGGGGTAGACATACTGAAACTTTCCAGAATAACTATACCGAGAAATTCCGGCCATAAGGAAGGTACTACCGTAACATCCGCTAAACGGTAAAACCCGGATACCTCGCTATTGGCCACCCTGCCGTAAAATTTTATTCTTTCGTCTCCTCTGGAGAGCCTCTTGAGCACGGCTGCGTAATCCCCGTCACCCACGATATGCAAACGCATGCGCTGATAAGGCAGACCGCTGAATGCCTTTATTAAAAGATGGACTCCCTTATGCTCTACGAGCTGCCCCACATACAATACATTGAAATTCCCGTCCTGCTTTGCTATCGGCAGGGGATGCGTTTGGGTATCGATACAATAAGGAATCACCTCTCTTTTTATACCGGTAAAGAATCGTTTCTGGAGGAATACCGTTTCCGTGTGCCGAGACGGCATGATTGCCAGGTCTGGCTTATGCCTGTTAACAATAAAACGCTTTATGGCGCGGTAAACGAGGCAGCAAAACGATGCGGAAACGCATGTACCATAACGCTGCCGGCGGCACTTGAGGGTAGCAAAGGGGCAGAGTAAAGAAAAATCGTGGCAGCTATGGATGAGCGGGAGCCTCAAGCCCTTTGCCGCCGCGATGGCGCTCAGAGAAAAACCGCTCAGGTTATGAGTATGCACAATGTCTGGCTCCTCTTTCCTGAGGATAAGGCGGATAACCAGATATGAATGCAAATTCCAAATGTCAATGATGTGCCATAAGAACCTCTGGACCGCCGGCCTGGCTTTCGCTTCCGGGTTATGGTAGATATTAAGGGGGCTAAAGCGATAAATCTTGATATTGCCTCTCGCCGATTCCCTGGGCAGCAACGAGCGCAGGCCATGGTAAGGGGAACTCGTAATCAGGATTACCTTGCATTCCCGCGACAACTCCTCGGATATTCTCTCTAGGTATACCTCTGCGCCTCCAATATCGTGTGGCGGATAAAGATTGGCGATAATGCATGCCTTCATTCAGATTGCCCTTAAATACTCCTTTTCAACAATATCAGCGTGTTTGCTCCAACTGTATTTTCCCCTGACCAGTTCATAGGCATTACCGCCCATTTCGCTTCTGGCCTGGGGGTTTCTCAATAGATAGCTTATTGCCTGCGTTAATTCGCTTACGTTTCCGGCACCCGCTACCAATCCGCACCTTCTATCCCTTACCTCTCTAGCCACTCCTGCGACAGAACTGACTACCACCGGCTTGGCACAGGCCATTGCCTCCAAGGCCGCCAGGCCAAAACCTTCCTGCCGCGACGAAAGAGACGGCATTACCGTAATATCGGCGCGATTATAATATTCGGCCAAACGATTACTGTCCAGGGCCCCCAAAAAACAAACCTTTCCTTCCAGCCCCCTGCCTCTGGCAGCCTTCCTGTAATAACCTAAGAGTTCTCCCTCTCCTGCGACATATAAACGGATTGCGCCATCCCGGCTTATCTTCTCTACGCTCTCCAAAAGCAAGTCCAGCCCTTTATAATGATGGTACCCGTCTAACCTGGAGACGAAAAATAGCGTAGCGCATTTTTCTCTGTCATAATGCAGCGGTTTGAACTTATCAAAATCTACTCCCGGCGGGCTGACTATGAGCTTGTCTCTAAAACCCCTTAAGAACAGCGAATTCTCTAGATAACCTGAGTGGGTAATAAAGATTGCCCGCGCTGCCGCAAGCAATAACTTCAAGGCCGATATGTTGTATAATCCGCTGGCAAGTCCAAAAAGCCCTTTTCCGCTGATATCATTGTGATAGGTAAGGAATAGCGGCTTATTCTTCAATAAGGATACAACGGCGCTGATATCGCTGCTCCAGGGAGTCGGCAGATGGGTATGTATGATATCGGGGTCCTCTCTAAGCAATAGCGGGGCGAGCGCGGGGGTAATATTGGTATTGGATAATTTGCCTAGATAGGATAGTCTTTTGACCTTAATGTCGTCTACGCTACCGCTGCCGACAGGCGGCTCATCGGCGCAAACAATACTTACGCGGTGCCCGCGCCGGGAGAGTTCCCGCGAGGAATAATAAACATAGTTCTCCACTCCTCCGCTATAAGGGAAAAACCTTGCCGGCGTCTGCAGTATCCTCATATCTTAATACTCCCCTGCTTAAGTAAGCGGAAATAAAAATCCTCATACCCGGACGTTATACTATCCCAGTCATACCCCTCCGCGCTCTTTTTAGCGGCCGCGGAAAACCTCTTCCTTAAGTGAACGTCCTGCAGCAACGCCAGGGATTTGTTCGCGATATCGTAGGGGTTTAAATCGGAAATGAATCCGTTTTCGCCATCCCTGATAAGCCCTACCGCGGCGTTCATGGGATGCCTTACGGTAATAACCGGCAGCCCGCATGCCAATGCCTCAATAACCGCAATAGCAAAGCCTTCTCGTTGGGAAGGGAGTATAAAAATTTTGCTGGCTTTCATCAGGGAAATCAGGTATCGGTAGGGCTGAAAATCCATAAAAACTATGTTTTTCTCCAGTCCAAGCCCGTTCCTCAGCTCAAGCAGGCGTTTCTTTTCCGGGCCCTCCCCGATAATAAAACACTTTACCCCGGCAAGGGTCTCCTTAATCCTGGCTACCGCTTTTACCAATATATCCGTATTTTTATCCCTTATCAGCCTGCCGCTGAATATCAAATCCGGCGTTTCCGCGGCGGCAGGAGCATCGTCTATCAATTCAAAATCTGCCCCATGCGGTATAACGCTTATCATTCTGTTCACGCCGCTTGCGACGAGTTCGTCTCTAACCTTACCGGAATGCACGACGATATTATCAGCGAATTTAATCACGGCTGTCTCGATGCCCCTGGCAGGGACGCCCTTAAGATAACCCAGATAGTCATACCAATAATCTCCCCAGACCTCCTGCCAGGTCACAACCAGGGGGATTTTTTTTAACCAGGATATTATCCTGACCGCAAAGAAAGGCAGGTAAGGAAAGGCACAGCAATCAATAATATCGAAACGGGAGGTCAAAAGAGGGGCTATGACAGAAACCGAAAAAAACAAAACCTGCCTTATACTCCTTCTGCCGCTACCAAGATAGAGGCTTCTTGGCCGAGAGACGCCGTGAAGATAGACTCCGCTATCCATGATGCAGCGCGGTCCATCCCAGGACTTTACCCCGAAGATGTGTATCTCGTGGCCTTTAGCGGCGAGCCGGCGGGCCAGTTCCCAATTCCTCTTCTCTGCGCCGCCTTTCACGTAAGGATAGATTACATCGTAGATAAAGGCGATTTTCATGCGGGGTCACCACTTGATTCTAAAAACCCGGATTAACCTGCCGTATTCCTTTCTTTCCAGGAAAGGCTCAAAATGCCTGAGGCCTTCGCCGTTAAAGAAATACAGGCGCACCAACATGCTGGCAGCCAGCTTGCGGTCAAGGGGGATGGCGTAATACTGCCCTTTGTCATTGAAAACTATAACCGAATAATCGAGGTCGCTATCCGGATAGTTGATTTCCTTTAATCTGCCGCGGTTAAAAAGGAATAGGCTCTTAGGCAGCCTGTATTCGCGCTGGTATCCGGAATAGATATATACCCGCTGCTGCCCTGGTTTATAAATCATGCCGTTACTAAAAAGGATATCCTTGCCCTGCGCATACCCTTTCACCATCCCCCCCCTGAATTTAAGCCTGCTGGAGAGCCAATCATCGGTATCGGGACCAGGGAGCAATTCGGCTTCCAGATAAAGCCTCTCTGCAGATTTCCTATCCACTCCGCATTTAACAAGGTAAGCTATTAAATCCTGTTTGCTATTTTTAGTTAAATTGTTTTTAATATAGGCCTTGTTAAAATCCCAATTTCCGATAAATGATATGGCCGATATCTTATCCGGGAGGCTCTGATCCACTATAAAATAGGCCTCCGCGGGGCCCTTGAAAAGGATGCCGGCTATTTCGGCAGCGTCGCCTGGAGGGAAACTCTCATCAAGGAGTTTCTTTGCCGAATTCTCATCAAGAGACAGCAAGCCCTGAAGGAAATTCACCGAACGCAAGGGGTCCCGGAAGCTCCTGTTAATAATCTCGAATGCCCCGTTACCGCCGTTATTGAGCATGCGAAGCGTCGCTATCGCCCTGTCTTCGTTATCGCTGATTAAACATGAAGCCATCCAATAGGCCTGGGGCGTATTCTGGCTCTGTCCGTCAAAGATGACCCTCCTGTCAGCTACCGCCTTAAACCAGTCGCCGAAATCCCACCATGAATTCAGGATGGCATCCTTCGGGGTTTTCTCTTTTATGGTAGTAAGCACGCTGTACCAGTTGTCATCCATAAAAGGCAGGGTGTTCTCTGCGGCATGGCGCGCATTGATAGTAAGCTTGAGCCCCAAGAGAATGATGATTACGGCTAATAGACAGGGCGCCGCCTTGCGTCCCCTGAAATAACGGTATGCCTCGCTTACCCCCCAGCCCAAGGCAACCCCCAGAGGTATCAGAAGGAAAACGGAAAATCTTATTCCGCTCTTGCATGCAAAAAGCATCGCAATGAACCAAAAAGTCAATATGATAATCGCCTCGCGCTGGAAAAGGGTGTATTTTTTGTTACGGGCCGTAACCAGAAATAATCCCAGGAGAGAAAACATGCCCAATAAAAATAAGGACATCCCGCCTATGGAATTAAGAAGCTGCGGGAAGGTTGTTTTTTTCAGCTCCCCTACCGTGCTATATACATTTGGCCAGATGGAATCCGTTAGGGCCCTGTTTAAGATGAGGGATTCCTTGATCTGATAATAGAGTTCCCGCAGGGGGCTTAACCCGCTAAAGATAACAATCCAGATCGCGCTCAAAAGCAAAAAGAGAAATAAGGTAAGGGCGTGCTTGCTTACGGAAGCGTGATTGTCCTCCTTGTATTGCCAGCGCGCCAGACCCAGATTAATAACGCAGTAGCATTCGTAGACTACGAGCACAATGAATACAAACCACCAGTTGGCCCAGCTAAAGCAGAACAGGCCTACCCAGAAAGCAGAAAAGGCAACCCATGGCAGGCCTTTCCTTAAAGAACCCCCCTTGTAATTCTTGAGGTATGTCCAAATAATAATAAGCGGAAAGATAAGATTCAGCGTATCGGTATCAAACCACCCTGCCGAGCTGCGTGCGAAGAATACGGGGGAAAACCCCACGAAGAGGCAGGCAATAAAAGCAGTGATATTGTCCCATTCAGAGAGGCAAAAAAGATATAAGAGGACAAGCAATAGCGCTATAAAAAACAAGGGCAGGTAAAAAAGGAAGGTGGCCAGCGGGGCGGCATGGAATAAAGAAAATGCCTTATAGAGGAAAGCCGAGAGATAGAAAAAAAAGTCATTCCAGGATAAATAACGCCCCGAGGGCGCAAGCATATAATTATCAACCTGCCTGCCGCCTATAATAGCATCTCCGGGGTAGCCGTGCCTTATAACATTGTCGACATACCTGGCCCAGTGCCAGCCATCCAGTTCCAAAAGATACGTCTGGCCTTCACGGTCCTGGTACCTCGATTTCAGCCTCCGGTATTCGTCCTGGATGTCGCCCTTTACCCCGGCCTTGTTATGCTTGAGGTAATCTAAAAACAGCGCCTTGGAGAGCCCTTCATTTACGGAAGAGGCGTAATCCGGAAACTCCTTTTCCACCTGGACCCTTGCGGCATTAAGGATATTATTGTGTATGGTATTGCGGGCCTGGATTTTAAGCTGGGGGAAAAATACAGGATAACAACGGTAGTAGATATTGAGCGCCAGTACCAGTATTAAGGATAAAATCGCAATCCGCTTTTTTCCCATCGCAGTTTTTATACTCTAACACAGATTTCAGGCTTTGACAATAAAAACTCCGCTAAAAATATCCGCATCTTTAAGCTGCTCAAGAAGATAGAAATAAAAGCTAGTTCTGCGCTACTGAAAGCATATTAAAACGGGTTGTCATATTGACGGCGGGATTATTAGGAGAGCCGCAGGTACTGGCCTCGCTGGAATTCCAGCACCCGGTGATATTAACGGTTATAAAATTATCTGGGGGGGTATAGGTAGGCGAGAATTCCGAGATATTTTTCCCGATCACCGACCAATCCGCGTTACAATCACCCGTTCCATAATCAGAGCAATATCTCATCTCATAACCGCTGCTATTATAACGATACGCCACCCAGATGTCTCCGCCGGTACCGTAACGGCCGTCTCCGGATGTCTCGCTTTCCCCGGGCTTATCTAGATAAACCTCTACGGTGGGGCCATCGGTAATATTTACGGGGCTCATGCCGCTGATAGCGGTATTACCGACGGCATTGATGATATTCTTTGACATATGTTCCAGCACATCGGACACCTGATTCTGCACGCGCCTGCGTTTATCTAAGCCGATGATGTGGTAGTGCCCGAAGATATCCAGGCTGAATATGCTTAGCGCAACGATACCGGTAAGTATTAAGGCAATCAATAACTCCAAAAGGGTCAACCCGCTGTTTCTAAGGAGTGACTTCATTCCAGGTGATATTGAGGACTACCTTGGTTAAATTTCCGATAGGCGAATCAACGGTAATATTATACTTTGAAGTGTAGTTGTAATAGAAACTGCCGGCCATCAGGTGCTTTGTCTGGTAGGTATCATTAAAGCTGCCCCCCGTCCCCAGCCAGCTGGTGGTATTCCAGGTCTCCTGGCTGACATTGCCATGCAAGGGGTCCAGAAAATATCTCGCCAATTCGGCTGCCGTCATGAGTGAACGGCCATGGATAAGGTACCATTTGCTGGAAATGAATATATTGGCCAGCCCGCCTATAATCAGCGCCAGGATAAGCAATGCCACGAGGATCTCCAGGATGGTCAGGCCCTTGTTGCCTTTGGCTATTCGCATGCGTAGGTGTCTTCGCTGGACTGGTTGATGCAATAGGTGGTATTGCCGCCGGAGCGCTGGGCCATGGCAACAAAGGTGTCGCCGTTAACGCTAACCGTATAGTTCCAGTTGGGGGAACCGGTAGGTATGTAAAGCTTCAGGCCGGAATTTATCGCCGTTGAGTTGCTGCAAGACAAATAAGCTTCATGTTCAATATGGTAAAACTGTTCGGCGTCCTGAATAAGTTTTAAGGTAAGGTTGGCCTCTTTGCCCAGGCTAGCATCTTTCATCTTGCCGTAATTCGGGAGACTAATGGCAACGAGGATTCCGATAATCGCAATCACAATCATAATTTCCATTAAAGTAAAGGCTTTTTTTATTATTACCATGGTATTAATCTGCGGGGCAATAACACTCACTGGCTTCCGGAGGGCACGAGCAAAGGGGATCCCCCTGGTCTTTCTGCAGCGTCCATACCCTTTCGTCGCTTCCGGAGCGGGTGGCATTGGCTGTCCCTTGCGAGGTAGTGGTATAATTCCAAACATTGCTGGTATCCGAGCCGCTCGGAAGGGTAAGTTTTAAATAGGTGTTGATAGTCGTAGAATTGGAGGCCTGATCTTCGCCTGGCGGCATGAAGAAGGCATTCTCAATATAATAAATGCGCTCTGCCGCCTGGATGAGCTTTAGGTTGGCCTTTGCTTCCTTGTTGAATGCGTACTCGCGAGATTTTTTAAAATTAGGCAGGGCTAAAGCTACTAAAATAGCGATGACCAGAATTACAATAAGCACCTCTATTAAAGTAGCCCCGTACGTTTTTTTAAGCCACTGGCGCTTCACAAAAATATAATTGCAGGATGTTGTTATTAATTAATAATAACCTGCTGAACCGCCGAACGCACCGGTGCTGTAATTAAGGGTAATGACATATCCAGCGGATGAATCCGGGGTCTTGCCTCCTGAGCTGCACCTGCTGGCTGTGGCTGCCGTAGCGTCTCCGCCATAAGAAAAATAATGGGTAGTTGTGCAACCGGAAGGAGCATCAACCGAGATATTAGAGATATCGCTGGAGTAGTCGCCGTATTCCTGATTATAGGCCTCCTGCGCAGTGCGGATCTGGCCCAAGATACTCTTGGCCTCGGCAGTCCTGCCTCTCTCTACCAAGCGGGTATACTGGCTAAAACCCAAGGTAGCTAGGATGCCGATAATGATGATAACGATAATGAGCTCGAGTAACGTAAAACCCCTAGCGCCTCTAATCATAAGACCCTCCTCTTTCCGTGAAACATTGACAATAAAACCTTGTTTTTTAGTTTAGCATATTTTCCTGAGTTGTCAAATATTTTTATCTGGTTTGCTGCCACCCTCCGCTTTAATAATAACCTGCTGAACCGCCGAACGCACCGGTGCTGTAATTAAGGGTAATGACATATCCAGCGGATGAATCCGGGGTCTTGCCTCCTGAGCTGCACCTGCTGGCTGTGGCTGCCGTAGCGTCTCCGCTATAAGAAAAATAATGGGTAGTTGTGCAACCGGAAGGAGCATCAATCGAGATATTAGAGATATCGCTGGAGTAGTCGCCGTATTCCAGCTCATACACTGCCTGCGCAGTGCGGATCTGGCCCAAGATGCTCTTGGCCTCGGCAGTCCTGCCTCTCTCTACCAACCGGGTGTACTGGCTAAAACCCAAGGTAGCTAGGATGCCGATAATGATGATAACGATAATGAGCTCGAGTAACGTAAAACCCTGCCTCTGCCCCTTTGACATCATAACCATTTCTCTAATCAGTAAATTTGCAAGTCCGGACGCTTGTTAAAATTCTAATGCCCGCCTATGCTTGCTATCTGGAATATTGGCAGGAACATCCCTACAACCATCGAGCCGATAACCAACCCCATAAATATCAACATGATCGGCTCAAACATCGATGTAAACCTGCCTAAAAATGTTTCTGCGTATTCCTGATAGAATACCGTAATGCGTTTTAACATCTGGGGCAAGTCCCCTACTTCCTCTCCGACCGCCAGCATCTGGACAACCATCGGCTCAAAAAAGCCGCTTTCTTCCAGGGAATGGTTCAGGGTTTTTCCTTCGCGCACCTCTTCCTTGACCTTGCGCACAATATCAGCCATAGTGTAATTACCTACGCTGTGCTCGGCAATCTCAAGCGCGTAAAGTATGGGCACCCCGCTCTCTACCAAAGTAGACATGCTGGAGGAAAACCTTTCTACCACAAGACCGCGGTAAAATTCTCCGAATACCGGAATACTGAATTCGATTTTCTCAAGTATCCTCCTGCCTTCCTTCGTCTTAAGGTAAGGTCTGAGTACGAAAAAAAACGCCACAACTATCAAGCCTATTACGGTCAAGCCGTATTTTCTTATAAAGAAACTCACGTCGATAAGTACGCGCGTAAAAGTAGGCATCGTAACGTTGAACCCCTTAAAGAGATCGGCGAATGTCGGTATGATCTTAACGGTCAAAAATATCAGCGCTGCGGTACTGGCGCATATAAGAAGCACGGGATATATAAGGCTGGAGACTATTTTTTTCTTAAATGCCGCGTTCCTTTCAAGGTAGCTGGCTAAACGCTCCAAAACCAGTGCCAGGTTTCCGCTGGCCTCCCCTGTTTCAACCAGGTTAACCCAGAGCTCCGAAAACAACTTAGGATGCCTTGCCATCGCCTCGTGCAGGCTTAAGCCTCCTTCCATATCTTTTACCATCTCATTGATAACGGCGTACATCCTGCGGCTTGGAATCTGCCTGGCGATAGTATCAAGGCTTTTAAGTATCGGCACGGCTGCGCCCAGCATTGTAGCGAGCTGCCTGGAGAAGGTTACCAGGTCCTGGCTGTTAACGCCGTAGTGCTGAAAACGCCTCCGCGCACCAAAGGCATCCGTTCTTGGGCTGGGGACGCTCTTGCCGTAGTCAAGGGTTACATTTATAACTATCAGCCCCCTGGACTGAAGGCGGCTGATAAGCTCGTCGCTCGAAACTGCCTCCTCTGCCCCCGAGACCTTAGCGCCTTTGCTGTCACGCGCGATATAAAAAAATTTAGGCATGGCTTAAGACCGGATTACATCGTAACCGATATTGCTTCTTCCAGGGAGGTAATACCCGCTTCTACTTTCTTTATGGCGATGTCGCGCAAACTCTGCATCCCCGCCGCCATCGCAGCATCCCTCACGGTCAGGTAAGAAGCCCTCTGGTTAATTAATTCACGCACGCTTTCGTCTATTATCATAACCTCCGCAATGGCAGCCCTTCCGCGGTATCCTATCTGGGCGCATTTATTGCACCCTTTTGCCCGGTATATCAGTTCGGCATTAAGCTTAATGTTTCCCAGTTGTTTCAGGGTAGGCTCATATGCCTCCTTGCAGTCCGGGCAAAGCTTCCTGACAAGACGCTGCCCTATCACCGCCAAGAGAGACGGCGCCACCATGTAAGGCTCTATGCCTATATCTACCAAACGCACCGTAGCCGAAGGCGCATCATTGGTATGGAGGGTGCTGAAAACCAGATGCCCCGTAAGCGCGGAACGCACGCCTATCTGGGCCGTTTCAAGATCCCTGGTTTCTCCGACAAGCATAATATCGGGGTCCTGCCTCAAGAAGTGCCGCAGGGCAGTAGCGAAGGTCAGCCCTATCTCGGGCTTGACCTGCACCTGGTTTATGCCGTCTAACTTATACTCCACGGGATCCTCTACGGTAACGATGTTCTTGGTCGGACTTTTTATTTCGTTCAATATCGCATACAGGGTTGTTGTTTTCCCGCATCCGGTCGGACCGGTCAGAAAGATTAAACCGTAAGGTGATTTTATAACGCGGCGTATCAGTTCCAGCTGCGCAGGCTCAAATCCCAGCTGGACGAGATCCAAAGGTACGCTGGTGCGGTCGAGAATCCTCATAACCACCTTCTCTCCATAGATGGTAGGAAGGGTTGAAACCCTGATGTCAATGGGCCGGTCCTCCATCCTCACCAGAAACGCCCCGTCCTGAGGAAGTCTTTTTTCCGCGATATCAAGCTTCCCGAGAATCTTGATGCGCGAGATAATCGGAAGATGCAGATGCCTGGCAGGAGGCGGAATTTCATAAAGCTTGCCGTCGATACGGTAACGAAGGGATATCTTGTCTTTAAAAGGCTCGATATGGATATCGGAAGCCCTCTCGTCAATGGCCTGGCGGATAATCAGGTCTACCAGTTTTACAACCGGGGCCTCTTCGGCGCGGGCTATAATCTTGTCCAGGCTTAATTCCTGGTCGTTGGATTCCAGGCTCTCAAAGGCAATGTCGCTCTCCGTCTCATAAGATGCATTTACGGCATCCTGGAGTATCTTGGACTTGCCGTAGAATTTCTCGATTGCTTTATTGATATCGGATTTAGCTGCAATCACAGGGTTGACCTCGCAGCCGGTCAGCTTCCTAAGGTTGTCGATCAGGATAAGGTCGAGAGGATCGAACATCGCTACCGTCAGCGAACCCAGATGGCGGGATAAGGGCAATACCGTATTGCGGATAGCGAATTCCTTGGGTACCAGCTCTATGAGGTTCTGCTCGGCTGCCGGGTTTAGGTCGCTTCCGAGCGAAAAATATGGAATATTAAGCTGTTTGCCTAAGGCAATTACAAGCTGTTCTTCTTTAATCATTCCCAGCCTTATAAGTATCTCGCCTAGCCTGCCCCCCTCCTGCTTCTGGAGCTTTATGGCCTGCTCTAACTGCTGCTGGGTGATAACTCCTTCTTTGAGAAGGGACTCCCCTAATCTAAGGTATTTTTCTTTTGCGGGCATATCTTGCGATTATTATTGCGCGACAAGTTAATTATAGCATAACTCGAAACCTTATTCCATCCTCTCCAAACTGTTGAGCCTGGCGTTTATCATTGCCTGGCGGTTCACCAAAGATGAGGCGGGGCTCTGCTCTCTGGCCGGCACGCTCTCGCCCTTGGCTACCTTGGCAGCCTTTTTGTAGTAAGAGTCTTTTACGATGCGGGGCGTGATGAAAACCAGGAGCTCGCGGTTGGTGTCCTTGGTCTTGTCTTTATGCCTAAACATCATTCCGATAATAGGGATATCCCCTAAGATAGGAAGCTTCTTGGTCGTCTGGGTAAATTCATTGCGGATAAGGCCTCCCACGATAACGGTCTCTCCGTCCCTGATGCGTACGGTGGACTTAGTGCTGCGTACCTCAGGGTCACGGAAGGTATAGGTAAGGTTGCCGGAGGTAAGGGTATTTCCTTCCTTGGCTTCGCTTACCTCTGGATAGATAAACATCGTAATCAACCCCGTCTCAATATTGGCCTGGGGGGTAACCCTCAACGATACGCCGGTCTCCTGCCTCTCCGGGTCTGCGGTAACGCTACCGGAGGTCGATACCTCGGTAGTCTCAATACCTATGGACTCATTGGTAGTAATCTTGATCTCGGCTGTTTCGTTGTTAAGTGTCAGGAGTTTTGGCCTGGCAAGATACCTGGTATCGGTCTGGGTACGCAGGTAATTCAGGACCTCGGCATAAGTAGAGCCGAAGGAAATCGCTCCTGCAGTTGCCGAGGTAATAGAGCTGATGGATTTATATGTGACGTCCCCCATAAAGAACTTTGCATTATGGAGCGAACCGGGCACAACCAGGGTAAAAGGGCTGTTGCCAAACTCGAATCCAAGCTTATCCACTACGTTCTTGCTGACGTCAAGCATCTCTACCTCAATAAGTATCTGCGGCGAGTAGACATCGAGGTGTGAAATAACGTGCTCAATCACCGGGAACTTGCTGGGCATATCCGTAACAATCAGGCTGTTGGTCCGGAGGTTCTCGGAGACCTTGCCCTTCGGGCTTAAGACATCCTTGATAGCGTTGATGATGTCCGCTCCGGCTTTGCTGTTAAGCTGGGAAGATACCTCGGTAGTAATCGGTGAGGTAGAGACGCTGGCATATTTAAGGTAATATACCTTGGTAATGGTCTCCACCTCCGGCTTCCCGTAGTCCTTAACGATAAAGATGTTGGAATTCGGGTCAAACTCATAAGAGAGGTTATTGGCGGCAAATATCTTGTCCATTGCCTCCTGGATAGGGACCTTATCCAGATAAAGGGTAAGTTTCCTGTCCTGCAGGGCCTCTGATGCGATAAAGTTCATGCCGGATTGTATAGAGAATATCTTAAGCACGTCCTTAAGGTTGGCATCCTGCAGGTCCATTGATATGGTGGCATCGGGGTCGGGAAAAAACAAATCCTGCTCGGCATTTAACTGCGGCATGATAAACAAGGAGATTAAAGCAGCGGATAAAAACATTGTGCGGATGGTATTCTTCATTTCTTGCCTCCTTCTTGGATATTCTTAAGATTACCGTAATTGGCTTCTGCCGGAGAAGTTAATTTATAAAGTTGGTTTTCAAAAATTACCGAGATGCCTTCTTTGTCAATGGATTTTATCTTTACGCCATCGATGGCATCGCCTATCGTTAAAACCTTATTATTAATGATGGCCTGCGGGAGATTCCCCCCCCAGATCATGCCCTGCACCACTAATGACGGCAGGGGTTTGAGTTTTTCGGTCTTGCGCGTTTCCTCTTTTTTTTCCTCTGCCTGAAAATCTATAAACGGATCCGGAAAGTTCTCCGCTTTATATTCGACGCCGGGCTTAAGCTGGGAGTCCCCGGAGGGCGGTTGCGGATTGGCGGCGAGGGCCTCGCCATAGGCGATAAGAAGCCGCACAGAAAATATAAAGGCAATTGCGGTCCTAAGGGTTATCTTCATTTCGTCTCTCTTAGTTCTAACGTACTCAACGTTATTTCGGCAGTAAATCTGCGCGCCGCGCTGGCCGTATCTGCGGCCTTAAGATTAAAGCTGTCTACGAAACAGACATCGCCGCAACTCTCCAGCTTGCTGATAAACCTGGCGATATTATGGTAGTTATTGGCGGATATTGCCAGGGCAAAAGGGTAACGTATATAGACCTGTTCGGCGATCTCTTTTCCCGGTTTAATGGAATTAACGGTAATATCGAACTCGCGGGCAATGGTAGTGATGGTATTAATGGATTCGTTGATATCCGTCTTTTTAAAGACCTTCCGGTAAGAATCGAATGCCTTCTGCGTCTCCAGGATCTTGCCTATCGCCGTATTCTTCCTGCTTTCCTCCTCCTTTGCCCTGTTAAGGGAATTGAATTTATTGGTCTGGGCTTTATAGATGTTGGATGAGATAATCAAAGAGACAGCGATTATCAGAACGCTCAGAGTCTTTTCGCGGTAAAGGGTCAAAAATTTTGTTACTTCCATCTTTTTGTCCTATTTTCTACAGGAGATTACAAAAGTTGTCACGGATTTGCCAAACATCTCCTGGTGATTTATCGAAACCACTCCGATAAGATCCCCGAAATATTTTGAAAATACGGCGTTTGACTTAAGGACAGCAAGAAACCTATTGACCGTGTCCATCTCCTGGTTGCTATCCCCCATATAAACCATGCCGCGCAACATCAGGACGACTTCGCCTCCCGCCTCTTTTTTAAATGACAGCTCGCTAAGACGCATCTGGCCGGGGATGAGGCGCGGTATGGCGTCAAGCAATTCGGTAAGATACGTCCTTTTTGTCAGAAGCCCGTCAAGGACATCTATCTTTTTCCTGTAATCAGCATTAAGCCGCACTAATTCGTCATAACTGGCATTGGGTTTTATGCCCGAGGTGACTGCCGGGCGCGCTTTCTTTATCTTGCTTATTTCCATTCCCAGCGGAAACAAGCGCGAAGCTCCGAAATAATAAGTACCCAGGCAGATAAAAATAGCTATCGCTAACGCCTTGGCGGTCTGGCTTCTTAATTGCATCAATAAAGCCCCCGCCTTTGTCTTCGGCTGCTCCAAAACAACAACTTTCTTTTCGGACTTTTCTCTGGCTTGCAAAAGATTCGGTTTTAATCCGATATTAACATTTGTAAGGGCGGTGGCGTAGCTTTTTAGAAACGCCAAGGAGAAAGGAACGTTTTTACCCAGGCACCTCTTTAAATCTACGAACTGCGAACTTAACCCTATATCCCTGATAAAACTGATAAAACCCTCCAGCTCAGCCTGATAGTTACGGTCCATCATGAAGAAAATCTTATCTATGTTTTTAAGCGGCAGCGTCCGGTCGTAATAATCCATTGAAATTCGTATCTCCCTTTTGAGCTTCTCCAAAACCACATTCGGTTCCGGGATCTCGGGCTTAGCGGTCTCCGAAACAGCTGCCGCGCCCAAAAGCATTACGTCGCGGCTAAAAAGCGGGAATCCATCCTCCAGCACCAAGAAATTTACTTCGTCGTTCTCTGCCAGGTCTACGTTAAAAATACCCCTTACCCCTCTCTGGCTGGGGACGCCTCCCAGCTTCAACAGCCTCAAGATACTGAAAGCCGAGTATTCCAGGGATATCATTTTTAATCCCAATTTGTTGATGATAGACGCATATCTCTCGATGGTCTCTTTCTTAATCGCCACAAAAAGAATGCGGTTCTTCTGGGCGGCCTTGTCTGTCTTGTATTGAAAATCCGCCACCAGTTCTTCCGTCTTAAACGGTATGTATTTCCTCACCTCAAAGTTCACCGCACCGGCTATTTCGTCCCGCGGCAATATTGCCATCTCAAAATTACGTATAATCAAATCCTTGCCCGACAGGCTTACTGCCGCTTCCCTGGTCCCTATATTTTTCTTCTTTAATTCCTCGCTGACCAAAGCTACAATCTTATCTTCCTCCGGCAGGACTATGGCGCTGGCATCTGAATTCGCTGAAGGCAGGTTTATCTGGATATTATTCAATATCTGCCTGCCGCTTATCTCTGCCAGGTTTATTACCCGTGAGCCAAAATATATTCCTAATTTATTCATCTTATTGTATTTTGCTTACGCGCCTTCTGCTGTTAAGCCAGGCATTTATTTCCTTTGGGTCAAACCGCCATACCCCGCCGACTTTTATCCCGGATATCTTACCCTCATGCAGCCAGTTATAAATAGTCTGTTTCTTAAGCCGCAGGTAATCCGCTAATTCATCAAGGTCCATTAACCTGGTCATAATAATTTACTTGTTTTTATGCATTATCTTATAAAATATAATGGTCTTCATTAGAACATAAAAAAATTATTTTGTCAAGTATTTTTTTATATGGATTTACTTAGATTTACTTAGATTATAACGGTAGGGTTTACAGGAGAGGTCGATAAATTTGGTCTATTTAAAATGATTTAACGGCCGCGCAAGGATGGCAAGGTTGAGGTATAATTAACGGTAATACTTAGGTTGTAGTTGATTCCGTCTGGCTGTTGAACAACATCTATGGTAACGGGGTAGGGTATATCGGGATCGGAAACTTCAAGGCCGGGACCGAGATAGTGGACAGAAGTAACATTCCAACCATCGGCATTAGTCCTTATTTTTTCAAAGGCCAGGTTCATACCTGCCAGGGCGGCATAATAGGCCTTAATACGCTGGGCCTTGTGCCTGGTCAGCTCAATCTGGTTAAGGGTAAAGTTCATAACAATCCCCGCCAAAACCGCAGCTACCATAATCACTGATAGAACCAGGAACAAAGCCATGCCTTTTTCGCTTCGGGACATGGGGCTCTAAGGATTTCTTCTAAGGTTTACGCGGTAGTCGGCATCTGCCTGGCTTACTACAACATGTCCCTCGCGGGCTAACCACCCCAGGCTCATCAGCACATTATCGCGGGGCTTATCGATACCACGCACTAAATCCGCCAGATTTGCCTCTCCGTGCTGGTCCAGATAATGCCAGATGTCGCCTGCAACAATGCCTATCTCGGTAATCACTTCTTACCTCCTCTTTAAAATTTTAATAAACCGATTTTATTATAGACACAAACGGCGGGGGGGTCAACTTATTTTTTATTGTAACTTCCGCAGCGCGGGCATACCGAGAAATGTTCTTCTTTTGTGTTGACGTAGGTGTATGAACAGACTTCGCAAAACCAGATAAAACGCTCATCTACCGAGATCCATTTGCCCTTTTCCTTAGCCCCCAGAAACCATAATAAAAGCAGGATACCGATAAGAAGGGTAAGGTAGACTGATACCGCCAAATAAAAATTAACGGTAATCATCGTTTTTGGCTTCCAGTTCGATCTTGACCTTCTGCCAGACGCCCGGGACAAACCTTTCCTTCTGAATAAAAAGGTAGTGGTTGATGTAACGCATGCTCAGGAGGTCCGCTTCAAGGTTACCGGAGGAAATTTTTCTTTTGATATCCACCTCTGACCTGCCGTCCGCGGTCATAATATTAAAAGCGAGCTCAATATGGGCCACCTGCCTGTCCTGAAAGTAAAGACTGAAATAATACGGTAATTCGGGATAAAACACCAAAGGCCCCGCCTTCCTGTCCTGCGCCTGGTAAGCCCCTGTTATTGCCGGCCGATAGCTCAATTTATCCTGCTCTAATGCCAGGGGCAACGCCGGTTTAGAATACGGGTGAGGCAACCCCATCAAGCTATCTCTTACCTTTATATTTATATTATAACGGCTCAGGCGGATAGGAGTGATATTGCCGGAAAATGGAATCTGCCCCCTGTTTTTTACTGACGCTAAGAAATCCCCCCAGAAATAAATCCCCCGGCAGGATGCCTCGGGTATCTTGCTAAATGAAAAACTAAAGAGTCCGAAAAGCGCAAAATGCCCCACCAAGGAAATAAAAATGGCGTTCCTGAGAATCGCGGTCATCGCTCCTGGTCGGTAGCAATATTAATCTGATTTACTCCTGCCTCACGGCACATATCCCATATCTCCACGACCCGCCCCAGGGAAGAGCGACGGTCGGCCTTAATCATAATCGACTGCCTCCCGCGGGGAAGCTGTTTGAATAAGTTCTTGAGCTCCGAGAGGGTCACGACCTTTCCATTTAGATAAATAACGTTCTCGCCAGATATCGCAATCTCGATATTCTCGTATTTAACCTCTTCGCTGGTAACGGCCTTGGGCAGGTTTATCTTAATCCCCTGTTGCATCACAAAACTGGAGGTAAGCATAAAGAATATCAGAAGCTGAAATATCATATCTATTAACGGCGCGATGTCAATCTGACGTAAACCGTGTTCCAACTCCATATGCCTTCTGAATTTCATCGCAGGCCCCCCCTATTCGGTAAGGAAATTAACGAATTCCGTAGCGGATTTTTCCATCTCCAGTATCACGCTGTTAACCCGGCTGACTAAATAATTATATGCTACGAATACCGGAATAGCCACTATCAATCCCGCTACGGTAGTAAGCAGGGCCTCCCAGATGCCTCCGGCAAGGTCGCCGGGGGAAACGGGATGGAAAGAAACGGTCTTCGCCTGGATAGTCTGAAAACACCTTACCATCCCCGTAACCGTTCCGAGCAAACCTAAAAGAGGAGAGATATGGGCAATGGTGGCAAGTATAGAAAGGTTTTTTTCCAATTTTGGTATCTCGTAGAGAGACGCGTCTTCAATCGCTTCCTTGATCTGGGGGCGGGGGCGGTCGTTTTTAAGTATCCCCACCTTGAGGATCCTGGAGATAGGGCTATTGGTAGCATCGCAAAGCGCCAGGGCCTCCTTTATCTGATGGTGCTTCATCTTATCCAGTATATCGTTTAGGAACTCCTGGCTGTCGATCCTGATTTTATGCAGATACCAGAACTTCTCGATGATAATAGCCAGGGCAAAAATAGAACAGAACAGTATCGGCCACATCACCGGCCCCCCGGCTAAAAAAAACTGCCAAAAACTCATGCGGTAAAGGTCCATCGCTGCCTCCTTTTATTTTTTAACGGCGTTAATGCGCTCCTGCGCATACTTGGCTTCCTCGACATCCATCGCAATAATCCTTCTATAGATCTTGACTGCCTCGGCCTTCCTTCCCTGGTTCTCGTAAATGGCGGCCACCCTAAGCAATGCCTTAACTACGAGCTGGGCGTTGTCGTGATATATATATGCTACCTTCAGATACTCCTCTATCGCCTCGTTGAATCTACCCCGCGTCTCCATGGCTTCCGCGATCTTAAACTGCAAATCCGCCAACTGCCTTAACGGCGCCACATTGAGGCTTTTTCGGTAAAATTCTACCGCCTCATCGTAATCTCCGAGCCTATGGTATATCTCGGCAATCTTCGGATATACCGCCGCTGCTAGGTTAGGATACTTAACGCTCGTCTGCCGGTAGCTGGCCAGGGCGGCCTCGGGCCTGTCCTCTTTTGCCTGGATATCGGCAACAGCGATAGCTGCCTGGCCGGCAAGGTCGCTTTTCGTAAGTTGCTCAACTTTACTGAAATTGCTTATGGCATTTTCATAATCTCCTTTTTCCTGCGAGATTGCCCCCAGCATATAATAGGCGTCGGCAACGATATTGCTGCTTGAAAAATCATTGATAATAGACAGAAAATACCGCTGCGCCATTACCAGGTCGTTCTGGCGGTAATAATACTCTCCCAGCCACCAGATGATCTCTGGATTAAGCTTGGAATCGGGGTATCTGGAACGCAGCACCTTAAACCTTGCTACCGCTTCTTTTTCGTTTCCCATCTGATAATAACAATCGGCTATTTCGTATTCCGCCTTCTGCGCCAGGTCCTTATCCTGGCCGTAATCCCTGGCAACCTCCCGGAAAACCTCGATGGCCTCGCCAAACTTACCGAGATTATAAAGACTGGTTCCTAAAAGATAGGCGGCCTGCGGTTTAAGGCCGGTATCCTTGAACTCCCTGCGAAACTTTTCCAGCACGTCCTTGGCGGAGTTATAATCTTCCTTCTGGAAATACGAAAGCGCCAGGGCGTATGTCGCATCATCAGCAATCTTGGAATTGGAAAAATTATTGCGGATATTCTGGAAAGCCATGATGGCTCCGTCGTAATTGGAGATCTTCAAGAGAACGCTTCCCAGCTGGTATTGGACGTAATCATTATAGAAGCTGTCGGGGTAGTCCTTCAGGATAGTATCGTAGGCCTCCTTCGCCTTACGGTAATCTCCGGAGTCCTGATAGGCGTCCCCGATCTGGCAGAGAGTGGCTACCTTTACGGTCTTGTCCTCGGTGCGTTGAACGATCTTTTGGAATTCCTCGATCGCCGCCTTGAATTCACCCTCCTTAAGCAGCGACCAGGCCAGGCCGTAATGCAGTTTATCCAGGTATTCTTGGGGTATATCGCTCTGGAGGTTCCTGCCTAAGGCCTCTTTATATAGCGTTATCGCCTGCCGGTATTCCGAAAGGCTGTAAAGGGTATCTGCCTCACCCAGGTATGCCTGCACTGAAATCAGCGGGTCGCGGCTCTCTGAGAGAAGCTTTTCGTAAACGCCCTTGGCCTCCAGGAGCCTTTTGGTCTCAAACAATAATACGGCCCTCCCCAACAAAAGTATCTCTTGGTTTTTCTTTTCAAGGTTATCGCCGTTTATCTCTCTAAAAACCTTTTCTGCATCATCGTAGCGCTTCAGCTTAAGGAATGCCCAGCCCATCCCAAGCCTGGAAAGGTCCTGTATTTTTGCGTCGCTGGTAGAGGAAATGCCCCTTTTATATTCCTCTATCGCCCCGCTAAAATTATTGAGATAATAATCCGCCTCTGCCAGGTAGAAATAAAGGTAGGGGAGCCTGTCGCTGTTATTGGAGCGCGAGCCGGCATAAGAACCGAGCTTCTCTTTCAGGGCCTGGTAATCCTTTAGGTTATAAAGGCTCTCTATGATTTTCAGCGAAGCGTCCTGCGCCAGGGGTTCCCGCGGATAACGCTCCTCAACTATCTTAAAATACTTCAGGGCCTCCTGGTAATTTCCCTCCTGGAATAAACACCACCCCAGCGAATAATAGGCATGCACCAGATAAGAGGATTTTGGGAAACCCTCGATAATAGCCTGGTAGTATGAAGCAGCCCTGCTGAAACCGTTCCCCTTAAAATGCACCTCGGCTGTCCAGTAAAGAACCGCGTCCTTGATGGCGCCGGCCTTGGGCTGGTTAAGCAGTTCTTCAAATTTTTTAAGGGCCTCCATGTATTTGTTCTGATGGAAATAACATTCCCCCATCAGGAGTTCGGCGTCGGCGGACCTCTTGGAGTCAGGATAGTTTTTAAGAAACCTTTCCAGGAGCCCGAGGCTGACCTCGTAAAAACCGTCCTCGAAAGCCTTTTTGGCTACAAAGAATGATTCCTCTTCCCTGGAATTATCTTCGACGGCATGCAAGGAAAAAGGCAAAAGGCAGGCTCCGGCGGCCAGATATGCCGCCATCAAAACGGCCAGAGACGAAAACCTCTTTATTATCCAATGGCGCTTAGGCATTTCCTTAGACTATAACATCTCTTTTGGGCTTCGACAATACCTTTGTTAAAAACTGCGCGGTGTAGGAATTTTTATTGCGGACGAGCTCCTCCGGCATGCCGCAACCGACTACCCTGCCCCCTCTTTCCCCTCCGTCAGGGCCAAGGTCAATGATATAATCCGCGCACTTGATTACCTCCAGGTTGTGTTCTACTACGATAACCGTGCTGCCCTTCTCAACCAGTCTCTGCAATACCGCGATTAATTTTTCGACATCCGCGAAATGCAGGCCGGTGGTAGGCTCATCCAGGATATAGAGGGTATTTTCGGTGGAGCGCTTGCTTAATTCCGCAGTCAGCTTAAGACGCTGCGCCTCCCCTCCGGAAAGGGTGGTAGCAGCCTGCCCCAGCTGTATGTATCCCAACCCTACGTCGTAAAGGGTCTCCAGTGCGGTCTTGATACGCGGGATGTTTTCAAAAAGAGGCAGGGCCTCCTCAACCGTCATCCCGAGGACATCGGCAATCGATCTTCCTTTATATTTTACCTCAAGAGTCGCCTCGTTAAAACGCCTCCCCTTACAGACATCGCATTTGACGTAGACGTCTGATAAAAAATGCATCTCGATTTTCTTGATGCCGTCCCCCTGGCAGGCCTCGCAACGGCCGCCCTTGACATTAAAAGAAAACCTGCCGGGTTTATACCCGCGCAGGCGAGCCTCCGGAAGCAGGCTGAATAATTCCCGTATGGGTCCGAATAGCCCGGTATAGGTAGCGGGGTTGGAGCGGGGGGTTCTTCCGATAGGAGACTGGTCAACCACTATCACCTTATCGATATGTTCATATCCCGTGATCTTGCTGTGAAGGCCCGGCCTCTCCCTGCTCTTGTATATTTTCTTAGCCAGGGCGCGGTAAAGGATATCATCGATAAGCGTGGATTTACCGGAACCGGAAACCCCGGTAATACAGATAAAGGTCCCCAGGGGAAATCTCACGTCGATATTCTTGAGATTATGCTCCCTGGCTCCTTTAATCTCCAATATCCTTTCAGGAGACAGCGGGCGCCTCTTCTGGGGCATCTCTATCTTAAGCTCCTGCCTAAGATACTTCGCGGTAAGCGAATCGCGGCATTTTAATAATTCCCCGGAGGTGCCAGAGAAAACCACTTCCCCGCCCTGCCTGCCCGCTCCCGGGCCAAGGTCAACGATATAATCCGCATCCCGGATGGTATACTCATCGTGTTCGACTACGATCAGGGTATTGCCGAGGTCCCTTAAGGCTTTAAGGGTGGTGATAAGCTTGGCGTTATCCTTCTGGTGCAGGCCGATGCTGGGTTCATCGAGTATATACAATACGCCTACCAGCCCCGAACCTACCTGGGTAGCCAGCCGGATACGCTGCGCCTCCCCTCCGGAAAGGGTCGAGCTCTTTCTTTCAAGCGTCAGGTAATCTAAGCCCACATCGATGCAGAAACCAAGCCTGCGGGTTATTTCCTTCAGGGCGTCCCTGGCGATGATCCTTTCTTTCTCGCTGAGAGTTAATTCCTTAAAGAAACGATGCGCCTCATTTATCGGCATAGCGGTAACTTCCCGGATATTCCTGCCGTCAACGCTGATAGCCAGGCTTTCTTTTTTAAGCCGGGCGCCGTCGCAGGCAGGGCATGCAAGGGTAGACATAAAACGCGATATCTCGCCTTTTAGATAATCGCTCTCTGTCTGCCTGAAGAGCCTCTCAAGGTGCGGTATAACGCCTTCAAACGGCTTGCCTGCGACCTCCTCCGGGCTCCCGTAGAGTATCGCCTGCCTAATGCCCCTGTTTAATTTTCTAAATGGTGTATCAAGCGAAAAATCAAGCCGGCGCGAAAGTTCGCGGACCAGCCAGCGGTAATAAAGGATATACCCGTGGCCTCCTCTTTTCCAGGGCTCGATGGCACCGTCATTGATAGATTTGTTTTTATCCGGAATGATTAAATCGGCGTCAAATTCCATCTTGGTGCCTAATCCATTGCAGGCAGGGCAGGCGCCGTAAGGGGAATTAAAGGAGAATATGCGCGGCTCTACCTCCGCATAACTGATCCCGCATTCGGGACAGGCGAACTGCTCGCTAAATACAAGGTCTCCTTTAGCCGGGCGCGCTATGACAACCATTCCCTTGCCTACCTTAAGGGCCGTTTCCACGGAATCATTAAGCCGTTGTTTAACCCCGGGCTCCAGTACCAGCCTGTCCACCACCACCTCAATGGCGTGTATCTTGTATTTAGGCAGCTGGATCCTCAATGGCAATTCGTACAATTTTTTGTCAATGCGCACCCGTACGAATCCCGCCTTTTGCACCTCTAAAAGCACCTGGCGGTATTGCCCTTTCCTGCCTTTTACCAACGGCGCCAGTATCTGGATCTCGGAACCTGCCGGCAGGCGCAGGATGGCCTCCGTTATTTCCTGCGAACTCTGCCTTTCGATGGCGTGTCCGCAGCGGTAACACCTCACCCTGCCGATACGCGCAAAAAGAACCCTCAGATAATCGTATATTTCCGTCTGGGTGCCTACGGTAGAACGGGGATTGCCTCCTGCGGTACGTTGCTCAATGGCAATAGCCGGGGAAAGGCCTTCAATATGCTCGACGCTGGGCTTCTGGAGCTGTTCCAGAAACTGCCGGGCATAGCTCGAAAGGCTCTCTACATAACGGCGCTGCCCCTCGGCGTAAATGGTATCAAAGGCAAGGCTGGATTTGCCGGAACCGGAAAGGCCGGTAACCACGATAAGCTTATTGCGCGGGATGTCAAGATTGACATTCTTAAGGTTGTGTTCGCGCGCGCCGCGGATTACGATATTGCCTTCGCTCATATTTTTATTGTAATAGGTTCAACGATGCGGCCTGTTCTAATAAACGGGCGGATTGCTTAGTCATATTCAATTGCCGGTAAAGAAGGCTTAGGTTTCGGTAAGGCTCGGGGTCAAAGGGGTTCAGTCTGATAGACCTTTTAAAAAAAATGGCCGCCCTTACAAAATCCCCTGAGCGCACATAACAGATTGCCATCCCGTTATTGGACTTAGGCTCATACGGGTCAAGCTCAAGAGACTTGGCGAAATTAAGGAAGGCGTGGGAATCCATATTGTTGTAAAGGTAGATTATCCCCAGTCCGCGGTAGGCCCTGTAGTTGCCAAAGGCTCCTCCCTTCTCAATCATCCCCCGGTATTTTTCAATCAAATATTCGCGCAGGCCGGAGTCTTTAAGGGACAGCGACGCCAGGCGGTCAAAGGCCAACCTGTTGAAAGGGTCAATCTCCAGGCCCTCGAGCCACTCCTCCCTTGCCTTTCTGGCATCGCCTCTTGCGGCATAAACCACCCCGAGAGATGCCCTGGCATCGGCATTGCCTCCATCCATGGCAACTGCCTTTTTGGCGCTATCGTAGGCGTCCTTCATTTTTTTGTCCGCCAGGTATGCCATGGCAATGCCGCTGTAGAAAACCGCTTTTTTCTTGTCCTCCTGTCTTAAGGAGAGCGCATTCCGATAAGATTCGATTGCCTTTTCATTCTCCGCCCTTCCTAAATAAAGCAATGCCATATTGCGGTAAGCGGTCGCGCTGTTATCAACATATTCCAGGATACGGCTGAAAAGGGCGTAATTATTACGCCAGGATGAATTCGCTCTGAAGGTTATAGCCGAGAAGTAAATCGCCAGACACCATACGATAACATAAAATACCGGCCGCGCCCTTGCCGTAATCATTTTTAAAAACCAGACCCCGGCTGCCAATATCCCGATCAACGGAAGGTAAAACCAGTTCTCCGGCATAATTGCCCTGCCCTGAACGTAATACTCGGGGTATCTGAAAAAAAGCGTTGCCGTCGGCAATAGCCAGAGAAAAGACAATCCTAATAATAAAAATGCCCGTTTATTAAAATAGTAAACGATAACCGAGACAGCCAAAAAAGCCAAGACAAGCAGGCCGTAGAAGATAAAGGCGGGCGCCAGAGGAACCGCAACGGGTATATTGCGAAGCATGTGCAATCCCAAAGGCGCGCATACCAGGCTGATATATTTTATGTTTATATTAATGAAGGTGAATATCGTGCCCCAGGGGTCGGTGCCCGGGGGAGGGAGGATGCCTGTGCCTATCCTGACAATCCCGATTCTCAAGAGCAGGTAGCCCAGAGAGATTAAAATAAAAGCCGCATACCATAGGCGTATCTTTGCCCTCCCTTGCCTAATCCCCTTGATTCTAAAATACGCCTCCTGGGTAAAAATAATCACCAACGGAAAGATTACCGCGGCTTCCTTTGATAACAAAGCCATGATAAAAAATAATAGGGAAAAGAGGCGACGCCTGCCGCCGCCCTTAATGAACAAAAGCAGTGCCGAGAGCGAAAATATGGCCAGCAGTATATCCGCCCTGCTGGAAACATAATTTACGACAGAGGAATTTAGCGGATGTATTGCGAATAATACGGCGCTTAAAAATGCGATTTCGCGGTTAGCGGTTATAAGGTCTATAAAACGGTAGGCTAAAAAGGCGAGCAAGGCATGCAGGATGAGATTAACCAGGTGGAAACCGAAGGGGTTAAGCCCCCAGAGGGAATAATCAAAAAGATAAGACAGGGTCTGCAGGGGGCGGTAATAAAAATTCGGCTCTTGCCCGAAATAATAAAGGGGGCTAAGAAGCGCTTCCTTGATAAGGGCAGGCCCCTTGATAAAATCGTTGTTCACTACCAGCGCGATGTCATCCCAGACAAAGGCGTTGCCGAGCGAGTTAAGGTAAACCGCGGCTGCCGCAACGATAATAATGAGAATGGCGTACCTGGACTTCATTGCCCCTCTTTCGGGTATCTTAATAATAAAGGAAGCCCCGCATCTTTAAGATGAATCCGTCCGTCTTAAGGAAAAAGGATGCGGGGCGCCCTTACTGCTAACGTCTCTTTTTCTTCTTGCCGCCTCTTTTCATCTTGGCGCAAGATACATCGCCTTGCTTGTCAAGAAAATAGAGGTACCCCTCTTTTCTCTTGATGCCGCATTTTGCTACCTTCTTGGGATTGCCTCCCTTTTTGGCTCCCCTGGCCATCTTCGCGCAGGAGACGTCGCCTTTTTTGTCGATATAGTAGAGGTAACCCTTCTGTCTCTTGATTTTCAATTTCATCAGTTTCTGTGCCATATTGCGTCTTCACCTCCTTTCTTTTTAAGATTTAATTGCCAATCTTAAACGGCTCGAGGATTCCTTCCAGCGTTGCCAGCGCCGCAAGGACCGCCAGATAACTCGTCTTGGGATTGGCGGGATGGATAACGTTTTCGGTCAAGGTAACTATCCTGCCCGAGCCCGACTCAATCTCGATACGGTGCGTATTGCGTTTGAGTCCGGGAGAGGCCACAATGCGCACCCTTGTCTTCTGCGGTCCTATCCCTGCCAGGCTTAATGTTGCCGCCACGTTTACATTCTGCTTAAATGCACGGGTAGCCCTTAAAGCGCTCCCCTCGAAAATAACCTTGTCTTTCTTGATTTTCGAAAGGATTATCCCTCTCCTTAGGATATACGGGACGCCGCTGAATGCCTGGGGAGGTTTGGCAGTAATAAGGGTTACCTTTTTGATCCCGGAAAACCTGGACGCCCTTAAGGCATCGATGCCGGATATTGCCCCTGAAGGTATAAATACGCGCGAGCCGCTCCTGGAAGCCTTGTTCTCTAATTTACGCCGCCCTTGCAATAAACCGCCTACGCTCATCACCATAATATCGCGGCCGGCTGAAACCGCTTTCATGGCAATTCCAAATGAGGCGCCGGCAGCGGCAGCCTCAATTAACAAATCTGCTTTCCTGATGGCAGTTTCTAAATCCTTGACTGCCAGGCCGGGAGATCTAAGCTGCCTCGCCAGACGCAGGGATCTCTGCCTGTCAATATCATAAAGTCCGGATAATACGGCGCGGCTTAGAAACCGCGACTTGATTCCCCTGGCTAAAGAACTGCCGATCGCCCCGCAGCCTATAATTGAAATCCTTAATCTCCGCGGCATAACCTTTTAGCCTTTACGATAGTATTGTCTATCAGACGCGTCTTTCCTAGATACACCGCCAGCACAACCAACGCCCTCGTCTTTATTTTAGCTAAAGGCGCTAGGGTATCCGGGTCCACGATCCGCAGGTACTGGATCTTTGTCCCGGGAATGCGCCTGATGAAATCCTCAAGTTCAGCGATAATGCCCCTGGCATCGCGCCTGCCGAATCTGACAAGCCCCTCTGCCAATCTCAAGGCCTGGTTTAAGGCAATGGCATTGCTTCTTTCCTGCGGGCTCAGATAGCTGTTGCGCGAACTCATGGCCAGGCCGTCCTTATCGCGCATGGTAGGAATAACCTCAATACTAAGAGGCATATTTAAATCGCGGCTCATATGCCTGATAATAACTGCCTGCTGGGCATCCTTTTGCCCAAAATAAGCGCTATCCGGCTGCACGATATTAAACAATTTGGTTACTACCGTAGCTACCCCCCGGAAATGTCCTGGACGAAACTTGCCGCAAAGAACATTGCTTAAATCCCGAACCTCGACATAGGTCTTATAATCGGGAGGGTACATCTGCCTGGCCTGGGGATAAAAAACTACATCTACGCCCTCCTTGCGGCAGGAGGCAGCATCTCCTGATAAATCCCGGGGATATCTCTTAAAATCCTCCCCCGCAGCGAACTGGGCAGGGTTGACAAATATGCTAACGACTACCTTCTCGTTATCCCTGCGTGCCCGCCGGACCAGGCTTAAATGCCCCTCGTGCAAGGCCCCCATTGTCGGGACAAATCCGATGCGCTGGCCGTTCCTCCTCCAGCCTCCCGCAATCCGCTGCATCTTTTTTATATCTCTTATAATCCTCACAGCACTTCCATCAGCGGCCGCATCACGAACCCCCGGCGGAAGACTCCGGGATGCGGGACCTTTAAAACGCTGCTATCGATATTCCTATCGCCGTAAAAAAGTATATCCAGGTCGATCCTGCGCGGCCCCCAGCGCCTGGACCTGTTTCTCCCGAGGAGATTTTCGATTTCTTTGATTTTTCTTAGTAGTGCCGGCGGCGTAACTGAGGTTTTAATCCTGACGGCGGCATTAAGGTATCTGCGTTGTCCGCAAGGGCCTCCGAAAGGCTCGGTTTCATAAAGGCGGGACACCTTGATTATCCTGGTATTTTTTAAACCCTTGAGTTTTTTAATCGCCAAACTTATATACCTGCGCCTGTCTCCGATATTAGAGCCGATACCCAGATAGCAAGTTACCATACTGCTAAACAATCTTTTTAAGGCGGGCAATGGCCTGACGCATCCTTTCTTCGTCAACCGTAAGCGCCATACGGATATATCCCTCGCCGTAGCTTCCGAACCCTACCCCCGGCGTGACAACGATATCCGCCCTCTCTAATAAGAACGAGGCAAAAGCTACGGAGCTGTGGCTGACCTTGCTGCGCGACGCTTTCCTGAAACCGGAAATTGAGGGGACTTTAAGCCAGACATAAAAAGTAGCCTTGGGGGGCTTGACCTCCCAGCCCAATCCCTTAAGACCCTGGATAAGGATATCGCGCCTGGACTGATAAGTCTTTCGGATATCACGAAGCGCATCCCGGGGCCCGTCAAGCGCAGCAACAGCCGCCTCCTGAACAGCAGAAAAAATTCCGGAATCAATATTAGACTTGACCTTTGCCAGGGCCGATATCAATGCGGGGTTTCCGCAGGCCCATCCTACCCTCCAACCTGTCATATTATAAGTCTTGGAAAGCGAATGGAATTCAATGCCTACCTTCCTGGCCCCCCTTGCCTCCAAGAAACTGCAAGGCCGGTAATCTCCGTAGCTGACCTCGGAATAAGCGAGGTCCGAAACCACGATAAGTTTGTTGCTTGCGGCAAAATCGCTTACCTCTTCGTAGAATGACCTCCCGCAAACGGCGGAAGTAGGATTATTAGGATAATTTACATAAAGAAGCTTTGCCTTGCGGCGGACGCCGGAAGGTATTTTTTTAAGGTCGGGGAGGAAATCATTATCCTCTAAAAGGGGCATGACGTAAGGCCTGCCTCCGGCCAGGATAGTCCCCCCTTTATAAGGCGGGTAGCAGGGATCAGGCACCAGGGAATAATCTCCGCGATTCAGGAATGCCAGGGGCAGATGCGCAATCCCTTCTTTGGAGCCCAGCAACGGCAGGATCTCTGAATCAGGGTCAAGCCTAACGTTAAAACGCCTCTTATGCCATCTGGCGATGGCTTTGCGCAATGCCGGCATACCCTGGTCAAGGGCATAACGGTGGTTATAAGGATTTAATGCTGCCTTGCAGAGCGCTTCAACGATGTGCCCGGGGGTTGGCCGGTCAGGGTCTCCGATGCCTAAGTCAATAATATCCCTGCCTTCTGAGCGCGCCCTTCTTTTAGCCTTATCAATCTCAAGAAACAGGTAAGGCGGCAAGGAAGCTAGTTTCCGGGAAGATTCAAACATTGCTCTCCTGTTCTTTTACTTTAACTTTAATACGTCCTGCATGGAATACAACCCTGCAGGTTTATTATAAACCCATCTTGCAGCCTTTAGCGCTCCCAGCGCAAAGAGGTCGCGGCTGTGGGCCTGGTGTTTTACTTCGATGCGCTCGGAATTCCCGCAGAAGATAATGCTATGGTCTCCGACAATATCGCCGAGTCTGACGGAATGGGCAGGTATCTTTTTATGCGCAACCTCGGCCAGAAGCTCGGCAAACCTCCTGGCAGTGCCGGAAGGAGCGTCCTTCTTCGCCTGGTGGTGCGCCTCAACTATCTCAATGCCGTAATCCGGTCCGAGCCTGCGGGCCAACTCGGGGAGAATTGAGAAAAGGACATTTACCCCTACAGACATATTCGGAGAAAACACGATCGGCACAAGGCGGCTTATCTCCTCTATTTTTCTTAGCTGCGCCTCCCCGAACCCTGTGGTCCCGAGCACCAGCGCTTTTTTATACTTAGCAACATAATCAAGGTTTGCCTCGCTTGCATCGGGGAAGGTAAAATCCACAAATACGTCTACCAGGAAGATGCCGTCGGGGCTGGAGGATATCTTGATCTTTCCCCATTCCCTGCCGATGACAGGCGTGCCTTTTTTCTCAAGGGCAAGAGAAACCTCAAGCTCCTTATCGCAAGAAGCCAATTCCATAATCCTCCTGCCCATCCTGCCGCACGCTCCCGCTACTCCTAATTTAATCATGATCGCCGCTCCTCTTTATAATAATCCGTATAGACGCAGACTATCCTGGAGTTTACTGCGGTTTTCATCCGACATTGCATACAGCGGTAACCTGACCTCCGGCTCACACATCCCCAAAATCCCCATGGCGGCCTTGACCGGTATAGGGTTGGTTTCGATAAACATGGACTTAACCAGCGGCAGAAGCCTGTAGTATAGGCTGCGCGCCTTCTCTATATCTGCCTGCTGGAAGAAACCGATCATATCTGCTACTTCCCTGGGCACGATATTGGCAACTACCGATATCACGCCGGTGCCCCCCAGAGACAGTACCGGAAGCGTCAGGCTGTCATCGCCGGAGATTAAATCGAACCCATCCGGGCATAGCGCTTTTATGCGCGCCATCTGCTCCAGGTTGCCGGAGGC
This sequence comes from Candidatus Omnitrophota bacterium, assembly GCA_041649115.1. Classification (GTDB taxonomy): domain Bacteria; phylum Omnitrophota; class Gorgyraeia; order Gygaellales; family Profunditerraquicolaceae; genus JBAZKK01. The sequence continues at coordinate 36,226 of JBAZNT010000003.1, read as the reverse complement.
CTCCTTTACTCCTACGATGTTTTTGCAATCGCGGGCCAGGCGGGCAATGGTCTCCGGCTCAATATTGACCCCGGTGCGCGAAGCGATATTGTAAAGAATAATCTTAATATCTACCGCCTCGGCAATAGCCTTGAAGTGCTCGTAAAGCCCTCTCTGCGTAGGCCGGTTATAATAAGGGGAAACCTGCAGCGATGCCTCTGCGCCTGCCTTGGCAGCGTGCCTGGTCAGCATAATAGCTTCTTCGGTGGAGTTAGAGCCGGTACCGGCAATCACCGGGATCCTCCCCCCTACCTGCTCGATGGCAATCTCGATAACGCGCTCATGTTCATCAAAAGATAGGGTCGCGGATTCACCGGTAGTGCCGCAAGGGACAATGCCGCTGGTGCCGTTTTTGATCTGAAAATCTATGAGCTTCCTGAATTTCTCCTCGTCTAATTTACCTTTTTTAAAAGGCGTAACGATTGCCACGATTGAGCCTTTATACATAATACGCTCCTTGGTAAACTATCCTGGCCTTGCCTTCCAGCCAGACATTTTTAAAGGTGCGGGTTGCCCTCTCAAAATAAACCTTAAGGGCCTCTCGGCTCTGGGTTTGGACATTGACAACTCCGTCCCTGCCGCCCCCTTTTAAGGCAAAGACCAGGGCGGCCGCCACGCTGCCGGTACCGCAGGCAAGGGTCTCATCTTCCACGCCTCTCTCGTAGGTACGCAGCCTTACCGAATCCGGACCCTCTACCTGCACAAAATCTACATTAGTGCCGCGGGGTTGAAAAAACCTGTGGTTTCGAACCTGCCTGCCCAGTCCGACTACGTCAATACCGTCAACCTTATCGGCAAACAGGACCGCATGCGGGACGCCGGTATTGATAAAACTCAATCCTAATGCGCGGCCGTTAATCTTAAGACTGAGATTCAGCCTTAAATTGCGCGGGTCGGTCAATTTAATGCGCACGGTATCGCGCATGACGAGCGACTCGATAATGCCGGCTTTAGTCTTTATACGGACTGGCGATTTTACGCTAACCCCGGTTTTTTTTGCCCAGAGGGCAGCGCAACGCGCGCCGTTTCCGCACATCTGGGCCTCTGAGCCGTCGGCATTAAATATACGCATCGCTATCTGCTCCTGGCGGACTTTCTCCAAGAGGAGCAAGCCGTCCGCGCCTGCGCCGAATCTACGGTCGCATATCGATCTTGCAAAAGAAGCCAGGGGGCCGCGCGGCTTGCGGTTCAAGATTACGAAATCGTTTCCCGAAGCCACCATCTTGGTAAAATTTATCCTCTGCATGCTATAAACCGAACAGGAACGCCGGGATGCTCTCGTTGTGCACCAGCTCGTTTAAGTTTTCCCTCTTGCGAATAACAAAGGCGCGGTCCTTAATAACAAGAACCTCGGCAGGCCTGCAACGGGAATTATAATTAGAAGACATGGTAAAGCCATATGCGCCGGCACTCATTACCGCCAGATAATCGCCCTCCCTCAGCGCAGGCAGGCTGCGGGATTTGGCAAAGAAATCCGCGCTCTCGCATATCGGACCCACCACATCCACTTTCTCTGGCAGGCGCCTGCCGCTCTCATTCAGGCAGAGGGGCGCAATATTATGGTAGGCGTCATAAAGGGCGGGCCTGACAAGGTCATTCATGCCTGCGTCGACAATCACGAATTTCTTCTTCGGAGTGGACTTAAGATATAAAACCTTGCTCACCAGTATACCGGCATTGCCGACAATGAACCTGCCCGGTTCAAGTATTATTTTCAAACCCGTCTTTTTCAAGAGAGGCGAAACCCTCCGGGAGAATTTCCTGGCGGTCTGCGGGGTCTCGCGGTCATAAATAATGCCCAGCCCCCCTCCGATATTAAGATACTCCAGGCCGAATCCTTTTTTACGGAGCCGGCCGATAAAATCAACTACCTTCCCAAGCGCAGCCACGTACGGCGCGCTTTCGGTAATCTGCGACCCTATATGGATATGCAGCCCCCTGATGTTGAGGTTGGGGAAACTGTAACAACGCAGGAGTATCCTCTCGGCGCTCTTGAAATCAATCCCGAACTTATTGGTGAGTTTACCCGTGGTAATAAACTTATGGGTGCGGGGCTCCACGTCGGGGTTAATGCGTATGGCTACGTTTACCCTGCGGTTGAGGCCCCTGGCAATGCGATTGATGTTTTCAAGCTCCGGGAACGACTCGGCGTTAAAAAAGAGTATCCTCTTGCTGATAGCCTCTTTGATCTCGTCATCTGTCTTGCCTACCGAGGCATAGACTATTCGCTCAGTGGGGCAGCCGACCTTAAGCGCCCTGAACAACTCCCCTCCGGAAACAATATCCAATCCCGCCCCTTTATCTACCAGCGCCTTTAATATCGCAAGGTTTGAATTGGCCTTTACGGAATAACATATTAAAGGCTCTATGGCGGAGAATGCCTCTTTAAGCTTAAGGTAGTGGCCTATCAGCGTATGGTAACTGTAGACATAGAGGGGCGTAGCGAACCTGCGCGCCAAATCCTCTACCCTGACCTTCTCGCAATAAAGGTGTTTGCCTATATATCTAAACTCGTGCATTAAGTTTTTTCTCCCACTTTGCAATCTGGCGCGCTACCAGGCGGGGGTTGGTGCTGCCGTAGGACGACTTGAGATTAACCGAGGCCCAGGCGTTAAGGATTACCTTTACGTCCGGACCCAATTTCGGCGAATACCTTTTAAGCTCGGATACGCTCAAACTTGAGATGTTGCGTCCGCGGTCAAGGCAATCCCTCACCATCCTGCCTACAATGTCGTGGGCCTGGCGGTACGATATGCCTTTATTAATAAGGTATTCTACGATATCCACTGAAAACAAAGACTCATCCATCAACCTTGCGGCAACCGCCCCTTTGTTGATGCGGATATTTGCGGGCAACTCAACAAACACCTCCAGGATTCCTTTTACGGTATCGATGGCGTCAAAGAGCGGAGGTTTATCCAGTTGCAGGTCACGGTTATAGGAAAAAGGCAGACCTTTCATTAAAATAAGAATGCTCGATAGGTCTCCGTTTATCCTGCCTACCGAACCGCGGATCAGCTCCAGTACATCAGGGTTCTTCTTGTGAGGCATAATGCTGGAGCCGGTGCAGAAAGAAAAGTCTATATCAATAAAGTTAAATTCCCTGGTGGACCAGATGATGAGGTCTTCGGCGATGCGCGAGAGATGGACCGATAATATGGCCAGCCCTGCCAGCATCTCGATGATAAAATCCCTGTCGCTGACGCTGTCAACGCTATTTTCGGTAAGACCGGCAAAACCCAGCTCTTTCCTGACATATTCGCGGTCAATGGGCAGGCCGGTCCCGGAGAAGGCGCAGCTGCCCAGAGGCATCTGGTCAGCGCGCTGCGCCGTATCGGAAAGCCTGGACTTGTCCCTTTCCAGCGCCTCGACATAAGCCAGGACATGGTGGGCCAACAAAACGCACTGCGCTACCTGCAAATGGGTATAGCCTGGTATAATCACCTTGGCGTTAGCCCTGGCAAACTTCACCAGCGACGCCTCCAGCCTCTTGATCAACCTGTTTATCTGCTTGATTTCATCCTTCAGGTACATGCGTATATCCAGGGCTACCTGGTCGTTACGGGAACGCCCGGTGTGCAGACGGTTGGCCGGTTCTCCGATTTTCTTAAAAAGTATCTCCTGCACATTTGAATGTATGTCTTCGGAGCGCGGGTTGAATCTGAAGCGTCCCGAGTCGATATCCTTCAGAATGGAACGCAGGCCGCTTACGATACGCCCGGACTCCCCAGCCGTGATTATCTTTTTCTTTCCCAGCATCTTGGCATGCGCAATGCTCCCCATCACATCATAGCGCGCAAGGCGCTGGTCAAAAGAAATGCTGGAGGTAAACTTTTCGGCTAAGGCAGACGGACCTTTAGCAAACCTCGTTCCCCATAATTTCTTCGCCATCTTCTCTCCTCTGCCAGGGACGGTTCTGAGTCGCGGTTAAAAGTGTCCCCTAATAGGGACAGTTTTAACCGTAGTCGAGAACCGTCCCTAAATTATTTTTGATAGGGAAGGCCCCAAAGCCTGATAAAGCCCTCCGCTAACTTCTGGTCGAATTTATCCTCTTTGCCGTAGGTGCTTAATTCCTTCTTGTAAAGCGAGTGCGCGGAGGTGCGGCCTACTGCCGTGCAATTCCCCTTAAAGAGCTTCAAACGGATCACCCCGCTTACACGCTTCTGCGTTTCTTCCACAAAAGAATCAAGCGCCTTCTTTAACGGGGAATGCCAAAGCCCGTAATAAACCAGTTCGGAATACTTCAGCGATACCAATTCCTTAAAATGCGCCAACTCCCGGTCAAGGACAAGGCTCTCCAATTCCTTGTGCGCCGCATAAAGAATGGTAGCTGCAGGAGCCTCGTAAATTTCGCGCGACTTAATCCCCACCAGGCGGTTCTCAACCAGGTCGCTCCTGCCTACCCCGTAAAATCCCCCGACCTCGTTCAAATGCATAATCAGGTTCTTGGGATTATAGGCCTTGCCGTCAAGCTTATGGGGCAGCCCTTTCTCAAAAGATATTTCCAGATATTTCGGATAACTGGAGATGGCGGTGGGGCTGCGGGTAATCATATAGGCGTCCTCGGGCGGCTCCTGCTTCAGATCCTCCAATATCCCGGCTTCAATGCTGATACCCCAGAGATTCCTGTCAATGCTGTAAGGCTTTTTCTTCGTGACATCAACCGGAATGTTATAAATCCTGGCGTATTCGATTTCATCTTCCCGCGACTTAAACTCCCATTCCCTCACCGGAGCGATAATCTCAAGGCGCGGGTCCAGTATCCCGATACTGACTTCAAACCTGACCTGGTCATTGCCTTTACCGGTACAGCCGTGAGCTACTGCAGTCGCCTTCTCGCGATGCGCAATGTCCACCAGGCACTTGGCAATCAAGGGCCTGCCCAGGGCCGTAGCCAAAAGGTATTTGCCTTCATATATGGCATTGGCCTTTAACGCCGGCAGGACAAAATCATCTACGAATTCCGCCTGGAGGTCTTTTACGTAAACCTTGGAGGCCCCGGCAGCCAACGCGCGCTCTTCAATCTGCTTAAAATCCTCCCCCTTCCCCAGGCCCTGTCCGAGGTCAGCTACAAAACATATAACGTCATACCCCTGCTCTTGAAGCCACCTTACGGCGCAGGAAGTATCCAGCCCTCCCGAATAAGCCAAGACTACTTTCTTCATTTGTCCTTCCCCGTTGCTAATAGTTTAATCAAGATGGCCTTCTGGACATGCATGCGGTTCTCGGCCTGGTCAAAGACAACCGAATTCTTACTGTCCATGACCTCGTCGGTTATTTCTAACCCCCGGTGCGCCGGCAGGCAATGCATGACCAAAGCGCCCTTGTTTGCCTTCGCCAAAAGCCCGGCGTTCAACTGAAAATCCCGGAATATATTCTTGCGTACCTCGCTCTCTGACTCCTGCCCCATGCTCGCCCAGACATCGGTATAGACAACATCAGCGCCATCGACCGCCTCTGCGGCATCATGAAAGACATTGATGCTGCTCTTATTGGAGGCGGCGGTCGCCTTGGCCTCTTTCAAAACCGCGCTGTCAGGCTCATAGCCTTTTGGACAGGCCGCGTTCATGTTCATTCCTACTTTGGCAGAGGCATACAAAAGTGAATTGCAGACATTGTTGCCGTCCCCGACATAAACCATGGTTACTTTCCTGAAATCCTTGAACTTTTCCTTTATCGTATAGAGGTCGGCTAATGCCTGGCAGGGGTGCGAAAAATCCGAAAGGCCGTTGATTACCGGCACCACTGCGGCTTCCGCCATCTCCAGGACATTCTTATGCGCGAAGGTACGCAACACTATCCCGTCCACATAGCGCGAGATGGTCATCGCAACGTCGCCGATGGACTCGCGCACCCCGAGGTTTATCTCGCCGGGACCAAGATATATGGAATTCCCCCCCAGCTGGTATATCCCCACCTCGAAGGAAACCCTGGTGCGGTTAGAAGGCTTCTGAAAAACCAAAGCCAGGCTTTTGCCTGAGAGGGCCTTCGCGAATTTAACGCTATCCTTCTTAACCTTAGCGGTAAGCTCAAATACCTCATTGATGTCCTTAGTGCTTAAATCCCCTATGGAAATTAAATCCTTTTTCATTTCGGAACACCTTTCAGCGTTTCTTCCAATATCTCCGTAGCCCGTTCTATCTCTTTACGGGTAACGGTGAGCGCCGGCATAAAACGGAGGACGCGCTCGTGGGTACAATTAATCAATAGCCCTTTTTCTAAACACCTCTCTGCTATTTTCTTGCCCTCAATCTCAAGCTCGGCCCCCCACATCAGGCCCAGGCCCCTCACCTCTTTTATCACGGGGTACTTCTCCTTTAAGGCGTTTAGCCTCGCTGCAAGAAATTCCCCCATCGCCCCGGCATTATCCAGCATTTTTTCCTTCTCTATTGCAGCCAGGACCGCTAATGCCGCGCGGCAGACTACCGGCCCCCCGCCAAAAGTAGAGGCGTGCGTGCCTGGCTGAAGGATATCAGCGACATCCTTCTTGACAAGCATTGTTCCAATGGGAAGCCCGCCCCCCAGCGCCTTGGCAAGCGTCACTACGTCAGGGGTTACGTTGTAGTTCTGATAACAGAAATATTTACCTGTCCTGCCGATACCGGTTTGTACCTCATCTATTATCAAAAGCATGTTCTTTTCGTCGCAGAGCTTACGCAGCCCCTGGACAAAATCCTTCTCAGCGATATTAACGCCCCCCTCCCCCTGCACCAGTTCCAGCATCACCGCTACGGTCTTATCACCGGCCGCCTTCTTTACCGCCTCAAGGTCATTGAACCTCACGGTCTTAAACCCCTCGACCAGCGGCTCAAATCCGTTCTGGTATTTCTTCTGTCCGGTAGCCGAAAGCGCAGCCAGGGTGCGACCGTGAAAGGAATTCTGAAAGGTAATAATCTCGTGCCTCTGGCCCTTACCGAACTTGCGGCTGAATTTTATCGCCGCCTCGTTTGCCTCTGCCCCGGAATTACAGAAAAATACCTTGGAGGGAAACGAAAGACGCGCAAGCTCAGATGCCAGCTTTGCCTGGGCAATGTGGTAATAGTTGTTAGGTATGAATATCAGCTTGCCCGCCTGCTCGCGTATAGCTCGCATCACCTTGGGATGACAATGCCCTACGTTGCATACGCCCCAGCCCGGAAAAAAATCCAGGTACGGCCTTCCGTTGATATCACAGAGGCAAGACCCCTTGCCTTTGACAAAAACCAGCGGAATCTTGGCGTAGGTAGGCATGATAAAATCCCCGTAACTGTCAAAGACCTCGTTTAGTTTCATAACCTACCCCTTCACGATCTCGGTACCGATGCCCTGGTCCGTAAAAATCTCAAGCAATAACGCGTGCGGGATGCGCGCGTCAATAATATGCGTCTTCTTGACTCCCTTGCCCAAGGCGTCAATGCAGGCATTCACCTTTGGGATCATGCCGTGCTGAATGATATTATCTCTGATCAAGCCCTTCGCCTCTTGGATAGTGAGGGTAGAGATAAATGAATTCTGGTCATCGCTGCGGCGCATAATCCCCTTGACATTAGTAAGGAGAACCAGTTTTTCGGCCTTGAGGCCTCCGGCGATAAAAGAGGCGGCCTCATCGGCGTTGATATTATACGTATTTTTGTCATTGCCTTTTGCCAGAGGGATTATCGCCACTACCTGCCCCTTCCTGGAGGCCTCCAGGAGCGGCTCGGCATTGACTGCGGTGGCATGCCCCACCAGCCCCAGGTCAACCCGGGCTTTTTTCTTGGCAGCCTGGATGATTTTCCTGTCCTTGCCGTTTAGCCCCACTGCCTGCGCTCCCAATTCGGTTATCTCCTTGACAATCAGGGCGTTGAGTTTCTTCAGTTCCTCTTCCACCACTGCCAGCGTCTCTTTATCGGTAACCCGCATACCGTCTACAAACTCCGTCTTCATCCCCTTATTGCGCATGCGGTCGCTGATATGCGGCCCCCCGCCGTGAACCAATACCGGCCTGATACCCATAAAACTCAAAAATACAATATCCTCCAGGACTCCCCGGCGGATCTTTTCCTCCGCAAGGATGCTGCCGCCGTACTTGATGACAACAACCTTCTTATGGAAGTTCTTGATATAAGGAAGCGCCTCAATCAATACGTGCGCTTTTTTAATTGCCTCTTCCATAGCATGCCTTACCTTATCCTCGCAAACTAATTATATCCGGCGTTAATCTTAATGTATTTATAGGTGAGGTCCGAGGTATACACCACGGCCTCCTGCCTTCCGCAACCGAGCGAGAGCTCCACCTTTACTTCCTTCCCTTTGAGATCGCCTAAGGAAATATTCAGCTTCTCTTCTTTGACCTTTGCCCCGCTGGCGCCTACCGCAGCTACAATCCTGCCTAAGACATTGGGGCTGGAGGCAAACATCGCAGTCTTAAAAAGATTGGAATTTGCAACAGCCAGCGCCGCACGCCTGGCTTCAGAGGCGCTCCTGGCGCCGCTGACCTTGACGGTAATGAATTTAGTTGCCCCCTCTGCATCGCGTACGAGCATCCTGGCCAATTCCAGGCATACGCTGCTTAGGGCACGGCTGAAACTCCTGAAGTTACGGCCGGACTCAATGGCGGTATTCTTGGCCAGGCCGTTTGCAAACAGGGTCACCATATCGTTAGTGCTCATGCAGCCGTCTACGGTAATGCAGTTAAAGGAATTATCCGCCGCTGCCTTGAGCGCCTTATCCAGGGCGCCCCGCGCGATATTGGCGTCGGTAAATAAAAAACAAAGCATCGTGGCTACCTTCGGCCCGATCATCCCCGCGCCTTTGGCCACGCCATAAATAGTAACGGACTGTTTGCCTACCTTTACCCTGGCATGCGCCTTCTTCGCAAAGGTGTCGGTAGTCATTATGGCCTTACCGGCCATCCCAATCCCCTTGGCAGACAACCCCTCAACAAGCAAAGGGATAGCATTCTCAATCTTTCCGAGCGGCATGCGCCTTGCGATAATCCCGGTAGAAGCTACTAATACCGCTTCCTTCCTGATGCCTAAACCGCGGGCAGCCAGCAGGCTCATCTTTCTGGCATCGGCCAGACCGGCATTGCCGGTAAAACAGTTGGCATTACCGCTGTTTACGATCAGGGCCTGAAAATATTCGTTACGGCTGAGATACGACTGGGATACCTTAAGAGGCGCGGCCTTGATGCTGTTAGACGTAAAAACTGCGGCGACCTTGGCAGGGGCCTGGGAATAAAACAACGCCAGGTCAGGCCTGCCTGACCTTTTAATCCCCGCTGCAACGCCGTTAGCCTGAAAGCCGCGGGGCAAGCCTTTTACCGGAGAAGATTTCATAGCAACCCCAGGTGTTCCGGGAAGTTGTACATAATATTCATATTCTGCACTGCCTGTCCTGCCGCACCCTTAAGGAGATTATCAATGGCGGCGATAATTATGATACTGTCACCGTCGTCCTTGATGGCGATATCGCAGAAGTTGGTATGGGAGACGTCCTTTAAACGCGGGAATTCCCCTTCCTCTTTGATGCGGATAAAAGGCTCCTTCTTGTAGAAATTCTTATAGAGTTTATGCAGGTCGCGCTTTTTGGATAACAAACGCTTCCCTTTTTTCGCGTAAATGGTCTCTAATATCCCCCGTTCCAGCGGCAGGAGGTGCGGTATAAAAATAACCTTTATCTTCTCCCCTGCCAGACCCGAAAGCTCCTGGTTAATCTCCGGCATATGCTGATGGACATTAACCTTGTAGGCCTTGAAATCCTCATTGACCTCGCCGAATAATAGGGCCTCAGAGACTTTCCGCCCGGCGCCGCTTGCGCCTGATTTGGCGTCAATGATAATGGAATCCGGCTCCGCCAGGTTTAATGCCGTAAGAGGCGCAAGGGCCAATATTGCCGCCGTGGGATAGCATCCCGGATTGGCAATAAAACCGGCTGACCTGATTTTGTTACGGTTGAGCTCGCATAAGCCGTAAACCGCTCGCTTAAGGTTGTTTTTATCCTTGTGCTCTGCGTTATAAAACTTCCGGTAAACCCGCGGATCTCTTAAGCGATAATCTGCGCTTAGGTCAATCACAGGCCTGCCTGCCTTTAATAACGCCGGGGCCATTGTCATAGAGACGGTATGCGGCAGGGCCAGGAATACCAGGTCGCATTTGGAGGCTAGCTCTTTGGCGTTAGGCTGATAGCATACGAGGTCCAACCTTCCCTTCAACGCCGGGAATATCTCTGCGATGTGGCGGGGCTTATCTATCTTGGCGCACAGATGCGTAATCCTCACCCCTGGATGCCCAAGGAGAAGCTTGATAAGTTCCTCTCCGGCCAGACCGGTAGCTCCCGCAATGCCGACGTTGATTATGGTGGTTTTCTTAATCATAGGACTCATATTAGGATAAAAACCATCCTGCGTCAAGTGTTTTTCTCGTCGAAGAAAATAAAAAATCCCGCCTTCCAGCGGGATTACCTAAGAAACCTGTCTTTCTCTAAAACCTGACTCTTCCTCCTACCTCTTAGTCCACTGGAAGCGCTTGCGTGCGCCCTTCTGGCCGAATTTCTTGCGCTCCTTGGCACGCGGGTCGCGCGTCAGAAAACCGCTCTTACGCAAGGCGTCCTTTAGGGTATCGTCTGCCTGCACCAGGGCGCGTGCAATACCCAGCCGCAGCGCCTCGGCCTGTCCGGAAAGCCCCCCGCCACTTAAGGTAGCGTCGATATCGTATTTATCGCTGCTGGAGGTAATCCCCAGCGGCTGCCTTATGATAAGCCGGTCTGTCTCGCGTATAAAATATTTCTCCAAGGGCATAGCGTTAATGCTGATAGCTCCGCTGCCGGGCGTAAGTTTAACCCTGGCAACCGCCTCCTTGCGCCTGCCGATTGCAGTAAATTTATCAGTAGCTTTTAAGTCCTGTTCCATTTGTCCTTATACCTCCAAAGGCAGAGGATTCTGTGATTTATGCGGGTGTTTCTCATCGGAATAAACCCTGAGTTTTTTGATGAGGTCGCTTGCCAGGGCGCCATGCGGAAGCATGCGCTCTACCGCCAGCCTGATTACCCTGACGGGGTTTTTCTTAAGCATATCCTCCAGCGGTACCTCACGCAGCCCCCCGGGGTATCCGGAATAACGTCGGTAAATCTTTTGCTTCATCTTCCTGCCGGTAACCTTGATACCAGCGGCATTGATTACTATTACGCTGTCTCCGGTATCCATGTGCGGGCTGAACTCCGGCTTGTGCTTGCCTCTTAAGACCGCCGCAACCCTGCTCGCCAGCCTTCCCAGTATCTTACCCTTGGCATCTACCAGATACCAGTTATGCTTAAGAGCGTCTTTTTTAGGTATGTATGTTTTACGCATAGAATCCCAAGTATAACATATTTTTATTTTAAGTCAAATATTTTTTTAAAAGAACTGCTGCCGCTAATGCCGCGATAATTCCGATTGCCGGCCAGGGAACCGTTGCCAGCTTCGGATGCATCAGGCTGGCGGCGCTAGGGTTATGATAAAAATAAAAAAGGCGCTCCTCTCTGATTTTCTCAAGGCCGTAACGCTTTGCGGATTCAGCCAATACCGCCTCTTTTTCATCCCTGGTCAACGCAATCACGGCAGAAGACCTGAAAGGGTCAAATCCGCCGGATGGCTTGATTTCCGGCAAAAGGGCATTGGAAGTGGCCCGGCCGCTAAGAGCTGCCAGGGCTACCCCTGCAACATCAAGGTTGGAATATACAATATCCCTTTCCCCGGAGTTACGCCTGATAAATGCCGCTGCAAAGGAAAAATCATCGGGAAAACGCAATCCTGCTTCACCGGAGTACTCCTCGGCAAGGGCCAGGCGCGTGAAAGCGCTGTCCATGCCTAATAAACCGAAGCGGAGATTTCCGGTATCAGCGCTCCTGCGGATAGCTACGGAAGGAGAGCCCAGGAAAATAAAAAATAACGCCAGGCTCAACACCATCCTCAGGCTGCGCCTGGTGAAACGGCAATATAAATAATCAAATCCCAATGCTGCCAGCAATACAACAGCCAGATAACCCTCTGCGACAAAAAAACGGTAGGGATAGAATATAAATACCAGGCTCCCCAGCATGAAACTTAAAGCAAGATACCCCTTCTTATCCCTTAAGGCCGCCCATATGCCTGCTGCCGCAAATAGATACTCGAGCGGCTTAAAACAGGAGAGGTATTTCTCCTGAAGCCTCATCCCTACGGATAAAGCACCGGTTGCGCTAAAGAATTGCTTAACCAGCTGCGGGCAAGAAAATAACAGTGCCGCTGCCAGGACCAGGATGGCCCCTTTACAGTCTTGCCGGCGGAACCAAAAGCAGCTTAAGAAAACTATTGCAAAAAACCAGGGCACTGCTATATGAGTATAAAAACATAACGTCAACAAAAGAGCCGCTTCTACCTTCCTGCCCCTTAAGAGGTTATCCGTTGCCAATAAGCCAAACACCGCTGCCAGCGTAGAGGCAGGATGAGCGGCGAGATTTACGTAAAAACCGAATGAGGATGCGGATAATGCCAGGCTAAAAAAAGCGATCCTCTCATTGAAGGCGCGCTTTAAAAAATACCAGAGGCTAAACAGCAGCAGCGGCGGGAGGATAAACTCGAATATCTTTCCGGTTACTGCCGGCAACAGGCCTAGCTTCATGAAAGAAGCCATAACGATATGCAAAAGCGGAGGGTAAATATGAACCCTGCCTAACGGCGCATACTGCCAGAAATCCCAGCCGCTGTAACCTCCGGCCTCGAGAAATCCCCAGGCAGTCAGGAGATGATAATAGGTATCCGCAAATTGCGGCAGCGATCCGAGCCTGATAATGCCCAGCGTCAGAAAAGAAAGTATAATGCTCAAAGACAGAAGGTTCCAGGGCATATTAAAATTAATATTTTACCTTAACGAGGCAGAGACCGCGCGCGGGTGCGGTTGTCCCGGCTGATTTTCTATCGCGGCTTTCAAGGATTTTCTTCATGCTGCCGGCGGGAAACCTCCCCCTGCCGATGTCGATAAGCGTACCTACGATATTCCTGACCATATTGTATAAAAACCCGTCCGCCTCTATCTCGATATTTATGTAATCGCCTCTGGCCGAGAGCCTGACACGCTTGACCTCTTTTAAGGGATTCCTTTCCTTGGCTGCCGAAGCGGCAAAGGAAGTAAAATCATGGCGCCCCAGAAGCGCCTTTGATTCTTTACGCATCAGCCTCAGGTCTAAGGGAAAACGGCAGTGGCAGACAAAATGCCTGGATAATGCTTCCCGATGGGGACGGTTTAGTATGGTATAGCGGTAAACCTTGGATTTAGCCGAGAAGCGGCTGTGAAAATCCGGGCCTACCTTTTCTATCCTTTTAACCGCGATGTCCTGCGGAAGGAGAGAATTCAATCCCTGCTGGATTTTCTTAAGGGGGATGGAGGAGCGGGTATGAAAATTCGCCACCTGGGCAAGGGCATGCACCCCGGCATCCGTGCGCCCGGCTACGGTGACCCTAATACGCTCGTTTAGTATCTGCCTGAGGGCGCGCTCGATAACATCCTGAAGGGTATTTTGCTTCTTTCGGGGATGCTGCTTCTGCCAGCCGGCATAAGCGGTCCCGTCATATTCTATCTGGAGCTTGAGATTAGGCATTCCGCAATCTGCACTGCATTGGTAGCGGCACCTTTAAGAAGATTATCGGCAACCACCCACAGCCAGATACCGTTTTTGACAAACGGGTCACGGCGGATGCGGCCGACAAAGACCTCGTCCCTGCCCTCTGCATCCTGAGGCATGGGATAGAGGTTATTCTTAGGGTCATCAACAACGATGATGCCCGGGGATTTTTCGAGGATTGCCCTGGCCTTCTCAACGGAAAGGTATCTTTTGGTTTCAAGGTAAATTGCCTCGGAATGGCCGGTCCTTACGGGTACCCGCACGGTGGTCGCCGAAACCCTGAGCCTTTCGTCATGCATAATCTTGCGGGTCTCGCGCACCAGCTTCCATTCCTCGCTGGTGTAATCGTTATCGCTGAAACCCCCGATTTGCGGAAAAACATTGTATGCCAGCTGATGCGGCAAGGCCTTGGTGGCTGCAACAGCCTGGACATTCTGGAAGCCGCTGGCGGCAATCATCTGATTCTCTTCCCTTAACTGCTCGACTGCTGCGCGCCCCGCTCCCGAGGAAGCCTGTAAGGTAGTTACCACTGCTCTCTTAATGCCTGCCTTCTTATAAATCGGCCAAAGAGCTACTACCATCTGGATGGTAGAACAATTGGGATTGGCGATAATGCCGCGGTGTCTTTTTATGTCCTTGGAGTTTACCTCCGGCACTACCAGTGGGACGCGGCGGTCCATGCGGAAATCAGCGCCGTTATCGATTACCACTGCCCCTCTTTTTACCGCCTCGGAGGCGAAGGTAACGGCTGCCCCTTTTTCTCCTTCGGTGCCGGCGAATAAAGCGATGTCAATACCGTTAAACCCTTCGGGAGAAATAGACTCTACTGAATAACTATCTCTGTCCACTTCGATATTGCGGCTGGAACGCGCAAAAACCCGCAGTTCTGCGACCGGGAATTTGCGGCGTTTGATGACCCGCAGCATCTCGATACCGACCGCCCCCACCCCCACTACTGCCACATTATATTTCTTCATCTGGATTCCTTAACTCCTCCAGAAACACTTTCCCGATTGGCTCGGAAAGTGTTTCTGCTTTAAAGATATTTTACTACCAGGTCGCCCACCTGCCGGGTATTATACCCCATCTTACCGGCTGCCAGGGACTTCAATTTTTTAGTGGCGACCTTGATTACCGCATCCTCAATCGCCCCGGCTGCCTCGTATTCCTTAAGATTCTCAAGCATCATCCCGAGGGCGCATATCGCAGCCAGCGGGTTGATAATGTTCTTTCCGGTATATTTCGGAGCGCTCCCGCCGATGGGCTCAAACATAGAAACACCCTGCGGGTTGATATTTCCTCCGGCGGCAATCCCCATCCCGCCCTGGATCATCGCCCCCAGGTCCGTAATGATATCCCCGAACATATTGTCGGTAACAATAACGTCAAACCACTCCGGGTTCTTCACGAACCACATGGTAGTGGCGTCCACGTGCGCATAATCGGTGGCGATATCGGGATATTCCTTGGCCACCTCCTGGAAGGTGCGCATCCAAAGGTCCCAGGCATAGGTCAGGACATTAGTCTTGCCGCAGAGGGTAAGCTTTTTCCTCTTGTTGCGCTGACGGGTGTATTCAAAGGCATAACGGATGCAGCGCTCTACCCCTTTGCGGGTATTATAGGAAAGCTGGATTGCTACCTCCGCGGCTGTCCCCTTATCCTTAAACTCCCCCATCCCTTTATAGAGCCCTTCGGAATTCTCGCGCACTACCACGAAGTCGACGTCTTGCGGGTTCTTGTCCTTTAACGGGCAGAAGCGCCTATCGTAGAGCTTCACCGGCCGCAGGTTGATATACTCATCCAGCGCAAACCTTAATTTCAGAAGAACCCCCGTCTCGATGATGCCGGGCTTAACCCCCGGATGGCCGACTGCACCGAGGTAAATTGCGCAATATTTCCTTAACTCTTCAACGTCGGAATCATCAACGGTCTTGCCGGTCTTAAGGTAGCGCTCGCCGCTGAAGTCAAACTCTTTTATCTCATAGCCAAAGCCGAATTTCCCTGCGGCTGCCTCCAAAACCTTAAGCCCTTCCCTGACAACCTCCGGACCGGTGCCGTCACCGGGTATTACCGCAATCTTATGCATTTTTACAATGTCCTTTGCTCTTAACATAGTTAATCAACCCGCCTTTTCGGACTATCTCCTGCAAAAACTCCGGAAATGCCTGCGTCTTATAAACCTTGCCGCTGGAGGAGTTCTTAATAACCCCTCCTGCCAGGTCTATCTCCAGGATCTCGCCCTCCGCGATATCTCCGGCATCCTGCATCTCTAAAAACGGCAGGCCGATATTAATGGCGTTGCGGTAGAATATGCCGGCAAAACTCTTGGCAATCACCGCCGAGATGCCGGCGCCTTTTAAGGCCAGCGGGGCATGCTCGCGCGAAGAACCGCAACCGAAATTCTTTCCGGCTACTACGATGTCCCCGGCCGATACCTTTTTGGCAAAATCCGGGGCAACCGTCTCCATGCAATGGCTGCCGAGTTCCTTGGCGTCGGTGCTGACAAGGTATTTTGCGGCAATGATGTCGTCGGTATTAACGTCATCGCCGAATTTATGGACCTTACCCTTGATAATCATCGTTTTCCTCCCCTTAGAGGGGACACTTTTGCCTTGACCTCAGAACCGTCCCTATATGTTTCCGGGGTGGGTAATCCTTCCGGCAATCGCGGATGCTGCCGCAACCGCAGGACCTGCCAGATAAACCTCGGATTTCGGACTCCCCATGCGCCCGATAAAATTGCGGTTGGTAGTCGCCAGGCAGCGTTCGCCGTCAGCAAGGATACCGACATGCCCGCCCAGGCATGGGCCGCAGGTAGGGGTAGAAAACACCCCTCCGGCCCTGACAAATACCTCTGCCAGCCCCTCTTTTACCGCCTCCAAATATATCTTCTGCGTAGCGGGGATAACGATTAGTTTAAGCCCTGGGCTGACCTTCCTGCCCTTCAACAATTTAGCTGCCAGGCTCAGGTCCGAAATCCTGCCGTTAGTGCAGGAGCCGATGACAACCTGGTCAATGACAACATCCTTTAATGCGCTGACAGGCTTGACGTTACTGGGCAGGTGCGGGCAGGCTACCTGCGGTTCAAGACTAGAGACGTCATACTCGTAAACCTTCTCGTATTGCGCATCGCTGTCGCTCTTATATATCTTATATTTACGCCTGGCGCCCCTGACGTACTTTAAGGTCAGGGCGTCGGGCTCGATAATCCCTGCCCTCCCCCCGGCCTCAATAGCCATGTTGGACATGGTAAGCCTTGCGTCCATTTCAAGCTTCTTTATCAAGGGTCCTGCAAATTCCATTACCCTATAAAGTGCCCCGTCCACCCCGATATTGCCGATGGTATAGAGGATAAGGTCCTTGCCCCCGATCCATCTCCCGGGCCTTCCTTTATAAATGAACTTAATAGTCGGCGGCACCTTAAACCAGCATTTACCGTCAATAAAAGCGCGCGCCAGGTCGGTAGAGCCCACCCCCGTAGAATAACACCCCAGGGCGCCGTATGTGGTAGTATGCGAATCCGCGCCAATGACCAGGTCTCCGGGAAGCACCAGCTTCTGCTCCGGCAGGAGGGCGTGCTCAATCCCCATACACCCTACCTCAAAATAATTCTTGATATCCTGTTCCCCGGCAAACTCCGAAAGCACCTTGCATTGATTGGCGCTGCGCAGGTCCTTTGCCGGGGCAAAATGGTCAGGGACCAGGACGATTTTCTTGTTGTCAAAAACCTTCGGGCATCCGGACCTTCTAAACTCCGAGATCGCGATAGGCGCGGTAATATCGTTACCCAGGGCAACATCAACCCCGGCCTCGATGAAATCGCCTGCGCGGACTTCCTTTTTACCGGCATGCGCTGCTAGTATCTTTTCCGCAATAGTATGGCCCATCTGAATAAGTTTAAATTATTAGTCCTGAAACTTCTTTACCAGAAGGCTGGCATTATGTCCGCCAAACCCCAGGGAATTTGAGATGCAGGCCCGGACCTCAACCTTGCGCGCAGTATTAGGCACGTAATCCAGGTCGCATTCCGGGTCAGGGTTTTCATAGTTGATGGTGGGAGGAACAATATTCTCCTTGACCGCCAGGCAGCAGACGATGAACTCCACCCCTCCGGCAGCTCCGAGAAGATGCCCGGTCATGGACTTGGTGGAAGAAACCATCACTGTCTTGGCGCTTGCGCCAAATGCCCTCTTTACTGCCAAGGTCTCGATCTTATCGTTAAGCTTGGTGGAGGTGCCGTGGGCATTAATGTAAGCGATATCCTGAGGGTTTAATCCGGCATCATCCAGCGCCATCTTCATGGAACGCGACGCTCCGTCTCCGTCAGGATCAGGGGCAGTAATATGATATGCGTCGCAGGTAGCGCCGTAACCGGCTATCTCGGCGTAGATGCGCGCGCCCCTCTTCCTGGCATGCTCGAGCTCCTCCATTACTACAATCCCGCAGCCTTCGGCAATCACAAATCCGTCGCGGTCGCGCTCAAACGGCCGGCTGGCTTTTTCCGGGGCATCGTTACGGGTAGACAGCGCCCTGAGCGCACAAAACCCTCCCACCCCCAGCGTCATTACGCAGGCCTCGGTGCCTCCGGCTAACATAATATCGGCATCCCCGCGCTGCAGTATCCTGAAGGCGTCTCCGATGGAATGCGAGCCTGAAGCGCAAGCGGTAGTCACGCAGGAATTGTGCCCTTTAAGGCCAAAGACAATCCCTACCTGCCCCGCGGCTTCATTAACGATAAGTTTAGGTATCAGAAAAGGCGACAGCCTGGAAGGGCCTTTGGCAAGCAGGATATTATGCTCCTCCTCCATGGTTTGCAGGCTGCCGATACCCGAGCCGATGATAGCCCCTGCCCTGTTTAGGTCCTCTTTGGCAAGGTCCAGCCCCGAGTCTTCGATTGCCTGCCTGGAGGCGGCAATGGCATACTGAACAAACTTAGCCATATGCTTGGCGTCTTTGTTGGAAATCCCGTAGAGGCTGTGGTCAAAACCCTTGACCTCGCCTGCGATGCGGGAATTGTAGGCAGAGGCGTCAAACTGGGTAATCGGGCCTATGCCACCCTCCCCTTCCCTTAAAGACTTCCAGAAAGAAGCAATATCGTTGCCAACGGGAGAGACAACACCCAAGCCAACAATCGCAACCCTCTTTTCCTTAATCATGCTTCTGGCCTATACAAAATTTACCCCGCCAGAAACTTACGGGCGGGGTAATGATTAAAAATCTATCTCTATCTGCAATTATTTGTTTCCGGACTTTTCTTCGATATACTTGACGGCGTCACCGACAGTGGTAATCTTCTCGGCGTCTTCGTCGGATATCTCGATACCGAACTCCTCTTCCAGCGCCATAACAAGCTCTACCGTATCCAGGGAATCGGCACCAAGGTCATCCACAAAAGAAGCCTCCGGGGTTACCTCTTCGGGCTTCACTCCTAGCTGCTCTGCAATAATAGACTTTACCTTATCTTGAACCGGCATCCTTCTTTCCTCCTTTGTGTCAACACTTACATCACGCCATTACCATGCCGCCGTCCACTACAATAGTCTGGCCGGTAATGTAACCTGCCTCTTCCGAGGCCAAGAACAAACACACCCTTGCTACGTCAAGCGGAGCGCCAAACCTGGCAAGCGGTATCACTGCCAGCATCTTCTGTTTTAATTCCTCAGGGAGCCTTGCCGTCATCTCGGTCTGGATGAACCCGGGCGCTACCGCATTCGCCGTAATATTACGGCTGGCCAGCTCCTTGGCAGTCGTTTTGGTCAGGGCAATTATCCCGGCCTTGGAGGCCGAATAATTCGCCTGTCCGGGGTTGCCTATAATGCCAATTATCGAGGCAATATTGACAATCCTGCCGCTTCTCTGCTTAATCATGGGCCGGGATACTGCCTTGGTACAGTTAAATGTACCCTTGAGATTAACCTGGATCACCGCATCCCAGTCCGATTCGTTCATGCGCAGCAAAAGATTGTCCTTGGTGATTCCAGCGTTGTTAACTAATATATCAATCTTTGTAAATTTGTCAAGGATTTTGTTTATTGCTTCCCCGACCTTAGAATAGGCCGTAACATCAAGTTCTACCGCTAATGAGCGCCTCCCGAGCGCCTCGATCTCCTTCTGGGTCGCCTCGGCCTTCGCAAGGTTAACATCCCCTATCACCACGTCAGCGCCTTCCTTGGCAAAAAGCAAAGCGATATCCCTGCCTATTCCTTGTGCACCACCGGTAACCAAAGCTAACTTGTCTTTAAGTCTCATCTTGATCCCTCTCCTTTTAACTCTCCCATACACCCTATAATATCGTCCTTTTTCTCAACATTTACGACCGTGGCCTTGCTGTCAATGCGCCGCATCAGGCCTTTGAGGACCTTGCCTGGTCCGAATTCCAGAAAATCAGATACCCCGGCCGAAAGGATAAGACGCATTGAATCCTCCCAGAGTACGCTGGAGGCAACCTGCCTAATAAGGTTAGCCTTGATTTCATCGGGCGTGGTTGCCGGCCGGGCAGTAACGTTACTGATAACCGGTATCCTGGGTTTATGGATTTCGACATTCTCAAGCTCCCGGGCCAATCTATCCGAGGCGCCTTTCATAAAGGAAGAGTGGAATGCGCCGCTTACCTCCAAAGCCACCGCCATCTTGGCCCCTCTCTCTTTAGCTAATATCTCTGCTTCGCCAATCTCCTTTGCCCCTCCTGAAATAACTATCTGCCCCGGGCAGTTAAGGTTGGCGATTTCGGTATGGGTATCAGCGCAAAGGCTCTTGACTGCCTCCCGCTCCATGCCGATGACAGAAAGCATCCTGCCGGGCTTCTTAGCTGCTTCCTCTTCCATAAACTCTCCGCGTTTACGCACCAGATAAACCGCATCCTTAAAAGACAATGCCCCTGCCGCTACCAGAGCCGAATACTCCCCCAGGCTTAGGCCCGCGACATAGTTAGGCCCGGCCGCCGCAGGGCACCTTGATTCAAACGCCCGCAAGGCAGCGATGCTTACGGTGAGTATTGCAGGCTGGCAATTATTGGTCTTCAGGAGCTCTTCGGGGGGGCCTTCAAAACAAATGCCGGAAAGAGAAAACCCCAGGGCACGGTCTGCCTTTGCGAAAACCTCCCTGCTTTCAGTGAATTCTGCGAATAAATCTTTACCCATCCCGACATACTGCGCCCCCTGCCCGGCAAAAAGCAAGGCCTTTACTGCATTCATCTCTCACCCCCCGCGCCTGTTATCCAAAAGCCCCTTAAGCTTACTAAATGCCTCCCTGGAGCCGGGATCAATCTCAAGCGCCTTCTCAAATTCCTGCCCGGCATCCTTACGGCGCCCCATAAGGGAGTAAACATCTCCGCTCTTGATGTAAGCAGGTACGTAGGAAGGGTTCAACCTTTTAGCCGCACCCAGCTCCTTTAAGGCCATCTCATAAAGCCCCTGCCTGGCATAACAGACAGCCAGGGCAACATAAAAATACGGCATCCGGGGCTCATTGGCGATTGCCTCCCGGTACTTCTCTTCTGCTTTTTTATAATCTCCGCGGGACATGTAAATCATGCCGGCATCCGAATATATCCTGGTAAAATCAAAAACGCTTAACTTATTACCGGAGCGCGAAACCGCGGCATCGAATTCCTTAAGCGCCTCCGGATAGTTGCCGCGCTTAAACCAGGCCTCTCCCAGGTCAACGTGGCTGGTGGCAGCATAAGGATACTTCTCGGCAACTGCCATACAAACCGAAAGCTCGTCTTTCCAGAGGGGATTGCCCGTCAAGGTAAAGATTGAAAAATACGCCAGGCAGGCCAATGGCAAGACCTTCTTTAGCAAGGGGAGACGCAAACCAAAGCTGCTTCCGTCATTATCCGGCATGGTCAAAAGCGCCGCAATAATAACGGCGAACCCCGCCAGCGGCAAATACATAAAGCGGTTAGCCAGCAATATCCTGAAGTTATTGAAAGGGTTATTCATCGGAAGCAGCCAGATCAAAAACCAGAGCACCCCGAAAGAGAGCGCTGCCGGCAGCCTTTTTCTTCTAAGCACTGCATAAATAGAGCCGATTATAAAAACTGCGCCAACCGCAATATTAAGGTAAGAGATATGCATCTTAAGGGGCGGCACCATTACGAGGTCCCGCGGAAACAGCAGATCTCTCAGGTATGAGCCAAGGACATCGTTCGTGCGCACGATATTCCCAAACCCTGCGCCGAAATCAAAGATATGCTGGGTCGGCCGCCTCAGGAAGAAATAAATCCACAGGTATGCCAACGCTACCGCCAGATAAACCAGATAACCCCTCCATCCTGCCAATGCCTTTTTGAGGCTGCCCCCCTGCCGGTAATACTCGCAGACAAAAAGCACCATGGGCAATAATACCGCCGTTTCCTTGGAGAAAAGCGCTATAGAAAAACAGACCAGCGAAAACAGGAGATAAAAGAAACGCCTGAACCGGAGGCTATCCCGGGATTTAAAATAACAGATGACCGCAAGCAGCGAGAATATCATGAGCAGGATGTTAGTCCTGAATCCCGTACAGGCAATAACCTCGGCGCTTATGGGGTGCACGCCGAACAAAAGGGCCCCCAGAAGCGAAAGTTCAGGCCGGGCGAATAGCCGCAAGAGAAGAATATACAATAAAACGGCTGCGGCGATATGCAATAAGATATTGACGAGGCGCCAACCCCAGGGCCTTAAGCCGAAAAGAGCGTAATTGAGCATGTATGTCAGGGTTGCTGCGGGCCTATAACTGGATTCCCCGCTGCCTAAGTTATATGTGCCGCTATAAAAATAGTCCTTTACCGGGCTGGCAATATAATTATCGCTAAAGAGGCGAGGGATATTACGGAATGATTTTACAAAGGGATTGTCAACGATGAGGGAAAAATCGTCGTAAATGAAACTGCCGGACAGGGCGCCTGCCCAGACTATAAAAACCACTGCTGTTATCAAAAGAATAGGACCGCCGCGTCCTACCACTTTATTACGCATGCTCCCCAGACCAGACCGGCGCCAAAGGCATCAAGGAGAACGGTATCTCCTTTCTTGACGCGGCCTTCCTTTACTGCTTCGCAGAGGGCAACCACGGTAGAGGCAGAGGACATATTCCCGTATTTACTGATATTAAGGTAAATACTCTCCTCCTTAAAACCCAGCTTTTTGGCAACCGCCATAATAATGCGGATGTTTGCCTGGTGGGGTATGACAACGTCAATATCCTTGCACTCCAGCCCCGCCCGCTCCACTGCAATCCGGGCGGCATCTGCCATATGCTTTACCGCAACCTTAAAGAGTTCGTTGCCGCGCATCTTCAGGTAATGCAGGCCCTCTGCCAGCGTCTCTTTGCTCGAGGGGTTACGCGAACCTCCGCCGGGTATCATCAGGAGTTCGGTCATATTCCCGTCGCTGCCGAGATAGGACGAAAGGATGCCTCCCGCCTTTACCTCCGAGAGCACTACCGCGCCTGCCCCGTCTCCGAACAATACGCAGGTGTTACGGTCCTTCCAGTCCGTAACCGAAGACAGGACTTCGGCGCCCACTATCAGGGCATTCTTGTATACCCCCCGCTCAATGAACTGCTGGGCGATATTTAAGGCGTAGACGAATCCGGCGCAGGCAGCCGAGATATCAAAACAGGCAGCAGCCCCCGCCCCCAGTTCCTTCTGCACAAAACAGGCGGTAGCGGGGCATTGCATATCAGGGGTAATGGTGGCGACAATGATCAGGTCGATGTCCTGGGGGGAGAGCCCGGCATTGCGGATAGCTTCGCGGCTGGCGCCGACGGCAAGGTCTGAGGTAGCCTGGCCTTTATCCACAAGCCTCCTCTCCTTTATACCGGTACGGGTAGTAATCCATTCGTCGCTGGTATCTACCATCTTTTCCAAGTCGGCGTTGGTAAGGACCCTCCTCGGCAAATAGTCGCCTACGCCGATAATCCCTGCTTTTTTCATATCCGTCCTATTCTACTGATTAGCCTGCTGGCTTATACTGGCAGGACCGATAGCCTCGGAGATCCTCTCATTGAACTTACGCTCAACCTCCTCTTTGGCTACCCTGATGGCATTCTTTATGGCGCGGGCATTAGAACGGCCGTGGCCGATAATGACTACTCCGTCCACCCCTAAAAGCGGCGCCCCGCCGTATTCGGAATAATCCAATTTTTTCTTAAAGCGCGAGAAGCTCTTTTTCAAAAGAAGGGCGCCCAAAATCCCCAACAGGCTGCTCTTCAGGTGCCTCTTGAGGAATTCCTGCACTGTCTCGGCAAGGCTTTCGGATACCTTTAACGCTACGTTGCCTACAAAACCGTCGCAGACAATGATGTCGCAGTTACCGGAAAAGATATCCTTGCCTTCGACGTTACCGATAAAATTAACCCTGCTTTTCTCGAAAAGCTCGTGGGTCTCCTTTACGAAATCCGTGCCCTTGCTCTCCTCTTCCCCGATATTCAGGAGCCCGATCTTCGGGTCAGGCTTATTAAGGATGTAGCGGAAATAGGCGTCCCCCATAATACCGTATTGCAGAAGATGAATGGGCTTAGGGTCGATGTTTGCGCCTACGTCAATAACGATAGAGATGTCCTTAAGGGTCGGCAGGATAAGCGCGATACCGGGGCGCTCCACTCCCGCAAGAAGCCGAAGGCTTAAGGTCGCGGCACATACTACTGCACCGGTATTGCCGGCGCTGAAAAAAGCGTCCCCCTGCCCATCTTTGAGAAGGTTCAAGCCTACTACAATGGAAGAGTCCCTTTTCTTGCGCACGCTAAGGGCTGCCGGCTCCGACATGCCGATGACGTCCCCGGCAGCACGAAAACCGATGCGCCCGGGGTTGCCGTATCTTTTAAGGAGCGGGCAGATAACGTCTTCCTTGCCTACCAGCGTCACCTCAACATCGTATTCCTTGACAGCGGCTAAGGCGCCTTCTACTACCACTGTCGGCGCATAATCCCCGCCCATAGCATCTACAATAATCTTAGTCATCTATCGCTTCTTTTTCTTCTCTTTTACCTCAATCTCGGCTGCCTGTCTTCCGTCGTAATAACCGCACACCCGGCATACCCGGTGCGCTAATTTTAGTTGCTTGCACTGCGGGCACGGCGCGAGGTTAACTGACTTTACCCTCCAATGGGTACGACGCTTCCTCCCGCGCGCAGCGGAATGTCTCCTTTTCGGTAACGGCACTTGAATGCTCCTTTCCTTAAGTTCGCGTCTTACTGCAGTTACAATCCCCGAGGTTTAAATCCTTGCCGCAGACCGGGCAGAGCCCCCTGCAGTCCTTGCGGCAGAGAGGCTTTACGGGATAACCGAGAATAAGCTGGTCCCTAATCTCAGGGTCAAAATCAACCACCAGATGCGAGGCATCTACTTCAGAATCAATCCTGATGTCCCGCTTAAAATCAACGGGAAAATCTTTCAGGCAACGGCTGCATCTTAAGATTGCCCTCCCCTCTACCTTGATAAGGGCGGTAACCACATTGGTAACCTTTGAGATATCTGCCCTTGCCTTAAGGGGTTCTCTAAGTTTTACTAAATCCGCGTCCAATTCCCAGGCTGCAGGGTCAATATCATCCTCCAGGACCGCCCCAGCCGGTGGGATCTGCCGGACATCTATTTTCATAAAATATCAGTGCCTCTGGTTTAATTTCTTCCTTAAGGCCCCTTCTACGAAATCAGGGACAAAGCTTGAAAGGTCCGCCCCCATCGAACAGGCCTCCTTCAGAAGCTTGGAGGATAAATAGCTGTATGACTCCTGCGGCATCAGAAAGATGGTCTCTATATCGGGGGAAATCTTACGGTTGGTAAGGGCCATCTGGAACTCATACTCAAAATCCGAGAGCATCCGGAGCCCGCGTATAAGCACCTTGACTTTCTTGCGGTGCGCGTAATCGACCACCAACCCCTTAAAATCATCTACCGTAACACCCTGCATGCCGCGCGTAGCCCTCTTGAGCATCGCCACCCTTTCTTTGACGCTAAAAAGCGGCTTTTTGTGGTAATTATGGGCTACCGCTACCACCACCTCGGAGAATATCTCCTGGGCCCTCTTAATGAGGTCAATATGACCGTAAGTAACAGGGTCAAAACTACCGGCATAAACAGCCGCTTGGCACATATTTATTTAACCTCTTCTGCTAAAAAATGATAGCTCGGTATCCCCGTAGCGCTTCTGCCTGGCAAGGGCTAATCTTATGAGGTCGGGCGGTAGAATATCTTTGCGGAAATGCTGCACTATTATAATACCATTGGGCGCTAATATATCATAAGCATCAAGCATTTGCAAGGTTTTTTTTGCCAGGCCGCGATAATAGGGGGGATCCAGGAATATAATATCGAATGCCTTCTTCTTGCGGCTGAATTCCTTAACAGCATCCGAGGCCTTCGCCTGATATAAACGGCAGGACCCCAGCTTCAGGGCCCCGATGTTCTTATTAATCGCGCGGATGCATTCGGGGTGGTCTTCCACCAGGACCAGTTCCCTTATCCCGCGCGAGGCGGCTTCAAGACCCACTGCCCCTGACCCCGCAAACAGCTCCAGAAACGACAATCCCCCGATATCACCCAGGATATCAAAAAGCGCCTTCCTGACCTTATTCTGCGTCGGCCGGATGCCAGGCGGCATACGCAGCATCCTGCCTTTATTGCTTCCGGTAATAATGCGCATCTTTACCCCACTACCACTAATTCCTGGTACTCAGGGAACCTCTCCAGGAGTTTCTCTTTTATCGCCGCATTCTGCTTATTTACAAGACTGGGGTCAGCCTCAACCAGCTTCAGGGCCTCTTCGCGCGCCTTTCTTAAAAGCTGCATCTGGCTTAAGGGATTGCCGATACGCAACTCAGAAAGCCCGTGCTGGCGCCTTCCGAAGAACTCTCCGGGGCCGCGGAGTTTCAGGTCCTCCTCCGAGAGCCGGAAACCGTCGCTATGGCGCACCATCGCCTCAAGGCGCCGGCGGGATTCGGCAGTGACGGAATCCGAAACCAAAATACAGAGGGATTTGGCGCTGCCCCTGCCAACCCTTCCGCGCAGCTGGTGCAATTGACTCAGTCCAAAGCGCTCGGCGTGTTCCACTATCATGCAGGTGGCGTTGGCTACGTCAATGCCCACCTCCAACACGGTGGTCGAGACTAAAACGTCAACCTGACGCCCCTGGAAACCCCTCATAATCTCATCCTGCTCTTTCTGCTTGAGCCTGCCGTGGATAAGCCCCAGCCGGAATTCTTTGAATTCACCACTCCTTAACTCTTCATACATCTTCCTGGCTCCGGCAATATCCAGGGCATAGGACTCCTCGATTACCGGATAGATAATATAGACCTGGTAGCCCTTTTTGAGTTGCTCCCTGGCAAGCTCGTAAGCCCGCCGCACGTCATCCTGGGCAAACAATAATGTCTCTACCGGCAGCCGGCCTGAAGGAAGCTCGTTGATTACCGATATATCGAGGTCGCCGTAGAGGGTAATGGCGAGGGTGCGCGGAATAGGGGTAGCAGTCATAATCAGGACATCCGGCGCAGCTCCCTTGGCAGGCAGGAGCGCCCTCTGCCCTACTCCGAATTTGTGCTGTTCATCAATGACCACCATCCCAAGCCGTGAAAACCTGAGTTTATCCTTAAGAAGGGCATGGGTGCCGATGACTAAATCTATCTTCCCGCTGCCGAGGTCGCGGTAGATTCTTTCCTTTGCCTTTTTATCCATACCGCTGACCAAAATGGCTATTTTTATTTTTCCATTACGCCCCTTAAGTCCCGAGACCTGGGCGTTGATTTTCTCATAGTGCTGCCTGGCAAGTATTTCGGTAGGGACCATCATCGCTGCCTGGTACCCCCCCTGCACAGCAATAAGCGCGGCAGCCGTTGCTACTACGGTCTTGCCTGAACCGACATCCCCCTGCAGTAGCCGCTGCATAGGCCTAGCGCTGGCCATGTCTGCCTTAATCTCTCCCAGAGCGCTCTTCTGCGCTTTTGTCAGTTCAAATGGCAAGCCGGCGATGAAACCGCTGCTTATGCTGCCTTCCACCAGATGCGCAATGCCATGCTTTTCTTTGCGGCGGGACTTCCTCAAGGCCAGTGGTAACTGAAAAATAAAAAACTCCTCAAACGCCAGCCTGCGGTAGGCTTCTTTCTGCAGGCCGGCGTCCTGGGGAAAATGAATATTGACGATGCTCTTGGCAAGGTTAAGAAGATTATTGCGCGACCTGATGTCGTAACTCAGGAAATCCTGCATCCCGGGGAGGTATTCGTCAATGGCCAGTTTCACCGTCTGGCGCCAGCTCCTCTGGGTTATTCCGGAAGGCAGCGAATATACAGGCACAATCCTGCCGGTATTAAGGGCGTCGTCCTCCCCGCTTTCAAGGATTTCGAATTCCGGGGAATTCATCTGCAGCCTTCCGGCGTAGCTGTCAATCCTGCCGTGGAGTATGAGGCTTACGCCGGGCTTGAAATATCCTGCCAGATACGGTTGGTTGAACCAGACGCAGAAAATCTTTCCGCTCTTATCCCCTACTGCTACCTCCAGTATCCTGAAACTGCGGCGCCTTAAGGACTGGCGTTCGCTTGCGGCCAGGACAGCGGCCTTGACGGTCTGGGCCTCTCCCTGCTTCAATTCTGCTATGGGGCTTAAGCTGGTGCGATCTTCGTAGCGGCGAGGGAAATAATAAAGCAGGTCTTCGATATCGTTAATGCCCAGCGATGATATGGCCCCGGCCTTTTTGGGGCCGATACCCTTAAGATACCTTACCGCTGTTGCCAGTGGTTTATTCATCGCTAAAGGGTAACTTCCGGATACTTCCTAAATGCGGAGGGCCCCCTGCCGGCAGTAGGCTCTCCGTCTTCCTTGTCCGGGGCGGTATCACCTGGAACGGCCTTAGGCATGACGCCAGTCTCAGTTCCGGGAGGTTCAACCTCTATCTTAAACTCCGCGCTGGAATAAATCTTGTCCCCGATTTTTAACTCTGCGGGCTTGATGGTAAAGGTGCCTGCCTCAGTAGGCCTAAGCATAAAGACGTAGCCGAGGGAGACATTTTTCGTGCCGCCGGATACGGATATATGGGAAGTATTAGCCTCTGAGATAACATTAAACCCCGAGAAATCCGGGAAGCTCGGCTTAGGAATATCCTTGAGCGTTGAGTCTACGGTAAGCGTATAGGTCAACACTTCCGTGGCGGCAAGTTTTACCTTATCAACCTCTGCCTTAAAGACCAGGTTCTTCCCAAAACCGCTGCCCGGAAATAAAAATACCGCCGCTACTGCCAGGCATAAAACTGCTGCCCTCTTCATGATTGAGGTTACCCCTCGATTAGCTGCATTTCCTTCCCGCAGCAAACAAGGGTCCCTCCGCCGACCTTGGTGACTATTACCTCGTTTCCGCAGACGCTGCATCTGTATTTTTCGCCGGTTTTTTTGACTGCCATGGCAACCCCCTTTTTATTTATCGTAACATAACGCTACAGCCAAGACAATATTTTTTGTTTTCGGAAAGCGCTTTCCTATTTTTCCATCCGCCTCTTGATTTCTGACGAAAAATATGGCATATTTTAAACAAGCGAGGAAACAAACGTACAATTAGGAGGACGCCTGATAGCGGGAGCCACCAGGCCTATCACCTACAATGAATCCCCGGGAAAAATCGGGGATTTTTTGTTTAATTTAATGAGGCCATAACTTAGCGAGCGCAAGCGAAGCTAAGTTATCTGGCCGAATTAACTCCTTGCCCGCGGGAAAGATTTGTCACGCAAGGAGGAACAAACCATAACTTAGCGAGCGTAAGCGAAGCTAAATTATAAGTCCGAATTAAGACCGCGGATCTCTACCCTCAACCCTGAATTCCTCGATTACCTTAAACATATCCTGCCTGCCCTTGCTGCGGTAGGCTTTTTCCTTAAGCCTTCTTATGTTACGCCTTCCGCGCGCATACCAGCCGAAGAACTTATGAAAAATCTTGACGCCGTTTCTCTCGCCATGGTAAGCGATAGAGGAATCAAGGTGCTCAATCATAACATCGGCTATCCCGGATGCATCAACCGCTAAAGGCAGCTTATTACTGCGCAACAGGCCGCGGATCTGCCGGAATATCCAGGGATTGCCCAGCGCCCCGCGCGCAACCAGGATTCCGTCGCAACCGGTCTCCTCAAACATCCTTACTGCCAATTGCGGCGATAACACGTCACCGCTTGCAATCACCGGCACCTTCACGGATCCCTTTAGCTGCCTTATGAGCTTATAATCAACCTTGCCGCTGTATCCCTGTGTCTTGGTCCTGCCGTGGATAAAGACAGCGCTTACCCCTGCCTCCTCTGCTGCCTGGGCCGACTCAACGGCATTCAGCGAATTCCTATCCCATCCGCTGCGGATTTTTACCGTTACCGGCACCGCCGAATGCTTGATTATCAAACGCAGCAAGCTGCCAAGGCGCTTGGGCGACTTCAAGAGGCTGGCGCCTTCCCCCCTGCGGGTGACCTTTCTTACGGGACAGGCGGCATTAAAATCCAGAATATCATAGCGGTAGCCCTTAAGGATATCCAGCCCCCGCAGTATAAAGTCCGGCTCAGAGCCGAGTATCTGCACGCCAAGAGGGCGGTCCTGCTGATTAGTGGAAAGCATCTGGCGGGTCTTAGGGCTGTTATACCCCAGGGAACGCACGTTAATCATCTCAACGAATGCCAGCTCGCATCCGAACCTGCGGTTTAAGAGCCGGAAAGGCAGATCGGTTATCCCGGCCAGGGGAGCCAGGATTAAATTCGATTTTAACTTGAGTTTGCCGATTTGCAGCATCGGATAAAAGGATTTATCCTAAGGTCAGCCTGCTTAAGGAAGGACGCCTTTGATAACCTTGATGGTGATATGCTGGCCGTCTTTCCACGGCCAGAGCATTACAAAAAATGCCTCTTTTTGCTGACGCTTGAAGTAGAGGGCCTGGCCGGCCATAATGCCGCCGAAACCGTTGAGCTTCTCTTCGAGAATGGCCTCCAGCCTCCTCTGGGAGGGCCAGATTACCGAACCCATGAGAGATTCCAGCTTGATATTAACCGCTCCCAGCTTGTCATTAGTCACGACGATCTCCATGTAATCATCGCGCTCAACACGCATGGTGTCAAATCCTACCGCCTTGAGTTCTTCTTTAAGCTCTGCGAACTCCAGATTTTTACCGTTGGTTTTCGATAGAAACAATGCTCAACTCTCCTTCTACTTTCTTCGCCATCACCGCTACGCGCAGCCCGCTGTTGGATTTTTGAAGAAACTCCATAATTCTTATGTTACTGATCTCGTCAAATTTATAGAGCTTGCCGCCTGATAAAAGCGAATAACCGCTCTTGATGCTCTCATACAGAAGAGCCTTTTCTTTAGTATAGCCTTCAACCAGTTTCTCAAATTCAGCCGAATCTCTCACGCTGGCGGAAAGGTTATCAATGATATGACCCTTAAACATCACGGAACTTATGGTAGCACTTGCGGTAATAACCGTTCCGCTGGCCGCGGCGCTAGATACGAAAAACGCCAAAAGCAACCCTGTCAGGAAGATACGGCGCATCGCGCTGCTTCTCCTTATTTTCTACTGCATCGTAACAAAAAAGCTGCCCCTTGTCAACCGCATAATTCAAAGCCTCTCTGCCAGCTTTAGTATTAATCTGCGGGATTCCTCCCAGCCTAAACAGGGGTCAGTGATAGATTTTCCGAAAACCCTCCCCTTTACTTCCTGGGCGCCCTCAACCAGATAACTCTCAATCATCAGCCCCTTGACGGTCTTCTTTAGAAGGCTGGAATTCCTGATGCTGTGCATTACCTGCAGGGCAATACGCGGCTGCTCTTTAAACTTCTTGCCTGAATTGGCATGGTTGGTATCAACAATCACGGCAGGGTTCTTAAGGGAACGTTTCAGGTACATCTCAGCCAACCTTATCATGTGCTCATAATGGTAATTCGGGAAATTCTGACCGTATTGGTTAACGGCTCCGCGCAGGATACAGTGTGCCAGGGGGTTGCCGGCAGTGCGCACCTCCCAGCGGTTGTAGATAAAGGTATGCGGGGATTGGGCAGCCTGCACCGCATTAAGCATTACGTTCAAGTCTCCGCTGGTGGGGTTCTTCATCCCGACCGGGATATCCAGGCCGCTCACCGTCAGGCGGTGCTGCTGGTTCTCTACCGAGCGCGCCCCGATAGCTACATAGCTCAAGAGGTCCTCCAGATAAGCGTAGTTATCCGGATAGAGCATCTCATCGGCAGCGCTCAATCCTGTCTCCTCCAGTACCCTGATATGCATCCTCCGGATAGCCCTGATGCCTTCGGAAACATCGGGCTTCTCTTTCGGGTTAGGCTGATGCAGCATGCCTTTGTAGCCCTGGCCGGTAGTGCGCGGCTTGTTGGTATAAATACGCGGCATAAGAATAATCTTATCCTTAACCTCCTGCTGCAGCTTTCCGAGCCGGCGGCAATACTCCAATACCGCCTTCTCGTCATCTGCAGAGCAGGGGCCGATGATAATCAGAAATTTTGAACTCCTGCCTTTGAAGATGTCTATAATCGCACGGTCCCTGGAGAGCTTGGCCTTCTTGAGGCCGGAGGAAAGTGGCAATTTCTTGACTATTTCTTCCGCAGCCGCTATTTTGCATACATAGGTAAAACTCATTACCTTCTCCTTTGCGGGCTACTTCTTAGACGCCCTCTTCTTTCTATGCCTTGATTTGACAATGCCGCAGATGTACCTTGCAAAGCCGGATAACCTGCCCTTCTCGTAGGGAAACTCCTTGCAATGCTGGGGCTTGAGGTTGTAGTCTATCTTATGGATGGAGCAGAGGCCGTCCTTGGTGATAAAGGTGCACGGCTCATCCTCTATGCTCGTGCCGATCCTGTAGCCGGAGGGATAGTCCTTGTCCTTCTCCAGATGGAAGAAATCCCCGCCCTTTATCTTAAGCTCGAGTATCTTCTTGGCTTCTTCCAGGTCTACCCACGCCCCCAGCATGCAGCATTCATGCTTGGCCTTGCACTTATTACAATCAACCGCCTTATTTCTTCCCATAACAGCCTGTATTATACCTCAATAAATGAAATACCCAAATGGAATTTAATCCCGGGACGGGTGCTCACTGCTGGTGCAACAGCAATTGCTGGAAGGCCTTTGCGGAGATGCGCACGCCTCCCGTAAAAGGAAAATCAAAAAGTAAAATCGTAAAGATTATCAGCGATATCAACAGGGTAAGCAAAACAGTCATCACAATCTGGGAATTCAGGTTCTCGGCTCCGAAGAAAAAGCTGAAGGCGACGGTAATCAGGCCCCCGGATATCAGGACAAACCACAACAGGGGATGCACCCCTGTCTTTGAATCAACCAACCGGGTACTTCTGAGCTCTCCGAGCGCATTCAGGTTACGCAACGACTCCGCATAGAATATCCTCTGGCTCTCTGAACGCGGGGAATAAGCGGCATAAAGAACCCAAAATTTATCCAGTACCGCCGTAAGGTTCGGGCTTGTTTTGCCCATGGCGATGCTCTCCCACTCATCCGTAGAAGCCACGCGGGCATAGTCTTTGGCAAGGGAACGGACCTGCTTCTTCAAATCCGCAGGGAACGCCTCGGCATCCCTGTAAATATCCAAAAGGTAGTTGGCTTCTTTTTCCACATTCATGGCCGCCCTTTCAAAATCCTCCCAGACCACCACAAAGACAAACGCCAGAAGCACCGCATAGATGACCCCTACTGTCCCGAAGATAGGCCCGGCTACATCGTGGTGGAGCTTTAACCTGTGCTGCGGGATAAGGCTGCGCACTACAAGCAAACCAGCTATTGCAAATACCAGTATCGCTCCTATCATAATTAATCCCAACAACGGAGTAGAAACCTTTAATAACACCCCCTGGGCAAATGACATCTCAATTCTCCTCTCTTATAATTATCGCTTTTATTGCGGTGCGCCACCTATCTAAAGAAACGGCCTCTAAACTAAATTTATTCCTAACTGCCTCACCTTGATTCTGCCGCAATGCCTGGCTCCTCGGGCGGAAACCATCCCGCGCTTGCTGGCAATAAAGGTAACTGTCTCATCTGCCCTAACGCAACACCCGAGCACTGCGCCGCT
Organism: Candidatus Omnitrophota bacterium; assembly: GCA_041649115.1. GTDB lineage: Bacteria > Omnitrophota > Gorgyraeia > Gygaellales > Profunditerraquicolaceae > JBAZKK01. The sequence goes on along the minus strand of JBAZNT010000003.1, from coordinate 2,558 downwards.
AGTAGCATCCAGGCCGGACGGGACATCAACGGATAAGACATAAGCGCCTCCGAGGTTAATCAAGCGGATTAAATCGCAATAAAGTCCCCTTACCTCTCCGCTTAACCCCACCCCTAAAAGCGCATCAACTATCAAGGAGTATTTTGTAATCCTTCTCCTGATTGAATTGATATTAAGAGGCGTAACTTCGGTTATCTTATGCTTGAGTTTCAGGAGGATGCCGGCATTTACCGCTGCCTCGCCTTTTAGGCCGCAAACTTTGCCGATCAAGAATATATCCGGGTTCACTCCTGCTGTTAGAAGGTGGCGCGCCGCGCAAAAGCCATCCCCTCCGTTATTGCCCTTGCCGCAGAAAATTGCAACCCTGCCTTTGCTCCCGGCGATAATCCTCAAGGCCTCCTCTGCAACAGCGCGGCCTGCGTTTTCCATAAGCAGGAGCGTAGGGATGCCGTATTTATTGCGGGCCTTTGCGTCTAATTCCCTGGCCTTGGCAGCGGTAATAACCGGGGCGCGCGGCATGGGGGCTATCTCTTAAACCAGAACCTGTAAAGCGGGCGGGCGCCGCAGGCAAGCATCAGCACGATAAGGAAGGCGTAGTTAACCTTAAGAAGCTGCGGGAAAAGCTTGACGATGATAACGGCGGAGAAAAATGCTGACCACTTGACGAGGCCGATATCCAAAACGTTGAGCCTCTTGAGGCGTTCATCTAATTTTGCAAACATATGGCTCCTCCTGTTAACCTGATTATACCGCAAGAGGCGGGGACCCGCTATTTCTTTATAATCCTGAATGAGCTGAAACTCATGTCGCTTTTTTTGCCGGAACGGAAGACCTCTATTAATACCCAGGTGTAGACCTCCCCTTCTTCAAACTGCGAGGCAGGGAGCTTAATCGGATAGGTATCGGCGGGGAAATCCTGCCTTAGAATTAGGTTATCCTGGACAGTATTATATCCTTTATAGAGCTTAAAGATAAAGTGGTCCGTTATTACCGGCTCAGGCCTCCTCCATCTGAATTCCAGGCAGTCCTTGCCTGTTAAAACAATGTCTTCAGTGACGGGGTAAAGAAGCGTGGGGCCGGGGACAAAATCGTTGTACATGTTGATGCCGATGTAGCTAACGGCGGGAACTGTAAAGATAAGGGCGCTAAAAAAGAGTGCGGAGCATACCGTTAATCTTATCCTTAACCTCTGGGTCATTTACCTGAGTATTACTTGAAATTGTAGTGCTTCTTGACCGGCTTTCTGACCTCCCAGGTGCAGGAAAGCCCTTTGGGGAAACTGACAAAATCCCCCTTGCCGAAAGTGACTTTCTCTCCGTCTTTTGTTTCTACGGAGACCTCTCCTTCCAAGAGATAGCACTCTTCTGTGCTGTCGTAGGTCCAGGGGAAACGCGAGGCCTCTTTGGTCCAGACAGGCCAGGTGAATACGCCTAATTTCTCAAGTTCGTTATCGGTTAGCTTCTCTATCTTAATCTTCATAGGTTGCCTCCCTGGGTATTATTATACTTGCACAATAAAAAATCCCAAGCGAAATCTATTTTTGGAATAGACTTGCGCTTGGGATTGTAAGTAGACGCTGTTCTAATACTGGTAGCTGGGGTAAGCAGACGGGTCTGATTCTTCTGCCGGCTGGCTCGATCCTTCTGGCTGATATTCCTCAGGCGTATACATACTGACATCCTCGCCTTTAGAGTCGATACCGGAGACCTCTCCGGAATCATCACGCTGTGCGCCGTAGACTGACATGTCCTGGCCTGTTGAAGGCTGGATGTCTAAGACTTCTTCATCCTCTACATCCACCTTAGAAATACTGCTGCCGCTGTCGGTTGTAACAAGCGCATCGTAACTACCTTCTTCTGCCAAAATAAAGGCGGGGAAAAGCACTAACGAAAAGATAACGATTATACCAACCGCACTCGCTTTCATTTTGTTACCTCCTTGTAGGTTTGACAATATTATACTCCTACGCATAAAAAAAGAAATAAAAAGCTTACCGAAGCGTCAACCTACTCTCAGTTGCTCGCTCCTTAGGAGGAAAGCAAACCCCTTTTGTCAAAATTTCTACCTTACCCATGAGTTTAAACACTTGAAAATTTTTGCGCTTTGCGTCTAAAAATTTTCTGCGTAAGCTCATGGGTAAAATAAAAAACGCCCTACCTTTTTAAAAGATAGGGCGTTTTTTATTTTAAAGGAGCGTCAACCTACTCTCACATACCCTTACGAGTACACTACCATCGGCCCTGAGGGGCTTAACTACCGTATTCGGAATGGGAACGGGTGTTTCCCCCTCGGTATGGACACTCCAAAATATCAACAACTACATTCGGTAAAACCGCAATCTGCGAAAGCTGACTTTATAAAGGCCAAGCCGATTGGCCGATTAGTACGTATTGGCTGAAATCCTTACGGATCTTACACCTTACGCCTATCAAGGTCGTAGTCTACGACCGGCCTACACCCCGACGTTGCCGCCGGGGAGGGATACCTAGTTTTGGGAAGGGCTTGACACTTAGATGCTTTCAGCGCTTATCCCTTCCGAACATAGCTACCCAGCCTTT
>JBAZNT010000002.1:0-114541 GCA_041649115.1 Candidatus Omnitrophota bacterium | reverse complement strand
TCGGGGGGGTATACCGCATCGTTGATTTTACCCTCAGCAACTGCATTAACTCAGGCCTGCGCCGCATCTACGTCCTTACCCAGTACAAATCCGCTTCACTGCAGCGGCATATACGTTTAGGCTGGACTATATTCTCTGCGGACCTCGGCGAATACATTGAGATTTTGCCTGCGCAGCAGAGAATAGGCGATACCTGGTATCTCGGGACCGCAGACGCCATATTCCAAAACCTCTATACGCTGGAATTGGATAACCCCAGCGAGGTATTGATATTGGCCGGCGACCATATCTACAAGATGAACTATTACAATATGATTGATTTCCACCGCGATGTGGATGCCGACCTGACCGTAGGGGTGGTGGAGCTTGATAAAGGCAGGGCATCGCAGTTGGGGGTAGTGGAGGTTGACAGTATCGGCAGGGTAGTCGGTTTCGAGGAAAAGCCGAAAAACCCCAAGCTTATTCCGAATAAGCCGGATAAGATTTACGGCTCCATGGGTATTTACGTATTCAAGCATAAGGTAATAGAAGAGGAGCTGCAGGAAGACTCCAAGAACCAGAAGTCCCATCATGATTTCGGCAAGGATATTATCCCGCAGATGCTCAAGAAACACCGCAAGATAGTGGCCTTTAATTTTATAGATGAAAACAAGAAAGAGGCGCTTTATTGGCGCGACATCGGAACCATTGACGCCTATTATGAGGCGAATATGGATCTGGTGCAGGTGGATCCGGTGTTTAATTTTTATGATAAGGATTGGCCTATCCGCACCTTCCAGGAGCAGTTTCCTCCTGCCAAGACCGTATTTTCCGGAGACGAGATTACCGGCCGCGTAGGGCTGGTTTTGGATTCCCTGGTTTCCAGCGGCTGCATCATCAGCGGCGGCAGGACACAGCGTTCAATACTTTCGCCGAATGTCAGGATCAACAGTTATTCGCAGGTTTATGACTCCATCCTGATGGAGGGGGTGAATGTCGGCAGGTATGCCAGGATAAAGCGCGCCATCATTGATAAGGATGTCAATATCCCCCCCGGGATGGTGATAGGATATGATTTAGCCGAGGATAAAAAAAGATTCCACGTTACGGAGTCCGGGATTGTAGTAGTGGCAAAGGGGACCGAGATAAAACAGCAATAGGTGCTCGGTAACAGCGGGGTGCAAGTTATGGTTATCAGAAAGGCCAAGATTACAGATGTAAAGCGGATCCAGGAACTCATCAATCATTTTGCCAGCAAAGACCTGATGCTTGCGCGTTCCTTAAACGAGTTATACGAAAATATCCGGGATTTCTGGGTGGCCGAAGAGAAGAATAGGCTCATTGGGTGTTGCGCCTTGCATGTATCCTGGGATGACCTGGTTGAGATAAAGTCTTTGGCAGTAGCCGCCAACCGCCAGCGCCGCGGGATAGGCAGGGAGTTGGTATCGATTTGCCTTGAGGAAGCCTCAATCCTGGGGGCGAAGAAGGTATTTGCCTTAAGCTATAAACCGGCATTCTTTCAAAAGCTGGGATTCCGCAGAATCAAGAATTCCGAGCTGCCGCACAAGATATGGGCTGAGTGCATCAATTGTTCTAAATTCCCGAACTGCCAGGAAGTCGCACTCCTGAAAGACCTCTCGCACTGAAAGTCCGGCGGCAAAATACTTGCCAAAAAATAGTAATGTGGTATAATTCATCGCGTTGTTTTTTACTTTCATAAGGAGGAGAGATGGATTATTTGCTGACCGATGAACAGAAGATGATTCGTGATTTAGCGCGTAAGATTGCCGATGAGAAGATACGCCCGGCAGCTGCCAAGTACGACCAGACCGAAGAATATCCCTGGGATGTGCTTAAGGTCATTGCGGACTCCGACCTCTTCGGTTTGTTCGTGCCGGAGGAGTACGGCGGGATGAGCGTCGGCGTCCTAAATCTTTGCCTTGCAACCGAAGAGTTCTCGCGCGCCTGCGGGGGCATAGCAGTTTGCTATGCCGCTTCGGCGCTAGGTACGTTTCCGATCGTGCTTTTCGGAAACGATGCCCAGAAGAAGAAATACCTTCCTGATATCGCAAAGGGGAAGAAGGTCGCGGCTTTTGCTATTACCGAGCCGGAAGCCGGTTCCGATGCCTCAGCAATCAAAACTACTGCCAGGAAAGAGGGCAACTACTACATCTTGAACGGGCTGAAGCACTTTATTACCAACGGCGGCGATGCCGAGACCTATACCGTTATCGCGATGACCGATAAGAATAAGGGCGCCCGCGGGGCTTCAGCTTTTATCGTAGAAAAGGGGACCCCCGGATTTACCTTCGGGAAAAAAGAAGAAAAATTCGGTATCCGTGCTTCATCCACCCGCGAGTTAATCTTTACCGACTGCAAGATTCCCGCGGAAAACCTTCTTGCCAAAGAGGGGATGGGATTCATTGTGACGATGAGGACCTTTGATATGTCGCGTCCTGGCGTTGCGGCGCAGGCCCTCGGGATTGCGCAGGGGGCGTTGGACGTAGCAGTAAAATATTCCAAGGAGAGGCACCAGTTTGGTAAGTCCATCTCCAGCTTCCAGGGTATCCAGTGGATGCTGGCGGATATGGCTACCGGAGTTGAGACTGCCCGCGCCTTGATTTATTCCTGCGCCAGAGAGATCGACGCCGGTTCTAAAGACGTTGCTAAGGATTCCGCAATGGCTAAGATGTACGCCTCGGATGTAGCGGTTAAGGTTGCCACCGATGCCATCCAGATACTCGGCGGTTACGGTTACATGCGTGATTATCCGGCAGAAAAATACCTGCGTGACGCCAAGATCACCCAGATTTATGAAGGGACCAATCAAATCCAGCGTAATATTATTGCGTTGCAGCTAATCAAGGAAATGTCCAAATAATGAATATTATCGTTTGCATCAAGCAGGTTCCCGAAACCACTGAAGTCAGGATTAACCCCGAAACAAATACTCTCATCCGGGAAGGTGTAAAGTCCATTATCAATCCTTTTGATATGTACGCTATTGAAGAAGGCGTGCAGTTGAAGGAGCGGTTTGGGGGCAAGGTTACGGTGGTTACGATGGGGCCTCCGCAGGCTGAAGCTGCGTTGCGCGAGGCAATCTCCATGGGTGCAGACGAGGGGATTTTGCTTTGTGACCGCGCCTATGCCGGCAGCGACACCTGGGCTACCAGTTACACCGTGGCAGGGGCCATTAAAAAAATCGGCGCATTTGACCTGATTATCTGCGGTAAACAGGCCTCGGACGGCGATACGGCACAGGTTGGTCCGGGCATCTCCACCCATCTTAATATTCCTCAGGTTACCTATGTAAAGAAGGTGGAGGAGGTAAAAGAGAATTTGATGCGGGTAGAACGTATGATGGAGGAAGGTTACGAGATTATCGAAACTCCATTGCCGGCGCTCTTGACGGTAGTAAAGGAAATCAACGAACCGCGGATTCCGTCATTGAAAGGCATGATGCGCGCCAAATCCGCCAAGATCACGTTATGGGGCCAGAAAGAGCTGGGCCTTGACCCGCAGAGCATCGGTTTGTGCGGTTCCCCTACGCAGGTAGTCAGGATCTTTACGCCTCCGCAGCGCACCGGAGGACAGATGCTTAATGGTGAGGTGCCGGATATTGCTAGCCGGCTTGTAGATTTACTGAAGGACGAGGTGCACTGATGTCAATCCAGGTAATTGTAGAGAAATGCACCGGCTGCACGCTTTGTGTTAAGACCTGTCCATTTGGCGCTATCAGCATGGCGGAGAAGAAGGCCAGGATAGACCTCAACAAATGCACCCTTTGCGGGGCTTGCGTCCCTGCCTGTAAGTTCAAGGCGATTTTGCTTGAGAAGACACCTGCTAAGTGCGAGTTACCGGACATCAAGGATTATAAAGGCATCTGGGTTTTTGTAGAGCAGAAGAACGGCAAGGTGCAGTCTGTTTCCTATGAACTCTTAGGCAAGGCCCAGGAATTGGCCAAGAAGTTGCATTGCCAGGTAAGCGGGGTTTTGATAGGCAATGCCATGGATGACCAGTTGGATGAGCTGGGATGGAGAGGGGCGGATAATATTTATTTGGTGGAGGCCCCCGAGATAGCGAATTTCCAGGATGAACCTTATACCAATATCCTGGTAGAGCTGATTAAGAAATATAAGCCCGAGATCGTCCTCTGCGGAGCTACTGCTATCGGGCGTTCCTTGATTTCGCGGGTGGCCATAAATATTAAGGCCGGCCTGACTGCCGATTGCACGGGGTTGGATATTGAGCCGGATAAAAAGATACTACTACAGACCCGTCCGGCTTTCGGAGGAAATATCATGGCGACCATCGTCAGCCCGAATTACCGGCCGCAGATGGCAACCGTTCGCCACAAGGTGATGCAGCCAATGGAGCCTGATAAGAAGCGCAGGCCTAAAATCATCAGGGAGAAGTTTGACGGCTCCTTTTATGCCTCCCGCACCAAGCTCCTGGATATAGTGGAGGAAATTGAATCCCTGGTAAATCTTGCTGAAGCGGATATTATTGTTTCCGGAGGCCGCGGGATGGGCGGGCCGGAGAACTTTAAGATGCTTGAAGACCTGGCGCATGCGTTAGGGGCGGCAGTAGGAGCTTCGCGCGCGGCAGTGGACTCGGGATGGAAGCCTTATTCGCATCAGGTAGGCCAGACCGGGCGCACCGTTGCCCCCAAGATTTACATTGCCTGCGGGATATCCGGCCAGATTCAGCATTTAGTCGGGATGCAATCCTCCAAGATTATCGTCGCTATCAATAAAGACCCCGAGGCCCCTATCTTTAAGGTCGCAACTTACGGCATAGTAGGGGATCTTTTTCAGGTAGTCCCCGCCTTAACGAAGCGCTTCAAAGAGGTCCTTGGAAAATAGTTTTGGCATTTGTAGTTTGGATGACGGACTGCTCATGAAGAAAAAGTCAGAAGGCTTCACCCTCCTTGAGATTATTATCGTGGTTATTATTATTGGAATATTGGCTACCTTAGGTTTTATTCAATATTCCAAGCTGATAGAGAAGAGCAGGGCTGCTGAGGCCAAGAGGGCTCTGGGAGAAATTTCCAGGGCGCAGGTAGCTTATAGCGAGGAATACGGAGCATACGCTACGGACTTTGCCAATCTTTCGGTGGTGGCTCCTTCAAGTTGCACGAGCACCCATTATTTTAGCTATAGCGGAGATGATACTGCAGCTACAGCTACCAGATGCAGTACCGGAGGAAAGCCGCCAGACCCATCCGAATCATATACTATTACCCTCAATTATTCTAGCGGCGAATTCGGCGGTTCGCCAGGCTATTATTAATCAGGAACGGTTCTGAAGTTGTTCTTAATCTGTCCCCTAACAGGGGATAGATTAGCTTTGAGTTTAGAACCGTTCCTGATTTTTTTGCATATTTTGGTAATATAACAAGCTTTTTTTCCTTTGGATGTTAAAGAATGTTAAAGTTTTCCTTGACAAAAGGCAGAACCTTGTTTATAATTGGAATTACTGGAGAGAGAATGATTAACGGCGGTTTGATGACCATAGAAGATTTAGCGGATTACCTTAAGGTTACGCGCCGCACTATCTACGAGTGGCTTAAGCAAAATAAGATACCGGCAGTGAAGCTCGTGGGGCAGTGGCGTTTTCGTAAGGATAGAATTGACGCCTGGATTGAAAACCATTCTAAACTTCAATAAAGGAGATGCCGCATGTATTTTAAGAGACTGGAGCTGGTAGGGTTTAAATCCTTCTGCAATAAAACCACTTTGCAATTTGAGCCCGGGGTTACTGCGATCGTAGGCCCTAACGGCTGCGGCAAGAGTAATATCTTTGATTCCATCCGTTGGGTATTAGGGGAGCAGTCCGTAAAATCATTGCGCGGCTCTGACATGCAGGATGTTATCTTTAACGGCACTGATAAAAAGGAGCCGTTAAGCATGGCAGAGGTGAGCGTTACCTTTGATAATAAAACCAGATTTTTCCCCATTGACCATGATGAGGTAATGATTTCCCGCCGCCTTTTCCGCTCCGGAGAGAGCGAGTACCTCCTGAACAAAACCCAGGTGCGCCTTAAGGACGTCTCTGATTTATTGCTGGGTACCGGTATCGGAGCCGAGAGTTATTCATTGGTGCCGCAGGGCAGGATAGATATGATTTTAAGCTCCCGGCCGGAAGACCGCCGCCTGGTATTTGACGAAGCCGCAGGCATAACCAAATATAAATCCCAAAAGCGCGAGGCAATGCGTAAATTGGAAGAAACCGAGCAGAACCTCCTGCGCGTAAATGACATCATTACCGAGGTCAAGCGCCAGATCGGTTCCCTGGAACGCCAGGCGAATAAGGCCCGGCGTTATAAGGATTTATTTGAGGAGCTAAAAAATAAGGAGGTAAGGCTTGCCGTTTTACAAAAAGCGGATTTCCTAAGGGATAGGGATGAAACCGCGGCAGAATTAAATAAGCTGCAGGAGAAAGAAGGCGAGGTTCTGGGCGCCATCCAGGAGCAGGAAGTCAAGATTGCCGACCAGAAACAGGAAGCCAGGGCTTTGGAAGACGCTATCAACAACATCAAGAACCAGATTCTTAATCTTGACAACGGTATATCACGCAACCGCGAACATATTAATATTTCCCATGACAGGATTAATGAGCTTGAAGCCGGCAAGAAGCGTATCGATGAGCAGATAGGGCAGACCGAGGCGCGCATCAATGTAGATAAAGAAAAACTCGATGCCGTCAAAGAGGAATATAACGGCATACAGAAGGAGATAGAAGCAAAAGGCGCGCTTCTGATGGAGAAAGAGGATGAGCTGAATGATTTGGCGGCTGCCATAAAGCTTTCTTTGGATAATATTGCGGCGGCAAAGAAAAATCTTCTGGAGCTGGCAGCCAGGGTTAGCGTTGCCAAGAACGAAGTTGCCGATTTCACCGCCAAGGAGCAGGTTTATCTGGCGCGCCAAAAAAGACTAGAGGTTGAAAAAGCCAAGGTGAACGAAGAAAAGGCCAATGCAGAGTTAGCCCTTTCCAGTATATCCCAGGAATTATCAGGATTGGAGGGCAGGTTCGCCGAGCTTGGCCTCAAGATTAACGCCGCCAAGGAAGAGTTGGGGCAGGAAAACATATCGCTTGAGCAGATTAATGCCTGCATCGCGGATTTGGAAAAACAGAGGCTGGCGATGCAGTCCCAGAAAGAATTTCTGGAGGAACTTAAATCCAAATATGATGATATAGGGGAGTCCATGAATGCCTTGCTTTACCTGGATAAGATGCCGGCAGAGAAGAATTCCGGGATACTCATCAAGGTCAAAGAGTATCTGGAGCTTGCCGATGGCGATGGCGGGGCAGCCGGCCATGCCAATGTCAAGATATCCGGAGAGGCCAAGCCCATGGACCTGGACACCCAGAAGATTGGCGAACGCATTGCGCAGGTCGATATCAAGATAGCCAGCCTCAAGGATAATAAGGCTCATAAGCAGACACATATTGCGGAGATCAAAAATAACATAGGGGCCCTGGAAGGCAATCTGCGCAGCGAGGAGATGGTTCTTGTTAACAAGCGTGCCCAGCAGCAAACCGCAGAGGACGAGGTAAATAAAATCAAGAGCGAGGAAGAGGTCATTGCGATAGAGCTTTCTGACGTCATGAGCGCCTTATCCGGGCTCCAGCAGGAGTTAAACAGCCGCAAGGATTCCTTGGTTGCATTGGAAAACGAAGAGAGGAATGCTGAGGAATTGATCTCCGGCGAACAGAGCCGGATCGATTCCAATAATCACCTTAAGGAGGGTGTAATTGTAGCGATTACGCAGGCCAGGGCAGAATTGGAAGCCCTTAATAAGCGCGTTAATTCCGACCAGGCAACCATCGCGATACTGGAGGATGCCTTCCGTCAGGATACGGAGGCGCTCCTTAGCCTTAAGGAGCAAAAAGAGGCAGCCTCGGTTAAAGAGGCATCCTTGCAGGCCCAGATAAAAGATTTGGAAGAAGCGATTTTGAAGTCCGGGGAAGAGATTGAGATGCAAAAGACGGTCCTTAAGGACACCGAGGCTAGGTTTGTAGCGGTCCTGGACGGCACTAGCGATATTACCCTGAAGATCGAGGCGGATAAGAAGGAAATAGATAATATCAAAAGCAGGGCGTATGAGCTTCAGATGCGTTCCAAGGAGGCGGAATATAAATACGGTGCCGTTAAAGAAAGGATATTGCAGGGCTATAAGGTTGACCTGGATTCCGTTAGCGATGTTGTCTGTGAGGGCGATGAAGGTTCCTTGAGCGCAGAGATCCAGGGTATGAAGGAAAAGCTGGACTCTTACGGTACGGTAAATCTGGTTGCCATCGAAGAGTACGATGAGCTTAAGAAGCGCTATGATTTTTTAACCCAGCAGCAGACTGACCTTTTGAATGCCAAGCAGTCTTTGCATGACGCCATCCTTAAGCTCAACAAAACTACCAAACACATGTTTCTGGAAACCTTCCAAAAGGTCGCTGCCGAGTTCCGTAATTATTTCCGGCTCCTCTTTAACGGCGGAGACGCCCAGGTCTTTCTGGTGGACGAACAGGATCCCCTGGAGTGCGGCATTGAGATTATCTGCCGGCCTCCGGGGAAGAAGCTGCAGAATGTCCTCTTGCTTTCCGGAGGAGAGAAGTCCATGGCTGCCATAGCCCTGATCTTCGCCATCTTCAAGATTAAACCTGCCCCGTTCTGCGTATTGGATGAGATTGATGCGGCTTTAGATGAAGCCAATGTCGACAGGTTCGGCAGGATGTTGCAGGAGTTTACGAACGGTTCTCAATTTATCGTGATTACCCATAACAAAAAGACCATTGCCAACGCCGACGTGATGTACGGTATCACGATGGAGGAATCCGGAGTATCCAAGATTATTTCAGTAAAATTTTCGCAAGGCAAGCCTTCTGTAGAACCCGAAGGATTGGCGGTAGCAGAACCGGCTTAAGAGAGGTAACAGCAGGTTTTATTCTTCCCCTGATTCTTGGCCTGATAAAGCGCCTGGTCGGACAGAAAGATTAATTCCGCAGCGTTGGAAGCGTTATCCGGGAACGAGGCCAGACCGATGCTTACGGTAAGCTTTTTCTTAGGGAGTATCTCTTCGTGCAGGAAGGAATGCTTCTCGATATCCTGCCTCAGGCGTTCCGCAATCAGGTAGACCTCATTTTTCTGGGACTCCGGGACTATAATCGCAAATTCCTCTCCGCCGTAACGGCAGACAGAGTCCATTTTTCGGGAATGGCTTTTAAGCAGGTTGGCTACTTCTTTTAGGATTTTATCTCCCGCCTGATGCCCCAATGTATCGTTATATATTTTAAAATCATCAATATCAACCATTATCAGACTCAGGCGTCCCCGGGTCGCCTTGGCTTTTTCCAAGTCCTCCTGCAGGAGATAACGGAAGTAACCGTGGTTCCAGAGCTCAGTGAGGGAGTCCGAATGTGCGCGGACCACCGTCTTTTCATAAAGACGCGAATTATCAATTGCTAATCCAGCCTGGTTAGCCAGCATTATCAACATGCGCATATCGTTTTTGTTAATGGGCTTCTGGGTGATAAAGTTGTCGGCGATAATAATGCCGTTTACCTTGTCTTTGGCTTTTAACGGCACAACCGCCAGTTCGTCGGTTTTCAATAACTTGATTACGGTATCCGATTGGTAGGAGGCGATACTTTCCTTTGTCAGATGCAGGGGCATCCCTTCCAGCACGGTCAGGGCCAGCAATCCCCCCTTGGTGTCATGCAGGGGGATCTTCAGAAGTTTAATCTCCTGGTTGAAGGTTGATTCCTGAGGAGGGGATCCCTGATAGGCGCTGATAAGGTCATCCATATCCATTTTGTGGTGTTCGATATGCTTCCAGATGCGGTCGGCGTCTTCGCCGCTGTCTGGTCCGATGCCCATTTTGCCCTCAATGATATTTTCTTTGTTATTGACCAGGAATAACATAGCGCGGTTGAACCCCAGTCCGGTATGGGCGGTTACGCCGGTCAGGATGATATAGAGTATTTCGTCCAGCTTTAGGGTGGTGCGCATGGCATTGGAAATCTCATAGAGTATGCCAAGTTCGCGCTGGGCGCGTTCTAACTCGTTGCGGTATTCTTCGGGTTTTTTTACGTCATCCATAATGCTTAGAATTTAACATATTTTAAGCCTCCTGTCAACCTACAGAAACACTTTCCAATCCATAGCAGAAACGTTTTCCGAGCCAAACCGGACAGTGTTATTTGATAAAATTTTAGTTAGATATATATTGTTTGCGCGTCTATTAAAGTAAAAGGGGGTGATTCTTATGTCGGCGCGCTCAAAGATATTGTTGGAAAACGGATGTTACCATTTAACTGCCAGAGGCAATCAAAAACAACGAATTTTCTTAGATGATCAAGACTACGCGGCGTTCGTTGGGCGTTTAAAAAAATACAAAAGAAGATATGGTTTAAAGCTTTACGGTTTTTGCCTGATGCCGAACCATTTACATCTCATCGCTGAATTCGATGAACCGCAATGGTTATCTAAATTCATGCAGGTGATTTTACGGTCTTACACGAGTTATTTTAACAAAAAATATAATAAAGTTGGCCATTTATGGCAAGGCAGATTTAACAGCAGACTTATTACAAGAGATGCTTATTTACTGGATTGTTTAAATTATGTCGAATTCAATCCGGTAAGAGCTGGTATAGCCAGGAGCGCGGGAGATTATAAGTGGAGTAGCTATAAAGAACGAGCGCTCGAAAAAACAGCGGATTTTCTGTTAATTGATTTTCTTGAACTTTAATAATTAAAGACACTTTCCTGATTACGTTGGAAAACGTTTCCCGATTGCATTGGAAAGTGTTTCTGGTTATTTAAATAATTGACAGTGGGGAGGGGCTGGGATATAATAAAATACTCTATTTAAGCGAATTTCAGCTAAAATTCAAACTTGTGAACGGAGGTAGGCATGGCAACCGTTGAAAAGAAGAAAGATGATGCAAGGAATATATCAGACAGGCATAAGGCGCTTGAATTAGCCTTGATGCAAATTGAGAAGCAGTTCGGAAAAGGTTCGATTATGAAGCTGGGGGGGGATACCAAGGTCAGCGTAGAGGCAATCCCTACCGGCGCATTGACCTTGGACTGGGCATTGGGCGTAGGCGGCCTTCCCCGCGGAAGGGTAGTTGAGGTTTTCGGTCCTGAGGCTTCCGGAAAGACAACCTTGACTTTAACCGTAATACGCGAAATCCAGAAAAAAGGCGGGGTGGCAGCTTTTATTGACGCAGAGCATGCCTTTGACTCTACCTACGCCAAGATTATAGGAGTTAACCTTGAAGACCTTTTGATATCGCAGCCGGATACCGGAGAACAGGCGCTGGAGATTGCAGAGACGCTGGTGCGCTCCAATGCCGTAGACGTCGTGGTAATCGATTCCGTAGCTGCTTTGACCCCGCGCGCCGAGATCGAAGGTGAAATGGGGGATTCGCACGTAGGTTTGCAGGCGCGCCTGATGTCGCAGGCCCTGCGCAAACTTACCGCCGCCATAAGCAAATCGCGCACCTGCGTGATTTTTATCAACCAGATACGCGAAAAAATAGGGGTAATGTTCGGATCTCCGGAAACCACTCCCGGAGGAAGGGCGCTGAAATTCTATTCTTCCGTGCGCTTAGACGTAAGAAAGATAGCGACCCTAAAGTCTGCGGAGATGGTCATCGGCAACAGGGTGCGTGTGCGGGTAGTCAAAAATAAAGTTGCCCCGCCTTTTAAGGAGGGGGAATTTGAGATATTGCATAACGAAGGCATTTCCAAGTCCGGAAGCGTAATTGACGCCGGCGTCAACACCGGCGTAATCGAGAAATCCGGCACCTGGCTTTCTTACGCCACAACCAAGCTTGGGCAGGGCCGCGACGCCGCCATCAAGACCCTGAAAGAGCAGCCTAAGCTGCAGGATGAGATTGAAAAGGAAATCCGCAAGAAGATTACCCTGGGTTAAGGAGACATGACGGGAATGAGGATCAGAATTATACTGCTGATTGCAGCCTTAGCAGTAGGTATAAGCGCAGGGGTGCAGGGAAGAGGAGGAGCTGCGCAGGTAGAAACCGCCAGCCTGGCAGTCGGAGAGGTAATCGAGGAAATTAATAAACATCCCGTTAAGACCCTTTCGGATTACCAGGAGGTCATCAAGGGGGTTAAGGGAGACTGCCTTTTTAAGACCTCGCGCGGATATTTTCTCATCAAGGGTGACTGATAAATCTTTCCAGAAGGCCAGGGACTATGCCTTTTTGCTTTTGAAATTCAGGCTGCGCAGCGAGAAAGAATTATCCTGCCGCCTTAAAGAGAAGAAGTTTCAGGCCCCGGTAATCCGGGAGGTCATTTCTTTCTTAAAAGAGAGGCGTTTTCTGGACGACCGCGAATTTGCCAGGATGTGGGTTGCCTCGCGCGCCGGGAGGCCGTGGGGGCCATGCAGGCTGCGCCAGGAACTAAGACTTAAAGGCGTGAGCCAGGAGATCATTGACGAAGAATTGCAGCGGTTGCAGGAGAATTTCCCGGAGGCAGAGACTGTTTCGCGCATTGCGCGCTCCAGATTTGAAAGGTTATGCGGCAGGGAACCGGAAAAGGCAAAACGCCGCGTTTATGGATACCTTATCCGCCGGGGGTTTTCTCCGGCCAGCGTCAGGGATGCTTTAGAAAATTTATGAAATCCGACCTTCTAAGAAGAAAGTTTCTGGATTACTTCAAGGCCAACGGTCACCGCATTGTGGATAGCGATTCACTCGTCCCGAGCGATGACCCGACGGTATTGTTTACCCCCGCAGGAATGAATCAGTTCAAGAAGCAGTTTCTGGGGGCGATTGATGATTTTACCCGAGCCGCCTCTTCCCAGCGCTGCCTGCGTACGGATGACCTGGAGAAGGTAGGCAAGACCAGCGGCCACCACACGTTTTTTGAGATGCTCGGCAATTTTTCCTTCGGCGACTACTTCAAGGAAAAGGCCATTCTTTACGCCTGGAATTTTTTGACAGGAGAGCTTGGCATCAGCAAAGAGAAGCTCTGGGTGTCAGTCTATAAGGACGACGAAGAGGCCCATGCCATCTGGAGCAATAAGGTCGGGTTGCCAAAAAACAGGATTGTGCGCCTGGGAGACAAGGAAAACTTCTGGCCTTCGGAAGCGAAACAAAAAGGCCCGAACGGCCCGTGCGGCCCCTGTTCGGAGATTTTCTTTGACCAGGGCAAATCCGCGGGATGCGGCAGGAATGATTGCACCCCGTCTTGCAAGTGCGGCAGGTTCCTGGAGGTATGGAACCTGGTATTTACACAGTTTAACCGCAGAGAAGGCGGGAAGTTAGAGCCCCTTCCGCGCAAAAATATCGATACCGGCATGGGGCTTGAGAGGCTGGCAGCCGTAATGCAGGGGGTAGGCAGTAATTTTGAAACAGACCTTTTTAAGCCTCTGCTCAGGGAGATTTTACGCGAGGCATCAAATGAACCGGATAAGGAATCACTTTACGCTGTTTGCGACCATATCCGGGCCGTTACCTTCGCAGTCTATGACGGGGTCCTGCCTTCTAATGAAGGCCGCGGTTATGTGATAAGGAAATTGATCCGCAAGAGCGTCTTGCACCTGGCGGCGCTTGGGATCAAGAAGCCGTTTCTTTATAAATTAGTAGCGGCGCTCTCAGAGATTATGAAAGAGCCGTATCCTGCTTTAAACGAACGCCGGGAGAATATCGCCGAGATTATCCTGGCGGAAGAAAAAAATTTTATCTCCATTTTGAATTCAAGCGATAAGATTCTAGGCGAGAAATTTTCATCCGTTGTTTCTTGCGGTGATCCCGAGAAAATAGGGGTAGTTTGTTTTCAGCTCTATGACACTTACGGGATCCCCCTGGAGATAACTATGGAATGGCTAAAAAATAAAGGCATTAATGTTCCCGCAGAAGTAGGCAAGGTTACGAACAGGAAATTGGAAGAACAGAAGAGCCGTTCCAAAACGCAGAGCGCGATGAAGGGGGATGTTTTTGACGCCAAGCGATTACACCTCAACGCGAAGAAAACGCGGTTTTTAGGGTATAATAAATACGAGACCGCCGCTAAGGTGCTCTGTATCTTAAAAGACAACAAGCCCGTAAAGAAGATAGCCAAGGGAGAAGAGGCGGGCATTATTCTGGATAAGACGGTTTTTTATGCTGAGTCCGGAGGCCAGGTAGGCGACAGCGGAAACATAAAGAGCGCAAGAAGCATTTTTGAGGTTTCCGATACCTCCAAATTCGAGGGCGTATCTATTCATTACGGAATAATGAAAGACGGGTCCCTTAAGGCAGGGGCACAGGTAAAAGCAGTTGTCGATAAGGAGCGCCGCCTGGGAATTGCACGCAACCACACCGCAACCCATCTTCTGCAGGCAGCCTTAAGGAAGATCCTCGGAGCGCACGTGAAACAGCAGGGGTCGCTGGTAGGGGCCGAGAGACTGCGTTTCGATTTTACCCATTTCAAAGATATTGACAACGAGCAGCTGCGCCGCATAGAAAGCGAGGTTAACAGTTACATATTGGATGATATCCAGCTGACTGCCAAAGAAACGACTTTGTCAGAGGCAAAGAAAAAGGGCGCCCTGGCTTTCTTTGCGGAGAAATACGGCAAGACAGTCAGGGTAGTTGAGGCGGAAGGTCTTTCAAGAGAGCTTTGCGGAGGCACGCACCTTAATCATACCGGACAGATAGGTCTTTTTAAGATAATCCAGGAAGGCTCCATAGCCAGCGGCATCAGGAGGATAGAGGCGGTTACGGGCAAGGTCGCTTACGACGCCGTTAAGAATGACGAGAAGGTTCTTCAAGAGGTGCAGTCTATCTTGAATACTGAAAAGGACAAAATCGCAGAGCAGTTAGAGGCAAAACTCGGGCGCCTGAAGGCCATGGAAAAAGAACGGCAGAGCATGAAGATCGAGGGGGCGCGCGCTTCGCTGGAGAAGTTGATAGAATGCGCAGATGACATTGGCGGTATCAAGGTTATTTCCGAGGTAATGCCCGATGCCGATATGGACGTTTTAAGAAGCGCGATGGACGTTGTTAAAGATAGGATGTCCGGATGCGTGGCAGCATTGGGCGCAACCCTTAACGGCCGCGCCATTCTGGTAGTCGGCGTTACCAAGGATTTAGCAGAAAAGGGTTGGGATGCCGGTAAGCTTATCCCGGAGGTAGCCAGGCTTATAGGCGGAAGCGGCGGGGGGAGAAAAGACTTTGCCCAGGCCGGAGGAGATAAACCGGAGAATTTCCCGCAGGCCTTTAGAGAGCTCAGGAATATAATTCAAACAAAGGCAGCATAAGATGAGGATCATGCATTTTACCAGCAAGAAACTGGAAAAAATCTATAACCGCGAAATACTGCGTTCGCGCCTGATCCAGGATAAGGTCAGGCGTATTATTAACGACGTGCGCCTGGGGGGTGACGAGGCGGTGCTCAAGTATACCCGTAAGTTTGACGGGGTAAAGCTCAGCGCCAAGCAGCTAAAGGTTTCCCAGATAGAGCTGAGCGGGGCCTATCAAAATATCAGCCCTAATTTTGTCTCCAGCCTTAAGGTAGTGATTGAAAACGTAAACCGGTTTTACGCAAAGGCCCTCAAGAAATCCTGGAGAATGAAAGGGCCCGACGGCGTGGTGCTGGGTGAAAAATGCATTCCCCTGGATAAGGTGGGCATTTATATCCCGGCCGGAACAGCGCCCCTGGTTTCTACGGTATACATGACTGTTTTACCTGCCCAGATAGCGGGGGTCAAGAGGATAGTCCTGATAAGCCCTCCGGATAAGGAGGGGCACATTAACCCTCATATCCTGGTGGTCGCAGACCTCTTGAAGGTAAATGAGATTTACCGCGTAGGCGGGGCGCAGGGCATTGCCGCCTTGGCATACGGCACCAAGACTATCCCGAAGGTAGATAAGATTGTCGGGCCAGGCAATATTTATGTCAGCGAAGCCAAGAGGCAGGTTTTCGGTTATCTGGATATAGACATGATTGCCGGTCCTACGGAATTGGTTATTATCGCTAACCGCTACAGCGACCCCAAATATATAATCGCAGACCTTAATGCCCAGGCCGAACACGCCCAGGGCCTGGCAATCCTTATTACGAATTCCAAGGGGCTGGCCCGCGAGGTAAGGAGCCAGCTTTCCAATATCAACGGTTTTATTATTTTGACTAAAAACCTGACCCAGGCGGTTGAGGTGGCTAACAGGATTGCCCCTGAGCACCTGGAGATCCTGGTGAAGAACCCCCAGCGGCTCGTGAAGGGGATTAACAATGCCGGGGCGGTATTCCTCGGTCCTTATAGCCCCGCAGCCATAGGAGATTATGTTGCCGGCCCCAGCCACGTGCTGCCTACCCATGGAACGGCACGGTTTTTCTCAGGATTATCCGCGCTTGACTTTATCAAGACCAGCCATATAATCAGTTATTCTAAGAAAGCGCTTGAGAAAATGCGGGAGCCGCTGGAGAAGATTGCGGGGATTGAGGGGCTAAACAAGCATTTGGATTCGGTGAAGGCGAGGTTTTAAGGGGGAGGCATGAGGAAGGCAACAAGAGAAAGAAAAACCACGGAGACCCAAATTAAGGTAGGGCTTAATATCGACGGTACCGGAAAATCCAGCATTGATACCGGCATAGGGTTGCTTAATCACATGCTGGAGCTGTTTGCGTTCTGGGGGTTGTTTGACCTTGATATAAAGGCCCAAGGCGACATCAATAAGGTTGATATACACCATACCAATGAAGACGTAGGTATTGTCCTGGGGCAGGCCTTTAAGGAGGCGCTTAGTGATAAAAAAGGAATCAAAAGGGTCGGTTCTGCCAGTGTTCCGATGGAAGAAGTAACCGCTACAGTAATCCTTGATATCAGCGGAAGGGGTTCTTTTAAAATTAGCGGCGCCCTTAAAGGAGATGCGGATGGACAGCCTAGCACTGCAGATTTTGGTAAGTTATACGATAAATTAAAAAAAATTGAACCTGCGGAAGCCATTAAACCTGTAGAGAACTATAAGCTTGAATATGCCGAGCATTTTTTTGAGGCCCTTGCCAAGCAACTCGGAATGAATTTGAATATTAAAATAGAGAATGCCAGCAGTGATTTGCATACTACCTTAGAGCCCATCTTCAAGGCTTTAGGTAAAGCCATGGATGCGGCCTGCCAGATTGATCCCCGCCGCAAAGGCATCCCCTCCACAAAAGGCGTGATTGATTAGATGATTGCGATTATTGACTACGGCATGGGTAACATCCACAGCGTGCAGAAGGCGCTGGAATATGCCGGCTCCTCCACGGTAGTTACTAATCAGCCCGGGGTTATTGCCAAGGCAGAGAAGGTTGTGCTCCCGGGAGTAGGGGCCTTTGATGATGCCGTCCTGGAACTGGAAAGGCAGGGATTGGCTGTTGTTTTAAAAGAGCATATTGCAAGGAATAAGCCGTTTCTTGGGATATGCCTGGGCATGCAGCTTTTGTTTGAGCGCAGCCAGGAGGCCCGCAAGACAAAAGGCCTGGGTGTCCTGAAGGGGGAGGTCAAGAAGTTTGATTCGGAAGCGGGGGTCAAGGTCCCTCACATGGGATGGAACCAGCTCAATTTTAAAAAACCCGATTGCCCCTTGTTGAAAGGATTGCCGGATAAGCCATACGTATATTTCTGCCACTCCTATTATCCCTGCCTGAAGGATAACGAGTTGATTGCAGCCGCAACTGATTATGCCGGAGAGTTTACTTCGCTGGTATGGCGCGGCAATATCTATGCGCCGCAATTCCATCCGGAGAAGAGCCAGGGGGTAGGCCTTAAAATACTGAAGAACTTTGTGGAGTTAGAAAATTAAGATGTTGGTTATTCCCGCCATAGACCTTAAGCAGGGGTGCGTGGTAAGGCTGGTCGAGGGCAGGTTTAATAAAAAGATTTATTCGCGCGACCCACTTAAGACCGCCAGGCGCTGGGAGGATGAGGGCGCGGAATTCCTGCATCTGGTGGACCTTGACGGAGCTATGAGCGGCAAGCCCAAGAACCTCGGGATCGTCAAAGAGATTGCCGGAAAAGTCAGGGTACCCGTAGAATGCGGCGGAGGCATACGCAGCCTCAGGACCATCAAATCCCTGATTAATAGCGGCATAGCGCGGGTCGTTTTAGGCACTAAGGTCGCGACTGACCGCGATTTTCTTCGTAAAGCGCTTGAGCAGTTCGGGGACAAGGTAATTGTAAGCGTGGATGCCAGGGATAATGATTTGTGTATCAGGGGATGGAAGGAGAGGACCGGGATAGATGCGCTGTCGTTTATCAAAGACTTGAAAAAAACCGGATTAAGGCGTATTATCTATACCGACATCTCTAAGGACGGCACACTCAAAGGGCCGAATGTTAAGGGCATCAGGAATATCCTCAAAGAAACAGGAATAAAGATAATTGCTTCGGGAGGCATATCTGCGTTAAGTGATATCCGGCGGATAAAAGCGCTGGAAAAAGAGGGGGTGATAGGTATAATTATAGGCAAGGCCTTGTACGAAGAAAGGTTTACCTTAACCCAGGCTTTAAAATTTATTTGAGAGAGGAGCGGTAAGATGAAAAGAATAGCAGTTTTTTTGTTGCCGGTGCTCGTTATCGCTTTAAGCGGATGCGCCAGCGCTAAGAAGAGAGACCTCCAGATCCAGGGGTTAAAGAACCAGATTAGCGTTTTGGAAGCGGATGTCCAGGCCAAGGACCAGCAGATCAGCGAGCTCGAGGGAGAGTTAAGCAAGAGGGCAGCCGTTATTCCCAGAGGGCCGGCCGTAGAAGTAAAATCCCGCCCGAACGCCAAACAGATACAATTAGCGCTTAAAAATGCCGGTTATTACACCGGAGCGGTTGACGGCAAAATCGGAAGGGGCACCAGAGAGGCAATCAGGGCATTCCAGAAGGCCAATGACCTGGCAGTTGACGGAAGGGTCGGCAAGAAGACCTGGGAGCTTTTGAGAAAGTATCTTTCTGCCAAGATTAAATAAGCAGTTATGTTAACCAGGCGTATCATACCCTGTCTTGATATCAAGGATGGCCGGGTAGTAAAAGGGGTGAAGTTTCTTGGCTTGCGGGATGCCGGCAATCCGGTGGAGGTGGCTAAGGCATATGATGCCCAGGGTGCGGACGAGCTCGTATTCTTAGATATCACCGCCAGTTTTGAAAATAGGAAAACCCTGATTGAGCTGGTTGAGGATATCGCCAGCAACATCTTCATGCCATTTACAGTGGGAGGAGGCATTCGCGATATCAAGGATATCCGCGAACTCTTAAGCGCCGGAGCCGACAAGGTATCCATTAATACCGCGGCGGTAAAATATCCGGAGTTAATCCGGGAGGCATCTTTAAAGTTCGGCAACCAGTGTATCGTAGTGGCCATCGATGCCAAGAAAAAATCCCAGGGGCAGGGCTGGGAGGTTTTTATTAACGGAGGAAGGACGCCGGCGGGACTGGATGCGGTTGATTGGGCGGTGCGGTCCTCCGGATTAGGGGCGGGAGAGCTTTTGCTTACCAGCATGGATTATGACGGCACCAAGGACGGTTATGATATTGAGCTTACCAGGAGCGTCAGCGCGAGTGTTAATATACCAGTGATTGCCTCCGGAGGAGCGGGTACCCCGCAACATTTTTACGAGGCGATAGCCAAGGGAAATGCCGATGCCTGCCTGGCGGCTTCCCTGTTTCATTATCAGGAGTGCACTGTAAAAGAGATCAAGGGTTATCTGGCAAAGAAGGGAGTAGCAGTCAGGATATGAAAAAAGGGTTTGACTTTAAAAGCTTGAAATATGACCGCCGGGGCTTAATCCCCGCCGTTATCCAGGATTACAAGAGCGGCGAGGTTTTGATGCTCGCGTATATGAATAAGGAGTCTTTGAGGCGCACGCTTAAACTCGGCAAGACATGTTTTTGGTCGCGCTCACGCAGGGAATACTGGGTGAAAGGAGCTACCTCCGGCTGTTTCCAATATGTCAAAACTGCCTGTTATGATTGCGACATGGATGCTTTATTGTTTAAGGTGCGTCAAGTAGGTGCGGCCTGCCATACGGGTAACCGCAGCTGTTTTTATCGTAAAATAAAAAAATAACCGGTAACTGCTAAGCGGAGTCAGGATGTATTATCCGGATTTAAGGCAATTCTTGAAGCTTTCCTCAAAAGGAAACCTCATCCCGGTCTATAAGCAGATAAATGCCGACCTGGATACCCCGGTATCGGCATATCTTAAGATTGATAAGGACGATTATGCATTTCTCCTGGAATCGGTAGTGGGGCAGGAGAAAATTGCGCGCTATTCCTTCCTGGGGGCAAGGCCTGCCGTTATCTTTAAGAGCAAAGGCAGGGATATTGAGATTACCGATACCCATCGCGGCAAGGTAAGCCGCTTCAGGGCTGCGGCGGGGCCGCTGGAAGAGATAAAAAAAATCATGCGTGACTTCAGGCCCGTTCCGGTGAAGGGGCTGCCGCGTTTTTTCGGGGGATTGGTAGGTTATATCGGATACGATATGGTGCGTTTCTTTGAGAGGCTGCCCGATAAAAACAAGGATGACCTTAAGCTTCCTGATGCAGCGTTTATCTTGACCGATACAATACTGGCCTTTGATCACATCAATCACACCATCAAGATTATTTATAACGTAGTTTTACCTAAAGGCAGGAGGCTCAGCCGTAAGGATAAGATTGGGTTCTACCGGCGGGCCACAAACAGGATTGACGCTATCCATAGGCAATTGCGCGGCAGGATACCGGCTGATAATGATAGCGCAGGCGGGAGTAAACGGGTGAAGATGTCTTCTAATTTCACAAAAAATGGGTTCTGCCGCATAGTCAGCCGCGCCAAGAAATATATCCAACGGGGCGATATTATCCAGGTGGTTTTGTCGCAGCGCTTCAGGTTCAAAATCAAAAAGCCGTGGTTTGAGATTTATCGCAGTTTACGCAGCATTAACCCCTCGCCTTATATGTTCTTTTTAAAATTAAAGGATTTTGCCCTGATCGGTTCTTCTCCCGAGACACTGGTACGTTCTCAGGACGGCCAGGTGCAGACCCGTCCGGTTGCCGGTACGCGGCCGCGCGGCAAAAATGAAGAAGAGGATGCCAGGCTTCAAGATGAGCTTTTAAAAGATGCCAAGGAGAAGGCTGAACATATCATGCTGGTAGACCTGGGCAGGAATGACCTTGGCCGTGTCTGCAAGACAGGCAAGATTGAAGTTGACGAATTGATGAGCGTAGAGAGATATTCCCACGTAATGCATCTGGTAACCAATGTAAAGGGGGCTCTTGACCCCCGTTACGATGTATATGACGTGCTGCGGGCATGTTTTCCGGCCGGCACCGTCAGCGGAAGCCCCAAGGTCCGCGCGATGGAGATCATTGAAGAATTAGAAAGCGTCCGGCGCGGACCATATGCCGGGTGCGTAGCGTATTTTAGCTTTTCCGGGAATATGGATACCTGCATTACTTTGAGGACAATCCTTGCCCGCGGCAAGACGGCGTACATCCAGGCAGGCGCAGGGATAGTGGCGGATTCGGTTCCGGCCAGGGAATACCGTGAAACCATAAACAAGGCAAAGGCCTTAGTAGAGGCACTAGCGAGGTAAGACAAAAGGGAGGAAGCATGGCAGTTATTATCAGGTTAAGGAGGATAGGCAAGAGACCCAAGAAAAGGCCGCATTTTCGCCTCAGCGTTTTTGACGAACGCCAGGGCCGCGACGGCAGGTGTATCGAAGAGCTGGGGTTTTATTCACCGGTGACGGGCCTTTCAAAAATCAATAAAGAGCGCCTGGCATACTGGGTTAAGAACGGGGCGCAGCCGTCAGAGACGATTAAAAATCTAATCAAGAAGGAAAAATCCAAGGAGGTTTAAGATGCCGCAAGGTCAGAGCGTTAATCCCATAATGCAATTTGCGCCGTTAATTTTTATCTTCGTTATTTTTTATTTCCTGCTCATTCGCCCCCAGAAGGCCAAGGAGAAAGAACACCGCAAGATGCTCGATAACCTTAATAAGAACGACGAGGTTGTTACCTCTTCGGGGATCCACGCTACGGTAGTCAACGTCAAGGACAAGACCGTGGTGTTGCGGGTTGACGATAACGTCAAGATAGAGATGGAAAAGAACTGCGTCGCTTACATCAAAAAGTCTGCCGAGGCCGAACAGACAAAGGCTTGATTTGATGAATAGAAATTTTTTCTACAGATTATTGCTGGTTGCAGCGGTAGTGGGGATATCCCTGTTTTTTGCGTTTCCGCTGGATAAAAGAATCAACCTCGGGTTGGACCTCAGGGGAGGCATGCACCTGTTGTTTAAGGTAGATACCAAGGGTTTGTCCGAGGATGCCAAGGCCGATGCGGTGGAGCGCGCCAAAGAGAACATCCGCGACGCTATCGACAGGCTGGGGGTGCGTGAGCCCATTGTCCAGAAGCAGGGTGTGGATGAGCTGGTAGTGCAGTTGCCCGGGGTGACTAACCGCCAGGGGGTATTAGACGTCATTACCACCGTAGGATACCTGGAGTTTAAGATTGTTTCCGATGACAGCCAGAAGCTGCAGGAAGCCATAAACGGAAACGTGACGGAAGGCTATGAGCTTAAGTATTCCGAGGAAAATAAGGAGCCGATGCTGCTGGAGAAAAAGAGCGTTCTTACCGGAGAGTCCCTTAAGAGCGCAGCGATAGATTTTGGAGAGTACAGCCAGCCGCGGGTGGACCTGGAGTTCAATGCAGAAGGCGCAAGGAAGTTTGCCGAGATCACCCGAAATAATACAGGAAAACGCCTGGCAATATTACTGGACGGTAAGGTGCAGTCCGCTCCGATGATACGCGAAGAGATACCTTCCGGAAAAGCCAATATTACCGGCAGGTTTACCCAGGAGCAGGCGCAGTCCTTATCGTTGATATTGCGGCGCGGGGCGCTGCCGGCTCCGGTAGTATTGGAAGAAGAGAGGACGGTAGGCCCTTCCCTGGGGCAGGATTCCATCAATAAAGGAATCCTATCCACTGTCATAGGAGGCCTGCTGGTCTTGGTATTTATGGCAGGTTATTATCTGCTGGCCGGATTAATCGCGGATGTCGCCCTGGTGCTTAACCTGGTGATGATACTGGGCGGTTTAGGCATGCTGCCGCATCTCTTCGGCGTATCCGCAACCCTCACATTGCCGGGCATCGCAGGTATCGCGCTGTCATTAGGCATGGCGGTTGACGCCAACGTCCTTATCAACGAAAGGATCCGCGAGGAGTTAGGAACCGGTAAGACCATGCGCCAGGCAATCGCCAACGGTTACAACCGTGCTTTCAGCGCCATCTTTGATTCAAACATCACGACCCTCATTGCGGCGTTCCTTCTGTTCTGTTTCGGCACCGGCCCCATCAAGGGGTTCGCCGTTACCCTGACCATCGGTTTAATCGCCAGCATGTTTACCGCAATCATCGTTACCCGCGTAATATTCGAGTTGCTCCTGGAATTCGGGGTGCTGAAATCCCTGCCGATGCTGAGGCTTTTTAAAGAGACGCACCTGGATTTCATCGGAAAAAGAAAGATATGCTACGCCATCTCCATTATTATCGTGACCGTTGGGCTTGTCGTATTTTTTGAGAAGGGTAAAGACGCTTACGGCATTGATTTCTCCGGAGGCCAGCTGCAGGAATACAGTTTTAAGAATGCCCCTTCGGTAGACGCGGTACGCGAAGCGATGAAGGATATTAACCTTGCAGATGCCACTATCCAGCAGTTTAAGGAAAACCCGCGCATAGTGCTTATCAAGACCGGCGTAACCCAGGGTGATATTATCACGGATAAGTTAAAAGAGAAATTTCCCGGGGATGATATTCAAGTCTTGCGGGTTGAGAAGGTCGGCCCGGTTGCCGGCAATAAACTCAGGTCCAAGGCAAGCGGAGCGATTCTCTGGTCGCTTATCGGCATCCTCGTTTACGTCAGCATCAGGTTCAAGCACTTTAACTTTGCGGTTGCCGGCGTCATTGCCCTTCTGCACGACGTATTAGTAACGCTGGGGGCGCTGGCGATAACCGGCAGGCCGATTGACCTTCTGAGCGTAACGGCTTTCCTGACCATCGCCGGTTACTCCATTAACGACACCATCGTGATATACGACCGTGTGAGAGAAAACAGCAGATTGCAACGCCGGATGAGCCTGGCGGAATTGATAAACCTGAGCGTTAATCAGACCCTCGGCCGCACTATCCTGACATCCACAGTGACGCTTCTGGTGGTAATCGCCATTCTCTTTTACGGAGGCGAGGTATTGAGTAATTTCGCCTTTGCGCTCCTGGTAGGGTTTATCTCCGGCGTTTACTCTACGGTTTATATTGCCTCGCCTTTAGTGCTCGCCTGGGAACGCCATAAAAAAGCCCGTAGCTAAAACAGGCATGTTTAAATCCCTTGAGGTTTATATCGGCCAGGTTATTGCGCTGGATAGCCTGCATGCGCAATTAACCGGCTTCGGCTATAAGCGCCAGGATAACGTTTTGGAGGAAGGGGATTTTGCCAGGCGCGGAAACCTGATAGACATCTTTCCTTTTACCTTTGAGCTTCCCATCCGCATAGAACTCGACATAAATACCGTTAAATCCGTAAATAGTTTTGACCCTGCCAGCGGCGCCCCTTTATGGGGGCATAAGATGGTGATTATCCTGCCGGTAAAGAACTACCGTCCATCCCGGACCGTTTCTTTCAGCGAAGAGCTGCCCCTGGAAAATTTCCTCGATCTGGATGTCGGAGATTACGTGGTTCATACCGAGCACGGCATCGGCAGGTTCAGGGGGCTGGAAAAGTTAAAACTCAAGGATAAATACCTTGACCACCTGGTGATAGAATATGACCGCCAGGAAAAGTTGTATGTGCCGGTTAAACAGATGCACCTTCTCCAGAAATACGTCGCCTTCCAGACGAGGAGGCCTAAACTTTACCGGCTGGGCAGCAGGGAGTGGCAGCGTACCAAGGAAAGGTCAAAAAGAGGCATCCAGAAACTGGCATGGGAGCTGCTTTCTCTGGAAGCCATGAGGATGAGCATCAAGGGGTTTGCCTATTCCAGGGATAAGGAGTGGCAGGGGATCTTTGAGGCTACCTTTCCGTACAAAGAAACGCCGGACCAGTCCAAGGCCACCTTAGATGTAAAGCGCGATATGGAGCTGCCTAAGCCTATGGACCGCCTGCTTTGCGGCGATGTCGGTTACGGCAAGACAGAAGTAGCGATGCGGGCGGCATTCAAGGCTGCCATGGATAACAAGCAGGTGGCATTTCTTGTGCCGACTACCATCCTGGCAGAGCAGCATTATCAGAATTTCAGCCGGCGGCTGGAAAAATTCCCTATTAATACCCAGGTCCTTTCGCGTTTTAAGACCCCTTGCGAGCAGGACAATATCGTCAATGGCATTGCTGACGGCACGGTAGATATCGTAATCGGGACCCACCGCCTGCTCTCCGGGGACATTGTATTTAAGGACTTGGGGCTATTGATTATTGACGAAGAGCAGCGTTTTGGGGTCAGGGCAAAGGAGCAATTAAAGAAGATGAGGCTTGCCTGCGATGTCCTGACGCTGACCGCTACCCCTATCCCGCGCACCCTTTATATGAGCCTGATGGGCGCAAAGGATTTTTCCGTAATCAATACCCCTCCCCAAAATAGGTTGCCGATTAAGACCGTTGTGGTAGAATATGACCTGGATTTAATCCGACAGGCAATTCTTAGGGAGACAAGACGCAAGGGGCAGGTTTACCTGGTTCATAATCGTATCCAGGATATCGAGAAGCTCAGGGAGAGCGTTATGAGCGGGCTTGCCTGCAATGTCAGGTTTGGCGTCGCTCATGGACAGACGCCTCCGCGGGTGCTTGAGAAGGTGATGTCGGATTTCTTAAAAGGCGAGATAGACGTTCTGGTTTCTACCATGATTATTGAATCAGGCATAGATATACCTAACGTAAATACCATCATTGTTAATAATGCCCATACCTTCGGTCTCTCGGACCTGCATCAGTTAAGGGGCAGGGTGGGGAGGTTTGACCGGACGGCCTATGCCTATTTCCTGGTCCCCCCGCGAGAGGTGCTTAATAATGATGCCTATAAGAGGCTGGATGCCATAGAGGAACATTCTACGCTTGGCGCCGGATTTAAAATCGCAATGGAGGACCTGGAAATCCGCGGGGCGGGCGATCTCCTGGGGGTCCAGCAGCACGGATTCATTAGCGCTTTGGGTTTTGACCTTTACTGTAGGCTCCTGAGGGAATCCATTACAAATTTCAGAAAGGTGTTGGAAGATGAAAAAAAATAGGTCCTTTTGGATTTTATTTCTGTGCTTGCTTTTGTGTGCGCCTCTGGCCGCCTCCTATGGCCGAGAGGACAAGATTATCGCAGTCGTAAATAAGGACGTAATCACCCAGAAGGACCTGGACGGATTCGTGAATTTTACGCGGATGCAGATGTCTTCGGCCTATAAAGGAGAGTCGTTAGAGAAGAAGATAGCTTCTCTTAAGCCCCAGCTTATAGAGAGGCTTATTGAGGACCGCCTGATACTGCAGGAGGCTAAGAAAAGCGGGGTCAAAATAAACGAGGACAAGATAGCCGAAAGGATTAATGAGATAAGAAGCGCGTATCCTTCAGACAGCATATTTCAGGCCGCGCTTAAACAGCAGGGATTATCCCAGGCTGACCTGGAGACCAAGATCCGCGAGCAGCTTCTTATGTATAACATCATTGACTTTAATATCAGAAGGACGATTATCATCAAGCCAACCGAGGTAACGGCATTTTACGAGGAGAACAAAGAGAATATCACGACTCCGGAACGCCGGGAATTTACGGCGGTAATCATGGATACCCCGCGTCTTGCCAGCAAGGTATTTTCCGATTGGCGCCGCAACGAAGACCCCGGTGAGATAGCCGAGCGCTACGGAGTTTCTTTTAGTAATCTTGATGCCTCCGTGGAAGGGCAGCTAAAAAAAGAGGTAGAGAAGGTTGTTTTTAATCTTAAGGAGGGCGAGGTTTCTACCCCTGTTAAGATTGACGATAAATATTATATTTTTAAACTTAACAAGATAGTTGCTCCGAGAAATGAAACATTAGCCGAATCCCAGGAGAGGATTTACAATATGCTCCTGGAAAAGAGGATGCAGGAGAAACTGGCGGTTTGGATCGACGAACTCAAAGGCCGGGCCTATATCAAGATTTTTAAGGAATAATAGTTAATGGCAAAGCCGCGTTTGAAGGTTGCGATAACGATGGGTGACCCTTCAGGTATAGGGCCGGAGGTCATCCTGAAGGCCCTCCCGCAGTTGGCGGATGCGGCGGCAATAACCGTTATCGGCGACGGAAGGGTTTTTTCCTCTCTCGGCAGGCTCCCGGATAAAATAAAAGGCGTAAGATTCCTGGACCTCAAAAATGTGCCTGCAGCAAGGTTCTCTTTCGGGAAGGCGAGGGCAGAATACGGCAAGGCGAGCATCGCCTATCTGGATAAGTCCCTTCAGTTGCTAAGCTCCGGGGAATCGGAATGTCTGGTAACGGCGCCTATCTGCAAGGAGGCGATTAAGGCGGCAGGATTCAAGTTTAGCGGGCACACCGAATATCTTGCCGACCGCACGAAGAGCCCGGGCGCGGTAATGATGCTTTTGAACCGCTATTTAAAGTTTAGCCTTCTTACAAGGCATGTACCTTTGAAGGATATCTCCGGCAGGTTAACCCGGGAGGAATTGACAAAGGTCACTGTTTCTACATACAGGGCCTTAAAGAATTTTTTTTGCCTGGAGGAACCCCGCATCAGTGTCTGCGGGCTTAATCCTCACGCCTCGGATAACGGCGCGATAGGCAAGGAGGAAAATCTTATAATCAAACCGGCGTTGCGGAGATTAAAAAGCAGGATAAAATTTCTTAAAGGCCCCCTGCCTGCGGATGTTGCAGTTGCCGGAGCTTACGCCGGAGACTGCGATGCCGTAATCGCGATCTACCATGACCAAGCGCTCATACCGCTTAAGTTATCAGACCCCTTAAGCGGCGTCAATATGACGCTTGGATT
This sequence comes from Candidatus Omnitrophota bacterium, assembly GCA_041649115.1. Classification (GTDB taxonomy): domain Bacteria; phylum Omnitrophota; class Gorgyraeia; order Gygaellales; family Profunditerraquicolaceae; genus JBAZKK01. Next base: position 86,590 of record JBAZNT010000002.1, on the reverse strand, counting down.
GCCATTCCTACGCACCTCTCCTTTGCATGGCACTGCCTTTGACATAGCCGGCAGGAATATTGCCCGGCCGGATTCCATGATTAGCGCCGTGCGCCTGGCAATAGAATGTTCCTGCGCCAGCCGGCACAGATGGCAATGCTAAAAAATAGCGTTAGACCTAAAAAGCACCTGGGGCAGAATTTCCTTTCTGATAGCAACATACGGAAGAAGATTATTCAGGCAGCGGGATTTTCTCCTGAGGATACGCTCCTGGAGATTGGCGCGGGCAGGGGGGAGTTGACGCGTCTGTTGGCCGGCAAGGTAAAGATGGTTTATGCCGTGGAAATAGACGCTGCGCTTTCCGATGAGCTTAAGGCCGAGTTTAGGAGTAACGAAAAAGTAAAAATCATAAACAGCGATATACTCCGTTTCAATATTGACAGGTATATTCCGGGTTCCTGCCGGATAAAGGTAATCGGCAATATACCGTATTATCTAAGTACGCCGATTATAGAATACCTCTTGGGGCATCTGGATAGAATCGGTGCGATATTTATGACGGTGCAGAAGGAATTTGCCGCAAGGGTAGTTGCCCTGCCGGGCTCCCGTGATTACGGTTCTCTAAGTTGTTTTGTACAATATTATTGTCTGCCCCGCATGATGTTTACGGTTAAAAAAACATCATTCTGGCCGGTGCCGAAAGTGGACTCCTCCTTCTTAAAATTAGAACCGAGGGGAGAGCCGGCAGTAAAGGCAGACCAGCGCGAGCTCTTCCGCCTTATCCGCGCCGCCTTTTCCAAAAGAAGGAAGACCTTAAGGAACAGCCTCAAGGGCGTTGTGGAGGAAGGGCGGCTGGAGCTTTTTTTCGAGCGTTACGGCATTAACCGCGACATCCGCCCCGAGCAGCTGGGGCTGGAAGATTTTGCCCGCCTTTTAAATTCTTAAAAAAAACTTGACAAAATACCAAGCATACTATATACTTGTAGCTTCATCTACAGGTCAAGGTTAGCTTTCTGAATCAATCCTGTTAGAAGACAAAAATCCTCATAAAACCGAGGATGTTGCGAAAATTCTCGGAATGGGGATTTTTTGAATTTTTTGAGGGTACTAGCATAACCAGCGATTAATATATCGCTGGAGTAGCTCAGTTGGTAGAGCACGTCCTTGGTAAGGACGGGGTCACGGGTTCAATTCCCGTCTCCAGCTTGCTAGACACTAATAAGATGCGAGAGATAATTACTTTAGAATGCACGGTTTGCAAGAATAGAAATTATACTACCACCAAAAACAAGAAGAAACATCAGGACAAGCTACAGCTGAAGAAGTATTGCGAGTTTTGCCATAAGCACACCGCGCATAAAGAGCTTAAGTAGAACGCGAGAGATTATTCTTAATAGGAGCGTCGGTTAATGGCAAACCAACGGTCTCCAAAACCGTAACTGCAGGTTCGACTCCTGCCGCTCCTGCAGATTACGAAGCCCCTGCAGGGGACAAAACCGGAAGATGAATATTTTCAGGAAACCGCTGAATTTTTTGATTCAGGTCAAAGAGGAGTTAAAAAAAGTATCATGGTCCACGCGCCAGGAGGTTTTCGGCTCGACAGTCGTAGTAATCATAATAACGGCAATGTTGACGGTTTTTATCGGGATAGCGGATCTTTTTCTTTCCAAGATGCTTACGGTAATATTCAGATGAAGAACTGGTACGTAGTGCATACCCAGACTGGTTCCGAGGATAAGGTGAAGATGCTGCTGGAAGGCAGGATCAACCAGGAGGGGATGCAGGAGCTCATCAGCAAGGTGGTAATACCAAAAGAGCAGGTCTCTGAAATACGAGGCGGCAAGAAGAAGATCTCCCAGCGTAAATTTTTCCCGGGTTACCTTATGGTGGAAATGGAATTCAGCGAACAGACCTTTCTTTTTATCAAGAATACCCCCGGAGTCACAGGCTTTATCGGAGCCGGCAGAAAACCCACCCCGCTTCCGCAGAACGACGTAGATAATATATTGAAGAGGACGCAGGACACCGTAGCTAAACCGAGCCCCAAGGTTATATTCGAAAAGGGCGAGCAGGTACGGGTTACCGAAGGGCCGTTTGTCAATTTTAACGGCACTATCGATGAGGTGCACCCGGAAAGGGGAAAGCTCAAGGTCAGCGTTTCCATTTTTGGCCGCTCCACGCCGGTGGAGCTGGAGTACTGGCAGGTGGAGAAGGTATAAGCTATGGCGAAAAAGGTAGTGGCGCAGATTAAACTACATGTCCCTGCAGGACAGGCAAATCCCGCTCCTCCCGTAGGTCCGGCATTAGGCCAGCATGGCGTCAATATCATGCAGTTCTGCAAACAGTTTAATGACCAGACTAAGGGACGGGAAGGCCTGATATTGCCGGCGGTAATCTCGGTATATGAAGACAGGACCTTTACCTTTATTATTAAGAGTCCGCCTTCATCTATACTTATCAAGCGTGCGGCAAATCTCGCTAAGGCTTCCGGCACGGCAGGAAAAGAGGTAATCGGCAGCATTACCGCGAAGCAGGTGCAGGAGATTGCCAAGCAGAAAATGAACGACCTTAATACTACCGATATGGAAGAAGCCGCCAGGATTATTGCGGGAACTGCCAGAAGCATGGGCATCAAGATAGCAGAGGAAGGTCAGAAATAGCCATGAGGCCAGCGAGCAAGAGATATAAACAGTCGGCCGGAGGGTTGGAAAAGGAAAAAATTTACGAATTGAAAGAGGCGATTACGGCATTGAAAAAAATGGCAGCGCCGAAATTCGACGCCTCGGTAGACCTGCATTTTAGCGTCAACATCGACCCTAAAAAAAGCGACCAGCTGGTGCGAGGCACGGTAGTCCTGCCGCACGGCAGCGGGAAAAAGGTGCGGGTTGCCGTTTTCTGCAAGGGCGAGCATGAAAATCTCGCTAAGGAGGCTGGCGCCGACCTGGTGGGGGCCAACGACCTGATTGATAAAGTAAGCGGCGGCTTCCTGGATTTCGATTGCGTTATCGCCACCCCGGAGATGATGAAAGACTTAAGCAAGCTGGGAAAACTACTCGGGCCGCGCGGGCTGATGCCCAGCCCCAAGACCGGAACCGTAACTAACGACATAGCCAAGGCCATCAGCGATGTTAAAAAGGGCAAGGTAGAGTTTCGCGTTGACAAACAAAAGGGCATACACCTGGCCGTAGGCAGGATATCTTTTGATGATAGCAAAATTTACGAGAATGCCTCGCGCGTGATTGAGGCAATTAACGAGGCCAGGCCTGCCTCCATTAAGGGGAAGTTCGTTAAAAGCCTTTTTATCTCATCGACCATGAATCCCGGTCTGAGACTGAACATTTAATAATATGAAGAAGCTTGGTCTATTAGTAAAAGAGATTTCAGAGAACCGCGTCAAGGGATACCTCAAGGATTCCAACAGCGTATTTGTCCTTAAGTATTCCGGGTTATCCAGCCCTGACATGACAAGCCTGCGCCAGGTCCTTACCGGCATCAATGCCAGCTTATTTGTAGTCAAGAACAGCATTGCCAGAAGGGCCTTAAAGGAACGCGGCTTAGAGGACCTCATAAAGTCCGTCGAGGGGCCTTGCGGTTTCGTATTTGCCAAGGACGAACCCGTAGGGGTCTGCAAGACGCTCTGCGGATTTGCAAAGGATCACGAGAAGCTTAAACTCGAAGGAGGCTTCTTTAACGAGAGGCTCCTCGATAACAAGGAGATTGAGGCAATTTCAAAATTGCCTTCCAAGGAAATACTTAGGGCGCAGGCGGTGATGACGCTGAAGTCCCCGATTACGAACATCGTTATGGTCCTGGGCGCTACCTTAAAGAAATTTGTTTGTTGTCTGGACCAGATTAAGCAAAAGAAGGGTAGTCAATAAGGAGGAGAGAAATGGCAAGCGAGAAAATGCAAGATCTAGTAAAGTCCATCGAAGAAATGACGGTGATGGAGCTTTCCGAGCTGGTAAAAACCCTGGAGGAGAAGTTCGGGGTACAGGCTAACATGCCGATGATGGCAATGCCTATGGCCGGCGCGGGAGCTGCAGGGGCAGGACAGGCAGGGGCAGCGGAGGAGAAATCTACCTTTACGGTAGTGCTGACCAATGCCGGCTCCAACAAGATCTCGGTCATAAAAGAGGTCAGGTCTTTTACCAGCCTGGGATTAAAAGAAGCCAAGGACCTGGTTGATGCCGCGCCGAAACCGGTCAAGGAAGGCGCTACCAAGGAAGAGGCCGAAGAGATAAAGAAGAAGCTTGAGGCAGCCGGTGCCACGGTGGAATTAAAGTAAAACCAACGACAACCTGAGATTTATGCTGAAGCGTAAAAATTTTGCCAAGTTTAAAGAGGTTTATGAGCTGCCGCATTTCTTAGACGTGCAGCTTAAATCCTATCAGGAATTCCTGCAGATGGATACCCCCGTCAAGGAACGCAAGCCGCAGGGGATCCAAGAGGTTTTTGAGGATATATTCCCGGTGGAGGACCAGAACCGTTCGGTCCGTCTGGAGTTTATCAGCTACGCGCTGGGCAAGCCCAAATACGATATATCCGAAAGCATCAGGCGTTCCGTTACCTATGCCGCACCCCTTAAGGTAAAATTCCGTCTTATTACGCCCAAGGAAACCAAGGAACAGGATGCCTATTTCGGCGATATACCCCTTATGACTGATACCGGAAGCTTCATTATTAACGGGGATGAGAGGGGGGTTATCAATCAACTGCACCGTTCACCCGGCGTTTCCTTTGAAGAAGAGGTTCATCCTACCGGAAAGAAGATATTTTACGGGCGCATCATTCCTTACCGCGGGGCATGGCTGGAGTTCAAATACGACCTTAGCGATACCATCCTGGCTTATATAGATAAAAGAAGGAATTTCCCGGCTACCCAAATACTGAGGATCCTGGGATTTTCCACCGATGCCGATATTATCGCTGCCTTTAACGGCACGGAATACCCGGAGATTGCCAATACCCTTAAGAAGGACTATACCAAGAACAAGGAAGAGGCCTTCCTGGATTTTTACCGTAAGATGAAGCCCACGGAGCCGCTGACCAAGGAGGCTGCCGAGGGGCTCTTCTACAGGTTATTCTTTGACCCCAACCGTTACGACCTGGAGAGGGCCGGCCGCTTTATCCTTAACCGCAAACTTGGCATGGACGTATCTTTGGATAAGCGCGTTCTTGATTCTGCCACCGTTATCAAGGTAATAGAATACCTGATTCGCCTTAATAAAGGCGAAGGCAAGATAGACGATATCGACCACCTCGGCAACCGCCGCGTACGCACCATCGGAGAATTAGTGCAGAACCAGGTCAGGATAGGATTATCACGCATCGAGCGCTCTATCAAGGAACGCCTGAGCATGCTCGGCGACCTCGACAATATCAGCGTTCATTACCTGATTAATTCCAAACTGTTATCCAATCAGGTCCGTGATTTCTTTGCCCGCAGCCAGCTTTCCCAGTTTATGGACCAGGTTAACCCCCTGGCAGAGATGACGCACAAACGCAGACTCAGCGCCCTGGGGCCCGGAGGCCTCTCGCGAGAAAGGGCGGGATTCGAGGTCCGCGACATCCACTCTTCCCATTACGGCAGGATATGCCCTATCGAAACCCCGGAAGGCCCGAATATCGGATTGATTGCATCGCTTAGCACTTATGCCCAGGTTAACTCGTTGGGCTTGCTGGAGACGCCCTACCGCAAGGCCGAAGAGGGCAAGGTTACCCGTAAGATTGAATACCTCACCGCCGATATCGAAGAGGATAAGATGATTGCCCAGGCAAACGTGCCACTTGACAACGATAATTATTTTTCGAGCAAAGAAGTCTCGTGCCGTTATAAAGGGGATTTCCCCAAGGTCCACCCCAAGCAGGTGGAATACATGGATGTTTCTCCCAAGCAGCTCGTTTCGGTAGCAGCTTCCCTCGTTCCGTTTTTAGAGCATGATGACGCCAACCGCGCCCTGATGGGCGCGAACATGCAACGGCAGGGAGTGCCCCTGATGTTCCCGGAATCCCCTATCGTAGGAACGATGATGGAGGCTAAGGTTGCCCGTGATTCCGGCACCGTAATGGTGGCGGAGGAATCCGGAAAGGTCACTTACGTAGACGCCTCCTCCATAGCGGTAGGAAAACATATCTATCATCTTAGGAAATTCATCCGTACCAATGCCGATACCTGCGTTAATCAGCGTCCTATCGTCAAACTCGGAGAACACGTAGAAGAGGGGCAGGTCATCGCGGACGGCGCCGCCACCCAGGAAGGGGAATTGGCGCTCGGCAGGAACCTCTTGGTTGCCTTTATGCCATGGAGGGGATACAACTTTGAAGACGCCATCCTTGTTAACGAAAAGGTAGTAAAGGATGACGTTTTCACTTCCATCCATATCGAGAAGTTCGAGATTGAGGCTATCGAGACCCGCTTAGGAAACGAAGAGATTACCTCCGATATACCGAATGTCAGCGAAGAATCCCTGAAGAACCTGGATGAGGACGGCATTATCCGGCTGGGAGCAGAGGTTGGCCCCGGAGACATACTGGTAGGAAAGGTTACCCCTAAAACCGAAACGGAACTTTCTCCCGAGGAGAGATTACTGCGCGCAATATTCGGCGAAAAGGCCAGCGATGTGCGCGATACCTCGCTGACCGTTCCTCCGGGAGTGGACGGCATAGTGGTAGATGTGCATTTATTCCAGCGCAAGGAACGCGGACGCAAAAGCAAAGAAGAAAAAAACAAGGAATTGGCCAAGATCAAGGAATTAAAGGCCTACTATAAACAGGAGATAGAATTCCTGCAAAACGAGAGGGTCGCCCGTCTCTCGCAGCTTTTGGGGATAGATAAAAAAAGGGTGGAGAAGGCTGATTTCAGCGATAACGAGGAAGCCAAGATTCTGGTTGCTTCTTTTGACGAGCAGATGCAGGAACTTTTGACGGAGCAGGACCAGGAGATTGAAAAGGTCAAGCGCGGAGACGAGTTGCCTCCCGGCGTGCTTAAGAGGGTAGTGGTATATATCGCTACCAAACGCAGGCTCTCGGAAGGAGACAAGCTTGCAGGCAGGCACGGCAATAAGGGGGTGGTGGCGCGCATACTCCCTGAACAGGACATGCCGTTTTTACCTGACGGCACGCCCGTAGACATTGTGCTCAACCCATTAGGCGTCCCCTCGCGTATGAACGTCGGGCAGATCCTGGAGACGCACCTCGGATGGGCCGCCAAGATTCTCGGCATCAAGGTAGGCACCCCTGTTTTTGACGGCGCCACAGAAGCAGAGATTAAGGAGATGCTCCAGAAGGCTGAACTTCCGGCAGATGGCAAGATTACGGTTTACGACGGTTATACCGGAGAGGCCTTTGATCAAAAGGTAACCGTCGGCTACATCTATATAATGAAGCTGATTCATCTGGTTGATGAAAAGATACACGCCCGCTCCATCGGGCCGTATTCCCTTGTTACCCAGCAGCCGCTCGGAGGCAAGGCGCAGTTCGGAGGGCAAAGGCTGGGTGAAATGGAGGTTTGGGCGCTGGAGGCATACGGCGCTGCATTTACCCTACAGGAGATGTTGACGGTCAAGAGCGATGACGTTGCCGGCAGAACCCGGATCTATGAAGCGATTGTAAAAGGGGAGCAGCGCCTTACCCACGGCGTTCCGGAGTCATTCAACGTCTTGATAAAGGAGCTCCGCGGCTTATGCCTTGATATCTCCCTTGAGAAGACCGATAAGAATAAAGGTAAAAAATAATGGAAGAACTCACACATTTTGACAGCATAGCTATCAAGATAGCCTCTCCCGAAACCATACGCTCTTGGTCTAAGGGGGAAGTCAAGAAGGCGGAGACCATCAACTACCGTACCCTGAAACCCGAAAAGGACGGCCTTTTCTGCGAAAAAATCTTTGGGCCTGTCCGCGACTGGGAATGTAACTGCGGCAAATACAAAGGGATTAAGTTTAAGGCGATTACCTGCGACCGCTGCGGCGTTACCGTAGAGCACTCTTCTATCAGAAGAGAGCGCATGGGACATATCGACCTGGCAGCCCCGGTTACACACATTTGGTTTTTTAAGACCGTCCCCAGCAAGCTTTCCGCGCTTCTGAATATGAGCCTCCGGGACCTGGAAAAAATTATTTATTATGAGGAATACGTTGTGATCGACCCCGGCAACACGCCGCTTAAGAAAAAAGAGCTTCTCAGCGAAGATAAACACCAGGAAGCGCTTCGTAATTACGGCTCTAACTTTAAGGCCAAGATAGGGGCGGAGGCAGTAAGGGACCTCTTAAGAGAGATAGACCTCGAGGATTACTGCCGCAGGCTTCATCGCGAGCTTGCAAAATCCAAGGAAGTGCTCAATAACCGCAAGATACTTAAATCCCTTAAGATTGCGGAGGATTTCAAGAAATCCGGGAATAAACCCGAGTGGATAATCATGGAGGTTCTTCCGGTTATCCCCCCGGACCTAAGGCCCTTGGTTCCTCTGGAGGGAGGGAGATTCGCTTCCTCCGACCTCAATGATTTATACCGCAGGGTTATCAACCGTAATAACCGTTTAAAAAAGCTGATTGAGTTGAATGCCCCGGATATCATAGTGCGTAATGAAAAACGCATGTTACAGGAGGCGGTAGATGCCCTTCTGGATAACGGCAGGCACGGTAAACCGGTAATGGGAGGCAGCCAGCGGCCGCTAAAGTCCCTTTCCGATATGCTCAAAGGCAAACAGGGCAGGTTCAGACAGAATCTTCTTGGCAAGCGCGTGGATTATTCCGGCCGTTCCGTAATAGTCGTAGGCCCGGAGCTTAAGCTCAACGAATGCGGGCTGCCGAAACAGATGGCACTGGAATTATTTGAGCCGTTTATCATCAAGAAACTCAGGGAGAAAGGGTTCGTGCATACCATTAAAGGCGCGCGCCGCATGGTGGAGCACGGTAAGATTGAAGTCTGGGATATCCTGGATGAGGTGATCAGAGACCACCCCGTACTTTTAAACCGCGCCCCCACCCTGCATCGCCTTAGTATCCAGGCATTCCAACCCGTCTTAATTGAAGGCCGTTCCATCAAGATCCATCCTCTGGTGTGCACCGCTTTTAACGCCGATTTTGACGGGGACCAGATGGCGGTGCATGTGCCGTTATCTCTGGAATCCCAGTTAGAAGCCAAGATCCTGATGCTTTCCGTAAATAATGTTTTTTCTCCTGCGGACGGCAGGCCAATCCTTAATCCCACTCAAGACATAATCCTGGGGACAGCATATCTGACCAAGGAGAAAACCGGATGCCGCGGAGAAGGCAAGATATTCGCAAGCCCCGACGAGGTATTGGTAGCTTACGGAGACCGCGAGATTGACCTGCATGCCAAGATCAAGGTGCGCATAGATAACACCTTTGAGATGGAAGAGGGCAAGTTCGTTAACGAAAGAAAGGTTATCGATACTACCGTCGGCCGCATAATATTGAACCAGGCGCTGCCGGCAGGGTTCGGCTTTGTAAATAAAGAGGTTAATAAGAAGAACATGGGCGTTATTGTAACCGAATGCTATAACCGCTTTGGCCACCAGCGCACCATTCAACTGCTTGATGATATGAAGAAGCTGGGGTTTGAGTATGCCACGCTGGGCGGCATTTCTATCGGCATAGACGATATGACCATCCCCCAGGCAAAGGAAGAGGTTTTGAGGGAAGCCAAGCAGGAGATAGCCAAAGTAGAAGATCAGTACCGCAAAGGCATTATTACCGACAGAGAGCGTTACAATAAGGTTATTGACGTCTGGACCCACGCTACCGACCGCGTCTCCGACCTTCTTTTTAAAGAGATGCACCCGTTTAACCCCATCTTTATGATGGCGGATTCCGGGGCAAGAGGGTCAAGGTTGCAGGTTAGGCAGTTGGCCGGTATGCGCGGATTGATGGCCAAGCCTTCCGGAGAGATTATTGAGAGCCCTATCACCGCAAATTTCCGCGAGGGCTTGACGGTGTTGGAATACTTTATTTCCACCCACGGCGCACGCAAGGGGTTGGCTGACACTGCGCTTAAAACCGCAGACGCCGGATACCTTACCCGCAGACTGGTTGATGTTGCGCAGGAGGTTATTGTTACCGAAGAAGACTGCGGTACGCTAAACGGCATTACGGTTTCCGCCATCATTGAAGGCGATGAGGTGGTAGTAAGCCTCAAGGACCGTATTGTCGGAAGGGTAGCCTTAGATAATATCGTAGACATCATCAGCGATGAGGTAATCGTGGAGCAGGGGTCGGAAATCACCGAAGAAAAAGCCGATATGATCGAGAAGCTCGGCATTGAAAAAATCCGCATCCGCAGTGCACTTACCTGCGAATCAGAAAGAGGGGTATGCACAAAGTGTTACGGCAGGAACCTGGCAACCGGCAGGCTTGTGGAGACCGGAGAGGCAGTGGGAGTTATTGCGGCTCAGAGTATCGGCGAGCCCGGCACCCAGCTGACGATGAGAACCTTCCATATCGGAGGCACCGCTTCCAGAATCGTTGCGCAGTCCTTTTTAAAATCCAAGAATAAAGGTATCGTTAAATATCACAGCCTAAGAACCGTTCCTAAGAATAAGGAATTCATTGTTCTTAACCGCAACGGTTCCATTAGCATTAATGATAAGCAGGGTAGAGAGTTGGAGCGTTATCCGGTGCCTCAGGGCGCCTTTATCAGCATCGCCGACGGAGGCGAGGTTACCAAGGGCGTCTCCTACGTACGCTGGGACCCTTACACCTTCCCTATTCTTACCGAGGTCGGCGGCCAGGTTAAATACGAAGACCTAGTTGACGATGTTACCGTCAAGGAAGAGCTTAATCCCGTTACCAAGATTACCGAGCGCGTGATTGTAGAACACAAGCAGGAATACCACCCGCAGATTATCGTTCTTGACGAGAAAAAAGAGGTTATGGGGATATATCCTCTCGCTATCGGCTCCCATATCCTGGTAAAAGACGGACAGAAGGTTGAAGGCGGCGATCTCTTGGCCAAGATACCGAGAGTGGTAGTTAAAACCAGGGATATTACCGGAGGTCTTCCCAGGGTTGCCGAGTTGTTTGAGGCACGCAGACCAAAAGACCCCGCAGTTATCAGCGAGATAGACGGTTTCGTAGAATTCGGCGAGAGCAAGAAAGGGCAGCGCATAATCATCGTGCGTTCTGCCACGGGCATGCAGAAAGAATACCTTATCCCGCACGGCAAGCATCCCAATGTCTATAAGGGTGACAGGGTAGAGGCCGGACAGCAACTCACCGACGGCCCGATTGTTCTGCAGGATATCCTAAGGGTATGCGGTGATAAGATTCTACAGGAATACCTTGTTAACGAGGTTCAGGAGGTCTATCGCCTGCAGGGTGTGCATATCAACGATAAGCACATCGAGTTGATAATCAGGCAGATGCTTAAAAAAGTCAAGATTGAGGACCCCGGCGATACCGTATTTCTTGCCTCCGAGCACATTGACAAATGGACATTCCAGAAGGAAAACAGCCGGGTAATTAAGAAGGGCGGCAAGCCCGCAGTGGCAACCCCGCTGTTATTGGGTATAACCAAGGCCTCCTTGACTACCGAGAGCTTTATCTCCGCCGCCAGTTTTCAGGAGACCACCCGCGTCCTTACAGACGCCGCCGCAGCCGGTAAGAGCGATGAGTTGTTTGGGCTTAAGGAAAACGTTATTGTAGGTCACCTTATCCCTGCAGGTACAGGTTTTCATACGCATCGCGATACCGAGATAATAAAAAGCGCCGAAGAGGCTGCCCCTGAGGCCAAAGAGGCCGTACAGGAAAAGGTAAATGCTTAAAAGACAAATATGCCGACAATTTCACAGCTTATAAAATCAGGCAGAAGTTTAAAGAAGAAAAAGACCAAGTCCCCCGCGTTAAAGGCCTGTCCCCAGAGAAGAGGGGTATGTTTGCAGGTGCGTACTATGACACCAAAAAAACCGAATTCCGCTCTTAGAAAGATTGCCAGGGTAAGGCTTACTACCGGGATCGAGGTAACTTCGTATATACCCGGAGAAGGTCATAACCTTCAAGAGCACTCAATCGTCTTGGTAAGGGGCGGGCGTGTCAAGGACCTTCCGGGGGTGCGTTATCATATCGTAAGGGGTACGCTTGACGCTGCCGGGGTTAACCAGCGCAAGAAGTCACGTTCAAAATACGGGGCCAAAAGGCCGAAACAGCAGTAGGAGCTTATAATAAACCATGAGAAGAAGAAGGGCGCCGGCAAGGGATATTTTAGCGGATCCGAAATTCAACAGCAAGGTAGTCTCTAAGTTCGTCAACATGGTGATGGTCAAAGGCAAAAAACCGCTTGCCGAAAAGATTGTCTATGGGGCTTTCGAGATTGTTAAAAAGAAACTCAATGAGCCGGACGCCATCAAGGTATTTAACAAGGCGCTGGATAACGTGCGTCCGCGCCTGGAGGTAAAGCCCCGTAGGGTAGGGGGTGCCACCTATCAGGTACCGATAGAGGTGAGGCAGGAGCGCGGTGTTTCTATCGCCTTGCGTTGGATACGCGATTTTGCCAAGGGCAAAAAAGGCCGCCCGATGAAGGATAAATTGGCTGATGAGATTATCGACGCCTATAAAGGCGAAGGCGCGGCTATAAAGAAGAGGGACGATACACATAAGATGGCTGAGTCAAACAAGGCTTTTGCGCATTTTAGATGGTGATAGAGCTATGAATGTCTAACAGCTGATATGAGAACGCCGTCACTTATAGAAGAACCGAGAAAGATGAGAAAAATACCTTTAGAGAAATTAAGAAATATCGGCATTATCGCGCACATCGATGCCGGTAAAACCACTACCACCGAACGCATATTGTTCTATACCGGCAGGACATATAAGATCGGAGAGGTAGATGATGGTACCGCTACCATGGACTGGATGGTCCAGGAGCAGGAGAGGGGCATTACTATTACCTCTGCCTGTACCAATTGCGGGTGGAAGGATTACACTATTAACATCATCGATACCCCCGGACACGTGGATTTTACCGTGGAGGTGGAGAGGTCCCTAAAGGTGCTCGATGGAGCGGTAGTGGTGTTCTGTGGCGTGGGAGGGGTTGAGCCGCAGTCTGAAACCGTCTGGCGCCAGGCAGACCGCTATAATGTTCCGCGCATCGCATTTGTCAACAAGATGGACCGTACCGGAGCGAATTTTCCCGAGACAATCCGGCAGATGCACCAGAGATTAGGCGCCAATGCCGCGGCAATACAGTTGCCTTACGGCAGCGAGAGCGGTTTTAAGGGGGTAGTGGATATTCTCGAGCGTAAATTCATATCTTATGGCGAAGAAAGCGGCAAGGACTTTGAAATTAAGGAAGTCCCCCCGGAGATGACGAAGGAGATAGATAAGTGCCATGAGGTATTACTGGAGAGGCTATCCGAGGTAGACGATTCGATAATGGATAAGTTTGTGCATAATAAGCCGATTTCGGCAAAGGAGATAAAAGACGCTATCCGCAAGGGCGTAATAGCCAATAAGTTTATACCGGTCTTATGCGGTTCTGCTTTTCGCAATAAAGGGATACAGCCGCTCTTGGACGCTGTCTGCGATTACCTGCCTTCGCCCGAGGACCTCCCTCCCATAAAAGGGATGAACCCCGAGACCGAACAGTCAGAAGAGATTGCGGTTTCCGACGAGGCTCCGTTCTGCGCCCTGTGTTTTAAGGTGGCTACCGACCCTTACGTGGGCAGGATTAATTATATCCGCGTATATTCCGGCACCCTAAAGAGCGGTTCCTTCGTATACAATGCCAACAAGAGAACGCGGGAGCGTGTTACGAAGTTAGTGCGTATGCATGCGAATGACCAGGAGATTATTGAGGAGATAATGACCGGCGGGATTGCTGCGGCAGTGGGGTTAAAAGAGACCAAGACCGGCGATACACTTTGCGACGAGGATAGGCCGGTATTAATCGAGGCGATGCGTTTCCCCGAACCGGTAATCCAGCAGGCGATTGAGCCAAAAACCAAGCAGGACCAGGAGAAGCTCGGAATGGCCTTGCACAAACTGGCGGAAGAAGACCCCTCTTTCAAGGTAACTTATAATCAGGAAACCGGCCAGACTATTATTGCGGGCATGGGGCAGCTGCACCTTGATATTATTATCGACCGCATCTTAAGAGAATTTAACGTAGAGGCGCAGTTTGGCCTGCCGCAGGTCGCTTACCGCGAGACCATCACTAAGAAGGTTATCTCTACCGGTAAGTTTGTACAGCAGAGCGGTGGGCGCGGGCAGTACGGACATGTAGTCGTAGAGATGAAGCCGCAGGAAACTCCCGGTAAAGGCGTTACCTTTGAAGACAAGATTAAGGGCGGCGCCATACCGCGTGAATTTATCTCTTCGGTAAAAGAGGGGATTTTTGACGCTGCAAAAACGGGCGTCTTCGCCGGATATCCCGCCACGGACATCGAGGTGATACTGGTGGACGGTTCATACCACGAGGTAGACTCATCGGAGCTGGCATTTAAGATGGCGGCAGCCATTGCCTTCACGGACGGCGCCAAAAAGGCCCATCCGGTGCTCCTTGAGCCGATCATGGATATGGAGATAGTGGTACCCGAAGAGTATATGGGCGTAATCATCGGCGATTTAAACTCTCGGCGCGCCAAGATTGTGTCGTTGTCAAACCGCAGTAATCTCAGGGTCATCAGAGCGCATGTGCCTCTCGCCGAGATATTTAATTACGCCACGATATCGCGCTCCTTGACACAAGGACGCGCATCCTATACAATGGAGCCCTCGTATTACGCTGAGGTGCCTTCACATATAGCAGAGAAGATTACAGCTGGTTTTTCATCATCAAATCAGAGAAGGACCGTTTAGGTTTGGATACCAATAACAGGAGGTGCTGTAATGGCTAAAGAAAAGTTTGTAAGGTCAAAGCCGCACGTGAACATCGGGACCATCGGCCACATCGACCACGGCAAGACTACCTTGACGGCAGCGATTACCCATGTGTTGTCGAAATTGGGAAAGGCCCAGCCGCGCGAGTATTCCGATATCGCCAAGGGCGGGACCGTAAGAGATGAAACCAAGGTCGTTACGATTTCCGTTGCGCACGTAGAATACGAGAGCGACAATCGTCACTATGCCCATATCGACTGCCCCGGACACGCCGATTATATTAAGAACATGATTACCGGAGCAGCGCAGATGGACGGCGCGATCCTGGTGGTTTCGGCAGCTGACGGTCCGATGCCTCAGACACGCGAGCACATCCTCTTAGCGCGTCAGGTTAACGTGCCGGCAATGGTAGTGTTCTTGAATAAGGTTGACGTCGTGCAGGACAAGGAGCTTATTGACCTGGTAGAGATGGAGGTCCGCGAACTCCTGACAAAATACGGTTATCCCGGGGATAAGACCCCGATTATCAAAGGCAGTGCCCTAAAGGCAATGCAGGCAGGGGGAGACCCTAACAGCCCGGACTGCAAGCCGATCCTTGATCTCATCAAGGCAGCGGACGAATTTATTCCTGCGCCCGTAAGGGACCTGGATAAACCGCTCCTGATGGCAGTAGAGGATGTTTTTAGCATTGAAGGTAGAGGCACGGTAGGGACCGGCAGGATCGAACGCGGCAAGGTCAAGATAAACGATGCGGTAGAGATCGTGGGTCTGAGGCCCGATGTCAGCCAGAGCGTGGTTACGGGCATTGAGATGTTCCGCAAGACCCTTGATGAAGGGCAGGCCGGCGATAACGTCGGGTTGCTCTTAAGGGGTATCGACAAGAATAACCTTGAGCGCGGGATGGTTATTGCCGCACCCAAATCCATTACCCCGCACACCAAGTTTAAGGCCCAGGTTTACGTCCTGACCAAGGAAGAGGGCGGAAGGCATACGCCTTTCTTTACAGGTTACAGGCCGCAGTTTTATTTCCGCACCACCGACGTTACCGGTAACTCAAAGTTGCCGCAGGGGGTCGAGATGGTTATGCCGGGCGATAACGCCAATCTGGAAGTAGAGCTGATTACGCCCGTTGCCCTGGAGAAGGAATCACGTTTTGCCATCCGAGAAGGCGGACATACTGTAGGAGCGGGAGTAGTAACTGAAGTCATTGCATAATGGCCTCAGTACTGGTTTAACCCATGGAAAAGATAAGGATAAGACTTAAGGCATATGACCATCGCCTGTTGGATCAGGCGGTGAAAGAGATAGTCGAGACCACCAAGCGCACCGGGGCCAGGATATCTGGCCCGGTGCCGCTGCCGACCAAGAGAGAGGTCTATACGGTGTTGCGCTCTCCGGTAATAGACAAGAAATCCCGCGAGCAATTTGACCTCTCCACGCATAAAAGGCTTATTGATATATACGAGCCTACGGCAAAGACCATTGATGCCTTAAGGAAGCTGAATCTGCCCGCAGGAGTAGACGTAGAGATAAGGTAAGTTTTCGTGCGGCAGGAGTAGATTCTACTAGAGATGACAGCGATACTAGGAAAAAAAATAGGGATGACCCAGGTTTTTGCCGAGGACGGCAGTATGGTGGCTGTTACCGCCATCGAGGCCGGCCCCTGCGTAGTGCTTGCGGTGGGAGATAAAAATGTCCAGCTGGGTTTTGACGTCGCGAAGGAAAAGAAGATTAGGCGTCCCCAAGCCGGCTATTTTAAAAAACTTAACGTTGCTCCCCGCAGGATTATCCGCGAAGTGGCCAGGGATCCATCCAGGGAATATAGGGTAGGCGAGGAGGTCAAGGCGGATTTATTCAAGGCCGGCGATTTCGTAGATATTACCGGTACCTCCAAAGGGAAAGGCTTCCAGGGAGGCATGAAGCTCTGGAACTGGCACGGAGGCCCAAAGACCCACGGATCGATGTCTCACCGCCGGGTAGGCTCGCTCGGCTCAAGCACTACCCCCGGACGGGTGTGGAAAGGCCATCACCTGCCTGCCCATATGGGGGCAAATCGTACGACTACCCAGAATCTGAAGATAGTAAAGGTAGATGCCGAAAATAACATCCTGCTCGTAAGGGGGGCGGTCACGGGGCATAACAACGGCTATCTGTTAATTAAGAGCGCGCACAAGAAACCACCTAAGGCCTGAAGAGGATAAATGGAACCAGTTACCTTACCTATATATAATTTAGAAGGGCAAGAGATAGACAGGCTTACGCTTGACGCTTCCGTTTTTGACGGCAGGATAAACCAGGCCGCAATCTATCAGGTTTTGAATTCTTTCCTTTCCTGCCAGCGCCGCGGTTTAGCTTCTACTAAAGGAAGGGGTGAGGTTTCCGGCGGGGGCCGTAAACCATGGAAGCAAAAAGGTACCGGTCGCGCCAGACACGGGTCTTCCCGTTCCCCCATCTGGAGGCACGGCGGAGTGACATTTGGACCCCAGCCAAGGGATTTTTCATACGAGGTCAATAAAAAGATTAAACAGGCGGCTTTAAAATCCGGGCTTAATGCCAAGGTAAAAGAGAACAACCTGACCGTAGTGGAAGAATTTAAAGTAGAGCGCCCCAAGGTTAAAGACGCCGTGGGCATACTCTCCAGCCTTAAGCTTTCATCCGGCAGGAGGGCTAAAAAGAACAGCATACTTATACTGCTTGATAAAGTAGAGAAAAATACGAGGCTCGCCCTGCGTAATATCAGTTTTCTTAATTTCAATCTTGCCAAGGATACCCATGCCTACGAGGTAGTCCTGGCTCAAAAAATACTTATTACCAAAAACGGACTCAAACAGCTGGTAGAGAGAATCAAGCGATGAAGGCTTCTCACGACGTAATAAAATCGTTATTGAAGACAGAAAAATCTACTTATTACGAACCGGACAGGAAATACCTGTTTCTGGTAAGCAAGGTCTCTAATAAGATAGAAATTAAAAAAGCGGTCGAAGAGCTTTACAAGGTGAAGGTGGCGGACGTGAATACCTTTATTGCCCCCGGAAAATTAAAACGGGTGCGCCATCAATACGGCAGGACGCCGGACCTAAAAAAAGCGGTAGTCACCCTTAAAGAGGGTCAGAAGATAGAGATAAAGTAGGATATTGCTATGGGCATAAAAAAGTTTAAACCTACAACCTCTTCCAGGCGTTGGATGACAGGTCCTGACTTTTCGGAATTAACCAAAAGGGATCCGCATAAATCGCTGCTTGTGGCATTGAAGAAAAGCGGAGGCAGGAATGCGTACGGCCGGGTTACGGTAAGGCATCGCGGCGGAGGGCACAAGAGATTTTACCGCATCATAGATTTCAAGCGCCAGATTCAGGATGTTGCGGCAGAGGTGCTCGGGATAGAGTATGACCCAAATCGTTCCTGCCGCATTGCGCTGATAGAATACCGCAATCCCGCAAAGGAAAGGAGATACATCCTGGCGCCGGTAGGTTTAAATGCCGGAGACACGGTGATATCTTCAGAGCAAAAAGACGTTGAGGTAAAAGTAGGCAATTGCTTTCCTTTAAGATATATACCTACCGGAACCATGATACACAATATTGAGCTGGTTAAAGGCAAGGGCGGACAGATCGTGCGCGGCGCAGGCTCTTCGGCTCAGATTATGGCCAAAGAGCAGGAATATGCGCACGTAAAACTGCCTTCCGGAGAGGTGCGGCTTATCAGCTTGGACTGCCGGGCTACTATCGGACAAGTCGGCAATATTGAACATGAGGCCGTCAGTATCGGCAAGGCAGGACGCACCAGATGGATGGGGATTAAGCCTACGGTCAGGGGTTCTGCCATGAACCCGCACGACCACGGTCACGGCGGCGGGGAAGGAAAGGCCGGGCAGGGAAATCCGCATCCCGTAACACCATGGGGAAAACCGACCAAGGGGTATAAGACCCGCAGGCCAAACAAGTACTCCGATAAATTTATCGTTAAACGAAGGAACTAAAATATGCCGCGTTCACTTAAAAAAGGTCCGTATGTTCACGAGAGCCTCTTAAAACATGTAGAGCGGGCCAGGCGTACCGGAAGCCGTCTGGCTATCAAGACCTGGTCAAGGTCTTCAATGATTATTCCTGATTTCGTAGGGATGACTTTTGCAGTCTATGACGGCAGGAAGCATATCCCCGTTTTTGTAACCGAAAATATGGTAGGGCATAAACTTGGAGAGTTTGCGCACAGCCGCATTTTTAGAAAACACGGCGGCGTCAAAGCCAAGAAATCACCGGATAAGACCTAACATGATAGTAAAAGCCGAAGCAAAATTCCTAAGGATATCGCCCAGCAAGGTCCGCCAGGTAATGGACCTTATCCGCCGTCGGGATGTCCCCGAGGCAGAGGCAATATTGATTAACCTTAACAAAAGGCCTAAGGAGTACCTTATCAAGATACTGCGTTCGGCTGTTGCCAACGCCAAGGTCAAGGGCTTTAAGCCCGAACAGCTTTATGTGTCAAAGGCCGTTTGCGATGTCGGGCCGTCCTGGAAGCGTTATAAGGCAGCGGCGTTCGGAAGGGCAGCGCCCATCCGCAGGAGGACTTCGCATCTTAGGATAGAATTGGATATCAAATCAGGAGAATAATCTTATGGGACATAAGGTTCACCCCTTAGCTTTAAGACTGGGTTTTATCAGGACGTGGCAAAGCCGTTGGTTTGCCAAGCCCAAGGATTATGCGCGCTATATTGAGGAAGACCATCGCATCCGCAATTTTATAGAAAATAAATTCAAGCACGCCGCGATCGCAAGGGTTACCATTGAGAGGGTTATCGATAAGGTCAAGGTGCGCATCGCATCCGCCCGCCCCGGCATTATCATCGGCAGGCACGGTTCGGACATCGAGCAGCTGCGCCAGGATCTTAATAACATGGTCAAAAAAGAAGTGGCTATCGACATAGAGGAGATTAAAAACCCGGCGTTGGAAGCACAGCTGGTAGCTGCCAATGTTGCTATGCAGCTTGAGAAGAGGGTTGCCCACCGCCGCGCCATAAAGCGCGCGATTGAACAAAGCATGAATGCCGGCGCCAAAGGCATCAAGGTTGTCTGTTCAGGCAGGCTCGGGGGCGCCGAGATGTCGAGGACCGAGACCTACAGGCAAGGCAAGATTCCGCTGCAGACCCTGCGCGCCGATATTGATTACGGTTTTGTGCAGAGCTTAACTACCTATGGGTTAATCGGAATCAAGGTCTGGATTTATAAAGGAGATATCCTGGACAGGAATCCGCTTTATCCCGCAGCCGGAGCGCAGGAAGAAGAACCCTCGGCTGAAAAATCGCAACCCGCGGGCCAATAACAGGAGAATGTTATTATGGTAATGATGCCCAAAAGAGTAAAATACCGCAAAAGCCAAAAGGGGCAGCGCCGCGGCATCGCTACATCCGGTTCGGAATTGGCGTTTGGGGAATTCGGGCTTAAGGTTATTGAAAACGGGTGGATTAGAAATAACCATATAGAGGCGGTACGCGTAATACTTGCCCGCCAGTTGCATAAAGGCGGCAAGCTCTGGATCCGCATCTTCACCGACAAGTCCATTACTAAGAAGCCGCAAGAGGTGCGTATGGGTAAAGGCAAGGGCGACGTGGATCACTGGGTAGCGGTTGTAAAGCGCGGGCGTGTATTGTTTGAATTGGGCGGGGTACCGGAAGAATACGCCAGGCAGTGTTTCCGCCTCGCTGCTTATAAATTGCCCCTTAAGACCAAATTCGTAACCAGGACGCACAGATAAAATGAAGACAAAGGACTTAATTAATCTCTCGCAGGAAGAATTATTACTGAAGGAAAAGGGCCTTAAGGAAGAGCTGGCAAGGCTTAATCAGGAGCGTTACAGCGGCAGGGTTGAGAAGCCGCACCGCTTCAGCCTGGCAAAAAAGGATATCGCCAGGATTAAAACTATTCTCCGCCAAAGGCAGGAAAAAGCAAATGGGTAAGACGAAGGCGCTTATAGGAACGGTAATAAACGATAAGATGCAGAAGACCGTAATCGTGCGGGTGGTACGCATGGCAAAGCACCCCAAATACGGCAGGATCCAGAAAAAGCATAATAAATTCAAAGTCCACGACGAACGCGGCGTATCCAAAATCGGCGATACGGTAAAAATCATCGAGACGCGCCCTTTATCCAAGGAGAAGCGTTTTAGGCTGCTGGAGGTAATCAAGAAATCCCAGCTGCCGCACGTCGAGATAAAGAAAGATTCAACCGGAGAAGAAAAATGATTCAACTGCGCACCATCCTGGACGTGGCAGACAATACCGGGGCCAAGAAGGCTTCCTGTATCGGGGTCCTGGGCCGCAAGAACAGCGCCGACGTCGAAATCGGGGACATCATAAACGTTAACGTTAAGGAATCCTCTCCCGACGCCGCAGTCAAGAAGGGGGAGGTCGGCAAGGCCGTAGTGGTCAGGACCAAGCAGCCTATCCGCAGGAATGACGGCTCGGTCTTAAGGTTTGACCGCAACGCCATTGTTTTCATAGACCAGCAGTCGAACCCAAAAGGCACAAGGGTCTTCGGCCCGGTAGCCAGGGAACTCAGAGAGAAGAATTTTACCAAGATAATCTCTTTAGCACCCGAGGTAATTTAATGTTAAAGATTAGAAAAGGCGATACGGTACAGGTTATCAAAGGCAAAGACCGCGGCAAAAAAGGAAAAGTCCTTGAGGTTTTCTGCGGCAAGAGCCCCCGCGCGCTGATAGAAGGGGTTAATCTTGTAAAGAAGCATAAACGCCGCACCCGCGAGGATCAGAAGGGCGGGGTCATATCGATAGAATCTCCCATCTCGATAGCAAATATTATGTACCTGTGTAAACACTGCAACCATCCGGTAAGGCTGGGTTTTTCTGTCCTCAAGGACGGAACCAAAAGCAGGGTCTGCAGGTCATGCAAAGAGGCGGTATAAAGATGGCAGCCAGATTATTAGAGAAATATCGCAACGAAATTACCGCTGGGATGTCAAAGGCATTCAATCTTTCCAACAGGATGGCGGTGCCCTACATCGAGAAGATCGTGGTAAATATGGGCGTGGGGGAGGCCCTTCAGGATGTCAAGATCCTGGATAAGGCTGCCGAGGAATTAGGTTTGATTACGGGGCAGAAGCCCGTTATCAGGCGCGCCAAAAAGGCCATTTCCAACTTTAAGATCAAGCAGGGTAATCCCGTCGGGTGCAAGGTCACCCTGCGTTCCAGCCGGATGTACGAATTTATGGATAAGCTCATCAACATTGCCCTGCCGCGCATCCGCGACTTCCGCGGAGTTCCGGCGGATTCCTTTGACCACGCCGGAAACTATACGCTTGGCATTACGGACCAGACGATATTCCCGGAAATCGACATAGACAAAACACCCCGCACTCAAGGCATGGAGATAACGTTTGTAATAAAAAAGTCAAAAAATAAAGAATATTCCAGGGAGCTCCTGAGACTTTTCGGGATGCCCTTTAAGACGGAAGATTAACACCAAGGAGTTCGATCCCGTAAAATGGCCAAAACATCGCAAATAAACCGCTGGAAGAGAAAACCGAAATTTTCAACCCGTAAATACAACCGTTGCGCCATCTGCGGCAGGTCGGGTGGATACCTGCGCAGATTTAAGCTCTGCCGCATATGTTTCAGGGAACTTAGCTGGAAAGGGCTTATCCCGGGGATAAAAAAAGCCAGCTGGTAAACGTTATAACGGAGAAGATAACAACATGTCAAGGACAGATCTGATCGCAGACGCATTCACGGCCATACGCAACGCCATCCTTATAAACAAGGAGAACGTGGACGTGCCGGCCTCCAGGACCCTTGGGTCCATCATGGAAATTCTCAAGCGCCAGGAATACATCGATAATTTCAAATTGATAGAGGATAAAAAACAGGGGGTCTTGAGGGTCTACCTCAAATACATCGCGGGAAAATCCGCCATCCGTAATTTAAAGCGCATCTCGCGCCCCTCCTTGCGTTTTTACGTTAAGAGCAAAAAGGTGCCGGTAGTCTTAAGGGGAAGAGGGTTGGCGTTTATCTCGACATCTAAAGGCATCCTAACCGATAGCGAAGCCAGGGAACAGGGGATAGGGGGCGAGGTAATCGCCTATGTCTGGTAAGGTATAAATATGTCAAGAATAGGAAAGAAGCCGGTAGCAATACCTCAGGGGATTAAGGTTGAAGCAAAAGACGGGGCAGTTATGATAGAAGGCCCCAAGGGAAAAATCAGCCGCATTATACCCGACCGCATCAAGCTGGAGATTAAGGATAACCAGGTTTTAGTCACCCGCGTAGCCGATACCAAAATGGACAGGTCTTTGCACGGCCTGTGGCGGGTTTTGGTAGCGAATATGATTAAGGGGGTCGCGGAAGGTTATACTAAGGAACTCGAGATTATCGGGGTGGGGTATAAGGCCCAGGTTCAGGGCAATAAACTTACTATGCAGTTAGGGTACTCCCATCCGGTAATATTCAATGCTCCGGAGGGGATAAAGTTTGAGTCTCCCAAGCCGACCCAGTTGGTAGTCCGTGGCATCGATAAGGAGAAGGTCGGCGAGCTGGCTGCCCGGATACGCGGCAGCTGCCCTCCAGAGCCTTACAAAGGCAAGGGCATCCGCTACGTAGGCGAACACGTTAAAAAGAAGGTGGGTAAAGCCCAGGCCAGCGGAAGCGGAGCAAAATAATAATATGAAAGCAAAGACCGAGTTACTCAGATTAAAAAGGCATAAAAGGATAAAGGTGCGTCTTCACGGCAGGAGCGATAGGCCGCGGATGGTAGTGCGGCGCAGCCTAAAAAATATCTACGCCCAGTTGGTGGATGACGGCATGGCCAAGACAATCGTTTCTTCTTCCACCATGGACAAGGAAGTGAAGCAGGCGGCTTCTTACGGAGGAAACGTTAAAGCTGCGCAGTTGTTAGGCGAGGTTTTTGGACGCCGGATAAAAGAAAAAGGGATTAACAGAATTGTTTTTGACCGCGCCGGATATCTCTATCACGGCAGGGTAAAGGCCTTCGCGGAAGGCTTAAGGAAAGCAGGACTGGAGTTTTAAACATGCGTGAAGCGACATCGCAACAACAGTCGGAATTTACGGAAAAGGTTATCATGATAAACCGCGTCTCCAAAGTTACCAAAGGAGGCAAAAAACTTTCTTTTGCAGCGCTGGTAGTGGTCGGGGACGGCAGGGGCAGCGTAGGATTCGCCATGGGCAAGGCCAACGAAGTAGCTTATGCCATACGCAAGGCATTAACCCGCGCCAAGAAACAGCTGGTAAAAATCCCTCTGGCCGGCTCTACCATACCCCATGAATCCTTAGGCCTTTTTGGAGCGGCAAAGGTTCTCCTTAAGCCGGCTTCGGAAGGAACCGGAGTTATTGCTGCGGCGCCGGTGAGGGCAATATGCGAAGCCGTGGGCATCAGGGATATTTTAACCAAATGCTTAAAATCAAATAATCCCGTTAACGTAATCAAGGCCACGATGGTGGCATTGAAGGATTTGAAGGCAGTGAAAAAAGATGGAAAAGAAAACATCGAAAACAATCAGGCCTAAGGCAGGCAAGGGCAGGAATAGGACGCTGCCTCAGAAGAGAACCGCCGTGACAACTCCGGCTGTCAAGAGACATAAGGCAGCGGCATTAAGGCAGGAGAGCATCCTCGGTTTACATAAACTTTGCGTGCCTAAGGGGGCGCATAAAGCCAAGAAGCTCCTTGGCCGCGGTTCGGGTTCCGGGCACGGCAAGACCTCTACCCGCGGCAGCAAAGGACAGACCTCGCGCAGCGGAAGGGATTTCTATCCGGGTTTTGAAGGAGGGCAGACTCCGATAATCCGCCGTATGCCCAAACGGGGGTTCACTAACAAATTCCGTAAGGATTACCAGATTATTAATTTACGCGAGCTCAACCGGATAAAGGAGGCCACGGTTACCGTTGATATCCTCAAGGATAAAGGGCTTATCAGGAACGCAGGCGTACCGGTGAAGATACTGGGCGACGGCGAGCTCAAGAATGCGCTGACCGTACAGGTCCACGCCGTATCCAAACAGGCACGGGACAAGATCACAAAGGCCGGCGGCAAGATAGAATTAATTCATGCTTAACGCATTAGTCAATTCCTTTAAGATACCGGATCTTAAAAAAAAGCTCTTTATTACCCTGGGCCTCTTGACGATATACCGCATGGGTTGCTATGTTCCGACCCCCGGCATTGACGGGGCGGCACTGGCGGAATTCTTTACCCGTGTGGCCAAGACCCAGGGCGGTACGCTCTTTGGCATTATTAATATGTTTTCCGGCGGCGCCATGGAAAGACTGACCATCTTTGCCCTCGGCATTATGCCTTACATATCAGCTTCGATTATACTGCAGCTTTTGACTGCCGTTATACCGGCCTTAGAGAAGTTGGCTAAGGAGGGGAGGGCGGGAGCAGAGAAGATAAACCAATACACCCGCTATGGCACTGTTGGATTAGCGCTCATACAGTCGTTCTTCATTGCGCTATGGCTTGAAAATCCCAGCCGATTTGAGGGCTTAAGGATTGTATTGTATCCCGGATGGGGATTCCGGCTACTGACAGTACTGACCCTTACTACCGGCACAATATTCATAATGTGGCTGGGGGAACAAATCCAGGAGCGCGGAATCGGAAACGGCATATCGCTGGTTATTACCGCAGGCATAATTTCAAGGATACCGACTGCTTTCCATCAGCTTTATGTTTTGATATCTCCGTTTACCCCTGCGAACCGTCAGATTCAGCCGATAACGCTCGTGATTATGGCGGCCCTCCTGGTGGGAGTGATCTTCGCGGTGGTTCTGATAACCCAGGGGCAACGCAAGATCCCGGTGCAGTATGCCAGGCGGGTAGTAGGCAGGAAAATATTCGGGGGCCAGAGCACCTACATACCTCTTAAGGTCGATACCTCCGGCGTGATTGCAATCATATTTGCGCAGTCGTTGATTCTTTTCCCGGCGACGATGGCGTCGTTCATACCCAATCCTACGTTCCAAAGGCTGGCGCAAGGCCTGGTGAGGGGGCATTTGCTTTATACGGTAATCTACGCTCTTTTGATAATATTCTTCTGTTATTTTTATACCGCAATCGTATTTAACCCGGTTGACCTTTCTGAGAATATGAAGAAATACGGCGGATTTATCCCCGGGATACGCCCTGGAAGTTCTACGGCCGAATTCCTGGATTATGTCATGGTAAGGATTACCCTGGCAGGCGCATTATTCATCGCCTTCATCGCCATATTTCCGGATTTCTTGATGGCCTGGCTTAAGGTGCCCTACCTGGTAGCTTCTTTCTTCGGGGGGACCGGTATATTGATTATTGTAGGCGTAATGCTTGATACCATCAAGCAGATTGAGTCGCATCTGGTAATGCATCACTACGAAGGTTTTTTAAAGGCAGGCCGTATCAGGGGCAGAAGATAATGAACATAATTTTACTGGGGCCTCCCGGAGCAGGCAAGGGGACGCAGGCAAAGGTCCTGGCAGCAAAAATCAACCTGCCTCACATAGCTACCGGAGATATCCTGCGGCAGAACGTGGCAGAAGGGACCGAATTAGGAAACCAGGCCCAGGGGTTCATGAATAAGGGCGAACTGGTTCCGGATGCCCTGGTAACGCAGATGGTCTTGGAGAGGATCGGCGCAAAAGATACCAAAGAGGGTTTTATCCTGGATGGTTATCCACGCAACCTCGCTCAAGCCAAATCCCTGGATGCTGATCTTAGAAAAAATAACCGTTCGCTAGACATTGTTTTTTATCTGGATGCCAGCGAAGACGTTATAATCCAGAGGCTTTCCGGAAGGCTGGTTTGCACTAAATGCGGAAGCAATTTTCACGTTAAGAATATGCCGCCTAAGGTTGCCATGGTTTGCGATAAATGCGGCAGTCCTCTTTATCACCGCAGCGATGATAACGAGGCTACCATCAGGAATCGCCTGGATGTTTACCTTAAGGAATCCCATCCTCTCATCGAGTATTACAGGGGCAGGCGGGCACTTGAGGGTATTGCAGCAGATAGCGACCCCGAGGTAGTGCTGGATGAGATGGTGCGTCTGATTAATCATAAGCGTGATTCCATTAAAGTCTGAAGAGGACTTGCGGATATTGGGCGAGGCCGGCAGGATTCTTGCAGGGATAATACAGAGGCTCGAAGGCTGCGTAAGGCCCGGTATTTCTACCGCAGAGATTTCTTCCCTGGGAGAAGAGTTCATACGCCAGGCAGACTGCAGGCCGGCATTCAAAGGGTATCACGGGTATCCGGCAGCGGTCTGCGTTTCCATTAACGAAGAAGTGGTTCACGGGATACCCGGCCCGAGGATAATTTCCGACGGGGATATCGTCAGCCTTGACGTCGGAATTGAATGCAAAGGGTTTTTTGTTGATAGCGCAGTGACGCTTTCAGCGGGAAGGGTTGAATCCCGCGTAAAGAAGCTTATAGAGGTGGCCCGCAAGGCATTGTCGGAAGGGATACGGCAGGCGCGGGTAAATAACCGCCTCTTTGACATCTCTCATGCAGTTCAGCGCCACGTGGAAAGAAACGGGTTTTCGGTAGTACGGGAATTTGTAGGCCACGGCATAGGAAGGCAACTGCACGAAGAGCCGGAGATACCGAATTTCGGCCAGCCCCATCGCGGGACCCCGTTAAAGAAAGGGATGGTCCTGGCAATTGAGCCGATGGTAAATATGGGCGGGTGGGAAACCAGGGTGCTGGATAACGGCTGGACCGCGGTAACCAAAGACGGTATGCCCTCGGCGCATTTCGAGCATACCGTTGCGATAACGGATAAAGGGCCGACAATACTGACGAATCTAAATGGCTAAAGAAGACCTAATTGAGACCGAAGGCACGATTGTAGAAGCCCTCCCCAATGCGATGTTCAGGGTACAGCTGGAGAATCAACATCTCGTATTGGCGCATGTCTCGGGCAAGATGCGCATGAATTTTATCAGGATACTGCCGGGAGATAAGGTAAAACTGGAACTGTCCCCCTACGACCTAAGCCGCGGCAGGATAACATTCAGGTTAAAATAAGATGAAGGTAAAGGCATCAATAAGAAAAATTTGCGACAGGTGCAAAATTATCCGCCGCAAAGGAGTGGTGCGCGTCATCTGCACCAACCCCAAGCACAAACAACGGCAGGGATAACCTTTGCTAAAAAAGGAGCTTTAGACTTATGCCAAGACTGTTAGGTGTAGATATCCCTAAAGAGAAAAGGATGGAGGTAGCCCTTACCTATCTTTACGGTATCGGCAGGGTTGTAGCTAATCAAATCCTTAAAGAGGCGGGTATCAGCCCGGATATGCGGGCTAAGGATTTAGACGAATCCCAGGTTGCCCAGATAGTCAATGTTATACAAAAGGGGACTTATAAGATAGAGGGTGATTTGCGCCGGGAAATATCTCAGAACATAAAGAGATTGAGCGATATCGGTTCCTGGAGAGGCTACCGCCACAAGAAGGGGCTTCCGGTAAGAGGGCAGCGTACCCGTACCAACGCACGCACCCGCAAGGGGCCCAAGCGCAGCGGGACCGTCTTGGTAAAGAAGGTCGATGATAAAAAACCTGCGGCAGCAGCAAAAGGAGGTAAGGCCTAATGGCTACCAAGGATAAAGCAAAGAAAAAGAAGATTGCCAAGGGCATCAGTTCCGGCATAGCGCATATACGGGCAACTTTTAACAATACGATTATCACTATTACCGATAAGCAGGGTAATGTTCTGGTTTGGTCCGCCCCGGGAGTCGTGGGTTACGGCGGTTCAAAAAAATCTACGCCCTTTGCAGCGCAGGTCGCGGCATCTGACGCCGCCAAGAAAGCCAGGGAGATCGGGATAAAGGAGCTCGAAGTCTGCGTAAAAGGCCCGGGATTCGGAAGGGAATCCGCAATCCGCGCAATTCAGGCAGCAGGGATTACCGTCACTTCCATAAAGGATGTAACGCCCATACCGCATAATGGCTGCCGTGCCAAAAAGAAAAGGAGAGTGTAATAGATGGCTCGTTATACCAAGGCAGTTTGCAGGTTATGCCGGAGGGAAGGCGAAAAATTATTTCTTAAAGGAAATAAGTGCAATACCCCCAAATGTATCTTTGCCAAGAGAAGCACCGCTCCCGGGCAGCATGGTTTAAGCAGGGTAAAGCTGTCAAACTACGGCCTGCAGTTGAGAGAAAAACAAAAGGTCAAAAGGATATACGGGGTACTGGAAAAACAGTTCCGCAGGTATTTTAAAACCGCCTCTAAATCCAAGGGCGTTACCGGAAAAGTATTGCTGCAGATACTTGAGCGCAGGATTGATAACGCTGTCTTCCGTCTGGGATTGGGAGTTTCGCGGCCCCAGGGCCGGCAACTGGTAAGACATAATATCATTTATATTAACTCGAGGCGGGTTAATATACCGTCATACCTGGTGAGCAAAGACGACATTATTGAGGTTCGGGCAAAAGACAAAACGCTTGAACGCATAAGAGAAAACCTGGAATTGGTCAAAGACAGGAATCCGGTATCCTGGATGGAATTTAATGCCCGGGATCTGAAGGCCAGGGTATTAAGGCTGCCTGAGAAAAATGATATACCTGCCGATATCCAGGAACAGCTTATCGTAGAGTTATACTCCAAGTAAAATTAAAAATACCAGCAATAAAAAGGAGCTATAAAGATGGGGATAAAATGGAGAGATTTTCAGTTACCGAAAAGGCTGGAGTGCGATGAGTCGAGCTATAGCGCAACATACGGAAAGTTTACTGCCGCTCCTTTCGAGAAAGGCTACGGCATTACCCTGGCTAATTCGTTAAGGCGCGTACTCCTTTCTTCGATCGAAGGCAGCGCCGTGACCTCGATTAAAATTGCCGGGGTCAGCCATGAGTTTTCCACTGTCCCCGGGGTATACGAGGACGTAACGGAAATAATACTTAACACTAAAAGCCTGATAATAAATTCTCATTCCAAGATTCCCAAGACTATCTATATCAAGAAGAGCGATAAGGGGGAGGTCAAGGCCAAGGATATAGAGGCTGATGAGACCATCGAGATCATTAATCCCGAACTGCACATTGCAACACTTACCAAAGACGCCAAGTTTAATGTTGAGATGGAGGTAGCGCGGGGCAGGGGTTATGTTCCGGCAGAACTTAACAAGCGCGAAGACCAGCCTATCGGGACCATCCCGTTAGACGCAATCTTCAGTCCCGTAAAAAAAGTTAATTTTCACGTCGAAAATACCCGCGTGGGGCAGAAGACGGATTACGATAAATTAATAATGGAGATTTATACTAGCGGGGCCGTTAGCCCTAAGGATGCGCTTCTATATGCATCAAATATCTTGCAGCGTCACCTCGACATCTTTGTCAACTTTGGCCAGCTCCCCGAGGATGAGATGGAGGAAGAGATAGAGATGACCAAGGAAGAAATCGAGCTCTATGAAAAATTAAAACTTCCGATTTCTGAATTGGAGCTATCCGTGCGCAGTTCCAACTGCCTGCGCGAGGCCGGCATCAAGGCCATCGCAGACCTGGTTAAAAAGACCGAAGAAGAAATGCTGGGATTTAAGAATTTCGGAAAGAAATCCCTGACTGAAATCAAACAGCTCCTGGCGGGAATGAACCTTGCCCTCGGGATGCAGGTAGATTCTAAAAAACTAAAGAGGTAGAGGCAACTATGAGGCACGCTAAAACAAAATATCAACTCAACCGTTTCACCAGCTGGAGAAAAGCGACTGTCCTGAGCCTGGTGCGCAATCTGTTTATCTGTCAAAGCATCAGGACGACCGAGACCCGCGCCAAGGCCGCCCGTCCGATAGCGGAAAAACTGGTTTCCCTGGCTAAGAAAAATACCCTGGCGGCTAAAAGGGAAGCCTATACGATGCTCCCGGATCATAATTTAGTCAGCAAGCTTTTCGGGGAAATAGGACAGCGTTTTTCGGCACGCACCGGAGGTTATACCAGAATAATAAATTTTTCCCAAAGAAGAGGTGATGATGCGCGGATGGTAATATTTGAACTTACCGAAATCAAAAAAGAGCCGCGTAAGGCAAAAAAGACAAAAGAAGCTGTCGCAAAAGAAGAGGCCCCCGGCCTAAAGACAGAGGGCGAGCCGCAAGAGAAACAGTCGCAAGAAAAAGGAACCCTCGAGTCCCGGGCAGCGACAAAAGAAAAGCCGCCCGTCACCCAGAAGCCTCACAAGAAATTCCTGGGGGGCCTTAAGGGTATCTTCAAGAAAGAGAGAGATTCTTTATAATAACGCTATTTGGCTATCTAAATGCAGATAGATACACGCGTTGCCGAACGCTTAAAAAAGATAAACTCTTCCTCAACATTGGCCATTACCAGCAAGGCCAAGAAATTAAAGTCGGAAGGCAAGGATGTCGTAAATCTTGCGGCGGGAGAGCCGGATTTTGACACCCCCGATTTTATCAAGGATGCCGCAGTCGAGGCAATACGTTCAGGCTTTACAAAATACACCCCTTCCAGCGGAACCGCGGAATTAAAAAAACTCATTACCCAAAAGCTCAAAAAAGATAACGGCTTAGACTATTCCCCTTCTCAGGTAGTAGTTTCATGCGGGGCAAAACACAGCATTTTTAATGCCGTTTTCGTATTACTTAATAAGGGCGACGAGGCCATCATGCCGAGCCCCTACTGGGTAAGCTACCCGGAGATGGTGCGCTTGGCAGGCGGCACACCGCGCTTTATCGAAACCGAGGAGCGCAATAACTTCAGGATTACCCCCCAAGACCTTGAAAAACACATTACCATAAAGACAAAGCTCTTGATATTAAACAGCCCCTCCAATCCTACCGGCTGCGTTTACCGTAAGGAAGAGCTTAAGGAGATTGCCCGTATCTGCGCCGCCAGGAAAATATTCGTGATTTCCGACGAGATTTACGAAAAGATAATCTACGACGGACTCAGGCATTATTCTATTGCCGCTTTTGGAAGCGAGATCCAGAATCTGACGCTCACCGTTAACGGTTTATCCAAAAGCCACTCCATGACCGGCTGGCGTATCGGCTACCTCGCCGGACCGCAGGACATCGTAGATGCTATCTGCAGGCTTCAGGATCATTCCACCTCCAATCCCAGCTCGATATCCCAAAAAGCGGCAGCCGCAGCACTGAATGCGCCCGACGAATTCAGCAGGCAGATGTGCAAGGAATTTCAGAAAAGAAGGGATTACCTCGCTGCCAGGTTAAGCAGCATAGATAAACTTAGTTATATTAAGCCCGAAGGGGCATTTTACCTTTTCTGCAATATCTCCAAGACCAAGATGGACCCCCTGACATTTGCCACTCGCTTGCTAAACGAGGAAATGGTGGCTGTCATACCGGGGGAAGGGTTCGGCAGCAGCGACTGCATCCGTCTAAGCTTTGCCACCGGTATGGACCAGCTTATCAAGGCAATGGAGAGGCTCCAGGGGTGGATAACCAAAATCTGATGGGCAAGACTACTGCGGAAAAGATACTTGGCAATCATTGCGGCAGGCGGCTTTCGGCAGGCGATTTTGCCGTCTGCAAAATAGATTTTACTTTCGGCCAGGACGGCACATCATCGATTATAATCGACCGCGTAAGGGAAATGGGGCTTAAGCATCTTAAGGCCCCTTTCTGCATGGTGATAGACCACAGCGCGCCTTCTCCAAGCGAAGGGGTTTCGCGCGTCCACAAAAAAATGCGGGGGTTTGCCTCAGACTACGGCGCCAGGATTTACGATATCGGATGCGGCATATGTCACCAGGTTATACCGGAATCCGGGCAGGTCCTGCCCGGAGACCTGGTGCTCGGAGCGGACTCCCATACCTCTACCTACGGGGCCTTGGGGGCTTTTTCTACCGGGGTAGGCTCTACTGATTTAGCGGTAGCGCTGGCAACCGGCAAAAGCTGGTTTAAGGTCCCTGAGACCGTAAAAATTATCCTGAGAGGGAAGCTTCCTAAGGGGGTATTTGCCAAAGACCTCATCCTTTATATCATTACCCGTATCGGCGCAGACGGAGCAACCTATAAAGCAATAGAGTTTTCCGGTCCCGTAATAGACAAGCTAGGCATGGACGGCCGCTTTACTATTTCCAATATGGCAGTAGAGATGGGGGCAAAGACCGGCTTTATGCCGGTTGATAAGAAGACTATCTCGTGGCTTAAGATGCGGGCCAAGAAACATAAGTTCAAGGCCGTTACGGCGGACCGGGATGCCAGCTACGATGCAGTTATCGAATACGATATCTCGAGGCTCTCCCCCCAGGTTTCTTCTCCGCATAGCGTTGACAGCGCAGGGCCGGCGGAGAATCTCAAAAAGATAAAGATAGACCAGGCATTCCTGGGCACCTGTACTAACGGCAGGCTGGACGATTTAAGGGTTGCCGCCAAGATGCTTAAATCCCGCAGCATAGCAAAGGGGGTTAAGTTTATCGTAGCGCCGGCCTCACGCAGCATATTGCTTGAGGCGTTGAATTCGGGTATAATTGACGTATTGGTCAAGGCGGGCGCAGCAGTGGTCGCTCCAGGCTGCGGACCTTGCGTAGGCACGCATAACGGTATTCCTGCCGACGGAGAAATAGTAATTTCGAGCGCCAACCGCAACTTTAAAGGCCGGATGGGCAACCCCTCGGCTTTCATATACCTGGCATCGCCGGCAACCGTGGTTGCCTCGGCAATGCGGGGGCATATTACGGATCCGCGTAAATATCTTTAACGGGAGGAGGCTGCATGGAAATACGCGAGCTGCTCTTGATGTGCATTGATAAAAAGGCTTCGGACCTGCACCTTACCGAAAACGAACCGCCTATCCTGCGTATCGACGGCAAGCTCTATCGCAGCGAAGGCGAGCCTCTTAACCGTGAAAACCTTAAGCGCATGATCTACAGTTTTATGACCTATGCCCAAAAGGATGTCTTTGAGCAAAAGCTGGAGCTGGATTTTTCCATTGCCCTGCCAGAGATGGATAGATTCAGGGTAAATATCCATATGCAACGCGGGGTAGTGGAGGCAGCCTTCAGGCGCGTGCCGGTTGTCATCCCCTCGCTTCAGGAACTAGGGTTACCGCCGATAGCGCTAGAGTTGGCCCGTAAGCCCAACGGCCTGGTTTTGGTTACGGGGCCTACGGGTATGGGTAAAACCACTACCCTGGCCGCCATGGTGGACCTTATCAACAAAGAAAGGGAATGCCTGATAGTATGCATTGAAGATCCTATTGAGTTTATGTACGTCAATAATAGGGCAGTTATCAAACAGCGCGAGGTCTATTCCGATACCCACTCGTTTGCCGAGGCCTTAAAAAGGGCTCTCAGGCAGGACCCTAATGTTATAGTGGTGGGTGAGATGCGCGACTTAGAAACAATCTCTACGGCCTTAACTGCCGCAGAGACCGGACATCTGGTGCTGGCTACCCTGCATACTCCGGACGCGCCGCAGACCATCGAGAGGATTATAGACGTATTTCCTCCTCATCAACAGCAGCAGGTGAGGCTGCAGCTAGGCAATTGCATACAGGGAGTGATTTCCCAGCTCCTGCTTCCCCATGCATCGGGACAGGGGAGGATCCTGGCCTGCGAAGTAATGATAGGGACTCCCGGGATAAGAAACCTCATCCGTGAGCAGGAGATAGAACAGATCCCCACCCTGATGCAAACAGGCATCCAGCACGGAATGAAAACCATGGATAAATCCCTCAAGGAGCTTTACCATTCCGGTTTAATCACCAGGGATATGGCAATATCTAAGGTAAAGAACCCGGAGGAATTCAGGCAATTATGAAGATCCGCGGGCAGGCGCTAAAATTAGGCGATAATATTAATACGGATTTTATCATCTCCGGGCGCTATAAGTTTGCCATCACGGACATCAAGGAACTTGCCAAGCATATCATGGAGGATATCGACGCGGATTTCCCAAAAAAAATCATTCCCGGGCATTCCCTCATCGTATCCGGTAAAAATTTCGGAATGGGGTCTTCCCGAGAACAGGCACCGCTGGTAATCAAAGAGGCAGGTATCCAGGCAGTGCTCGCCCCCAGCTTCGCGCGTATTTTCTACCGCAATGCCTTCAATATCGGATTGCCTTTAATAGAATTGGATACCCGCGGCATCGGCGAGGCCGATACCCTTGAAATTGACCTTGAGAAAGGAATAGTCAGAAATCTTACTAAAGGCTCGGAGATTACAGTTAGCCCCTTTCCGAAGTTTATGCAACAGTTATTGAGCGAAGGCGGCATTATAAATTATTTAAAGAAACACGGAGAGCTTAAGTTATCATGAGTTACCGAGTAACCATTATCCCCGGAGACGGGACCGGTCCGGAACTGAGCTTAGCCGCTAAGAGGTGCGTTGATGCGACCGGCGTAAAAATAGAATGGGAAGAGGTGGAGGCAGGCCAGACAGCCCTGGATAAACACGGCCAGATTTTGCCGCAGGCCGCGCTTGATTCCATCAAAAAAAACAAGGTAGCCTTAAAAGGCCCTATCATTACCCCGATAGGCACGGGTTTCCGTTCGGTTAACGTTGCCATCCGGCAGGCACTGGACCTTTACGCCTGCGTCCGCCCTGCCAAATATTATCCGGGGGTAAGGAGCCAATACCGCGATATTGACCTGGTGATTATCAGGGAAAACAGCGAGGATCTCTATGCAGGGATAGAATTTGAACAGGGCAGCCCCGAGACCGCGAAGATTATCAAGGAAATAGAGCGCTACACCAAAAAAAGCATCAGGCCTGATTCCGCGGTTTCCATCAAGCCAATCTCACGATACGCCTCGGAGCGAATAGTGGAATTTGCCTTTGAATACGCCACGAGATATAACCGCAAAAAAGTTACCGCGGTGCATAAGGCAAATATCATGAAATTCAGCGACGGATTGTTCCTCAGGACCGCCCGCGAGGTCGCCAGCCGCTATGCAAATAAGGTGCAGTTTGAAGAGGCAATTGTCGATAACATGGCGATGCAGCTGGTGCAAAAGCCGCGGGATTACGATGTCCTGGTTTTGCCCAATCTTTACGGCGATATCATCTCCGACCTTTGCGCAGGGATTATCGGAGGTTTAGGCGTCGCCCCCGGTGCCAACATAGGCAAGGATATGGCTGTTTTTGAAGCGGTGCACGGCGCAGCCCCAAAATACGCCGGTTTAAATAAGGTCAATCCTACTGCCATGATACTCTCCGGAGTACTGATGTTGCGGTATCTGGGAGAGGATAGCGCGGCAGAGAAGCTTGAGAATGCGGTAAAGAAAGTCCTGCTCGAAGGTAAATACGTAACTTATGATTTAAAACCCAACCGCGATGACCCTGCCAGCGTCGGCACGCAGCAGATGGCGGACGCCATCATTAATAACATCTAAAGCGGTCGCGCCCGTTATCATAATTATAAAAATATGAAAATTGCGATTATTGGAGCCGGGAATGTGGGGAGCTTGACTGCCATGCGCCTTGCCCAGGAAGGCGCAGGAGAAATTCTGCTGGTGGATATCGTCAAAGGCCTGGCGGAAGGCAAGGCCTTTGACATACAGGATGCCCGTCAGGCGCTCAAGGCCGACTATGACATAAAGGGAAGCGCCGATATCGGTGATATTGCGGGTTGCGACATTGTCGTGTTTACGGCCGGGCTTGCCCGTAAGCCAGGCATGACGCGCGAGGAGCTGCTAAATAAAAACGCCTCCATTGTAAGGGGAGTTTCTCTGGATATTAAAAGGTTTGCTCCGGAAGCGGTTGTAATCGTAGTAACCAATCCTCTGGACCTTATGACGCGCCTTGTCCTGGAGGCAACCGGCTTTAAAAGAGAGCGCGTGTTTGGAATGGGGTTAAGCCTGGATGCCTCAAGGTTTGCTAATATCATATCCGAGGAATTAAAGGTAGCTTTGAGCGATATCGAACCGTGCGTTATCGGAAGTCACGGAGAGGGGATGATGCCGCTAGCGAGATTCACCATCATAAAAGGCATACCCCTGGACGAAATCATAGACGATGAAAAGGCAGCTGTTCTTATTAAAAGGACGGTGGCTCGCGGGCACGAAATAGTAACGCTCCTGGGAAGCGGTAGCGCTTATTTTGCCCCTTCAGCGGCAATTACTGCTATGGTAAAAGCAGTCGTAAAGGATGAAAAACGCCTTATCGGCGCCTGCGTTTCCCTCAAGGGGGAATACGGTATCAATGATGCCTGTCTTGGGGTTCCCTGCAGGATAGGTAGAGAAGGTATTGAGGGCATTGTCGAACTGGGCCTTGACCTGCACCAGAAGGAAAGGCTGTTAGAAGTTGCCGCCAAACTTAAAGAACAGTATAGGGGCATTGCCTTAACTTAATGGATTACGACCTTATTATAATCGGCGCGGGTTGGGCAGGCTTTAATGCCGCCCTGAAGGCAAGGGGCTTGGGCCTTAAGGTTGCGCTGGTTGAGAAGGACGCCATAGGCGGCACCTGCCTTAATTACGGATGCATCCCCACCAAAAGCCTGATTCAGTCCGCAAGGATTTATGCCCTTGCCCAAAAGGGATCTTCTTTTGGTATCACGGTTAATGACGTCTCCCCGGATTTTTCGCGGATTCAAGCCAGAAAAGACAATCTCATCGCTAAGTTGCGGACCGGAATGAAATCCCTGCTTGAGGGGATTGATTTCTTGCCTGATGAGGCGCGCCTGCTTTCCGGCGATACCGTAAAGATAGGGCAACGTAATCTAAAAACCAGGTTTATCCTTATCTCAACCGGCTCGCTGCCGCTAGAGCTGCCGGGCATTAAGATAGACGGCAACAGGATTATCTCTTCCAATCATATCCTAAACTTAACGCGACTTCCGGAATCCATTTTGATAATCGGAGGGGGAGCAATTGGATGTGAATTCGCCAGCCTATTTTCGATGCTGGGGGTCAGGGTGGGGCTTATGGAAAAAACTACTCAACTGCTTCCCGGGATGGACAGAGAGGTCGCCAGGAAAATCGAGGTGATTTTTAAGAAAAGGGGCATCGAAGTTATGCTCCAGACCGATGCGCATAATCCGCAGGCGGGCATTGACAGTTACGAAAAATCGCTTTTGTGCGTAGGCAGGAAAGCAAACAGTTCGATGGCGGGGATCGAGGAATTGGGTATCGCGCTGGATAGGGGGAGGATTATTACGGATGAAAGGCTTAAGACCAGCATTGACAATATCTATGCCGCGGGAGATTGCGCGTCCACTATTATGCTGGCGCACCTTGCGGCATATCAAGGTGAACTGGCGGTAGAGAATATGTTCTTGCAGTCCCGGGAAAAATACAACATCAGCAATATTCCAAGCTGCGTTTTTACCTCTCCGGAAATAGCCAGCACCGGTTTAAACGAGGAAGATGCCGCCAGGCTTGCGATTCCATCGGAAGTGCATCGTTTTGATTTTCGCGGCTCAGGCATGGCCCACATATTGGATGAAACCGACGGTTTTATAAAGATAGTATCGGATAAGAAAAGCGGCCGTATCCTGGGAGGCGTAATTATCGGGCCCCACGCTACGGAATTAATCGCTACCGTCAGTCTGGCGGTATCGGCATCCCTGACGGTTTCCAGGATTCGCGGGACTATTTTTGCGCACCCTACTATTTCCGAATCGCTGCGGGAAACCATTAAAGATGCCCGCGGGATTTAACTTTAATATTTAGCAATCCGGAGGTTCTCATGACCGAAGTAGTGCTACCAGAATTAGGAGAAGGCATTAA
Source organism: Candidatus Omnitrophota bacterium (assembly GCA_041649115.1). GTDB lineage: Bacteria > Omnitrophota > Gorgyraeia > Gygaellales > Profunditerraquicolaceae > JBAZKK01. The sequence continues at coordinate 48,132 of JBAZNT010000002.1, read as the reverse complement.
AAACGCAACGGTTTCCTATTGGTATTTCAAGGAGGGGGAAAAACTTTCTGAAAAGTCCGAGCTGGTTGAATTAGCTACGGATAAAGCTACTTTTAACCTTCCCAGCCCCTGTTCAGGTACGCTGGCTGAGATTATCCTGCGCGAGGGGGACACCGCAAAGATAGGAGACGTCCTTGCCCGCATCAAGGAGGAGTAAAGTAATCATAACCATGGCAATCGCGATTGACAAGACGGGCTTTTATATTACTATATAGGCTATGAATAAGCACCCCCGCATAGCGTTACTATATATATCGGAAGTCTCCGGGCACCACAGTGCCACACTCGCAATAGAAAAAGCTATCAGGTCGCTGGAGCCGCGCGTTACAATCCTGAATATCAACGCCTTAAACTACACAAACCCCATATCCGAGAAGGTGGTCAACCGCCTTTATATGGAAATTATCAAACGCACGCCCAGGGTTTGGGACTATCTCTACGATAACCCATCGATAGTCAAAAACGTTGAAAGGTTAAGGAAAAGGGTGCACAGGCTCAACTCCCCGAAGTTAAAAAATCTCTTTGAAAAATTCCGCCCTGATGCCATTGCATGCACTCAGGCCTTCCCTTGCGGGATGGTCTCAGATTTTAAAAAAACCTATTATTCAGGCGTCCCTCTGGTAGGGGTGCTTACCGATTATATCCCCCATTCTTACTGGATACACGACAACGTAGATTATTATATCACTCCGTCCGAAGAGGTTTCCTTACGCCTGGCAAATAAGGGCACCGACCCGGCCAGGATCAAATCCCTGGGCATCCCCTGCGACCCCAAGTTTAATGAGCCGGCAGACAGGTTAAAAACGATGCAGGGGCTAGGGCTTGACCCCGGGCTTAAAACTATTTTATTGATGGGCGGAGGGCAGGGGCTAGGGCCTATCAGGACTATAGTAAAATCCCTGGAAAGGCTAGATTCAGACGCCCAGGAAATTATAGTTACCGGCACAAATAAAAAACTCTACCGCTCTCTCAAGAGAAATCTCGGAGAATATAGAAGAAGCATTGCGCTCCTCGGTTACGCAGGTAATATCCACGAACTGATGGAAGTTTCGGATATTATCATAACCAAGCCGGGCGGGGTAACTACGGCCGAGGCCTTATGCAAAGGCATGCCGATGGTTATCGTTAAGCCCATACCCGGACAGGAGGCCAATAATACCTCTTATCTTATCAGCCATGGCGCGGCCGTCAGGACCGATAAACCGGATGGAATCAATCTTATTATCGGCGACTTACTAAGGCACCCCTCGAAGCTATCGGCAATGCAGAGGTCTGCGATACGCATTGCCAAACCGCACGCCAGCCTTGATATTGCAAGGTTGCTATTGGAGCTAGCCGCCGGAAATGGTTAGTTACTATCTTTATCGGCTTGGTCAAAAATTGGCGCTGGCATTACCCATCAGGAAAGCTTATGCCTTAGCGGTGCTATTTTCGGACCTGCATTATTTTTTTGCCTGGCATGACCGCCGCGTCACGCTGCAAAATCTCAGGGCAATCTTCCCTCAGAAGTCCAACGGGGAAATCAGGCGCATCCGTAAGGAAATCTTCAGGAATTTTGCTAAATACCTGGTAGATTTTTTCCGTTTTTCTGAAATAGACCGCGCCTACATAGAAAATAATGTACGCATAGAAAATGTCCGTTACATCGAGGAGGGGCTTTCCAGGGGAAAAGGAGTAATTACGCTGACGGCGCATATGGGGAATTGGGAGTTAGGAGGTGCGGCCTTAGCCTTATCGGGTTACCCCTTTGCGGCAGTGGCATTGCCGCATAAAGATAAAAAGGTAAACAGCTTCTTCAATTACCAGCGCCAGATCAAGGGGGTCAAGGTAATCCCGGTAGGCAAGGCCGTAAGAAATTGCCTTGAGGTCCTAAGACAGAATTCTGTATTGGCATTGCTGGGAGACCGCAACTTTAACGAGAAGGGAATAGAGGTGGATTTCTTCGGTAAGCCAACCCTCCTGCCTGCCGGCCCGGCAGCCCTTTCCTTAAAGACCGATGCAGCGCTGGTGCCGGGATTTATGTTGCGCAATCCTGACGATAGTTTCACCTTGCGTTTCGAGAAACCGATTGAATTTAAGGAAAGCGGTGACAGGGAATCGGATATCCGGGCACTGGTTTATTCTTATAAAACCGTTATCGAGAACTATATCCTCCGTTATCCCGGACAATGGAGCATGTTCAGGAGGTTCTGGATAGAATGAAGGCGTGCGTAATTATCCCTACTTATAATGAAGCCAGGACCATCGGTTCCTTGGTAAGCGCAATCCGCCGCGATAATCTGGATGTTGTTGTAATCGATGACGGGTCATCCGATAACACCGTTTCTCTTGCCCGCGATAACGGCGCAACGGTCCTGAAAAACCCAGTCAATGAAGGCAAGGGCGCCTCGCTTGCCAAGGGCTTCAGGTACGCTTCGGATAGGGGTTTCGAAGCTGTAATTACAATGGACGGCGACGGCCAGCACCTTCCTAAAGATATATCTTCGTTTATACAGCTAGCCGGACGTTCGCCTGCCGGCATAATTATCGGCAACCGCATGCAAAAAACAGGCGCCATGCCATGGCTAAGGATAATCACCAATACCTTTATGTCATGGCTTATCTCGCTGGTAACAAAACAGGGGATACCGGACAGCCAATGCGGATTCCGCCTTATCCGCAGAGAACTTCTTGAGCGGCTTAACCTCATGACCACTAAATATGAAACGGAAACCGAAATCCTCATCAGGGCCGCAGAAATGGGATTTACCATAGAGTCCGTAGCGATTAATACTGTTTACGGAGATGAAAAAAGCCAGATCAACAGTTTTCTTGATACTGCCAGGTTTATCCGTTTTATAATACGGGAAATATGGATTATGCCGTTTTAAGAAAAGTGATGGTAGAGGGGCAGATTTTATCCCGCGGTATAAACAACAAGAGGGTCCTCGATGCGTTTTGTAAGGTAGAGCGGCACAGGTTTGTGCCGAAGGACCTGCAAGCCAAGGCCTATGAGGATTACCCGCTCCCTATCGGGGATTCCCAAACTATCTCGCAGCCTTACATCGTAGCGGTCATGACAGAGGCCCTGCAATTAGAAGGAAACGAAAAGGTGCTTGAGATAGGGACCGGTTCAGGGTATCAAGCTGCGATACTGGCGGAACTGGCAGCCGAAGTTTACAGTATTGAACGCATCCCGGAATTAGGAAAAAAGGCAACCGGGATCTTGAAAGAACTGGGTTATCAAAATATCACGCTTAAGATGGGCGACGGGACCCTCGGATGGATTGAAGAATCCCCTTTTGACAGAATTATTATCACTGCCGCATCCGAGAAAATACCGCTTCCCCTTATCGAACAGCTACGGGAAGGGGGTAGGATTATCGCCCCTCTCGGGGGAACTTTTAGCCAGATGCTTACGCTTGGAAAAAAGAAAAACTCAACGTTATTATACGAAGGGCTCTGCGGCTGCACCTTTGTGCCGCTCGTAGGAAGGTATGCCGCCAATTGATGGGCTCCATGCTTGAGATTGCATTGCAATGGCTTAGGGGATTGCCCCGCGAGACAATAGTAATCATAGTGGGTGCCCTTCCGATCTCGGAATTAAGAGGAGCGATACCGCTGGCGTTGTCTTTCGGATTTCCAGTAATAAAGGCCTACTGGTTGTCAGTTATAGGAAACATTATCTTTGTAGCCCCTGCGCTGTTTTTACTTGAACCGGTATCGCGAAGGCTGCGCAGGTTCAAGGCCTGGGCGCGTTTCTTTGATTGGCTTTTTGAGCGCACCAAACGGAATTCCGATACGATACAGAAATACGAGGCGCTCGGCCTGGCGTTATTTGTGGCCATCCCATTACCGGTAACAGGAGCATGGAGCGGGGTAGTCGCAGCATCGCTTTTTAAGATACGTTTCAGGTATGCATTTTTGGCAATCGTCACGGGGGTATTATGCGCTGGACTGATTGTCAGCGGGCTTTGCGCGCTGGGGATGTTGGGCTGGCAGATCGTAGCGCATTGATCAAAACCGGGACTAAAAAAATTATTTGACAAAAATACACCTAGTTGTTAAAGTATATATACAATTAGGCGTGCAGGTTTAGAGGGAAATCCGTGGGAATCGGATACAGTCCCGCTGCTGTAAGGGGGGGATAAAAAAATTGCATAAGCCACTGGCCTTGAGGCTGGGAAGGCGCAAAAGATAAAACCCCGAAGTCAGAATACCTCTTCCTGGAGATATTGAAGTTTACCTCGCGGATAAGGGTTAAGTAAAAAAGCAGGGTGCAATCCTTAAGTTTAAAAAGCTTAAGGATTTTTTTATGGCAATGGGCTCCGGGCTTAAAAAAGTAAAGCGGTTTGATAACCTTACCTTCAAGATAGGAACAACATCTTATATATACCCGGCTACCATACTTGAGAACATTAATAGACTCAAAGGGTCGATCGGGGATATCGAACTGGTACTTTTTGAAGACCCGGCCTGCGGGAACATACCTACCCCCGCAGAGATAAAAGAGCTGAAGCGCTTAAGCAAGAGATGGGGATTCTCCTATACCGTTCATTTGCCCCTGGAGATTGGCCTTGGGGCAAAGAGGGATGCCGAGCGAATAAGATCAATTGGTACCGTCACGAGACTAACGAGATATCTTAAAGGGCTTGCCCCGCAGTCATACATCATGCATGTCAATCTGCCTGAAGAATGCAAGGATGATATAACAAGCTGGCAGTCCAGGGCTGGAGAATCCCTGGATCTGCTGATGCGCCGAGATTTATCATTGGCAAAACACATAGCCATTGAGAACCTAGGATACCCGTTCTCCTATAATGACCCCGTGCTTTCATCCAGCGGCGCCAGCGTCTGCGTAGATATCGGCCACCTGGTTAAATCCGGGATTGATGTTATGGGGCATCTTGATAAATATTACGCACTTACACGCGTAATCCATCTTCACGGAGTTGACTGCGGCAAGGATCATATCTCCTTGAAGTATTTCAGCAAGACGTTATTGAACGATATCCTGCTGTTTTTGGAAGCGCGCGCTTACCGGGGCGTTTTAACCATTGAGGTGTTCTCGCGTCCAGACCTTGAAGAATCTTTAGAGATATTATGGGAAAGCTTATATTCATAACCGGCGGCTCAAGGAGCGGGAAGAGCTCCTTGGCCGTCAAGTTAGCGCAGTCCAGCCGCAAGGATAAGGTCTTTGTGGCCACCTGCGTCCCTATAGACAAGGAGATGAAGGAAAGGGTTGCCCTGCATAAAAAAAACAGACCGTCCTCTTGGAAGACAATAGAAGAGAGCCGCGCCCTGGCTTCGCTTTTAAGAAAGGAGGCGGCTTCGCGGGCGTTGATAATTATTGACTGTCTTACCCTGTTTGTATCCTCGCTTATGATGAAAGGACGCGGGGAGGATGAAATTAAAAAAGAGGTCGCGGAAATTACCGCGGCTGTCAAAAACGGAAAATCCGACGTCATAATAGTCTCTAACGAGGTCGGCTGCGGTCTTGTCCCGGAAAGCAAGCTGGGGAGGAGATTCAGGGATATAGCCGGTTCGGTCAATCAGATTGTTGCCTCCCGGGCAGACGAGGTGATATATATGATATCGGGTCTGCCGCTGATACTCAAGAGGGAAAAATAATGAGATTGATAAAAGATACCCTGAGGGGGATTACGCTACCCGATAAGAAGACCGCAGCCGCGGCAAAGAAGAGATTGGATATCCTGACTAAGCCTAAGGATAGCCTCGGGAGGCTCGAGGAATTTTCAAGGAGGGTGGCTGGGATAACTGGCAATCTGCGCCCCCGGCTAAGCCGTAAAACGATATTTACGATAGCGGCGGACCACGGCGTAGCGCGGGAAGGCGTAAGTCTTTTCCCTCAGGATGTAACCGCTCAGATGATTCGTAATTTTTTAAACGGAGGGGCGGCCATCAATGTCCTTGCCAGGCACGTGGGGGCGGATGTAGTTATAGTAGATATGGGCAGTGCGGTAAGGATCAGGACGCGCCGTAAAAATTTTATCGAGCAAAGGATGGCTTCCGGCACAAACAATATCGCCAGGGGGCCGGCAATGAACAGGGATACGGCTATCCAAGCCATTGAGACGGGGATAAGCGTTTTTGAGGGAGAATTTTCCAAAAAACGGATTGCTATAGCAGGTTTGGGAGAAATGGGGATAGGCAATACTACCGCAGCCAGCGCCATAACCGGATGCATTACAGGGACAAGGATCAAGGATGTCACCGGCAGGGGAACAGGAATAAGCGGCAGGCAGCTTGAGAATAAGGTGGGGGTGATAAAAACCGCCTTGAGAATAAATATGCCGGACCGGTACGACCCGATTGATGTTCTTGCAAAAATAGGAGGCTTTGAGATCGGCGGTCTTACCGGAGTGATACTGGCCGCAGCAAAAAACAGGGTCCCGGTCGTCATCGATGGATTCATTACGGCGAGTGCCGCGCTGATTGCAACAGAGATTTCCCCCTTATCGAAAGAATACCTTTTTGCAAGCCATGATTCGGTAGAAAAGGGGCACCGGATCGCCTTGAGATGGATGGGGCTGGAGCCCGTACTTAACCTCAAGATGCGATTAGGGGAAGGAACCGGGGCATGCCTGGGGATTTCGATGATCGAGGCCGGAATAAAAATATTAAACGAGATGGCTACCTTTAAAGACGCCGGGGTTTCAGGTGAAACAAATGCATCTTCTTAGAGACATATATGTCGCAGCGCGCTTCCTGACAGTATTGCCGCTTCCTGAAAAAGGGGCCGTCAAACCGGAGGAATCCGCCAGATCTATGGCTTATTTTCCCTTGATCGGCCTCCTTATCGGGACGGTGCTGCTTTGTTTGCGTGCCATGCTGTCCGTATCCGCCTCTTCCTTATTGACGGCAGCCGTAATAACCGGGGTTTGGGTTTGGCTTACCGGAGCGCTGCATCTGGAAGGTTTTGTCGATGCCTGCGACGGTTTTAGTGCCGGCGGGGAAAAGAAAAAAATACTTGAGGTAATGAAAGACGCGCATTGCGGAGCCAAAGGGGTAATTGCGCTGGTATTGCTGCTGATATTAAAGGTAATCCTGATCAGAGACATCCCTCGTGAAACGGCACCGTATGCGCTCCTCTTGGCTCCGGCTGCCGGCCGCTGGGCAATGGTATATGCCGCGTTTGCATCCCCTTATGCCAGGGAAGCCGGGGGATTCGGCAGGGGATTCGTAGAGAATATCGGAGTAAAAGAGGTCATCATCGCCAGCTGTATCTTGGCGTGTGCCGGAATAATGCTGCTTGAGGTAAAATTCTTTATTTTTGCCATACCGGTGTTCTTGCTGACCGCCTTAGCCGTTATTTACCTAAAAAGACGCCTGGGAGGAGTTACCGGAGACATTATGGGAGCATTGAACGAAGTGATTGAGATGGTAAGCTTGACGGTATTCTTAATCTTAAAATGATGAAGTTCACGCACGGAGGAAACATCCAGGAGTTTTGCCAGGCATTCAAAATAAGGCCGCGCGGTATCGTAGATTTCAGCTCTAATATCAATCCTTTTGCCGTCGAACCCCGGGTAAAAAGAGCCATCCGCTCCTGTCTTAACGGTATTTTCAGGTACCCGGACCCGCAAAATACGAAACTCAAAACCGCTTTGAGCAGATATTTAAAAGTGGGGGGCGGCAGCATCGCTGTCGGAAACGGATCCGCCGATCTTATTTACCGTACAGTGCAAGCGCTAAAACCTCAAGCCGGGATAATAGTTTCTCCGGCTTTCAGCGAGTATGAAAAGGCGCTGCGGGAAGCAGGAATAAAGGTAAAATTTATACGGCTCAAGGAAATTAACGGCTTTGATTTTCATACGGAAGAGATTGTTAAGCAGGTCGAGGCTAACGACATCGTGATAATATCAAACCCCAATAACCCTACCGGAAAAATATTTCCCCGTAAGAAACTCCTGTTTCTCATGCGCAGCCTGCGCCGTAAAAATACGTGGCTGCTCCTGGACGAAGCGTTTATAGACATGGAGTGGCAGGAAAGTCTCTGTAGGGAAGCCGCAGAAGGCAAAAATCTCGTAGTATTGCGATCGATGACAAAATTCTACGGCTTGGCAGGATTAAGGCTGGGATATGCCGTAGGACCACCGGGTTTGATAAAAGGCATTTTAAGCCGGGGACAGCCATGGCCGGTAAATATTATGGCGCAGACTGCCGCGGAAGCGCTCCTGAAAGATACAGGCCTCAAGGAAAGAGCCAGGGGCTTATTGTTAAAAGAGCGTGCCTTCCTGTTTGAGAGGCTCTCCCGCATCAAAGCGCTCAAACCATACCCAACGGGAGCAAATTTCATAATGCTGAAAATAAACTCCGGACCAACCGCTAACAAACTCCAGAGGCGCCTTCTGGAGCGCGGCCTCCTTATACGCGACTGCGGCAATTTCAGCGGGCTCGGGAATAAATACATACGCGTAGCCGTAAAGAAACATAAAGACAACCTGAAGCTTTTAAGCAGCTTGAAAGCGGTTCTTAAGGATAATGAAGAATAAGCTGGCATTACAGATATGCGGGACCGGTTCAGGAGTCGGCAAGAGCGTAATAGCAGCCGCCTTATGCCGTATCTTCCTGCAGGACGGCTTCCGCACCTCTCCCTTCAAGGCCCAAAATATGGCCCTGAATTCATACGTTACCCGCGACGGCAGGGAAATAGGCCGGGCGCAGGCAGTGCAGGCGCAGGCGGCGCGGGTGGAGCCCTCCGCCGATATGAACCCTATCCTAATCAAGCCTATGTCGGACCGGAAAGCGCAGATAATCCTAAAAGGTAAACCGTTAGCGAATATGTCGGTTTATGAATACGTAGAATATAAACGCGAGGCCAAAAAAGAAGTTCTCGCGTCTTTTAACCGCCTCTCGCGCGAATACGACATAGTGGTTATCGAAGGCGCAGGCTCGCCTGCGGAGATAAACCTGAGATCCCACGATATCGTGAACATGGAGATGGCAAAACGCGCGCATGCCCCCGTGATACTGGTCGGCGATATCGATAAAGGCGGCGTGTTCGCCTGGCTCGTCGGAACGCTCGAGCTCCTAAGCCGCGAAGAAAAAACAATGGTTAAAGGATTCATTATCAATAAATTCCGCGGGGATAAAAGACTATTGCGGCCGGGCATAAAGTTTCTTGAGAAAAAAACCGGGATAAAGGTCTTGGGGGTGATACCTTATTTTAAAGATATCCGTATTCCGGAAGAAGATGCGGTGCCGTTAGAGAAACGCGCGGATTCGAAAAAGAGCATGGCGAACCTGGAGGAACTGCTGGATATCGCGGTAGTCAACCTGCCGCATATATCTAATTTTACCGACTTTGACGCCCTGGAGAACGAACCCGATGTAACCCTACGCTACGTGTCTTCGGCGCCGGAACTCGGCAGCCCGGACGTCGTGATTATCCCGGGCACAAAGAATACTATCTTTGATTTGCATTACTTGAGAAGGTCGGGAATAGCGGAAGCGATCCGACGGCTACAGCTGGAAAATCCCTCACTCTGCATCACCGGATTATGCGGCGGATATCAAATGCTGGGCGAATGTATCTATGACGAGGACTCTACGGAATCAGCAAAAAAAGAAACCCGCGGGTTAAGGCTCCTGCCGGTGGCAACGGTATTCAAAAGGAAGAAGATACTCTCCCAGGTAAGGGCCCGCGAGATCGCATCGGGAACAACGGTATCGGGTTACGAGATTCACCACGGCAGGACGAGGATGCTTAACGGGTGCCTACCGGTATTCCGGGTTACCGAACGCCGGGGCAAAAAGACATCCGCCCTTGAAGGGGCATCGCTGGAAAACGGCAGGGTCTGGGGAACCTACCTGCACGGGGTATTTGACGCGGATGGCTTCAGGAGAATATTTCTCAACCGGATCCGCCATGGAAAAGGGTTACGCCTCCTGGGGTCTTCATCCTCGGATCCCGATCGGGAATTCGATAAACTCGCAGGTCTCGTAAGAAAAAACCTGAATTTAAAGTTGCTTTATAAGATTATCAAAAAAGGCGTATGAGCACAGAATCGCTGGTGATCCCGGCGGCATACCTTATGGATTTACTTCTGGGCGATCCGCAAATTTCCTGGCACCCGGTACGACTCATCGGCCGTTTGATCGCGGTGCTGGAAAAACGGCTGAATTACCCCGGCCCAAAAAGGAAAATCCGCGGGGTGATACTGCTAATTGCGACAACATCAGCGGTCATCCTTACGGCATGGGGCATATTAGGGTTAAGCGCTTTGTTTAACCGCCATTTATTTTACGCGGTTTCGGTAGTGCTGGTATATTTCTCCATTTCCACCAAGTCCCTGGCAAAAGAGGCAAACAAGATTGGAAAAAGCCTGAAAGACGGCAGTGTAAGCCGGGCGCGCAACGAGCTCTCCATGATCGTAGGCAGGGATACGGAAAATCTCGACGAAAACGGGATTATCCGGGCAACGGTAGAAACCGTCGCAGAAAGCACCATGGACGGCATCGTGGCCCCGCTTTTTTACGCCTTTTTAGGCGGACCGCTCCTGGCCTGGTTTTACAAAACCGTCAATACCCTGGATTCGATGGTAGGCTATAAAAACGAGCGTTTCAGCGAATTCGGCTGGGCGTCCGCCAGGCTTGACGGACTGCTTAATTTTATCCCTGCCAGGATCACGGCATTCCTTATAAGCGCGGCCGTATTCCTGCGCGGCAGGGATTGGCGCGCTTCCGTAAGATGGGCGGCCAAATTCATTTTTAAAGGTCCGGGGTCCAACAGCGATAGCCCTGAGGCCGCGATGGCGGGAGGGCTCGGCGTACAACTGGGGGGATTGAATTTTTACAGTAGGCTCCCCGCGCCCAAACCCTTGCTGGGTAATACCATTGAGCCCCTATGCACCAGACATGTTAGAGAAAGCGTAGCAATCTCATACCTGGCATCGTTTTTAATGCTGGCGGCGGGATGGCTGGCCCAGAGAGCGGGATGAGAAAGGTTGTGTTTACAGAGGTTCCAAGATAAAAAGAACGGCGACCATGATTAAAACTTCGCACTGCCTGAAAAAAATATTTTTTGTTTTTCTGGTTCTATCCGTTTTTTACCATCCCGCCGGATGCCGGGCAGGAGAAACCGGCGGCCTTGCGGAAAGGATAGTTTCCCTGGGGCCTTCTATTACCGAAGAGCTTTATCTTTTGGGCGCGCAGGATAAAATTGTAGGGGTTACCATCCATTGCCGCAAACCGCCGCAAGCTCAAGGAAAAGAAAAAGTAGCCACCGCGGTGGAAATAAACGTGGAGCGGATCGTCGCCCTTAAGCCTGACCTGGTGATCGCCACCTCCATCACCAGCCCCAAAAGCATAAAAAAGTTAAAAGAGCTAGGTATCGATGTGGTGGTGTTCCGCGCCGCGGAAAGCTTTTCAGAACTCTGCGGTCAGTTTCAGGAAACGGCAAGGCTCATCGGCAGGGAGGGGGAGGCCCGCGAGATCCTGGAAAAATCCCGGGTTAAGGTAGAGACGGTAAAAAAATCAGTCACCGGCCTTGCGAAACCGGGAGTCATTGTCCAGGAAGGCGCAAGGCCGCTTTGGGTTGCCACCAAGGATTCCTTTATCAACGATTTTATTGAGCTGGCCGGCGGAGAGAATCTCGGCCCGCCGGGCACGAACGGCCGCTATAGCCGTGAAAAGATCATAGGGCTTAAGCCTGACGTAATAATCATCACAACGATGGGCATGACCGGCAACGATGAAAGGGATATTTGGCGCAAATATCCGAGCATACCCGCGGTGAAAAACAACCGTATTTATATCGTCGACAGCGATAAATTCTGTTCGCCTACGCCGGTAACATTTGCCAAGACCCTTGAAGAAACAGCACTGTTGCTGCATCCGAAAAATGAATAAAAAGAAATTCTCCTGGATAACCGGATTACTGCTCTTGAGTATGCTCCTCTTGTGCGCGGCAGCCGTATCGCTTTGCATTGGTTCCGCCGCCGTCCCGCTTAAAAACATATTTGCCTCCCTTAGCGAAGGCAAGGGCAGTGCCGCTTACAGCATCATTTTTGATATCCGCCTGCCACGCATCATACTGGGGCTGGCGGTAGGAGGGGCCTTGGCCCTGGCAGGGGTTATCCTGCAGGGATTATTCCGCAACCCGCTGGTCGAACCCTACACCCTCGGTATCTCCGGAGGCGCGGCGCTGGGGGTATCCTTAAATATCGTCTTTAAATTATACCGTACGCCGGGGGTATTGACCCTTCCGCTATCCGGATTTCTCGGCGCCCTCCTTATCATATTCCTGCTTTATCTTATTAACGCCAGAAAAGGCTCCTTGAAGCTCTACGGGCTGCTGCTTAACGGCGTAATGATAAGCTTCATTTCTTCATCGCTGGTAATGCTGATCATGTCTCTTTCACGTGCCGAGGATATGCACGGTATAATTTTTTGGATCATGGGATCGCTGGACGAGCCGAACTGGCCGATCATCAAGGTTACGGCAATTGCCGTAATCGTGCTCCTTACGGTTTCGTACCTGTTTTGCCTTGACCTTAACGCACTCAACCTCGGGGAAGAAGAAGCGCGGCACCTGGGCGTGCCCGTGGAAAGAAGCAAGAAGATTCTGTTCGTCACCGCATCGCTTTTGGCGGGATTCAGTGTTGCCGCCGCCGGGATGATCGGGTTTGTGGGGCTCGTCGTTCCCCATTTCGTGAGGATCTTCGTGAGCAGGGACCATCGCATCCTCCTGCCGGCTTCTTTCCTGGCAGGAGGGATCTTCCTGATTCTTTGCGATACGATCGCCCGTACCGTCATCGCGCCGATGGAACTGCCGGTAGGGGTCATTACCGGAATACTGGGGGGCGGCCTTTTCATCTATGCCCTGGCAAAAAGAAAGGTTTTTTAAATGTCGCTGTTGGAGGTATCAGGTTTAGACTGCGGGTACGCGGGAAGAAGCGTGCTTTGCGGCATTGATTTCCGGATGGAGAAAGGAGATCTCCTGGGAGTGATCGGGCCCAACGGTTCGGGAAAAACCACACTCCTGAGAGTCATCTCTCAGGTAATACCGCCGCTTAAGGGGGGTATCGCTTTAGAAGGCAGGCCGCTTAGGATAGTCCGGCCTAAAGAGCTGGCAAAGAGCATCTCCGTGGTTTCGCAGAATCCCCCCGCCAGCGAATTGACGGTGGAAGAATTCGTCCTGCTGGGGAGGACCCCGCATTATTCTCTCTTGCAGTTCTTTGAAACGAAGAAAGACCTCGGGGCCGCCCGCCGGGCAATGGAACTGACCGGGATCGTGAGATTCAAGGACAGACCGCTGGATAAGATGAGCGGGGGAGAAAGGCAGCTCGTCCTGATTGCCCGGGCCCTGGCGCAGGAACCGAAGATCCTGCTGCTGGACGAGCCAACCGCCCACCTCGACATCACGCATCAGGTAACCGTCCTCGACCTTATCCGCAGGCTTAATAAAGAGCTGGGGCTGGCGGTACTGATGGTCATGCATGACTTGAACCTCGCGGCAACTTACTGCCGCAAACTCATCATGATCGATGCCGGGCGAATCCGTAAATTCGGTTATCCACACGAAATCTTCAATTACCGCGACATCGAGGAAGTTTACCGGACAGAGGTCCTGATAGAACGCAATCCGATCTCGTTAAAACCCTGCATCATGCTGCTTTCGGAAGAAGACAAGGGAGGGTTAAGATGGAAAACCAGACAAAAGGATTGATCCACGTTTATACCGGGGATGGTAAAGGAAAAACTACCGCCGCGGCAGGGCTCGCCTTAAGGGCGAAAGGGCAGGGCTTAAAGGTCTGTTATGTCTATTTCCATAAAGACCCTGCCAAATGGGGTTATACCGAGCACAAAACATTAAGAAAGCTTGGGGTAAAGGTGCGCGGTTTCGCCGCCAAGCATCCTTTTTGCGATAAAGATGCCGATAAAACTAGCATCCGCCAGAAGTGCCTAAAAGGCCTGGCCTTCGTCAAAAAAGCATACCTTAAAAACGGGTACGACCTGCTCATACTCGACGAGATAAACATATCGCTGCGGGACGGCTTCCTGAAAATCCCGGAAGTCCTGACATTGCTGGCAGCAAAGCCGACAAAGCTGGAATTGGTCCTGACCGGCAGAGGCGCTCCCGCGGAGATCATCGCAGCGGCGGACCTTGTCAGCGAGATCAAAAAGGTAAAACATCCCTACGACCGCGGCATACCGCGCAGGAAAGGGATTGAGTATTAAGACTCGCGCAAAAACCGTAAAGAGGAGACCGGCATGAAAAAGACTCTACAATTAACGTCAGTAATGGCATTCTGCGTTTTATCGCTGGCCGCGTTGAACCCGGAGGCAGCGGTTTCGGCGCAGCGGCCTCAGAATGACAGCCCCATGATTACCCTAGAGATTGATTACGGCGGGATTCGTCCCGCGCGCAGCGTTGAGCTAACGCGTGCAAAAAACCGGACAGTCCTTGAGTTACTACAGCAGGCCGCCATAGTCGAAACCCGCCCGGCGGGAAAACTGGTATTCGTAACCTCGATTGACGGGGTAAGCGGCAGGCGGGGAGAAAAGGCCTGGTATTATACGCTCGAAGGCAGACCGGCGAAAGAATTGGCATATTCCAAGGTTAGCGGTAATGCAAAACGCATAACCTGGACCTATAAACAGGACGTTTGCTCTTGGAGAGTGGATGGGGGACCTGATCCACGCAAGAAGGAGGTGATCAAAGACAAAGGCTCCGAAAATAACTCAGAGGAAAAGTTATAAACAAATCAACAGTTTATTTTCCGGATAGGCAAAGGAAGTGAGGGTGTCCTGCCCCGGTGTGACAGGGGATCCCTTCCGCTGCCCCGCAACGGTAATGAAAAACGGTATACAGTAGTTGTATGCAGGATGCAGGGAAAGGCAAATACTGCTAACTACTCAATACTGCTTTTACGAGCCCGGTCGATTGCCTATCATGGAAGTATTCTCGAGGGAGGAGAAGAATGAAAAAGAAGATCTTAAGCTTTATCCTGATAACAACAATGATGTTTTTGGCAGCCGCCCAGGTCTGGGCCGGGGAAGACAACGAGGCCATTAATTATAACCTTGGAAACGTTATCGTTTCCGCCACAAAAACCGAGACCTACCAGGCCGAGATCGGAAGCTCCACTACCGTGATTACGGCGGAGGATATAGAAAAATCCGGCAAGCGCACAGTAGAGGAAGTATTACGGGATATCCCTGGACTTACTGTGATGCAGACCGGGGCCATGGGCGGAGCGGTCTCGGTTTTTATGCGCGGGGCAAACTCCGGACAGACCCTCGTGATGATCGACGGGATAGAGGTGAACGATCCGATCGATTCCAGCCGGGCGTTTAACTTCGCCAACCTTTTAACGGACAACATCGAGCGTATCGAGGTCGTGCGCGGGCCGCAATCCACGCTTTACGGTTCGGATGCCATGGCAGGCGTGATCAACATCATTACCAAAAAAGGGGAAGGAAAACTAAAAACGGATGTTTCTTTTGAAGGAGGTTCGCACAACAGCTTCAGCGAAAGCGTGGCGTTACGGGGGACCACGGCAGAGGATAAATTGAATTACTCATTTTCGACGACGCGCCTTGATTCGGACAGCATCTCCACTATATCCGGTTTGGAAAAAGACCCGTATCATAACCTGTCGCTTTCGTCGAAGATGGGGTACAAGGTTTTTGACAATGCGGAGCTGAATCTGGTTATGTGTTATACCGACGCAAGGAAATCTATCGATGATTCGGACGCCGTTACATACGACCCCATCGACATGCAGAATTATACATCCTGGTCAAGAGACCTGGCGGCTAAAATTTCTTTTGACCAGTCGATCGCTTCATGGTGGATGCATAGCTTGTCTTATTCCCACCACGATATCCGCCGTAAGGATAGGAAATCCTGGGATCCGCATAATCAGACGATTATCAGCGACTGGTACAAGGGGAATAATAAAAAGGTAGAATGGCAACACAATATCTCTCCGGTAAAATGGGATACTGTTACCGCGGGTTTTGAATATGAAAGGGAAAGCGGAGCATCTTCTTATACCATTATTCCCGATCCGTATGGCTACTCAAGCTACCAAGGCCGTAAAAGCATTGATAACTACGGATACTATTTGCAGGATCAGCTCAAGGTTTGGGACAGGTTGTTTATTACTCCCGGCCTGAGAGTCGATGACCATGAGATGTTTGGTACGGAAACAACTTATAAAATCTCTACCGCTTATCTTATTCCAAAAACCGGCACTCGTCTGAAGGCGAACTGGGGGACGGGTTTTAAAGCCCCTACGCTTTTCCAACTTTACTCCAGCTACGGCAGCACCAACTTGAGCCCCGAAAAAAACAAGAGTTACGATTTCGGGATTGAGCAAAACTTTTTTCAAAATAAAGTAGCCGTAGACCTGACATACTTCCACAACAAATACAGCAACCTGGTTGACTACAATTATTCTACCAGTAAGTATTACAATGTCGGCAAGGCCGTAACCAAAGGCCTTGAGCTGGGGACGAAATTCATGCCTCTGGATAACCTGACATTAAGCGCCAATTTTACTTACACCAAAACCGAAGACAAGGAAACGGGAAAAGAGCTTTTAAGGCACCCGGAAAGACAATTTAACTTTGACGTAAATTGGGTCTTTCTGCCTAAGGCTAATCTTAATTTTGGGGCAAATTATGTAGGTAGCCGTAAGGATACGGGTTATATTACGGATAAGGCCTATACAGTATTCCGCCTTGCCGCTTCTTACGATATCACCAAGGATCTCCAGGTCTTTGGAAGGATAGAAAACCTCTTTGATAAAAAGTACCAGGAGGTCTATGGTTATGAGACCCTGGGCCGGTCCTTCTATGCCGGCATAAAAGCCAGCTTCTGATAACCGTTTTTCATCCGGCGGGTGCCGGATACTTGCACCCGCCGGCCTATAAAAGAAGGGAGAGCGATGTTCGACCTATTTTTAAAAGGCGGCCCCCTGATGTGGCCGATATTGCTATGTTCGGTAATTTCTATCGCTATCATCATGGAGCGTTCCTATTATTTTTATCAAAACAGGCCGCAGATTCCTAATCTTTGCCCGCGGGTAAAGATATTATTAAAAAACTCCAGGCCTGAAGAGGCGCTGAAATTATGCGAAGAGGAAAAGGGGGCGGTTGCACACATCCTGGCAGTCAGCATGCATATCCGCCACAAAACCCCCGAGGAACGCGATAAGATAATCTCCCGTGCCGGCTCCAGGATAATGCGGCAGATGGATAAACACCTGCGCATCCTGGCCGTTATCGTCAACGCCGCCACGCTGCTTGGTCTCCTGGGAACCGTGACCGGTATGATAAAGGCCTTTATGAAAATACAGGAATTGGGGGGAGGCGTGGACGCCTCGGTACTGGCAGGAGGTATCTGGGAAGCCTTGATTACCACTGCCGCCGGGCTCTTTGTCGCCATCCCGACCCTGGTGGCTTACCATTACTTCGAAGGCCGGGTAGACGATATAACAAGCCGGATGAAGGATGCATCTGCGGAATTCCTGGAGGCATGATGGTGGAATTCGAAGGAAGGAAAAAAGTAAGCACGAATTTAAATATAGCTCCTCTCATCGACATGGTCTTTCTCCTCCTTTTGTTCTTCATGCTTACGTCTGACTTCATTACCCGCCCGGGAATAAAGCTAACGCTGCCTGCCGCCGTATCATCGAAACCGCACCAGGAACAAAAGGTTGTCGTTTTCATCTCTAAAGACGGCGATCTCTACCTTAACGGGAGGGAGAGCCCTCCGGAAGAACTCCGGCGGGGACTTCAGGCCATTCTGGATAAGACAGGGCAGAAAACGGTTACCATTAAAGCCGACGAAGGGGTCAACCTCAAGACGGCGGTCAGGGTCATGGATGTTGCCAGGCAGGCGGGTGCCGAAGGGGTAATAATATCAACAAGGACAGGCGGGGATGTTAAGCGATAGCATGCTCAGAAACGCGCTTTTGATATCTATTGCTGGCCACTGCCTTCTCCTGGGAACTCCCGGTTTCCATATCCCCGCCCAACAGCAAAAAAATCCCGATGAGCTGAAGGTTGAGATTGAGACGCCAAGGCCTTCGCTGCTGCCTAAAATAGACACCATTGACAAAATCCAAAAATTCAAGAATCTCAAGGAGGAGTTGAGATCTCCAAAGAGCCCTCCTCGTTTCGAGAAAACTGCCTTCCCGGAGGAAACAAAAGAAAAAATACAGCCGGAGGTTAAGGCAACCGAGTCTCAGGACGAAGTGATGCTGCGCTACCAGGATATGGTTAAGCGCATGATAGAAGAAGCCCGTAGGTACCCCCTTTGGGCGAAAAAACACGGGATTGAAGGGGTAGCCCGGATATATTTTACGGTATTACCCGACGGTAAAGGAGAAGATGTCAAGATAACGCATTCTTCCGGCTCAAGTATTCTTGATAATGAAGCGAGCGATACCGTGATAAGGGCAGGCCCTTTCCCGCCGCTACCGCGGGAATTGGAAAATTCCCCGATAGGGATGGAAGTGGCAATAGTTTTTTCGTTAAACAGCGCACCGTCAAATTAAAGGAGCCTTCAATGGGACAAGCACAACTGCATCTGGAGCTATTGGATTTTTCACAAAACGCTGTTTCCCTGATATATGCCGCCTGCCGGCAATGTTATTCCGCCAGGTTCGCCGCAGGGATGTTCAGGGACGGGGAGAAAGAAATAAAAAAACGAGAGGAATTCATAAGAACGGTGGTATCCTCGGGGCACGAAAGTCCTCTGGAGCACGTAAAATTTACATTTGCCGCCGAAGGTGTTTCGCGGGCCCTCACCCATCAGTTGGTCCGGCATAGGCTCGCATCCTATTCACAGCAGAGCCAGCGTTACGTCAAGGAGGAGGATTTCGATTACATCATCCCCCCGTCAATAGAGGCGCAGGAGGAAACGAAAAAGAAATATATAGCCGTTATGCGGGAGATCCAGAAAAACTACAACAGTCTCCTGAAGGCACTTGAGAAAAAAAATAAAAAAGGCGAATCAGCTAACGAGGACGCGCGTTTCATCCTGCCCCAGGCATCGGAAACCAAGATAGTGTTTACAATGAATTGCCGTCAGCTGCTGCATTTTTTCAAAGAGCGCTGCTGCTCCCGGGCTCAATGGGAGATAAGGAGACTTGCCGAAGAAATGCTTAAGATCTGCAAAAAGAAATTACCGGCAGTTTTTGCTAATGCCGGGGCAAAATGCGTTATTCTGGGGTACTGCCCGGAAGGCGAAAGGTTCACCTGCAAAAGATATCCTACAAAAAATAAGATTCTGGGGAGAGAATAAAACAGAGCATCCTTTGGGCCGATTACGACAGAAGAGAGGTCGTATTTAACAAAATGCGGAACAGGGAAAAGATCGGCGGAACAGGTAAAGGCCGCCTACCGGAAAAACCGCATCTTGCAAAACAACGCCCATTATGTTAGGATAACAGCATGTTATCCGACAGGATATTCCTTACGGCATTGGCTATTTCGATTTTTATCCACGGGGTGATTATATTCCATGCCCCCGGCTTCAATCCTTTTTGCTTCAATCTTAAAAAGAAGGCAGAGGAGAATACCGAGATAAGGTATCTTAAAAAAGAGCCGGAGATAAATGATATCCGGCAAAAAACACCCCGTAAAGCCGATCTCCCCCTAAAGATACCATCCCGCTTTTCAGCTTCCCGGGTTGCCCCTCCGCCATTTATCAACATAGATAAAGAAACGCTGGCCCGTAAAGACCGGAAGATATTAAGCCGCCAGCCGGAATTCAATAAACCGGTTTTGACCAAACCGGACGTTATCGCCGTGAAGAAAAGAATCACCATGCCGGCAGTGGATATTGATAAAATCAACAACCCTTCCTACCTGAGCTATTACCAGATTATAAGGGAAAAGGTCAGGCGGGCCGCTTATCAGAATTATACCCACAACGATACCGGCGAGGTCTACCTTTCTTTTGTAGTCTCACGCAACGGCTTTCTTAGCGACATGAGGCTGGTGGAAGAAAAATCCTCTGCCAGCAGTTATCTGCGTGAGATAGCCCTGCGCAGCATCCGGGAGGCCTCGCCTTTTCCCGCCTTCCCCAAGGACCTGGATTACCCCCGTCTTTCTTTCAACGTCATCATCTCGTTTGAGGTGGAATAGACCGTACGCAAGAGTCATTGACACCTTTCTAAAACAATGCTATATTATATGTTTAAATCATAAACAGAAAGGAGCTGAATCAATCATGCAGCATATAGAGATACGCAAGGATGAGTCCTTTGAATCGGCGTTGCGCAGGTTCAAAAGGAAGATCGAAGAGGAGGGTATTCTTAAGGAGCTGCGCGACCGCAAGCATTACGAGAAGCCCAGCGAACGCAAAAGAAAGAGGCTCAAGAGAAGAAGATAATAAGATGGCCCTTGCTCTTTCTACCTCGTGGAACGCCTTCCGCCATAACCGCGCCGCCGGGATTATCAGAGAAATAAAAGCAATCGGATTCAAAGATATTGAGTTAAGCTTTAACCTTACCCCTTCCATGGTAAGGGATATTGGGAGGTTTGTCGAAAAAGGAGAGGTTAAGGTAGGCAGCTTGCATAATTACTGCCCCATACCCAAGGGTTTGCCGCGGACTAAGGCGCTGCCGGATTGTTATTCAATGTCTTCCATGGATAGCGCGGAACGGGCGAAAGCCATAAAATATACCAAAGACACCATTGATGCTGCAAAGAATCTGGGGGCCGAGGCGGTGGTATTGCACTGCGGCAGGGTAGAAATTCCTGACCGCACCCGCGATTTAATAGACCTTTGCCGTCGGAAACGCTGCAGTTCCCCAATGTACCGCTTTTTGAAAAAACGGGCCATTGAAGAAAGAAACAAAACAGCCGAACCTTTTCTTAACGCAACCCTGGAAAGCCTGAAGGAATTAGACAGGTACGCAGGCAAAAGAAAAATCAAGCTCGGCATAGAAACGCGTTTTTATTACCGCGAAATACCTTCTTTCCAAGAAACCGGACGCATACTCCGTTTTTTTAAGGATGCTAACATATTCTACTGGCACGATACAGGGCATGCCGAGTTAATGCAAGAATTGGGATTTGCCAGCCACGGCGATTACCTTGATTCTTACGGTAAAATGATGCTCGGTATCCATATTCATGATATTGCCGGCTGCCGCGACCATCTTGCGCCGGGAGCCGGAACCCTGGATTTTAAATCGCTCGGCCCGTACCTTAGAAAAAATACGCTTAAGGTCATTGAGGCGCATGACAGCGCCGGGCCTGAAGACCTCAAGAAAAGCATTTTACTGCTTGAGGAGACATTAGATGCAAAATCCTGAAGTCAGGATGCCGGCCTTTGCGGGACAATTTTACCCTTCTTCTGCTTTGGCCCTCAGAAAGCAGATAGAGTCGTTTATTGAGCCCGTAAAGGCAAGGGAAGACGCAATCGCCTGCCTGATGCCGCATGCAGGCTATCTTTACTCCGGCAAGGTCGCTACTCAAACCGCATCCCGTATCAACCTCAAAAACGAGGTGATACTGCTGGGTCCAAACCACACCGGTTACGGCAAAAACCTGAGTATTATGACCGAGGGCGCCTGGCAGACGCCGCTGGGCGAATTAAAAATAAATTCCGCGCTTGCAAAAGACATATTGGGACGATGCCGGGGCCTGGAAGAAGATAATCTTGCCCATGAATCCGAGCACTCCCTGGAGGTTGAGCTTCCTATACTGCAGTATTTTAAACGCGATTTCCGGATTGTCCCAATCGCGTTTCTATTTGAGGAGGCAGGGGTACTCAGAGAACTCGGTAAGGCCATTGCCGAGGCCATCGAGGCTCAGGGGCTTAAGGGAAACTCCCTCATTGTAGCCAGCTCTGATATGACTCACTACGAGCCCCAGCCAAGGGCAGAGAAAAACGACCGCCTGGCGATTGAAGCAATACTGTCCCTGGACGAAGACAGGCTTCTCGATGCCGCAGAGCGGTTCAATATCTCGATGTGCGGGCTGGTTCCGGCATACGTCATGCTCGTATGCGCAAAGGCGCTCGGAGCCAAAAGCGGCAAGCTTGTAAAATACGCCACGAGCGGGGACGTTACCGGCGATAAAGGCAGCGTGGTAGGATATGCCGGTATTATAATTTCTTAAAATGGAAGAGCAAGACAAGAACATCGACGAAACCTGGAAGAAAACGGTAGAACGGGAGAAAGAAAACCTCAATCACAAAGGGGGGTTTGCCACTCCTGAGGCGGATTTTAATTTTTTCGTCACCACCATAGCACTGCAGGCTTCAATTAATCTAGGGGCAATGGAGAATCCGGCTACCGGTAAAAAAGAAGAAAATCTACCCCAGGCAAAATTCATCATCGATACCCTGGCGGTACTTAAAGAAAAAACCAAAGGCAACCTTACCCAGGAGGAAGGTAGCCTCCTGGAAAATGTCCTTTACGAATTAAGGATGCAATATATAACAAAGTCCCAAAAAGGGGAAGGCAAATGATCGATAAGCAGTTATTGGACATCCTGGCCTGTCCTTTTTGCAAAAGCGACGTAGAGTTAAAAGAAGGCAAGGTATGCTGCGCCAGCTGCGGCAGGAAATACCCTATTCGCGAGGGCATACCGGTAATGTTGATTGACGAGGCAGAAGAAAATGAAAAAAAGAATTAGGATACTTGTTATTCATGGTCCAAACCTGAACCTCCTGGGACAGAGGGAACCTGATGTCTACGGCAATATTACGCTCTCCGAGATAAACCGCCGCCTGAAGAAAACAGCCGAAAAATTGAATCTTAACATCACCGTCATGCAATCCAACCACGAGGGGAAGATTGTAGATGCCATCGCCTCAGCTAAGAGGAGGTTCCAGGGCATACTTATTAATCCTGCTGCCTACACCCATACCAGCGTAGCAATCCGAGATGCCATTTCGGCCTCTGCATTACCGGCAATAGAGGTCCATCTATCCAACATATATTCCCGCGAAGAATTCCGCCGTCATTCCCTTATCAGCCCGGTGGCCAAAGGAACTATTATGGGATTTGGTCCCAAGAGTTACCTTCTCGGCCTGGAGGCCCTTGCAAGCTTAATCGAGGCCCCATGAACGCCAGGGTCAAAAAAATAATTTCCGGGCTAAAACAGGAAGGCCTGGAAGGACTGGTTGTTTCTTCGCCTGCCAACATCTCATATCTGGCTGAAATTCGCTCCCGGGATTCCTACCTGGTATTGTCTAAGAAGGAATGCGTATATCTGGCCGACCTGCGCTACACAGAAGAACTCAAAAGCAAGCTCCGCGGCTTTTCCCTGCATAAGATAACCGCTTCCCCCTTGAACGCGATTGCCGGGGTACTTAAAGACCTGGGTGTCAGGCGCGTCGGGTTTGAAAGCGACCACCTGAGTTTTTTCCAGTGCCGCCGTTTAAAAAGCGGATGCCCGCAAAATACCAAACTCATCCCCACCAGAGGTTTGGTAGAGCAACTCAGAGAGGTTAAGGACGCGGGTGAAATAGCCAAAATCCGCAAGGCGACATCCATTGCCTCAGAGGCCCTAAGACACATAAGGCGCTTTATTGTCTCCGGGAAAAGAGAGATTGAGATTGCCGCAGAGCTGGAGCATTTCATAAGATACCGGGGCGGCTACTCCGCGTCTTTTGAGATTATTGTCGCCTCCGGGCCGAATTCAGCCTTTCCGCATCATCAGACCTCCAGGCGCCGATTAGGCCGAAACGAACCCGTGCTTATCGATATGGGCGTAGATTACGCCGGATACAAATCCGACTTGACAAGGGTATTCTTTTTGGGTAAAATAAATCCCTTGGCCAAAAAGATTTACGGTATCGTAAAAGAAGCAGCAGGCAGGGCATTTAAAAAGGCCAAGCGCACCGGCATTATAAATCAAATCGATGGGGCTGCCCGCCAATATATAACCGAGAATGGTTATGGCGGGTTTTTTGGTCATAACCTCGGACACGGCATAGGGTTAGAGATACACGAAAACCCGACCATCTCCCCCCGCAATAACAACAGGTTAAAGGCGGGAATGGTTTTTACGATTGAGCCGGCAATTTACCTGCCGCAAAAATTCGGCATCCGTCTTGAAGATATAGTCTTAGTAACGGAGAAAGGAGCACAATTACTCAGTGGCGCTCTCGATAAATAATATCAAATCCGGATTAACCATACTCATTGACGGCGAGGTATACATGGTGCTGGAATGCCAGCACGTCAAGCCGGGCAAGGGCGCAGCATTCGTAAGGGTCAAGGTGCGCAATATCAAAAGCGCGAACGTGCTGGAGAAAACCTTCCGCGGAGACGAGAAGATAGAAGAAGCCTATGTTGAGGAAAGAAAACTGCAATATCTGTATTCCTCGGCAGGCATGTACCACTTTATGGACCAGGAGAATTTTGAAGAGGTTGCCATAGCCAGCGATGCCATCGGTGAAAAAGTAAAATTCCTTAAGGACAACCTCGAGGTAGCGGCGTTATATTATGAAGACAGCGTCTTAAGCGTAAATCTCCCTAATTTCGTGGAATATGCCATCAGTCATACCGAGCCCGGCATTAAAGGCGATACCGCCAAAAGCGGGACTAAACCGGCAACCATTGAAACAGGGGCAAGCATCCAGGTCCCTCTTTTTATAGAACCCAATGACAGAATAAAAGTAGATACCCGTACCGGCGAATACGTGGAACGCGCTTACTAAGGAGATTCCATGAATATCAAAGAAATCAAAGAAATGATAAGCCTGATGAACGAAAACGGACTGGCAGAGCTGGAGATTGAGAAGGACGGAATGCGCATCAAGCTTAAAAAAACCGGAATTACGGACAATCCTATCGGGGGGCCGATACTGATCGAGAGGGAAAGCATCCATCCCCGCGCAGGCAAAAAAGAGCTTTCTGAGACGGCTGAAAAAAATTCCTCCGGCAGCGTAGAGATCAAAGCGCCGATGGTAGGAACCTTTTACCGCGCGCCGTCTCCAGAGGCCGCGCCCTTTATAGATAAAGACCAGATGATAGAACCTGGCCAGGTAATCTGTATCATAGAGGCTATGAAGCTTATGAATGAGATTAAATCAGAAATCAAAGGCAAGGTTATCGATATTCTTGTAGATAATGCCGAACCGGTTGAATTCGGCCAGCCGATGTTTCTCATTGAGCCTCTTTCCTAGCGTCTTCCCATATGTTTTCCAAGATACTTATCGCTAACCGCGGCGAAATAGCATTAAGGATTATCCGCGCCTGTCGGGAACTCGGCATCCGCACGGTAGCGGTATATTCCGAGGCCGATAAGAATTCTCTTCATGTGCGCTTTGCCGATGAGGCAATCTGCATCGGCAAACCACCCAGCAGCAATAGTTACCTCAACATCCCGGCCATCATCAGCGCTGCCGAGATCACGGATGTCGAGGCTATCCACCCGGGCTACGGCTTTCTTGCCGAAAATCCGCACTTCGCCGAAATCTGCTCTTCCTGCAATATCGTTTTCATCGGTCCGACCCCGGAAAATATCAGGTTAATGGGCGACAAAATGGCAGCCCGCAATACGATGCAAAAAGCGGGAATCCCCATTGTCCCCGGTAGCGCCACCATAATCAAGAACAAAGAAGAGGTTATCAAAACAGTCAAGAAAATAGGTTATCCCGTAATAATCAAGGCGGCTGCAGGCGGAGGCGGGAAAGGGATGCGTATCTGCCATAACGATATCAGGCTAATCAGCAGCCTGATGACTGCCCAGCAGGAAGCCGAAGCCAATTTCGGAAACTCCAACGTCTACATCGAGAAATATATCGAAAAACCCCGTCACATAGAAGTGCAGGTAATGGCAGACAGATTCGGGCATGTTTTGCATTTGGGCGAAAGGGACTGCAGTATTCAGAGAAGGCATCAAAAATTACTGGAGGAATCCCCCTCCCCGGTAGTAGATGCGAAATTGCGTAAACGGCTCGGAGAACTGGTAGTCAAAGCCGCCAAGGCGGTAAATTACGTCAGCGTCGGCACAATTGAATTCCTGCTGGACGGCAGCAACAACTTTTATTTTATGGAGATGAACACCAGGATACAGGTAGAGCATCCCGTTACCGAGATGGTCACCGGGATAGACCTTATCAAGGAGCAGCTGGCTATTGCCGCGGGAGAGAAGCTTTCCTTGCGCCAAGACGATATCCGCCTGAAGGGAGCGGCGCTGGAATGCCGCATCAACGCCGAAGACTACGAAAACAACTTTATGCCTTCACCCGGCAGGATAGAATCGGTTAACTTTCCGGGCGGACCGGGCGTCAGGTTAGACACCCATATCTATGCAGGTTACGAAGTCCCTACGTATTATGATTCCCTTCTGGCAAAGGTAATCACTTACGGAAAAGACCGCCAAGAGGCCATCAGGATCATGAAAAGGGCGTTGAGCGAATTCAACATTACCCCCATCAAAACCACTATTCCTTTTCATCTTAACCTGATGGATAACTCTTTATTTCTTAAAGGAGAAATCTCAACGCATTTTGTCCAGGAGCTGTTTAAGGAGGAGGGAACGGAAGAATGATGCATAACGAGGAGTCGCGCACCGCGCTAGGAACCATCAGGATACATCGTGACGTAATCGCATCTATTGCTTCTCTGGCAGCCAGCGAGACCGAAGGCGTCAAGGCCATTGCCAAGGATTTTAAATCCGGCGTCCTTGAAATACTGGGAAGAAAACCACTCTCATCGGTAAGGGTAGAGATTGAAAAAAACGAAGAGGTACGGATAGAGATATCCGTAATAATAAAATACGGGTTTAACGTCCCCGAGGTAGCCAATAAGGTCCAGGACAACATACGTAACCGGCTGGAGAAAATGACCGACCTTTCGGTAAAAGATATCAATATTAACGTCTGGGGGATAGAGAGGGGGTAGGGATGAGATTTTTTAGCGTTCTGGGGATTTTATTTTATACGATTCTCATCATGATTATCGGATTGGCGTTGATAATACTTTCCTTTAACATCCTGCAGCCTGAAATGATCGGTAACGTCCTGACCTATCTGGAATCCAGCACGCATTCACGCATCGTGGTAGGGCTATCGGGATTCCTGTTGATGCTGATAAGCTTTTCATTCGCCCAGCTCATGCTCGGGCGTTTTCAGAGAGAAAAGACTATCGCCTTCGCTACTTCTTCGGGAGAAGTCACCATCGCCCTCTCAGCGGTAGAAGACCTTATAAAAAGGGTGGCGGCGGTTATCCCGGAAATCCGCGAACTTAGACCCGACGTGATTGCCAGCAAAAAAGGCATCATCGCTGACCTTAGGGTTACCTTGAGGTCCGAAGCGAATATCCCGGACCTGACATCCAGGCTACAGGAAATAACGCGCTCCAAAATCCAAGAGGTCCTGGGCATCGAAGAACAGATTGTAATACGCATACACATCTCAAAGATAATTACGGCGGAGGAAAAAGAAAGAAAAAAGAGGGAACTTGATAAGGAAGAGCCGACCATACCGTTCAGCGGATATGGAAGGGTGTAAACAACAAGGAGGCAGGTGCATGTCAAGGATTGGAGTTCTAACCGGCGGCGGGGATTGCCCGGGATTAAATTCCGTAATCAGGGCGGTAGTCAGAAAAGGCATTAAGGAAGGGTACCAGTTAACGGGCATAAAAAACGGTTGGAAAGGCCTAATTGAAAGCGATACCATGGATCTAGACCTGGACGCTGTTTCCGGTATTCTGCCTAAAGGCGGAACCATACTCGGCACCAGCAGAACCAATCCTTACAAAAAGCCGGAAGACCTCAATAAGGTTAAGGAAAACTACCAGAAGCTCGGCCTTGACTCCCTGATTGCGATAGGAGGAGAAGATACCCTCGGCGTAGCGGCAAAACTTTCCGGAGACGGCATCCCTAATATCGTAGGGGTTCCCAAAACCATAGATAATGACCTTTCCTGCACGGATTACACCTTTGGTTTTGATACCGCCCTTAACGTTGCGATGGAATGCATAGACAGGCTGCACACTACCGCAGAGAGCCATCACCGTATTATCGTAGCGGAGGTAATGGGCAGGCACGCAGGTTGGATTGCGGTAGAAGCCGGTATTGCCGGAGGCGCAGACGTCATCCTTATACCTGAATTCCCCATTGATCCGGAAGAGGTCTGCACCATAAT
Source organism: Candidatus Omnitrophota bacterium (assembly GCA_041649115.1). Lineage (GTDB taxonomy): Bacteria > Omnitrophota > Gorgyraeia > Gygaellales > Profunditerraquicolaceae > JBAZKK01. The sequence continues at coordinate 20,015 of JBAZNT010000002.1, read as the reverse complement.
CAAAAAAAGGCATTCCAGGGGAAAGACATTCAGTATCGTAGTGGTCGCCGAAGGCGCCCAGTTCAAAGAAGGCACCATGGTCATGCAGGATAAAAAACTGGACGAATTCGGCCACATACGTCTGGGCGGCATAGGAGAGCTGCTCGCCAAAGAGATAGAAAAAAGGACTGGATACGAAACCCGCGTGAGCGTGCTAGGGCATATCCAGAGAGGCGGTTCGCCCACCGCTTTTGACCGCGTTCTTGGCACCAGGTTCGGAGTAAAGGCCGTGGAACTGGTAAAAAACAAAAAGTTCGCAAGAATGGTCGCGCTTTCAGGAAACAAAATTATCGATACGCCGCTAAGCGAAGCTGTCAAGGCATTAAAGACCGTAGACGAGGAACTATACGAAATCGCCAAGGTGTTCTTTGGCTAAAAGGACGATTTTGCCATGATGAGAGATAAGATAAAAGATATGCTCCTGGAAAATATCCGGGTAAAAGAAGAGATGCTGCGCACCTCCATTACTCAGGTTATGAAGATTGCCGAGCTCCTGATAGAATGCCTAAGAAAAAACGGCAAGGTTATTATCTTCGGCAACGGCGGCTCGGCCAGCGACAGCCAGCACATTGCCGCCGAGCTTGTCGGCAGGTTTAAAAAGGAAAGACAGGGGCTACCCGCTGTTGCAATAACCTCTAACACCTCGATCTTAACCGCTCTTGCCAATGATTACGGTTACGAAGCGGTTTTCAGCCGCCAGATTGAAGCGCTGGCAGGCAAGAATGACCTTGCGATAGGCATCTCTACCAGCGGAAAAGCCAAGAATGTAGCAGCTGCAATAAAGCAAGCGTCTAAAATGGGGCTAAAAACGGCAGTCCTGACGGGCTCAAACGGAGCGGAACTGGCGAAATTGGCGGATGCCGCGCTCATTATACCGTCAAGCTCCACCCCCAGGATACAGGAAGCACATATTACGATAGCCCATATCATATGCGAAATCGCGGAAGATACGCTCTTTCAAGACTAAAAATAAAGAAACCCCAGGCATTAAAAAAAATACTATCCGGATTCAGGAAAAAGGGGGAAAGGATAGTGTTTACCAATGGTTGCTTTGACCTTTTGCACTATGGGCACGTCCGGTATCTTGAGGCAGCGAAGAAAAAAGGCGACGTGTTAGTAGTAGCGCTCAACAGCGATTCTTCGATCAAGAGGATAAAAGGAAGGAAGAGGCCGATTATAAACAAAGACGACCGCGCGGGCACCATTGCTGCCCTGGAAAGCGTGGACTATGTCACAGTATTCGATGAAGATACGCCTCTTAAGATAATAAAGCTGCTTAGGCCCGACATCATTGTCAAGGGGGCCGATTGGAACCATAAAAATATCGTAGGCGCGGATTTCGTGAGGTCTTACGGGGGAAAGGTCGATACCCTTAAGTTAAGCCAGGGACGTTCTACTACAGCTATTATAGAAAAAATTGTCAAGGATTCCCAAGATTAAATCTAACCTTGCTGTCGCAAGAATAATAGATGCCAACTTTAACCGTGCCAGGGAAGGGTTGAGGGTCTGCGAAGAAATAACCCGTTTTATTATCGAAAATCCCCGCTTGACATCCGAGATAAAAACCATAAGACATGGCCTTAAACAGGCCTCCGGAGGATTATTGCCGCTCAGCAGGCTACTGGAAGGCAGGGATGCGCGCGGCGATATCGGTAAATGCATATACGGCAACGAGCTGAAAAGAAACGGCTGCCGCGACATCTTTCTTGCCAATATACAGCGCGTAAAGGAATCCGTGAGAGTGTTGGAAGAATTTTCAAAACTAAAAAACAAAAAAATCCCCCTTGTCTTTAAGGATATGCGGTATCGTTTATACGAAATCGAAAAAAAGGCTTCCCGAGAGTTATGACCCAGCTAGAGTACGCCAAAAATAAAATCTCAACCCCTCTGATGCGCCGGATTGCCGCAAAAGAATCCGTAGCCATCGCTGCCTTGGTAAAGCGTATAAGAGAAGGCAGGGTGGTTATACCTTCCAACAATAGGCGTGTCATTAAAAACCCCTGCGCCGTCGGTTACGGCCTAAGCACCAAGGTAAACGCAAACCTCGGGACATCCACCGATAAAACAAACTTTAGCGAAGAACTCTGCAAGCTCAAGGCCGCCGTAGAGGCGGGTGCGGATACGGTAATGGATTTAAGTGTCGGGGGGCAGGTCCGCAAGATACGCCGGGCCATCCTTAAGCATTCCTGCGTTCCCGTCGGGACGGTGCCGGTTTACGAGATAGCCGTGGATGCCCAGAAGCTCAAAGGGGATTTCCTGAAATTTTCTGCCTCTGAGATGCTTGAAAACCTAAGGTTGCAGGCAAAAGAGGGGGTCGATTTTTTTACCATCCATGCCGGGGTAACCAGAAAAAGCCTTACTGCCCTCAAAAGCCAAAAAAGATTACTTGGCATAGTTTCCCGCGGCGGAGCGATACTGGCGAGTTGGATAAACCGGCATAAAAAAGAAAACCCCTTTTACGAATATTTTGACGAGGTTCTCAAGATAGCCTACCAATACGACGTAACCTTAAGCCTCGGGGACGGCCTGCGACCGGGTTCGATATTAGACGCTACTGACAGGGGGCAGCTGGCAGAGCTACGTATCCTTGGCGAATTAGCATTGCGTGCCAGAAGAAAAAATGTCCAGGTGATGATAGAGGGCCCGGGACACGTGCCTCTGCACCAGATACAAAAAAACGTAACTCTCCAGAAAAAAATCTGCCGGGGAGCCCCTTTTTACGTACTAGGCCCTTTGGTCACCGACGTAGCGGCAGGTTATGACCATATCAACGCCTCAATAGGAGGGGCGATAGCCGCAAGCTTCGGAGCAGACTTTCTTTGTTATGTTACGGCCTCGGAACACCTGCGTCACCCGCGGATTGACGATGTCAAAAAAGGGGTCGTCGCCGCAAGGATAGCGGCGCATGCGGCGGACATCTCCAAAGGCATCAAATCCGCAATAGACTGGGATAGAAAGATGTCGCTGGCTCGCCGCAAGCGCGACTGGAAAAAACAAATCCAGCTTTCTTTAGACCCGCGCACGGCAAAGCTCATGAGGCGTTCTTCGCAGCCAAAATTTTCGGATGTCTGTACCATGTGCGGCAGATACTGCTCTATCAGATTAATGGATGAGTGTGCGCGGGTGTAATTCAATGGCAGAATGACAGCTTCCCAAGCTGTATATGACGGTTCGATTCCGTTCACCCGCTTATAGTAATCGAACCGAAGGGGGTGCAGGGGAGAAGAGATTTCCCCCGCGTATTAGGGGAGAATATTAAGAGGGGGCAAGCCCCCTCTTAAGGAGTAAAACGACAGGTTCGATTCCGTTCACCCGCTTATATTGGCAATCAAAGGAAAGACACTGGTATTCAAAACCATGGGCAAGGTTATTGTTAGGTTTTATTTGATCTTTATAATCGCATCCCTGGTTGCGGGATGCGGCACGGTAGCGCCATCACGGTCGATGGCTCCCCAGACGGCAATGCCAGGAGTTTACCACCGCATGCAAAAGGGGCAGACCCTTTGGAGGCTTTCTAAGATATACGATGTTGACCTTGACGAAGTGGTAAGGGTTAACCGTATTTCAGACGCTACCAATATCGAAGTGGGGCAGCTGATATTCATCCCGCATGCCAAAAAAGCGCGTAGCGTACCTTTAAAGTATAACGATGATTTCATCTGGCCGCTTAAAGGCAAGGTTATCGCCTCATTCGGCCAAAATTGCAATTCTATGCTTAACAAAGGGCTTAACATTCAGGCCCCTGCCGGCTCGGATATAGTGGCCTCACGTTCAGGCAGGGTCGCGTTCTATTCTCCGGACATGGAGGGCTTCGGTAAAACCGTAATCATTGAACACGCAGAGGGATTCTCAACCGTCTATGCCAGGAATTCGCGCGTCCTGGTCAGGCCTGGAGAGGAAGTGCGACAGGGGGCGGTAATCGCCAAGACGGGCTCAGCTGGCCGGGACAGAAATAGCTATCTGCATTTTGAAATCAGAAAAGGTTATACCGCGGTGAACCCTCATTTTTATCTGCCATGACGATAAAAGATAGCTGCTTTGGACGCGAAAAATATCTCGATATCCTGTTAAAACGCATCCGTAATTTTAAGGACGGTTACCGCCAGAACCTTGCCATTATCGGCGATGAATTAATAGGAAAAACGTCCGCCATCTTCAGGATGCTCGCAGGACTAGACGATAACCGCCTGATTATGGTCTACCTGGAGGCGCGTTCGGAACCGCTCGCTTCCTTCGTGCAGCGCTTTATCGGCGTATTACTTTATAATTTCCTCGTTAACAGCGGCCACCCCCTGCAGGAAGACCTGGATTACCTCGTCAAAAGGTCCTGCGGCTACATACCGCATACCGTCGAAAAAATAAAGGCCATCCTGGCTTCCATCCAAAAAAGGAAAAAAAATAACATACTCCCCGAACTCTTCTCTCTGACAGAAATGATTTACCAGGAAACCGGCAAATCCTGCGTGGTGATACTGGACGAGTTTCACAACCTGGAAGGACTTGGGATAAAAGAGCTTTACCGCGATTGGTCAAAGCTGTTGGTGCTGCAGAAAAATACGATGTATATAATCATTAGCTCGCTCAAGTTTAAGACCAAATCCCTTTTATCCAAGGAACTTTCGATGCTTTTCGGAAATTTTGAGACAATCACCGTAGAGCCATTCGATATCAAAACCAGCGAGGCGTACCTTGAAAAATACCTCTCAGGGCCAAGGCTGGCGAGGGGGCTGAAGGATTTCATAATACACCTGACCGGAGGATACCCGTTTTACCTAAGGCTTATCACCGAAGCGATTATCAAAAACGCGCAATCAAACCTAAGCGACATCCTGGAGGATTTACTTTTCGAGCCATCCGGCATCCTAAACCAAAGATTTTCAAATTATCTCAAACGTTTCCTGGACCTGCCTCAAAGCCAGGATTACCTTTCAATACTATACCTGGCCTCCAGCGGCCATAATCGCTTTAACGACATCGCCGCTTTACTGCATAAGCCCAAAAAGGATCTCAGGGCGCGGGTAAACCACCTCCTGGAAGTTGACGCCGTAACGCGCCTGGGAGACTTCCTAAAAATCAACGACCGCGTATTCGCATTTTGGCTAAGGTTTGTCTATCAGGAAAAGCTGAACTCCCTGACATTCGACGCCAAGAACCAGAAGTCCGCCTTCCGGGACAAAATATCGGAAATGATCAACGAATTTATCCGGCATTCGCAAAAACCGCTTATCGAGAGATTAGCCGAACTGCTTAGGCTTTTTGAAAACGACAACCTGCAGATTGACAGGAAAAGGATAAGACTTACGCATTTCAGGGAAATAAAGCCCCTTGAATTTAATAACCGTTTCCTGCGCGAAGGGCTACTCGGGCGCTCCGGAGAAGGAACCTGGTTACTGGGGCTTAAGCAGGAATCAATCACCGAAGACGACATCTGCGCCTTTGCCCGTGAATGTAAAAAATACCGTAAGAAACTCGAGCGCAAGATTATCCTTACATCGGGAGAAATTGACGTAAACGCAAGGCTCAGGGCAATGGAAGAAAAAATAGCCACCTGGGACCTGGACAATATCAACCAGTTATTCGACCTTTTTTATAAACCGCGCCTGATAGCATGAAGATCGGAGTAATATCTGACACCCATATACCTGAGCGCGCCGAGGGAATCCCGCCGGAGGTATTGGAAGGGTTAAAAGGAAGCGATCTCATAATACATGCGGGAGATATCTCGCAACCGCAGGTTTTAGAAAAATTAAAAAAGATATGCACAGACGTAAAAGCGGTATGGGGAAACATGGATCCCGACGATATCAAGGCGAGGTTGCCGCAAAAAGAAATCGTAGCGCTAAACGGACATAAGATCGGGGTAATGCACGGTTGGGGGCATCCCGACAGCCTGCTGAGGCTGCTAAGCGAAGAGTTTAAGGACGCGGGGCTTGACGTGATAATCTTCGGTCATTCCCATCAGCCATTCAATGAATACCGCAACGGGATACTTTACTTTAACCCCGGCAGCCCCACCGATAAGATTTTTTCGCCATATACGTCCTATGGAATATTAGAAATTAATGATAAAATAGAGGCGAGGATAGTAAGGTTATAATCTATGGAAAGAGTTTGGGCCCCCTGGAGGTTAAAATATGTTCGCTCTAAAAAGACGGCGGGATGCATCTTCTGCGAAACTATTAGGAAACGCCGGGATAACCTTCTCGTTTTTAAAAGTAGGCATTCCTTTGCGGTATTAAACCTTTATCCTTACAACAACGGGCACATCCTGATATCCCCCCGGAGGCACGTTAAAAGTATCGAGCAGCTTACGGATACTGAAATACTCGACCTGATGCATTCCCTCAAACGCGCAAAGAAAATCCTGGACAAGGAACTCAAGCCCCAGGGATATAACATCGGAATAAATCTTTCCGGGGCCGCCGGTGCCGGGATTACCGGGCACCTGCACCTGCATATCGTGCCGCGCTGGAAGGGCGACACTAATTTCATGCCGGTCCTGGCAGGCACAAAGGTCATCTCTCAATCGCTGGATGAATTAAGCCGCAAGCTAAAACGCCATGTTGACGCAGAAAGAAATTAGAAAATCCGAAGAGATATTGCTGGCGCCCTATGCCATGAAAAGCTGCCATAGCCGCGGCAGGTTCTATCCGGAAAAAGAGCATCCCTACCGTTCGGTTTATCAGCGTGACCGCGACCGGATCATACATTCAGCGGCATTCCGAAGGCTAGAATACAAAACCCAGGTATTTGTTATACATGAGGGGGATTATTACCGCACCCGCCTCACCCATACCCTGGAAGTAGCGCAGATAGCCAGAACCATTGCAGCAGGGTTGAAGTTGAATATTGACCTTACCGAGGCCATCGCCTTAGCGCACGACCTGGGGCATACCCCTTTCGGACACTCCGGCGAAGACGCCCTGAACGAATTAATGAAGCGTGAAGGGGGGTTTAACCATAACCTTCACAGCCTGCGGGTAGTAGATGTATTAGAACAGCGTTACCCGGATTTTCCGGGCATAAACCTTACCTGGGAGGTAAGGGAGGGGATAGTAAAACACTCCTCGGCATTCGACAAAGCAGCATCCATCAAGGGGCTGGCCCCTGAAGAAATGCCCACCCTGGAAACCCAGATTGTCGATATCGCAGATGAAATTGCCTACGATAACCATGACCTCGACGACGGCCTAACCTCCGGTATGATTACCGAAGAGGATTTAAAAAAACTCCCCATCTGGAACAAGCTCTGCTTGGGCATGGATAAACGCCAGAAAAAAGTAAATGATGAGATGAAAAAATACCTCATTATCAGGTCGTTAATAGATACGCAGGTAACCGACCTCATACGCGAAACCGAGGAAATAATCCGTAAACTAAAACTGAAGTCCCATGAGGATGCCAAGCGCCACGACTCCAAGATCGTAACCTTCAGCCGCCAGATGATGCAACTGAGGATGCCGTTGCGCAGGTTCCTTATGGAAAAACTCTATCACCATTACCGCGTGGTAAGGATGAGCGATAAGGCCAAGCGTTTTATCGAGAATATGTTTGGGGTTTACGTCTCCAGGCCGGAGGCCTTACCGCCGCACGTCCAGATGCGCCTAAAGCGTGATGGGGTTAAACGTGTAGTCTGCGATTATATCGCAGGCATGACAGATAGGTACGCCTTAGATGAATATAAAAAATTATTTGAGCCCTACCAAAAAGTATAAGTTTCTGATTTCGTCGATACACAGCATTTACCGCCTGGTTAACTCTACCTTTGAACTCAGGGACTTAATTATACGCTTCTGCCGGCTTATCTGCCAGATATTCAATGCCCGCTACTGCCTCATTATCCTGCTCGACCATAGCAAGAAATACTCGATATTAAAGGCCATGGTAAGCGACAGGAAAAAATACGCTATTGACACAAAGGAAATCATAGCTAACGGGCTCGAAAGAAAGATCGTAAAGACCAGCCGCTCTGTCAGGCGTGACCGCCTGCTCGCCCTGCCCTTGATATGCGACGATATCATCGGCTTGATTATTCTGAAACGCGATAAAAAATACCCTGAATTCGATAATTTTGACCAAGAGATACTGATGACGATGGCGGAACAGGCAACTATCGGGATAAAAAACCTCCAGCTTTATGAAGAGCAGCAGAGGATAGTGCTGGGAAGCATCAAGTCATTGGTTACGATGTTAGACACCCGGGTGCCGCAAGAATATACCCATTCACCGTATTTCAGCCGCCTGGTTACGGCAATCGCCCAAGAGATGCACTTAGACGAAAAGCAGGTGGAAAGCCTTAAATACGCCAGTCTGTTGCACGACACCGGCAAAGTAGATATCCCAGTAGAGATATTGACCAAGACTACGAAACTTACGCCTAGGGAATACAAAATCATTAAACGGCATCCTAAGAGGGGCGCGGAGATCTTGAGACACCTGCAGGTGTTGCGTCCGGCAATCCCCATCATCACGCATCATCACGAGAGATACGACGGAACCGGATACCCCTCTGGATTGAAAAAAGGCCAAATCCCACTGGGGGCGCGCATTATGGCGGTGGCGGACGCATTTGAGGCAATGGTTTACGGGCGCCCTTACCGCGAAAGGATTAAATTCAACGCTGCCATAAAAGAAATCAAACGCAAGAGCAACTCACAGTTCGACCCAAAGGTAGTGGAGGCTTTTTTAAAGGCGATTAAAAAGATTAATACAAAAAACTACTTGTAAGCGCCGGATTAAAAATATATAATAAATTCGCCGTGCTTAGAAAAGACGACTATTCACAGCTAGAATTATTTTCCCAGACGAGCGATGCCCCTAAAAAGAGAAGGGAGGGGCGTCCTTTATTGAGCCGCCTGCGGGGGTATGAAAAGATAATTCTGGGGATTATCGTCCTGCTGGTAACTGCAATCGCCTCCTTTTCCTTGGGGGTAGAAAAAGGCAGGAGCCTGGCGTTGCGGAAAACAAACCTGCGCATTGATGTTGCAAGCTCCAAAAATACAGGGACCGCAGAAGCTACTCAAGGGCCGGCGGTAATATCCCCGGCGGCCAAGGAACCGGCGCTCACGGAGGCGGACTCCAAGACAAAGGAAGGAACCTCAGAACACACCTATACCATCCAACTGGCGAGCTTCTCCAACAAAACCTCAATTGAGAAAGAAGCTGCCTTATTGCGTAAAAAAGGCTACAACCCTCTGGTGATACCCAAAGGAAAATATACGATAATATGCGTAGGAAGTTTTTCGGATAGAGAAACTGCCAATAAGGTATTGGCGGAATTTAAAAAACGTTATAAAGATTCTCTCATAAGGAGGCTATAGACAATGGCGATACACCCTTCCCTGAACTCTTCTGAAAAAGACAAACGCCCCCGCTCAGTCCTAAAACGCATAGAGCGCCTCAGGACAATGATGGATAAGAATCAATGGAAAGAGGGGGACGATATTTACGGCCTGCCCAAGATTAAAACCGTCAGGATCAAGATAAAGAAGGAAAAGGCGGAAAAGGCCGAAACCGCGGCAACTGCAGCCGGCCCAGCTGCCGAAAGCAAAGAAAAAGAAGCAACCCCTGTCAAAGAGGCTGCTGCCAAGACACAAACCAAAAAGTAACAGCTTAAATCCTTCATGCATACCGTCAGGATAAAGCTTAAAAGCAATCCCTACAACGTATTGGTAGGCTCGGATATCGTCGGTTCATTGGGGAGTTACTTAAAAAAACTCGGGCTCGGTGAAGCCGCCTACATCATCACCAACCGGCGCGTAAAGTATTATCACGGAAAATCTATCGCAGATTCTCTTAAGCGCCGGGGGTTTGACTTTAAATTCAAGGCCTTGCCGGACTCCGAAACAAGTAAATCCCTTAAAATCGCCTCTATGGTAATAAAGGGGCTAACCGCCTACGCCAGAAATAAACGTGTTTTCGTAATTGCAATGGGGGGAGGAGTAGTAGGGGACCTGGCGGGCTTCGTAGCATCGGTGTATAAACGCGGGGTTTCCTATATACAGTTCCCTACTACCTTACTTGCCCAGGCGGATTCCAGTATCGGAGGCAAAACCGGCGTAGACCTGGCGGAAGGCAAAAACCTGGTAGGCACCTTCTATCAACCGCGGCTGGTATGTTGCGATGCCGCATTCTTGAAAACCCTCTCCAAAAAACAAATAAAGAACGGGTTGGCAGAGATTATAAAATGTGCCATCATCAAAGACAAAAAGCTCTTTGTTTATTTAGAAAGAAACTCGCGGCACGTCCTCTCCCTGAACCCCAGCCACCTGGAACACATACTCCTATCAGCCATTACCGTAAAAGCCAAAATAGTGGAGGCTGACGAAAGAGAGGAAAAAGGATTACGCACGGCCCTAAACTTCGGACATACCATAGGGCACGCTATTGAAGCTGCCGGTAAATACCGACTCTATAGCCACGGCGAAGCGGTAGCGCTGGGGATGCTGACGGCAACTAATATCAGCGGGCGGCTTGGCTTCATTACCCCGGACATCAAAAATCGCATCAGGGCGCTGCTTAAGGTTTACGGCCTCCCGGAGAGGGCCGGCGAGGTCAGCTTGCGCGATATAATCGCCAAACACTACCACGACAAAAAGTTCAACGGCCCCAGAAACAGGTTCGTGCTTATATCCGGAATAGGCAAAACCAAGGTGGTAGAAAATATTCCGCTTGCGCTCATCAAAAAAGCCATCCAGGAAACAATATATCCCGCGCCCTAAGGCATTACCCGTCGGAATCCATATTATTGACACGCCATTTAATATATGCTATGATATTTCCGCTAATACGATAAAAGGGAAGGAGACACTAATGGCTCAGGAGACGCAACAGGCAGCGGCAGCACAACCGGCAGAGGAAAAACAAACCAACTGCCTAGGGTGCAATAAGCCCTTAAAGAGAATCAAGCGCTATTACCGTAACGGAAAATTCTACTGCACTAAGAAATGCTGGCTTAAGCATACCATGGCAAAAACCAAAGAAGGCGAAGGGCAATGAAGAAACCCTCCAAGGCAGGCGCGGAAAGGCGCCGTTACCCGCGCATCAAAAAGAAACTGGACTTCAAGGTGGCGGCAGACGGCTACCGTTTTGTCACTGCTACCAAGGATATCAGCTGCATCGGGGCATATTGCCACATCAATAAATATATCCCCCCATTCACAAAAGTGGCGGTAGGCCTTGCGATGCCGGCAAAAAACGGTCATCCCGCAAAAGAAGCCAGGGTATCCTGCCAGGGCGTAATCGTGCGCACCGAAGACGCAAAACAGGGAAAAGGCTTCAACATCGCTATTTTCTTTAACCAGATCAACGAATCGCAACGCAAAAAGATAGCCGGTTACGTCAATCGGTTTTTACCTCCAGCCGCCGCAAACAGATAAATACCCTTCCCGCAACCCATCTGAAAAAATATGGGCAAAATTAACAGATGCCTTCCGGTAAAACTCATAGCAGGATTAATCTTTAACGATACCGTTGCGGTCCTAAAGGCAAAAGATGCCCTCAGGCGCTCTTTCGGAAAGATTGATTACGAAAGCCCGCTATTGGAATTTAGGCATACCGATTATTACAAAGAGGAGTTTGGAACGTGCTTAAAAAGGCAATTCCTGAGTTTCCGTAAACTTATCAATCCGGCGCGTCTGGACGGAATAAAAATCCTCACTAATAAGATCGAGGGGGAGCTCCTGCGGGATAAGAAACGCCTGGTCAACATCGATCCCGGATATCTTGACCAGGCAAGGCTGGTCCTTGCCACCACAAAAGATTATAGCCACCGCATTTATTTAAACCGGGGCATATACGCCGAGGTAACCCTCGTTTACAGTGATAAAGATAAGTCCTTTGCTCCGTGCAGCTGGACATACCCCGATTACCGCAGCAGGGAGTATGCCGGCATATTCAAACAGATACGCGATATATATCTATGCGCCACTCACGCTTAAAGCAAAAATTGGCCAATAACATGCAAAAAGCATGGGGGCTGTTAGAATCCTGTTCGCTTTGCCCCCGCCGCTGCGGGGTAAACCGCCTTAAAGGCCAAAAAGGACTTTGTAATACGGGCCTCAAACCCAAGGTATACAGTTTTATGCCGCATCACGGAGAAGAGCCTCCTGTTTCAGGAAAAAACGGCTCCGGCACCATATTCTTCAGCTTTTGCAACATGAATTGCGTCTACTGCCAGAACTATGAATTCAGCCAGTTAGGCAAAGGCAAGGAGGTGAAGGAGGAGGAGCTGGCAGGGATAATGCTTGAACTAAAGAAGCTGGGGTGCCATAACATCAACCTGGTCAGCCCTACCCACATCATGCCGCAGATACTAAAATCCCTGGAGATAGCCTTAGAAAAAGGGTTGGATATTCCGATAGTCTATAATACCGGCGGTTACGAATTACCCGAGGTGGTAAGCCTCCTGGATGGCATCATTGATATTTATCTTGCGGATATGCGCTACGCGGACAACGCCGCTGCAATTAAATATTCGGGGGCTCCCGGATATCCGGAATTCAACCGCCAGAGCATAAAAGAAATGTACCGCCAAACCGGAGCAGTTGATTTTGACGACAGCGGCATCATAAAAAAAGGCCTTATTATCAGGCATCTTGTCCTGCCAGACAACGCATCCGGGACTGCCGAAATAATGCGTTTTATATCGCAGGAAATCTCTACCGATACCTATATCAGTCTGATGAGCCAATATTACCCATGTTACCGCTCAGGCGAATTCCCCGAAATCAACCGGCGTATCAGCCGGGATGAATACCGGCAGGCTCAAGAGGCCATGGAAGAATACGGGATGGACAAAGGCTGGATACAGGAATCTTTCGGCCTGGAGCGTTTTGCCGGCACCAACATCAAGGCAGTATTCGGCGATGAAAAAGTTCAAGGGCAGGAATAAATTCCTGCGCCGCATAAAGTTATTTTATTTAAAGGCCGCCCATATTAACGATTCTCCGCAGAAGATTGCCCTGGGGGTCGCAATCGGCGTGTTTTCCGGAATTATGCCGGCCATGGGGATGTTGGCGGCACTGTTGTTGGCAGTTATTTTTCGGGCCAACCGCGCAGCTGCCATTTTAGGAAGCGCCATTACCAACGCCTGGATCGGTTTTGCAACTTTTCTCTTGTCAATCAAAGTAGGTTCGGTTATACTAGGGATAGACTGGCAGGATGTCCGCCGGCATTGGGATTATTTTATCGCCAATTTCCGCTTGAGCAGCATGGTTAATCTTCCTATTTCGGAAGTATTATTTCCGCTGCTTATCGGATATCTGGCAGTTGCGGCGTTGATAGGTTTAGCCACTTATATATTAACCCTTATCTTAGTGAGGTTAATCCATGCGCATAAAAACAGAACTAAGCTTCCCGGGTGACCTAAAAGACGAGCCTATCCTTTGCAACCTCTGCAAAAAATTCGATATTGTCATGAGCGTACTGGAGGCCTCTTTTTCCACTGAAATAGGCTGGGCAATAATAATACTTGAGGGCAGAGAAGAGGAGCTAAAAACAGCCATGGATTACCTCAAAAACAAGGGCGTGAAGTCCGAAAATACCACAGAAACCCCCTAGTTTATTATGGCAAGATGCCCTAAATGCAATAGCATTATCCCGCCTTACGGTTTTCCTTTTAACGGCAAGTGGACGAGCATAATCTGCCACAATTGCAAAACTAAGCTCTCCATACGGATAAAAGACTTCTACAACTGGTATCTGCTGCCTTTTCTGGCACTATCATTATTAGGGCTTGTAATATTAAAGTATTATCTTGTAAATCCTCTGGTCCTGGGCATAAGCATAACCGCATTAAGCAGCTTCTTTTTCTTTAAGGTCGGCTGGCAGCATACCCGCCTGCAAGTAATATAATCCCCCGCTGTAATTTAATATTATCGCATTAAGGCCTTCTTATTATCCCGCCAGGGAAGAGGCCGGAAACTCTCCAATCTATAGAAAACACTCCAAATAATTACTTAAATCCGAAATATGTTTCTAAATGTAACTCTTCAAAAAAGGGAGTAAATCCTGGTAAGTTTGAAACGCCTTTTCCACAAGTAAATCCCAAAATAATATAACTTATTTATTTACAATATGTTACAAATTTTTCTTGAATATGCTAAAGTTAACATAAGATATATTATAGGAAGTTGCACAAATATAGCGCATTATTCCTAATTGGTTTATAATAATAGAAATTTGAGGCAAAATTTAGGGTGTTTGGGCGGGCCCTGAAGCATTGTTTCCAGGGGCATTCTCCTGCTGCGGTTGTTTGGTAGTGATTACGTAATAGCCCCCCTGGATCTTAATAAGCTTGCCTTTTACCAGGGTCTCGGCAACGGTCCTACGCGCCTTTCTCAAGATACGGCTAAAGGTTTGCTGTGATATATGCATGGACCTGGCAGCCTCAGTTTGCCTTAATCCCATAAAATCCGATAATCTTATGGCTTCAAATTCATCCATGGTAAGATTGGTCTCATCAGGCCTGCCTGCCCTTCCGCGAGGGCTAAATTGGCTGATTTTAGGGTCTAAACGCACAATCCGGTACTTCTTAGGTCTTCCTCTGGGTTTCATTGGGTAGATTTTGATTAATATACTAAAATTAACACTACGGTTATTATGAGTTGCTACTCATTTTAAACTACTAGTTATTATGGGTTAATACTCTTAAATAACTTATATTAAAGGGCCTCCCGGTATTTAAAGAGGCCCTTCTGGAAATATTATCTCTTGGTATCAGGCGCCATAGGCGGTCTCATCATAGCCTTGTCCTTCATCATCATTGCCCCTGGTCCGCCGCATCCCTTCATCTTGCACATCCGCACCTGGCCGGCCAAGCCGTTGAGGATCAACAGACCCGCTATCGCGATAATTCCTACGCCGATAACGTAACCGACAATCTTAATGGCCCCCTGTTCCTTTTTTGCAATCGAGCAAACCACGAATCCTGCGGCTACAGCCAACAACAAAACAGCTCCTGAAAGCCCCATAAAAGGAGTTCCTATCATTGTATTGCCTCCTTTCTTCTGTTTGTATGTTTAGGGCTGGCAGACAACATCGTTCCTGCGTACCCGTGAATTTACCATCAGGCCTATCTCCTGGCCTTTCTCTGCCGCGCTTATGGGGACACGGTCAATCTGCATGGAAGTTATGCTTTGGATAAAATCTGTGGTATGCCCCTTGACCTTAATGGTATCTCCAACCTTAAGCGGCATATTAAGCTTAACCACGGCAGCCTGCACCTTAGGAAAATAGTGGGTAATAGTTCCGATTATATTGCGGCCGAGCATTTTCTTTTTAGCAGGGAGCCTTTTTTTAAGGGCCTTCTTTTTACTGGATGCCTTACCCTTGAGGCTGCTTTTTTTTCTGGAGGCTTTCCTTGCTGCGGGTGACCTTCTTTTTATTGCGCCCTTGAGGACCGGCTTCCTCCGTTTGCTCCTCCTCTTCGCAATTTTTCTGGCCGCTTTCTTTTTCTTTTTGGCAACCATGGCAGACCTCCTTTTTAAAATTTTTCCCAATGCAGGATATCCTTCAGCGCTCTTTTTGCCGGAGGGTTGCTTCTGGCGGCAGGATACCCTAACGCGATAAGGCTGACTAGTTTGAATTCCTGCGGAACGCCCAGTAATTCTTTGACCTTGCCGCAATAATCCTTTTTATCGCCTGCAACCCAGCAACTTGCCAATCTAAGGTCGGTAGCGGCAAGTAGCATATTTTCGGTAGCCGCTACGCCGTCCTCCAGATAATACTTGGTATCCCGGGACAAAACCGCAATACAGCAAGGGGCCTCGCTCAGGAAACGTCCGTTTTCTGACAATTGCGCCAACTCATCCAGCGTTCCTCTCTCAGTGACCGCGATAAACTCCCAGGGCTGAACGTTCCTGGCAGTAGGTGCCAGGCGGCCGCAATCCGCTATTTTAGAGATAAGCGCAGGCCTAACAGGCCTCTTGGCAAAGTTACGGCAACTATGGCGGGCTTCAATTGCTTTTCTTGTCTGCATCTATAGCGAAACCTTGTCTGCTATGTTGGCTATCATCGGCAGGCGGCTATACGCGCCCTGGGAGGCCTTGAACATCCCCCAGACCGAGAGCAAAAGAAAGGCCGTAAAGCCGAACCAGCCTATAAACCATCCGAGGATCGGGATAATCGAGATTATAAAAACTATGCTCTCGAATACGAAAAGCACCAGCCCCTGCTTGGCATGATGTATGGCAAATTTGTTGTCTTTCTTCAAAAGTAACGCCAGGATACAAAGAAAGCTGATATACGAAATTACCGCAAAAAACCTGCCCTCATCTACCTCAATACTCTTTGTTGTCGTCATCTTGCTCTACCTCTCTACCATTTGGCTACTTCCAGCAGCGAATCCATCTCTCCGTAAGGATTCAATTCCTTGCTGGGGTTATTGGGATCTTCCGTCCATTTTCCGTCAATCACGAAACGATAACGATACCTTCCGGAATTAAGGTTAATCCGTTTTGCCCAAAAGGCCCCTTCCTTATACATACGGCTCTCGCCGTCTAAGTTCCAGTTGTTGAAATCTCCTACTACATAAACTTCGCTGGCATCCGGGGCAAAAACGGAGAAGAAAACATTGCTCAACTTAGGCAACTCCTTGCGGACAATCTGTTTCATCATCTTTTTGAGGTCTACCCCTGTCTCCGCTTTCTTTGCCTCATCTATCCTGCCCCCGTCCTCCTGCATGATGATTTCCCGGGAGAGGCTAAAATAATCCTTGGCACCCCGGCAATATTTGTCGTAGCTAAAGATGTGGCGGCCTTCGTTCTGCGCTTCCTTGAGCTTGACGTTTACGTGCATTATCGTAGCAAATAGCTTCTCCTTAAAAGTACCCCTGATACGGTCGAGCATCTGGAAGGAGTGCCTCAACCGTGAATCAAAATTAGTTATCAGTATACGGTGGGATACGCTATGGTTGAGCCTGTCCCTCACCAGGCTTATGATATCGAGGAGTTGCCCTAAACCATCGAGAGAAAACCTGCTGGCTTCGACAGGAATGATTACCTCACCTGAAGCGCGGATGGCGTTAATAGTCAGGATTCCAAGATTAGGGGGGCAGTCGATAAGTATGTAATCGAAGGCGGCACTGAAATTCTCCAGCACCCAATTCAGCCGCGATTCCCGGCCAATCTCCCCCGCCAACTCCTGCTCGAGAGTGCTTAGGACAATCCCGGAAGGGGCAAGGTAAAAATTATCGTCTATTTTCTGGAGGATATCTTCCAAACCGGTCTTTTGAGGCGTGATTTTAGAGAGGACGTTGTAGATGTTAAATTCCGTCTTGACGTTGAGCCCCGAGGTGGCATGCGCCTGGGGGTCCAGGTCTATCAGGAGGACCTTGCGTCCGTTAGCCATAAGCGAGGCTGCCAGATTTATAGCGGTAGTAGTCTTACCGCACCCCCCCTTCTGATTCGTAATCGCTATAATACGCATATCGGTATCCCTCCGGTATTTAACGCAACAATCTGATGTTGTCTACGTAAACGACGCCGTTATTTTCCTTGCTGTTCCACTCTTCGACCGTAAAAGAAAGCGTGCGCATATCCCGCCAGTTGCTGATGTTCTTAAACTCGGACAGCTCAATCCGGTAATCATGCCAGCGGTAAGGCACGTTCTTGATGTAAACCTCGGAGGTTTCCCTAAAGGCACTGGTAAATTCCACCCGTACCGAGACGTTGTTGCGGATATTGGATTTTTTAAGCGCAAAGGCCAAGGCGCTGAAACGCTTAAGGCTAAGCCTGTTAAGGTCAATGGCGTAGATTTCTTTCTTGGCAGGATTAAAATTGAAGTTGATCTTAGCGGCCCCGTCCAAGAGGACCAGGGCTATCCGGCCGTAGGCGTCGTTTACCTTAGGGGGCTTAAAATAATTGGCTAATGCCAACGCCGAGAGAAAAACCGCCGCAGCAACAACCCAGAGAATATTGGCAGAGAGAAATTTCTTGCGTGAGTTTTTGGAAGTTTCTGAGGAGGCGTCGAGATAAATCCTTGCCAGATGGTTATAAATATCTTTCTTATCCATAAACTAAAAAACCTTGAGCTTTTTTATTTTTATAACACAAAACCCCTTGATTGTCAATGAGTTATTGCCAAACAAAACCTTACAAGACGTTTTTGCCGTTGTTCGGTAAACTGTCTTTAAAGACAGTTTACCGATTAAAAATGAAAGCGTCTCCGCCTTATGGGGTAAGGGGGTTTTTGAGGTAATTGGGGACGGGCTTATCAATAATGGCGTAAAAGTTTCCGAGGTGCCTGCGGAAAAGCTTATCAAAGCTGCCGTCAGGGTCCTCCCCATACCACCAAAACCAATCGCTGCCTTCGGCAATATAAATCTGTTTTTTTGCCAGCTCTAATTTATCCGGCGCAAGGAGGGGCTCGGCCTCTTCCAGCTTTTCTCGCGCTTCGGCAAGGCACTCCCACGCTCTGACCTTATAGGGGTTGCCTATCCATTTCCCAAAATCCCCGTAAATCCAGGAACCGCATCCTAAGTGTTTGATATTCCTTTTGGGAGGATATGCTTTAAGGTAATCGCCGACAGTGGTAGTTTTAACAAAGTCGCTCTCCGACAGGCGCTGGTAAAGCAGCTCAAGGAAATCATGCCCGTCGTTTGCAAAATACTCCCAGGCATTCTCGCCGTCCATGGCGATTACAACAAAGACGTCCTCTCCATTAAATGCAAGATGGATATCGTGGAGATGCTTCATGAAATCAGCGACCGCATCGCGCGCATCCCAGTTATGATATACGAACCCTATCAGATCCGAAAGGTTGCGGTCGCGAAAAATAATATTTAAATCCCCCTCCTCTCTCTTCAGGAGGTGCGGCTGATAAACAAGGCGGGTATCGCGTTTCTTGAGCTTTAAGGACTTAAAAAGTATGGCCTCATCGGTAACAATCCAGTTAATGCCTGCCCCCATAATAAAAGGCAGGATGTGCTCACTGACTGCCTCTTCCGACGGCCACATCCCGCACGGTTTTATCCCGAAACGCTCCTGGTAAAACCTGACTGCCTCCTCTACCTGAAAACGGGCATCCTGGGGGTAACTAAACTGAACCCGCGGTAATACAGTCCTAATATTTGCTTCCCTGGCAGTCTTGGTATTGTAAAGCAACGGAAGGATAGGGTGATAATAAGGCGTAATACTTACTTCAATCTGCCCCTGCTCCTGAAAGGTGCGGTAGGCCGGAATAATCTGCCTTAAAATATCGAGCTGCTGGGTAAGGCAGGATTTCTTATCCTCTTCGCTAAAGAACCGCCCCTTGGCAATGAGTTTTTTTAATTCCGGGTTAGTGCTGCGAAAGGAAGGGTCAAACCAGGCGAGGTTAAAACAAACCTGCAGGTCAAGGTAATCCTGATCGGTAAAGCTTAATCCGGCCTGCTTCTTGAAGTACAACTCGTAGTAACGCGGAAAAAGGGAAATCACCCTTTCGCGGTTAATGGAAAAAAAGTTGTTCAAGATAAAATTCTTTTCTTCGGCGCCAAGCTTGTCTGCCGGCTTAACAGAAAACTCCAGGAAGCTGTCCTTTACGCTGCCTGTTATAAAATCCTCTATCTGCTCCAGAAGCGAAGGCACCAGGTTAAAGGTCAACCTCACCTTGGGGTAGGCGCTTAACATCTGCACCATATCCAGGTAATCCTTGGTCCCGTGCAGGCGCACCCACGGCAAAGGCGCCTCCTGGCTCAGGAGGTCTTTATAGTATGGCTGGTGCATATGATAGATTATGGCAAGATGTATCATAGCGGGAATTAAAAAACCCTCGCAGGAGCGATCCTGCGAGGGTCGGTATTGCTTTACATCAACGGTGTTAGAACGTAACCTTCATGGTACCGATTACCTGGGTGGCATCGCGCCTGTTGTTCTCGGCAAATGCCTCTCCGGGCTTGAAATAACCAAGCGTCAGACCTAACTGAACATCCTCGGTATAGTCATAAATAACGCTTAAATCAATGGCATTACCAAGGTCCTTCTTGTTAGTCATCTCAT
>JBAZNT010000001.1:0-221372 GCA_041649115.1 Candidatus Omnitrophota bacterium | reverse complement strand
CCGGTTACCCGAGAAGCAACGTAGACATCCAACACTACGCAGCCCTAGCCCTCCTGCGTCACGCAAGAGTGATAACGCCAATCAGTCGGTATCCGAATATTAACGGATTATCCATCACCTACGCCACGCGGCCTCGGTTTAGGCTCGACTAACCCTGGGCGGATTAACCTTCCCCAGGAAACCTTGGACTTTCGGTGTGCCTGTTTCTCGCAGGCATTTTCGCTACTTATTCCGACATAATCACTACTTTAACATCGACCGCTCCTCTCGGTACGGCTTCATCTGTTAAAGTACGTTCCCCTACCGGATATTCCTATCAAAGATAGAAATAAACCCGCAGCTTCGGTGATAGGCTTGAGCCCCGATCATCTTTGGCGCGAATCCGCTCGACCAGTGAGCTGTTACGCACTCTTTAAATGATGGCTGCCTCTGAGCCAACATCCTGGTTGTCTGAGCGTATTCACATCCTTTACCACTTAGCCTATCTTAGGGACCTTAGCTGGCGGTCTGGGCTGATTCCCTTTAGACGCTGGAGCTTAGCCCCCAGCGTCTTACTCCCGGGATAAAAATCAGTAGTATTCGAAGTTTGGTTGGATCCGGCAACCTGGTAAGGTCCCGTAACCCATTCAGCACTCTACCCCTACAGATTAATTACCCGAGGCTATCCCTAGAAATATTTCGGGGAAAACCAGCAATTTCTGAGTTTGTTTAGTCTTTCGCTCCAACCCACAACTCATCCCGCAGTTTTTCAACACTGATGGGTTCAGACGTCCACCCCGCTTTCGCAGGGCTTCCCCTTGGTCATGGGTAGATCACTCAGCTTCGGGTCTACTATACGGTACTAATCGCCCGGTTAGGACTCGCTTTCGCTACGCCTCCACCCCGTTAAAAGGTTTAAGCTCGCACCGCACAGTAACTCGTCGGACCATTATGCAAAAGGTACGCGGTCAGGCATTCACACCCTTGCGGATGTGCATAGCCCTCCCACCGCTTGTAAGTCTATGATTTTAGGTTCTATTTCACTCCCCTCACCGGGGTTCTTTTCAACTTTCCCTCGCGGTACTTGTGCACTATCGGTCTAGATAGAGTGTTTAGCCTTGGACCGTGGTCGGCCCGGATTCCCACAGGATTTCCCGTGTCCCGTGGTACTTGGGATACCTCTAGGGTGCCTTCGGGTTTCGTATAAGAGGCTTTCACTCTCTATGGCAGGCCTTTCCAGGCCTTTCTACTACCGTCCGGCAATCCCACAACGAGGTCCCGCAACCCCTCCGTCATCTTGCGATGACAGAGGTTTAGGCTCTTCCCTCTTCGCTCGCCGCTACTAGGGGAATCTCTGTGATTTCTTTTCCTCAGGATACTTAGATGTTTCAATTCTCCTGGTTGGCCTCCCCGCGACTATGGATTCATCGCAGGTATATCACCGTATGAACGGTGATGGTTTGCCCCATTCGGAAACCCCCGGATCAAAGCCTGTTTGCGGCTCCCCGAGGCATATCGGTGCTTACCCCGTCCTTCGTCGTCTTATCTAGCCAAAGTCATCCGTCATAGACTCTTTGTAGCTTGACCATTAAAAGTCAAGTGCTTTCGACTTAATTGCAGTTTTACCCACAAGATCGATTCCTTTCTCCTTGCGGAGTCGGGAATCGTGCTACGTAACATTTAAGCTACGGAGCACGAATTGACCTTGCGTTATGTAGTTGTCAAAGAACTTAGGATTGCGCGATCAAGGCGCAAAACAAGTTTAGGTCGGGAATCGGTAGCGCGCTCTCGCTCGCTGCTCGGCTTATGGCGCCGGATCAATATGATCCGGCATCCACTTTTTATTTCATTAATGAAAGAAAAAGTGGAGGCGAGCAGGATTGAACTGCCGACCCCCTGCTTGCAAAGCAGGTGCTCTCCCAGCTGAGCTACGCCCCCGCACACAAAGTGCGCACCGGCCAATCCGCCCCACAGGGGGCGCACTTGACCATCCGATAGGTCAAGGTGCAGACATAGCCGAGTGCTGATAATGGTGGGCCCAAGTGGATTCGAACCACTGACCCCAGTCTTATCAGGGCTGTGCTCTAACCAACTGAGCTATGGGCCCGAAT
This sequence comes from Candidatus Omnitrophota bacterium, assembly GCA_041649115.1. Classification (GTDB taxonomy): domain Bacteria; phylum Omnitrophota; class Gorgyraeia; order Gygaellales; family Profunditerraquicolaceae; genus JBAZKK01. The sequence goes on along the minus strand of JBAZNT010000001.1, from coordinate 219,282 downwards.
TTAAGTGTCCTTGCGCGTAATGCCCCTGATACATTACACCCGTCTGCCGCAAGGCAGGCGCTACACCATAAATCAGAAGCCCCCTCTACTGATAGTGCTTCCGGTAATGCGGAGAGATGACTCCCTTTAGAAATTTAAATTAGATAGTCAAGCTTTTCTAAATCGTTCCGGATAAGCCGAAAGACTACTTTGCGTTTAAGCGCAAAGCATACTTTTTGCAGAGGCAAAAAATATTAGAAAGGAGGTGATCCAACCGCACCTTCCGGTACGGTTACCTTGTTACGACTTAGCGCCAGTCACCAGTTTTACCTTGGGCCCTCCTTACGGAGAGACTTCAGGTACCCCCGGCTCCCATCGCTTGACGGGCGGTGTGTACAAGGCCCGGGAACGTATTCACGGCGGCGTAGCTGATCCGCCATTACTAGCGATTCCAACTTCATGGAGTCGGGTTGCAGACTCCAATCTGAACTGGGCCCACTTTTTTGTGATTAGCTCCACCTCGCGGTTTGGCAACACTTTGGAGTGGGCATTGTAACACGTGTGTAGCCCAGGGTATAAAGGCCGTACGGACTTGACGTCATCTCCACCTTCCTCTCGCTTATCGCGGGCAGTCTCCTTAGAGTGCTCGGCATTGCCTTTCGGCAACCCGGTGGCAACTAAGGATGATGGTTGCGCTCGTTGCGGGACTTAACCCAACATCTCACGACACGAGCTGACGACAGCCATGCAGCACCTGTGCAGGTTCCTGACTTGACAGGTAGTCCCTCTTTCAAGTTCCTACTTCCTGCATGTCAAACCCTGGTGAGGTTCTTCGCGTAGCATCGAATTGAACCACATGTTCCACCGCTTGTGCGGGCCCCCGTCAATTCCTTTGAGTTTTAGCCTTGCGGCCGTAGTCCCCAGGTGGAGCACTTAACGAGTTATCTTTGGGCGCTGAGGGGTTACCCCAACACCTAGTGCTCATAGTTTACGGCTTGGACTACCAGGGTATCTAATCCTGTTTGCTCCCCAAGCTTTCACAGCTTAGCGTCAGGACTGGGCCAGAAAGCCGCTTTCGCCACTGGTGTTCCTCCCGATATCTACAGATTTCACCCTTACACCGGGAATTCCGCTTTCCTCTACCAGCCTCAAGCCATGCAGTTTTGGAGGCAGTTCTGCGGTTGAGCCGCAGGATTTCACCACCAACTTGCATAGCCGCCTACCTGTCCTTTACACCCAATGAATCCGAGTAACGCTAGCCACCTCCGTATTACCGCGGCTGCTGGCACGGAGTTAGCCGTGGCTTCTTCTCTAGGTACCGTCAACCCCCTTGCGGGGGCTTCTTCCCTATCGAAAGAGGTTTACGATCCGAAAACCTTCATCCCTCACGCGGCGTCGCATAGTCAGACTTTCGTCCATTGCTAAATATTCTCGACTGCAGCCTCCCGTAGGAGTCGGGGCAGTGTCTCAGTCCCCGTGTGGGTGACCACCCTCTCAGGCCACCTACCCGTCAATAGCCTTGGTGGGCCATTACCTCACCAACTAGCTGATAGGGCATGAGCTCATCTCTAAACAGAAACCCTTGCGGGCACCTTTACCAAGCTTCCCTTATGGGAAACTGACACATCGGGTATTACCCTTACTTTCGCGAGGCTATCCCCGTTTTAGAGGTAGATTACTCACGCGTTGCTCACCAGTTTGCCACTATATTCCCTTTTTCTCGACACATCCACCTTGCGGTTTCAATATCTTGAAAAAAGGATATCGTGCGACTTGCATGCCTAATCCACGCCGCCAGCGTTCACTCTGAGCCAGGATCAAACCCTCCGAAAAATATTCAGATAAGTTTGAATAAAGGCTCCTATTTTTAACTCTGATTGACCCTCAAAGACCCCCTTCGGGATCCTCGGGGCACGCTTGACTATCTAATTGTCAAAAGAACGATCCTCCAGTTGCTGAGGATATAAAATTTACTAATCCCTTGCCTATACGCTCGAAAATTTATGGCATCAAACGCCAGTGATTTTCTTCGCAGGCTTCGGGATATTTTGCCCTCCGCTTAAAACTCAGGGCAAAATAAAAGACGTCCCGAATGCTGCCGGGACGCCTCGCTAAATGCGTCTGTCAGTCGGAATATCAACTACCCAAATTTGTCAATACCACTATTGGTTTTCACGATATAATGGGCCCTTTTCGCAAAGGGAGTTAAAATATAACAAAAAAGACTATTCTTGTCAAGTATTTTTTATTTATTTTTATGCTTCGGGCAGAAGCCAATTCCGTTGACTTGCATAGACTTCGGAACGGCCTAGAATCTATCGACGACCCTCAAGAACGCCTCTACCACCTTGGGATCAAACTGCCCGCCGCTGTTCCTCTTAATCTCCGCAATGGCCTCTTCCTTGCTCAAGGGGGTGCGGTAAGGACGCGCCGCGCGCATCGCCTCATAGGCATCCGCAACGTGGATAATCCGCGCGCCCAGGAGTATCTCGCTTCCTTTTAAGCCAATGGGGTATCCGTTGCCGTCATAATGCTCATGGTGCTCCTTGACCAGCGCGATCACGTCATCCAGGAATGTCAGCGGCTCCAGGATCTGGGCGGCGGTAGCGGGATGACGCTTGATCTGACTCCACTCCTCAGCGGTGAGGGTTGAGGTTTTGGTCAGGACGCTGTCCCCTACCCCGATCTTGCCGAGGTCATGAAGTTCGCATGCCTCCCGTATCTTCTCGATTTCATCGGCGGAAAGGCTCATTTCTTCGGCAATGGCAGTGGCATACTGGGCTACGTTTTCGGAGTGGCTGTGGGTATAGTGGTCCCGGGCATCAATGGCCTGTGCCAGCACCTTAATGGTGCGCATGTAAGTAGAGCGCAGGTCTCCGTAGAGGCGCGCCAGGTTCTGGGTGGATTCCTCTATCCTTTTGGCTAAAAGGGTATTCTGTTTTTGCAGGGCGAGATTGCGCTCCTGGACCCCCTGAAGCAGCTTGTGATTGGCAACCAGGAAAGAATGCAGCTCCGAACCTTTTCTGAGCAGGAATAACAGCTTCTCAATGTTAATCGGAGGAGAGATAAAGTCGTATACCCCCAGCGCCGAGAGCTCCTTCTCTGTCTGCGGCTCAGGCTCAGGGAGAAAGAATATGATGATGCAATCTGGGTTTGATTTTTTAAGCCCCTCTATCAGCTCCCGGGAAGAAATATCCGGCAGGCCATGACGGGCGATGATGGCATCAAAGGTATTGTCGCCAAAGGCCTCCAGCCCTTCGCGGCCGGTATTCTTAAAAGATACGTCAAAGCCTCCGTTAATAATGAGCTTCTCGCGCAGGTAGCGCGCGAGCGATTCATCATCGTTAATAACCAGTATGCGGTAGGTGCGCTCCATATCTGTCCTTTTTTGTGAAAATCATTCTAACATAAAAATGCCGCTTGCACCAGTTTTTTGACAAATAACGTTTTAGGGCGCCTCTGTTGCCAGGGATTCTTTCGGGATGCCGATATCCAGGATATCCCAAGGGAGGACCTCATCCTTGGCTCTTTGGCGCAGATAAAACTGCGGGTCTATATTGTGCTCCTTAAACGCCTCTGTCCAAATCCCAAAGTCAAAATAATCTCCCCATCCGTCAAAACGCGCACCCCTGCCGAATGCCTCAAGAAGCACTGCACCCAGCCTTCTATCACCGCGCGAAAATACCCCCTCCAGAAAGCTCATCCTGCAGTCATGGAAACGCAGTTTCAGCTTATGGCTTTTAAGCCTGCTTCTTAAGTAGGACTGCTTTTCGGCGATATCAGAAACCCCCTGCATCTGTACCCATTGGAAAGGGGTATGCGGCTTGGGCACCATTGCATTTACGCTGATATTAACCCCGGCAGCCCTCCCCGCAGTTTTCTTACCTAATATAGATGCCTGTGTTGCCAAATCTATTATAGCGTCAAGGTCGGCGTATTCCTCAGAAGGCAACCCTATCATAAAATATAATTTTACGTGGCGGTAGCCATTGGCATAGGCCTGTCGGAGGCTGTTAAAAAAAACATCCATATCAAAATCCTTATTCAATACCTTGCGCAGCCTCTCGCTGGCAGCCTCAGGAGCAAAGGTAAGACCGGTTTTCTTGACGCTAGAGAGGAGTCCCGAGAGGCTTCCTACCAGCAGGCGGGGCTTCAGGGAGGGAAGGGAAACGCTCACCCCATCCTTCTTGAACAAATCCACCAACGAACCGAGGAGCTTCTCAATGCCTGGATAGTCGCTTACCGAAAGCCCCCCCAGCGATACCTCTTCGTAACCGCTTAGACGGTAAGCGGCGCTGGCGAGTTCGACGAGATTATCTGATTTTTTCAGACGCAGAGGAAAATACTGCGCGCGGGCCTGGCAGAAATTGCAGCGATTTGGACATCCGCGCATGATCTCCAGGCTTACGCGGTCATGGACTACCTCAACATAAGGAACCATCCATTCAGAGGGATAATAAGCTTTATCAAGGTCCTTTACGAAACGCTTCCTGACCCTGGCAGGCGCGCCTTTTACCTTAACCCTGAAATCCAGCATACGTCCGTCCTGCCCATACAGCGGCTCATAGAAAGACGGCACGTAAACCCCTTCTATGCCTGCGAGTTCAAGCAGAAGCTCCTCTTTATCCAGGCGGCCGGACCTGAATGCCTCTTTGCTGTCACGGTAGACCCGGATTATTTCAAGGATGGCTTCTTCGGCTTCACCGATCAGAAAAAGGTCAAAAAAATCATGCAGGGGTTCGGGGTTCATTGCGCATGGTCCGCCGCCGATTACCAAAGGAAAGCCCTCGTCCCGCAACGAGGCCTTAAACGGTATCCCGCCGAGGTTCATAATATTGAGGGCATTGGTATAACTCAATTCGTACCCAAGCGAAAAACCGAGGAAATCGAAATCGCGCAGCCGCCGGCCGGATTCCAAAGATGTCATCTCAAGGCCCGCTGACCTGATGGTATTTTCCATGTCCCGGGCAGGGGCAAATACCCTTTCGCAGCCTACGTCAGGGGCGCTGTTAAGCAGCCCGTATATAATACGCACCCCCAGATTGCTCATGCCTACCTCGTAGAGGTCGGGAAAACAGAGTGCGAATTTTACCGCAGCCCGCTCAAAATCCTTTTTGGCGGCATTCCATTCCCCTCCGATATACTGGGCGGGCTTGCGAACGCCTAAAAGCAAATCATCCGGTATCATATTGCCTGTCTCAGCCTGGGCTTGCCAATCATAATAATAACCTAAAACTAATAAATTTTAAAGACGCTGTCCCGAACGGGGAGAAAAACGTCTTGTGCTTTTTAAAGGAAGCATCTCCGCTTTGCACCTTGCCTGAGAGGAAGGCAAGTGCCCCATTTCTATGGGGTATCTTCATTAAAAGACGGCGCGGGTACGGTCAATGTTAGCCAGTATCCCTAACGCAATAAAAGTAACTATGATCGAGGAACCCCCGTAACTCATAAGCGGCAACGGCAGGCCCACCACCGGCGCCATGCCAAGGTTCATGGCGATATTAACAATGACCTGGAGCCCCAGCATCAATGATATCCCCATTGCCAGGAGCTTTCCGAAATTATCCGCCGTGCGCCCGGCTATCCGTATCCCTTCGCGGATAATCAGGTAATATAAAAATAAAAGCAGGCAACTCCCCATAAAACCCCATTCCTCCGCAAAGGTAGCAAAGATGAAATCGGTGTGCGACTCTGGCAGGAAATGCAGCTGGCTCTGGGTGCCGGAAAGCCACCCCTTGCCGAATATGCCGCCGGAGCCGATGGCAATCTTGGACTGGATTACGGTATAACCTGCCCCGAGGGGGTCAATGTTGGGATTCAGGAATACCATCAGCCTGTCTCTCTGGTAATCGCGCAGCATATGCCAGAACAACGGCAGGCTCAGGAGCCCAAGGATAATAAAAATAACGAGGTAACGCATCCGCACGCCTGAAACAAAAAGCATTGCTATGAAAACAAAAAGTATCATCATGGCGCTCCCGAGGTCCGGCTGCTCCATAATCAGCACCATCGGAACCGCCACAAACGCCATCGGCAAGACCAGCCCCCTTAACGGCCCCATCTTGCTGACCTTCAGCGAGACGTCGTCCACGGATTTGGCGCTGAAGTAACGGGCGATAAAAATTACAACGATAAGCTTTGTTATCTCCGAAGGCTGGAATGTAAACCACGCCAGCCTCAACCAACGCTGCGCCCCCAAACGCACAACCCCCAGTATAAATACCAATAAAAGCAGCAATGCCGCTGCTGCGTAAAGCAGATAGGTAGCATCCCATATCCGGCGGTAATTGATACCGGAGAGCAAAAAGAAGAATGCCACCCCCAGGACCACCCAGAGCAGCTGACGCTGATAAGTAGACTCCCACTGCATGCCTTCTTTGCGGTAAGTGCTGCTGTAAATGGAAAGCACTCCGATGGCGGATATCAGGAGCGCCAACACCAGTATCAAGGCAGTTGCCTTCATTAAATTATGCCCTCCTTAATCATCCCCTCAATAATGCGTTTGGCGGTAGTGCTGGCGTAATAACCTGCCCCCCCATGCTCCAAAAAAACACAAATCACAAACCGGGGGTTCTTGTAGGGGAAAAACCCCGCGAACCATCCATGAGGCAGGCCGCGGCCCACCTGTGAAGTACCTGTCTTACCGGCAACCTCCACTCCCAACCCCGAAAGGTTAGACGCAGTCCCGCCCTCCGATGCGACCTTGCGCATCCCCTGCCTTACGATGTTAATAGTGCCCTCCTTAACGCTGACCTTGCTGAACTTCCTCTGGTAGAGCGAGATGTCTTTGCCGCCTACTCCTTTCAGGACATAGGGGGTAACTAAAAATCCGTTATTTGCAAATACCGCCATTACGCGGGCAATCTGCAAAGGGCTTACCAGCAAATCGCCCTGCCCGATGGCAAAATTGGCAGTATCGCCGTTGAACCAGGCGCTGAAACGATAAACCCTCTTCCAAAGCGGCGACGGCACAAAACCGCTCGCCTCATAAGGCAGGTCAACGCCGGTGGGCTTGGAGAGACCGAACCTTAATGCGTATTCGTAGATGGCCTGCGGCCCTACCAGCAGCCCGGTGCGGTAGAAAAAAACGTTGCAGGAATGCATAATGGCTCCGACTACATTCTGTGTGCCGTGGGTATTCCAACAGGCGAACCTCTGGCGTCCGACGTAGAAACTTCCGGTGCAGTCAGTAGTAGTATTAATATTAATCCTGCCCGTCTCCAGCGCAGCAGAGGCCACCACTACCTTAAAGACCGAACCCGGAGGATAGGTGCTGCTCGTGGCGCGGTTTATCAACGGAGATTTAGGATCATTAAAGAGCCACTTCAGTTCCGCATCGGACTTTCTATCCACGAATGCCGCAGGGTTAAAATCCGGGTTGTTCGCCATGGCGATAATCTCGCCGCTTGCCGGCTCCATTACCACTACGCTGCCGACCTGCCTGCCCAACGCCTCTTCGGCGAGCTTCTGGACCCTCAGGTCCAGGGTCAACTGGATGTCCTTGCCGTTCTGCGGAGGACGGTAACCGAGCGTGCGCACGAACCTGCCGCGGTGGTCCACCTGCGTAGAAAACCCTCCTTCCTCCTGGCGCAGGTAATAATCGTAGCGCTCCTCTACCCCGCCAAACCCCACAATATCCCTGGTCTTGTAACCGTAATCCTCGAGCTTTGTAAGCCGCCAACGGTCAATTTCTCCGAGATATCCCAAAAGATGACAGGCGAGCTTGCCGTAAGGATAGCGCCGCAGCGGATGCGGCTGTATAATAACCCCCGGCAGGTCCATCTTTTTTTCCTCCAGGGCAACTGCCTTCTTAACGGGAATATTACCGGCAATGGTTACAGGCAGGGACGGGGCGATAAACTCTTTCCTGAACCTCTCCCTTAGCTCCTGCTGCCTGACGCCTAATACCTTGGCAACACCCGAGAGGACCTCATCTACGTTATCATCCGGCTGCGGCAGGAGCATTACGTCATAGGAAATATAGCTGTCCGCGATTACGTTGCCCTCACGGTCCAATATCATGCCGCGGGTACCCAGCTGAGAGACCAGGCGGATGCAGTTTTTATTGCTGAGTTCCCGGAATCTCCTTCCGTGAATCACCTCGGTGCTCAAAAGCACCATGACAATAATCAAAAACGCCCCTAAAAATACGAAATTTACCAGTCTTGTACGCATGTGTTTATAGTCTTAAGGCCTAAGCTGCGGTATTCTCATTATCAAGAGTGAAAGTAAGGCGGTGTAAATGGCGCTCAAGAAGCCGATGCGCAGGAATATACCCCAGGATACCGGGTTGCCTAGAAGCATGGAGAATACCCTGGTACCGATGGCGTCCAAAAGAACAACCGCCATAATGAGCGCTGCGCGGCGCAGCCCCCCCTCAATTGATATCCTCCTGGAGACTCTTATTATCAAAACCGCAAGGCAGCAAAAAATAACGGCATTGACTCCGAAGGCATTGCCACTAAAGACGTCCTTTAAGATGCCGGAGACGAACGCCAGCGTCAAGAGCCAGGGGAGCTGGAATAAATAGAATCCCGCCATGATAACCAGGATTATCAAAATCAAATCCGGTTTGGCGCCGAAAAACTTGAAATGGCCTATCAGCATCACCTGCAGCAGGACTGCCGCAAAGACGACTAAGAGGGAAAACCATCTTTTCATGGCATGACTATCAGGACCTCTTCAATATTAGAGGTATTGACTGCCGGGCGGATTACGCAATAACGGCCTAAGCCGGAAAACTCCTCACCCACCTCAACTACCTTCCCGATTAGTATCCCCTTGGGGTAAACATCGGTAAGCCCGGAGGTGATGACGGTATCGGACGTCTTGACGTCTGCGTCATTGCTCAGGTAACGCAGAATCAGGGAATTCCCGAAAGTGCCTGAGACCAGGCCTTCCTGGCGGCTGCGCTGTATAATTGCCGAGACTCCCAGGTTAGGGTCATTGATAAGCATGACCTTGCTGGTAAAAGAGGTGGTTTCAATCACGCGGCCTGCCAGGCCCAGGTATGTCATCGCTACCATCCCCCGGCATATGCCGTGCTTTGCGCCTTTGTCAATTATAATAACCGAAGACCAGTTATCCGCTGAGCGGCCGATCACCCGCGCCGCCGCTACTATCCTGTAGGAGGACTTCTCTTTAAAGGCGAGCAGGTCCTTGAGGCGGATGTTTTCAAGATAAATCTCATTTAAGGCAACGACCTTCTGCTGCAGGAAATCCATCTCGCTCTTGAGCCTGGCGTTCTCCTTCATATTACGGTGATAAAAGATGATGCCGCCTACTTCACGGCCGAGGGCAGAAAATAAAACAAGGGGGAATCTAAAGATGTTAAGTACGGGGGTTCTTACGACTGGGGTGAGGTTGGCGGCTAGGAATAAAACAACCGCAAGCGCGATATAGATTAAATTCTTTTTCTTCCTGAAGGCAAACACATCCGGGGGATTAAGAAATTAAGCGTAGGTATCGGATTTGACGGAAACCGTAACCTTTTTAAGGTATTTTATTTCTCCCAAGACCTTACCTGTGCCGTTTACTACCGCAGAAAGGGAATCATCGGCTACGTGCACCGGCAGGCCGGTCTCTTCGGAAATCAGCTTGTCCAGTCCGCGCAACAGAGACCCTCCTCCCGCCATAACAATCCCCTGCTCAATCAAATCAGCGGCAAGCTCCGGAGGAGTCCTCTCAAGGGACATCTTCGTTACTTCTACGATTGCGCGCAGCGGCTCCTGCAACGCCTCTCTGACCTCTTCCGAGGTAATGGTAACGGTCTTTGGCAAGCCGGCAACCAGGTCCCTGCCCTTCACCTCCAGGCTCATCTCTTCCTCAAGCGGATAAGCTGAACCGATCTTGATCTTGATCTCTTCCGAGGTGCGCTCGCCGACCATCAGGTTATAGGTCTTCTTTAAATACTCTATGATTGCCTCATCCATCTCATCGCCTCCGATGCGGATGGATTTGGAAAATACAATACCTGCCAAAGATATAACCGCGATCTCCGTGGTGCCTCCTCCGATATCAATAATCATATTTCCTCTTGGCTCCTGGATAGGAAGCCCCACGCCTATAGCTGCCGCCACCGGTTCTTCAATAAGGAATACCTCGCGTGCCCCGGCGCGCTCTGCCGAGTCCTTCACGGCGCGTTTTTCTACCTCCGTGATGCCGGAGGGTATCGCTATCACGATACGCGGCCTTACCAGAACGCGGTGATTGTGCACTTTTTTGATGAAATACCGTAACATCGCCTCTGTAATCTCAAAATCCGCAATCACGCCGTCCTTCATCGGCCGGATAGCCACGATATTGCCCGGGGTGCGCCCCAACATGCGCTTGGCCTCCTCACCCACTGCCAGCACATGCGATGTCCCGCGCTCAATTGCCACTACCGAGGGCTCGCAAAGCACTACGCCGTCCCCCTTTACATAAACCAGGGTGCTGGCGGTGCCAAGGTCAATCCCCATATCATTAGAGAATAAACCCAAAATATAGTTTAAAACCTTCTTGGCGGTATGTCTGAATTTTTGCATACAACTCTCCTACTTGAGTAGAAGCATTTTACCAGAGATTAAAATATATGTCAAATAAAAAGTTAGGTAACTTCTACCCCAAAACCTTCTTCAGGGTGGGGATAAACCCGGGGAAAGATTTATCTATGCACCCGGGGTCGTCCAAAACGCTCCTGCCGCTGGCTGCCAAGGCGGCAATCACCATGCTCATGGCAGTGCGGTGGTCTCCGAAGCTCCTGATACGGCATCCTTTTAAAGGTCTGCCTCCGCGGATTACAACTGTATCCAAACCTCCTCTATTGATAACCCGCACATCCGCGCCCATGCGCTTGAGATTGGCTGATACGGAATGAATGCGGTCGGTCTCTTTGACCCGTAATTCCCCTACCCCTTTAAAAACGCTAACGCCCCTTGCAAAACAAGCGGCTACCATCAAAAGCGGAACCTCGTCAATAAGCGAAGGGACTTCATTTGCGCTGACCCGTACCGGCCTTAAGGCCCCGCCCCTGACCGTAATATCCCCCAAGGGCTCAAACCCCGCGCTTTTAAGGTTGGATTTCTTGATTCTGATATCCGCGCCCATGCGTTTTAAAACCCGCAGGATTCCCAGGCGCGAAGGGTTAAGGCTAACCTTCGCGATTGAAATCCTGGAGCCGGGCATTATCGCTGCCAGCACTACAAAGAAACTGGCGGAAGAGATGTCTGCCGGTATATAAAGCGCCCCGGGAGAACGCAATGCAACTGGGCCCTTAAGGGAGACAACCCTACCGCTGGTTTTAACCCCTGCGCCAAAAAACCGCAGCATCCGCTCGGTATGGTCGCGGGTAGCAGCAGGCTCTCTTAAACGGGTAACGCCTTCGGCGCTCAATGCCGCCAGCAATATTGCGGATTTTACCTGCGCCGAGGCAACGGGAACCCTGTAGGTTATCGGTAAAAGGGCGTTCCTGCCGTGGATGGTAACCGGCGGATACTCCTCTTTCTTGGAAGGCGCCTTGCGGCAGATTATTTGCGCCCCCATCATCCTTAACGGAACACTGACCCGCAGCATCGGCCTTGCGCTGAGTGACTTTGCGGCAGTTAATCTTGCCATGAAATCACAGCCCGCCAGAACCCCTATCATCAAACGCATGGTTGTCCCGGAATTCCCCACAAAGACGGCGCCGCGGGGCTTCCTGAGAAACCTGCGGCCCCTGCCATACACCTTAATGTATTTGTTCGGGCCTGCCAGACGGATAGTTATCCTGACCCCCATTTTACGGAAGGCCTTGAAGGTATAAAGACAATCCTCGTTATCCGGAAAATTACTGATGACGGTAGTGCCGGAGGCCAAAGAAGCGAAGATTATTGCGCGGTGTGCTATGGATTTATCTCCGGGGAGGGATAGCCTGCTACGGGGGGCCTTAAGCGCAGGCCTTACTAAGAATGGCTTCATTTGGCGCTTGGAATTACCCTGTCGCCTTCATTAATCTTGTCTTTGAGCTGCTGCGTAAGGAATGTCCCGGCTGACATGGAATCATGTATCTTCTCAATCTTGATGTCTCCGAGTTCTTTCTTGCCGCGATAAACCGTAAAGATATCGTCGATTCTTACTCCGTCTTTAGCTCCGAGGTTTATCACCGCAAAATTATAATCCCTGTTTACTACCAGGACCTTCCCTTCGGGAATGGAGCTATTTTTTTTTATGGGCCGGGCCTCTTCCCTGGCTGCCGTCATCTCTCCCGGCGCAGAGGCGGACCCTTCGGCAGTGCCGCCCTCCACGATAACCTTCCCGAGGTTTACGTCCTGACCCGACTGATTGTCCTGCTGCTCCAGCTGCTCTGCCTTGGCCTGGAGCTCTTGGATCTTGGATTCAAGCTCTTTCTTTTTATCCTGAAGCTCCTTGAGCTGAGACTGGATCTTGGTTGTTTCTTCCTGGGCCTGCTGATATTTAGTCTCCAGGGAAGAACGCAGCTCCTTCTGTTTATTCAATTCCGTATTAAGCTGCTCCGACCTGGTAAGTGCCCGCTCCTTATCCGCCTTTTCCGCTTCCAACTGACGGGTCAGGGTATCCACCTGCTCCTGCGCGGCCTTAAGCTTATTCTCGACTTCGCTGACGTACTTCTTGGATTCCTCTAATTTCGCTTCCGCGACCTTGTGTTTGCCCTTGACGTCTTCGAGTTCTGACTGCAGACTCTGACTCTTTGCGCGTTCCTTCTGCAAGAGGTAATACGCACCTCCTGCTAAGGCCAGGGCAAAAAATACTAAAACTACTAATATTAAGACGGGTGATTTAGCATTCTCGGTCATCTTTCCCCCTTCTAGGATAGAAGACACCTTATTTTTAGTTGTTCATTATAGCATCACCGAAATAAAAATCAAGTGCTATTTTTACCTGTACAAAATCAACGTAAGGTTATAAACCGCCGCCAGTTCCATAAACGAAAACCACTAAGGCGCCCTGCCTAAAGTCGGGGGTCTTTGTGATGCCCAAAATAGCAATCCTGCCTTCGCTTTTTTAGCAAGGGCATTTTATTCTGGATTTATAGGAACCTTAGATGTGTTGCTTGCGGAGGGTGTGCCGCTTAACTCAAAGGTTTCTTTCTTAAATATATGAAAAATTGCTCTTTTTTATCTTTTACGGGGTCATAGGCGCCGACCTGTCTGTAAAGCCTAAACCTCCCCTCCCTCAAGAAGCTCTCGAACTCTTCCAGAAAGGGCTGGTATGCCTCCGGGTTATCAAGGCAGCCCTTCCCGTAAAATAGGGATTCGGGGGACAGGACCTCTGTTTTTTCTTTGAGGTAGGAACGGCTGACTATGATGAAATTGGCTTCGGATACAGAGCCGGCGGTACAGGTAAGGTATCCGTCGCAGACGGTATAAAAAAATCGCTGGAACCTGCGCGTATAATATCCTAACCTCTTGGAAGAGAATTCGGTAAACGGTTCCTTTTTAGAATCATATATAAAACAAACGCTGGGCTGTATGCCGTCCTTCTGCGCATTCTTAAGTACGCCCATAATCTCGCCGAGGGGGTTTGCGGGAAAAGGCAACGGGTTGACATAGTACGGCTTATGCGAAAGGTTTATGTTGCCCTGGAGCGCCGTGTTCCACAGAAAAAAATCCAGCCATTTTTTCGAAAAAGAGATTCCGAGGTATTGGACTAAAGAAAAACAAACAAATACTATTGCCGTAAATCTAAAAATATTCCTTTTCCGCAAAAGAAAACCCAGGCCATATCCGATAATCATGGATTCGATGATAAGCAAAGGCAAGAAATACCTCAACTCGAAAAAAATAAAGTACCTGCCTATGAATAGAACTGGGCCGAAGAAACAGGCAAGCATGATAAACCTGTTTTCTTTCTTGACATTTGAAAAGATAAAAATCGTAAGGCTAAAAACAAGGAATAAAAAGATTATTCCGCCGAACTGCGAGTTAACGACCTGAAGGCCGATCTCTCCTAAATCTCCGAGATGCGTAAAGGTCTTAGTTAGAACCAATCCCTTCAGGGTTTTAAAATGTGTCGGGTATATAAAATAAAACGACAGCATATGGCTGGCGAGTAAGACAGAATTAAAAGCAACCCTCCGCGCCTGTTTTTTCCCAACAGCCAGTATCAGATAGCAGAAGAGAGGAAAAAAGGCGTATAAATAAAACATTACCTTGGTATATCCTCCGATTAATATCAGCAGGGCGGACATAAAGAAATACTTCGGGTTAACGGTATCATTCAGTTTTTTAAGAAAATACATAAACCATGCCAGTATGGCGCACACAGCTATGTCGGGGTTAAAGAACCTTGAATAAATGGCGCCCATAGGCGTCAGCATGTAAAATAAGGGGGAGAGGAATCCGGCGGTATTAAAGAATAAGCGCTCTAACCTGCTTATGCCGATTAATAAAATGACGGCATAAATAAGGATGTTGAGGATGGAGACCCGGTAGGCGCTGCTGTTAAAGAGGCGGTAGAATATGCCGGCGGTAGAGTAAAAGAAAGGCCCGTTGTAATCATGGTAGTATACCATAGGACGCAGGAACTCGCGGAGATAAGCGCCGGATTCATAAAACTCGATGCTCTTGTACAAATGCTCGCCCTCGTCCGGACCCTGGACAAACTTATTCTGCTGCCACCAGAGAAGGTTGATAAAGACGAAAAAGGCAATCACCAGGGCCAAGGAGGCGTTCCTGCGGGAGAAAGACGTTAAGTTGCATGTCAGACTTTTAATTATCCGGACCATGAAATCAGATATAGAAAATAACCGCTATTATTAGCCCGTATATGCTGTAGGCAGCCCTGAATATCCTCCGCACCCGGCCGGCTAGCTCGATATCCAATCTGTCATCATTACTCATGACATTTATGACTCTGGAGAGAATAACCGATAATAAAACGGTGGCAAAAAACAAAGCCAGGACCTTAGGAAGCGGCAAAGGGATAAATAAGACCCAGCATGTTATTACCAAGAAAGCCGCCTTTAACGCAAAAACCGCAACCTTCATGCCGTATCTTATATGTAAAGCCGATATCCGCTGGCCCCTGTCTTCCTCCGTATGCGCAATGTGGTGCACGAGCTGCAACGGGATAAAAATAAGAAAGAAAAATGCGGTGGCGATAAACGATGCCGGCCCTATCCTGCCGGATGCCGCAACAACCCCTAAAAGGAAAAGCATGGAAAAACCAAAAGAATTAAGCGCAAGATTGGACGCGATGAACCTTTTCAACCTAAGGGGCCTGGCAGAATAAGCCAGGCACGCCAGGCTGCCGATAATCACAATGCCTAAAATATAAAGCGAGAGATGGTAGGCGATGAGGCAATTCAATAAAAACAGGCAATAAGAAAAGGCCAGCCCCCTGTAAAAATATTCTGCGGATATAATGCCGCCGTAGCGCAAATCAAGACAGGTATTCATGGAATAACCGTGGGCTAGGTACAGCGAAGCAACAATCAACGCCCATAACGGAAACATCCCGGAGGGCATTTCCCTGGAAACATACAGCATCCCAAGAAGAGTAATACCTAAGATATGCAGCCAGTCTTTAACCCTCAACAGCTGCGTAAGACTATATCTTTGCTCTCCAGGCATCGGATATCCCCGTATGATGAAACACGTTAAAAAGGCATCATTTTGACTCTAACGGCCATTAAACCGCCTTATCAGCATCAAGGACCAAAGACGGATTTTCTGTAAGAAGACAGGAGGTCCTGCATATCAACCCCCTCCGCCCCGTCAATCCCATCCATTAAAATCTGCCTGATGCAAGCTGAAAAAATAAATTCTCCCTGCGGGTAATCAGAATAAAGGTTGCAGGTCTTAACTGAATTGAAATCCAGGTTCTCCGCAGTCTGGAATGTTCCTACGATTATGCTCGCAAAGGGGGAAAGGCGCAACAATGAAATACCGAGTAAATTTCTTACAAGGTTCTTAAGAATAAGCCGCGAGAGAAACCGGAAATTCCCGTTGGCGATAAAGGCCTCCAGAAAAAAAACCGGCAGCAGCAACAAACGCGAAATCCGCTCAGCTCCGCTGCCCTTGACGATTTTCATCAAATAAAAATTAAGCCTTTTGATATCTACTATTTTCGTAAGCGGGACTGGCCTGCCGCGCCTGAACATCACGTAGCAGCGTAGTTCGCAGGCCGGCTGCAGATTCACGCTTTTCTTGCTTAATTTCCCAAGGGCCTCAAATAAATAAAAGGAAAACGCGGTGGAATCCAGGAAATCTCCGGTCGTCAATCCTGTCTGCGACTCAATAGCGCTCAGTATCTTCGAGGTGGTTATCTTTTGATGCGCGCCGACCCTGCCAATATCCCAAACCGGGTTAAAATTGATTATTTTAATAAAATCGCTTTTAGCGGAAACAAACCGTATCAAAGAAGCGATTTCTGTTATATTTCTTCCTTCCAAAAGCATCACAAACAGGTATACGGGTATACGGGCAGACCTCAGGTTGTCCAAGGCCCGCATCTTCTGCTGGAGCAACGCTTCCCCCCGCATGAATATATAATGCTCGTCGCGTAGGGAATCGAACTGCAGGATTACAAAATCTACCCCTGCCTCGCGGAGCTGATTGACATAACTGACCTGCTGAAGTTTTTTGCCGTTGCTGAAAAGTCCTACCGAACGGCCGCGCTCCTTGACGAGACGCATATCCGCAAGCAACCCCCGATGCACCGTCGGCTCCCCTCCCGAAAAGTACACGATCCCTCCCCGGTGCCTGGCGAGTATTTTCTCGATGGCGTCGCGCGACAAGGAATTCGCCGTTCTTTCATTTGCCCTGGCAAAACAAAAAGAACAATGAAGGTTGCAGTTATTGGTAACGTTCAATACTAGGCCGTTGGCTGCACGCGCCTGCTGCCCCCCAAAAATCTCCGATAATCCCCGGTAAACACGTTCGGAATCCCAGATGTGCACCGCTTTAAATATGCCGTGCCGCGGGCATATTTTTTCAATCATAACGGTACCGTTGTTATTAACGACAGCGGCCTCAACCGTCCGTAGGCACCGCGGACAAACGCTTAAAGTGCGGCCTATCTCTTCCGTTTTTCTTAACGGCCTTGATAAACCAGGCGCGACATCGCCTCCCGAAAGCTCTGCTAAAAACGGGCCCCTCATCGTATTATGCGTTTAACAATAATTAAGGTAACTGCTATTCTTGTCATCGCGACCGCTGATAATGTCTATATATCTGCTGCGCAATTTCGCCGGAACAAAGGCAGCGGCATTAAGCTTATGCCCCTCTATGTTTCTAGCGCAGACTATGCCGCTGGCCGTTCCTGTCAGAAATATCGCATCGCTCTCAAGCAGCTCCTCCCTGCCAATAACCCTCACGGCAACCTTGAGGCCCATCTGCTCCAGAATGGATATCACTGTCTTTCTGGTAATGCCATCTATAATCTTCCCGGGCGCAGGGGTAGATATTTTGTTTTTGCATATTATAAATATGTTTGACGACGTTGCCTCCGCAACGCTGCCTGAAGAATCAAAAAGAACCGCATCGGCACAGCCCCGGTCAAGGGCATATCTTTTTGCCAGCATATTCATCGCGTATCTGCCCGAGACCTTTAAAGAACCGAGTGCCCCGGCGGAAGGATTGTCCCTGCCTCCGAAGGTCGTCAGGGAAACTGGAATTTTCATCTTAAGCGAAAAGGCCAAAAAGTTAAACGGCCTGACCATCACCGCCAGACTCGCCGGCATATTTTTACGGGCTAAATGCAGATAATCGTTGCCTCCAAACAGCAACGGGCGTACGTAGCAGGTGCGTGAGCCGTTGCGGATGACGATTTCCCTTATGGCCTCAAGAATATCTTGCGGCGAATAGCGAACGTCCAGATGCAATGCTTGCGCCGATTCTAAAAGCCTGGCGATGTGTTCCGGTGCCCTGAATAAAGCTACGCCGTTTCTTCCTTTGCCTCTCGCCCTCACAGCCAGAATGCCCTCAAATGCCGCCAGGCCATAATGGAAAGCGCCAAGCCGAAGGTTGAATAACGCCACCTCCTGGGAGGATACCCGTCCGTCTATCCAAGCATACAGCTTATCGGTCATTTTTAAAACCATCTCTGATTATATTGGCGCGGCAAAACGAAACAAGCGTACCATCGAGCCAATAACCGGTTCTGCAGCGGTAATTTTCCTGAAGGTCTATGGTGTTAATATCGGGCCAGGATCTAAGTCCGACCTTAAAAATATTTTTGGGATAAATCCACGGCAAAAAATCTATTTTAAAAACCTTCTTTAATGCGCCCCTCAACACCGTTGCTGCCCCAAATACCTTCATCAGTCTTAAGAAAACGGATGCCTTCCGTAAAAGCGGATGATAGGCGCGCGGGTGTACGCTGAAGGATTTGTTCCAAACAGGAGAAAAACCGTTCTTCCGGAGCTTAAGATGGAAATCAAAGGTGCAGCTTTTTATGTTAAAAATCTCGCGTCGAAACAGAACATTGGCTTCTCTCTTGAGTTCAAATTCTCCCAGGATGTCGCCTTTATCAATCCCCAACTCCCCGCTTACGGTATCTAACATCTGCGAGATGCACATCCTTTCATAATCCAGATGTGCGCCTAAAGGCGCCATTGCCCTTACCCTGAGCTCGTAGATAAAGTCTCTGTTATCCAGGCAAAAATCAAAAATATCCTTTAGTTCTTTATCGTTGACCCCCTTGATTAATACTGCCGCCAAAACAGTCTTTATCTTCAAACGCTTAAGATTTCCCAGGGCCTTTAGTTTGGCGCTAAGAAGTCCGGCTTCGTTTATGCGCCCCAGGGTCCCCTCTGAAAAACCGCTCAAGGAAAACGAAACGTAACGCAGGCCGCTCATCTTGAGTTTATAGGCGTAATCGAAATCTGCAAGTTTTATCCCGTTGGTAATCAGAAACACGGCATTCCTCCTGCCGAAGGACCTGATAATCTCCGGCAGGTCATCCCTCATTGTCGGTTCTCCTCCGCAGAGAGAAATAATCTTTCCGCGACATCCGGCGGCAAATTCCCTGAGCGTAGCCAGCGGAACGTCCTCCCTGGAATTAAGCTTGCGGTAGCATACTGAACAATGCAAATTGCATCTGGTAGTAACATCAACCATTATCCTATCGAACCCCTGCGATATGCTACCGTAATCCACATCCATTTTTTTATAAAAAGACGGGGCCTTCTCAATGAGGTGTCTTTCGCCGGGAGAATCGTCCTTATTTAAAAAAACGCGCCCCTCATCTTCATAGATACGGCAGCTAACCTCTTGAAGCGTAAACGCGGACAGACTCGTACTGGTCTTAATAAGTCTCAAGCCCCTATACCCTCCTGTCAAGGTAAGAGCCGGTTAAGATAGAAAACGCCCGTTTTATATCCTGGAATAATTTAATCTTCTGTATCTTTGAAATGCTGTTTCTCTTGAATTTCAAATACGGAAGGCGGTTGATATAATTTCTTAATTCTATTAACCGGGGGATGCTTATCTTGGTTTTTATCAAAGAGGCCAGAGGCAATATCTTCCCCCTGGTTAATTCGGACCAAAAATCTACCTTTAGATTCCCGGATCTTAACTGCTGAAGATATAGCTTCGAACCCGGATATGGTATGAGGATATTGGCTTTGACATAGCCGACATCGAGCTGTTTAATGAGCCTGATGGTATTGCCTACGGCATCCTCGCTCTCCTCGGGGTGGCCTACCATAAAAAATCCTACCGTTGCCAGACCTGCCTGCCTGGCTAGCCGGAAGGCCCCGTCTATCTCTGCAAACGAAAATTCCTTATCTACCTTTTTTTGGATATCGGCATCGCCGAATTCAACCCCATACGCCAGGGACCTGCAGCCGGCTTCCTTTAAGGCGGTAATCAATTCGGCGTCCACGCAGTCGACGCGCGTCATCATGCCGAAATCAAATTTAAGATTGCGCTTTTTTACTAAATCCGTTATTTCAAGTATCCTGGAACGCGGGATGGTAAAGGTATCATCATAGAAGTCAACCGCCCTTATCCCGAGGTGTTTAATGTAATATTCTATTTCATCAACAACCCTCCTTGCGCTGAGAAACCTAAAGCTGTCCCCCCAGTGCTGCTTGGAACAAAAGCTGCAGGAGAAAGGGCATCCCCGCGCCGTTACCATCGTTATATATGGCCTGCCTATATTGCATCCGTAGTAACGCTGTATCTTGAGTTTCTCTATCGCCGGGAACGGAAGTTCATCGATATTATCGAATAGTTTTCTCGGAGCCGTGACGACCGTTTTTGCGTTTGACCTGAAGGCAATGCCGTCTATCCTTGAAAATTCCTTATGTATCGCATCCTCGTTGCCGCTATTGCCGGCAAAGGCAGTCGCAAGCTCCAGGAATGTCTGCTCTCCCTCCCCGATTACGCCCACATCGATACACCCGTGCGTCATCACCTCTCTCGGATATATCGAGACATGCGGCCCCCCCATAACGATAGGGCAATCGAAATGTTTTTTGATCTCCCTGGCAAGCCTCAACGCGTAAAGAAATGTAAACGAAATAGTGGAAATCCCGATAAGCTGGGGATTGCTCTCCCGTATCCTCCTGATAACCCCCCTCAAGGAAAGCCCTTCGGCGTCAATGTCCAGAATGTCGGATTCGAAATTATGCTGCCTCAGGTAGCTCGCGATCGAACAGATTCCGATCCAGGGATAAATACCGAAATTCCTGCTGATGCTGCGAGGTATGCCGTCGGGAAAATCAGCGGAAGCGCTATGTTTTATTGACGGCGCAATAAATAGTGTTTTCATCGACCTTCCGCCTTTTCTTGCGAGATCTTCTTGAGGTAAGAACGCCTCCAGTTATTAAGCAGGTAGTGATAGAAGGTCCTCTGCTCGAGGTCTACTTCCATATAGGGATTGCGCAGCGACATCGTCCGGTACCCGCCTATAGAAAAGAGGTACTTGATGACTGTCACGATAAAACGCGCCCCTTTCAATCTTATCCCGGAAATAAAAAACTTCAATACCTTCGCTATCCTTATCCTCAGCATAAGCCTTTTTAATTCAGAAATCTTTATATATTTTACGGATATGCGCGGGGTATTCCAGGGCTTCGTAAGCTTATCCTCGCTGACTACGATATACTCTCTCGTTGCCTCGCCGAGCTCGGTCTTCGGCAAAGGCTGGTAAAAAGAAAAGTAGGTATTGACGGGCTTGGCCTTCCGCAACAAGGTCAAGACCCTCTTTATGCTCTCCCTGGTCTCATCAGGGCAACCGATGATAATATTGATGGCATACATTATATCATTTCTCTTCAATCTATCTATCGCATTTGCAATCGCCTCGGCAGAAATAGTTTTCCTGAATACCTTGGTGCGTATGTAATCGTCGGCCGACTCGATCCCCAGCGTTACCATACAACATCCTGCGCGGGCGACAAGGCGCGCCCATTCCTCGGTGATTACATCTACCCTTGTCTGGCACACCCACGGAAAATCAAGATGCAGCCGTTCTCCCATGTAGAGTTCGCAGAATTCCTCCAGGAATCTCTTATTAAGACCGAAGGTTGCATCCCCAAACGCGACATTCCTGAACCCGCGCGAGGCATACCTGTCTCTGTTTAATTTTATCTCCTCTATAATGTTAGCTGGGCTCCTATGGCGATAGAACCTTCCGGGGATTGCCCGTTGCATGGCGGGATTAGAACAAAAACTGCACGTATACGGGCAGCCGCGGGAAAACATGTATCCTATCCCGCCTACAAAATAGAGGTTCGTCTTCAAATATCTGTCCATGTCCCAGTGTGCCCAGTTAGGAAAAGGAAGCGAATCGAGATCCTCCCTAAAAGGACGCAAGATGTTCCTGACGACCGCACCGGTATCGTCCTTATACCAGATGCCTGCCACATCCCGGGGGCGCTCGCCACGCTCAAGCTTCCGGAGATATTCGCGGAATGAATCTTCCCCCTCCCCTATGCAGATGGCATCAACCAGCGGGTTCCGGATTGTTTCTTCCGGAAGAAGGCTCGTATGTATGCCTCCGTAGACCAGCGGGATTGCAGGATATTCTGCGCGTATGAAAGAGGCTATCTTAAGGGCATAGTGGAAGGTAAAGCTATTTACTGAAAACCCAATTACCTCGGGCCTGAATTCCTTAAAACTGGCGGCAAGATAACGGCGGTAATCCCCGGTGTGGAAAACCATATCTAAGAGCCGCACCTGATGATCGCGTTCTACGGAAGAGATAACGTAGGCAAGTCCGATATTGGGGATGGGTGAGCCGTCAAGATTTGGGTTTATCAGAACTACGCGCATATGGGAACCTCCGCAACCATGCGAATCATGATTGCATCCTTCGCCGGGACAACGAAATGCAGCGATGTTGGACCCGGCGCGGCTGACGCCGAATCATTCCTTCAGCCTGAATATGTAAAAACGGCCTTCTTCTTTCATGTCTGCCGAGTTGAACTTCAGGTATTCAAAAAGATCCTCTTCCTCGCCAGATACGCCGGATTCGCTCTTTTCAAAAACAAAATATTTATACCTACCGCCCTTTTTCAGAAAATCGCCTTTGGATTTGAAAATTTCAATCTCCCTGTCCATGTAAAACATGTTATGGAGATTGACGGGATTTCTTATATCCGTTGAATAATCATGCTGCCCCGTAAGGTCAGAATTGGTTGCAATAATATCCTCCGGCAGGGTAACGCGATTTATTTCGCTTTCGAAACTGCGCAACGGAAAGCGCTTAAAAGGCCATCTCGCAACAACATGCTGTGTCGAGAGAATGAAGAAAACAAAGAAAAAAACCGAAAAAACGAACCGAAAAACTAGATAGCGTTTGGGAATCAGGTATATGAGCCTGGCCAGAAGGTACGCGCTCGAGAGAACTACCGGGATAAAAAAGGCATTGTGGAGGCTATAGATGTAATAGGCGTGTTTTGTCAGAAACGCGCTCGTGAGGACGCCCCAAATGATGATTATTGCCATCAGCGTCTTGTCCGAAGGCGTAACGCGCCTGTTGAAAAAAAATGCTGCCAGCCCGGGCAGAATAAGAACGTAGAGAACAGACGTGTAAGAATCCGTCTGAATACGGAAATACTTCCACGCCCACTGCCATATGGTAATATCTGCCGGCTTGGGCTCCGTCTTAAGGTATGCGAGTCTTAAATAATCAGCGAGATTCATCGCGTGCATCCGCTGCATGAACCATAGCAGGGCGACAGTAATCAACGCCAAAAGAAAACCGTACTCTCTCAGGAAACTGGCCCCCGCATTCTTACGGTCGGCGCTTACCTCTTTTATCTTAACGGCGGAATGAAGCATAAGAAGCGGCGGCAGCGCCAGAAGACGCCATCCATTAAGACATGCCAGGAGGGTGAAAAAATAAAGCCAGGCCTTTTCCTTGAAATTTAAAAATCCGTCTTCCGATACCCTGCGATAAAGAATAATAACAGCCAGAAACCAAAAGATATCCAGCCACCAACGGTCCAAGATATGGTTGTAATATAATGCCGCCGGGACAAGGCTCGCCAATGCCCCCGCCAGTAAGGCGCATAACCACATCCCGCTCATACGCCATGCAAGAAGCATTGCCATCAAGGAAATACCTATGCCAAATAGCAGCGCCAATAGCTGGGTAACCCAGACATGCACTCCGAATACCCTGAAGAAAAAAGCGCATATCGCTGAAGTCAGGAGAGGATGGTTGCACATCGGCACGTCAAATCTTCTCTTGAGGCCGTAGGCTCCAGTCGCAAAAATGGTCGAGCCGTCTATCCCGAGAAGGCCAAAACGAGCGATGTTCTTTGCTTCTATTGCATAGAACACGGGGCAGCGCGTAACCAGCTTTTCCCAGCCTGCTGCAAATTTTCCTGCCTGAAGCCCGACGTTAAGAGAAACCAACAAAATACAAAAAACGATAAGTGTGTTTTTTTTCATCTGGAAGAAGGCGCCTGCGGGCCGTCAATTCTCTTTTTCTTACCGTAACGCATTCGCTCGTATAATATCCGGTAAGGTACCGAAAAGACCATGACAAACGGCATGCTCTTGGCTATGCCCTGCGACCTCCTGCGCTCATGAGAAGGGACTTGACCGATGCTTAACCCCAGGTTCCTTGCATTTGCAAGGAGCTCGATTTCTATATCAAAACCCTCTGAGACATAGGCAAAGGTATCCGCTATAAGCCTGTCAAAGATCTTAAAACCGTTGAGCGCATCGCTAAGATGCACTCCAAAGAGCAAGTTGAACATAGACGTGGCCAGCATATTCCCCGTGCTTCTCATCAGGCTATATTCATCGCTTCCCCCTAATGCCCTGCTAGCCACAACCAACCCAAACCCCTTTTCAAACTCCTTTGCCAAGACAGGCAGGTCTTCGGGCCTGTGGGAATAATCCCCATCCAGCATAACAACCGTGCCGTAACGGCATTCCTTCAATCCGCTCCTTATGGCATTACCTTTGCCGGCCCGGGACACATTCTTCACTACCCTGCAAGGTAACCCATCAAGCAGAAATTCCACGTCTTCCGAAGAGTGGTCGTCTACTACGATAACTTCATATCGGGATGCAAGCGCATCAAGCTGCGCCAAGCAATCCTGAACGACCGACCTGATGGTCCCTCCTTCATCGCGAACGGGGACGATTACGGAAAGACCTTCTATCTTGCGCAACATATCATAGCCTCATATTGAATGGCCGGCCAACAACTTCTTACCCTATCCACAAATAATCTATCCCAAAGATAAAGCTTCCCCCTTGACGCTAAGCTGACGCCTAAGGACTACCGGTATCCCTAGAGAGCGCATAGGCAAAACCAAGATCGGGTACGGGAGAGCCGCCTAAATCTGAATTGATAAAAAACCTGTCATTTCTGATATCTCTTTATTTCCATGTGCGTGGGCAGCGACGGCAAATTGAAGGCCTGGAAGACCTGAATGCCTGGAAATCCTTACTGTTCCAAATCTCGGCAAGCGGCTTCTCAAAGACATTCCCAAAATTAATCTCCTCGGCGTTAGGCCGGGAGGCGCAGGGCGTTAGATAGCCATCCCAGGTAATATACGGACGCAACCAGGGCTCAAAACACTCGGCAAACTTGGAATATTCAAAAGCCAAATGCAGACGCCTCGCCAAGGCCTGCAGTTTTCCGGCTTCCTTCGAGGGATCATTAAAGACCATCCCGGGAGAATTCGGATAATCTGAGTTTACGGTAATCATCCGTAATTTATCCACCCCGAGAGAAGCGGCTACCTTGACCACTTCGAAAAGCTCCTCGGAATTGGTATTTGTGGCAACGGTAACCAGGATTATCTTGGGCCCTTTTCCGCTGCTGCGCTTGACCTCCATTAATCCTTCGATATTCTTTATAAGCCTGCTGAAGGAAGCGCCTTTTCTTATTTTTTCGTAGGTATCCGCGGATGCCGCGTCAAAAGAAATAAGCATATCCTCAACAGGCATGGAATTTACCTCTTTGTAGCCGATATTATCCAGAACCATCCCGTTTGTAGAAACCCAGATGTAGGGAATTTTTCTGGCTCTCTTGGCATAGTGAATCATTTTTGGCAAATCCTGATTCAAAAAAGGCTCTCCCAGCCCCACTAAGGCGAGACTGACAAGGTAATCAAACTGACCGAGCAAACAGACAAAATTGTCATAACTCATGCTCCCGAGCTTTAAAGACCCCAGCTTAGGACGCACGCACATTTCGCATTTTAAGGGGCATTGGTTTGTCGGTTCCAGGACAGCCATCACAGGCTGACCCCGCACATATCGAGGCCTTGTCTTAAAAACCAAATACGCCTGTGCAAGATTTAAAAACCTCCGCAAACCGTCATTGGCAAAACATGATTTTATATAGGGGGCGCTCTTCATAATATCTTCCTTTTAGAAATAAAACAGGTCTTCGCGGGTCTTTATTTATTTCTAACATATTATAACAGTTACACTTATATTTTTCAATAATATTCGGGGTATACGGGATCTTTAGGGCAGGAATGCAGAGGGAGGAAGATGCTTTTTTATTTATTTTACAGCAGCTTCAGCATCTCTTCCTTGAGGTACATAAAAAAATCTTCTTTTCTATTCAGGATATGGTCATAGGCACCGACCTGCCTGTAAAGCCTAAACCTCCCCTCCCTCAAGAAGCTCTCGAACTCTTCCAGAAAGGGCTGGTATGCCTCCGGGTTATCAAGGCAGCCCTTCCTGTAAAATAGGGATTCGGGGGACAGGACCTCTGTTTTTTCTTTGAGGTAGGAACGGCTGACTATGATGAAATTGGCTTCGGATACAGAGCCGGCGGTACAGGTAAGGTATCCGTCGCAGACGGTATAAATAAAATGCTGATTCCTGCGGGTATAGTATCCTAACCTTTTGGATAATAAATCGGTAAACGGCTCTTTCTCAAAGTCGTATATAAAACAGGCGGTCCCCGGCACGCCATTCTCTTGAGCGCTCCTCAATATCTGCAACATCCCATCCAGTGGGTTGGAACGTATCGGCAGGGAAGGCGCAATGAAAAGCGTCGGCTTATGCGAGAGATTTATCGCGCCTTTTAAAACCGTATGCCTGTTAAAAAAATCTATCCAGGTTCTTGAAAAAGAAAACCCCAGGTATTGAACGAAAAAAAACAGGATAAAAAGCGCTGCCGCAAATCTAAGAACAATCCTCCTGCGGAAAAACCGATTCAAAGCAAAGCTCATTATTATAGCTTCGGTAATGACCAGGGGCATGAAATATCTGTCTTCGAAAGATTTAATCCTCAATGAAGAAAATGTTGAAATAAAAAATGCAAGGAGCGGACCTAAAAAACACGCAATTATACTGAATCTGTCTTCTTTTTCGCCAGTTGAAAAGATAAAAACTAATAAACTAAAAATAAAGAATAAAAACATTATCCCGCCGAATTGAGAATTGACGATAATCAAAACCAGTTCCTTAAGGTTACCGAGGCAGCCTCCCGCGGTATATGCAACAGAAAGATTGTCTTGTTGCAGCATGTCTTGACAATTAAGCTGCCTCCCAAGGATTATTCTTTCAAAAGGAACCGGATATATAAACCAAAAGAGAACAGGCAGGAATGCGATTAACATGAGGTTAAAGGTTATTTTTTTGACTTCCCCCCTTCTAAACGCCATAAGCAAATAAGATAACAGGGGGAATGCAGCGTATAAATAAAACATTACCTTGGTATATCCTCCGATTAATATCAGCAGGGCGGACATAAAGAAATACTTCGGGTTAACGGTATCATTCAGTTTTTTAAGAAAATACATAAACCATACCAGTATGGCGCACACCGCTATGTCGGGGTTAAAGAACCTTGAATAGACGCCGCCGGTATATATCAACATGCAAAACATCGGCGAAAGGATACCGGCGGTATTAAAGAATAAGCGCTCTAACCTGCTTATGCCGATTAATAAAATGACGGCATAAATAAGGATGTTGAGGATGGAGACCCGGTAGGCGCTGCTGTTAAAGAGGCGGTAGAATATGCCGGCGGTAGAGTAAAAGAAAGGCCCGTTGTAAGAAGAATGGTGGGCCTTAGGATGCAGGAACTCACGGAGATAACCGCCGGATTCATAAAGTTCGATGCTCTTATACAAGTGTTCGCCTTCGTCCGGCCCCTGAATAAACTTATTCTGTTGCCACCAGATGAGGTTGGCGAAGACAAAAAAGGAAATCACTAACACGAGGACGGCGTTCTTGCGGAAGAATAACGCTAAGCTCTGCATTACGCCTCCCAAAAAACACCTTTTCTCTTGCCCGGGAGATGTCATCGAGTCCATTGCGGAAAACCCGCTCATAGGACGGGGGTTTTTGTTTTATGCAGATGTTCTTTGAATTCGGCGGGCATATCGCATCTAAATTCCAGGGATCTGCCGCTGACCGGATGCGTAAATCCTAAATATACGGCATGAAGCGCCAGGCGTCTAAAATTACCGCGCTTGCCGTATTTAGCGTCTCCCAAGACAGGGTGACCGATATATGCCAAATGCACCCGCAGCTGGTGCGTCCTGCCGGTAAAAGGCTCCAACTCTACTAAACTAAATCCCCCGAGGCGTTCCAGGGTGCGGTAATAGGTCTTGGCATACCGGGCGCCCGCGCTGAAGTTGACCGCCATGCTCTTTCTTTGGGTAGGATGCCTGCCGATGGGCGCTTCGATTATGTTCTCGTCAAACTCCATCTTGCCTTCAACCAGCGCAAGGTATTTTCGCTTGATGGAGTGTTCTGCAAACTGACGCGCCAGCTCAAGATGAACAGGGTTGGTCTTCGCTACCACCAAGAGCCCCGAAGTATCCTTATCCAGCCGATGGACAATGCCCGGCCTCTCGGGATTAACATCGGATAATTTTTTAAACCGGCAGAGGAGGCCGCTTGCCAGGCTATCCTGCTCCCTGCCCGCACCCGGATGCACTACCATGCCGCAGGGTTTGTTTACTACCGCCAGTTCATCATCCTCATAAACCACATCCAGCGCAATCTCGCGTGGCTCTAAATCCCTGGCTTTTCTCTCGTTTACCGTTATGCAAAATTCTTCTCCGGATTTCACCTTATGGTGGGGTTTCAGCGACACGCCGCCTAAGGTAACGCCGCCCTCGCGGATCAGCCTCTGGATAAAATTCCGCGAGTACCCCAGCCTGATGTCCTTGAAATAACGGGAAAGAAATACGTCCAGGCGCCTGCCTGTCTCTTCCAGATCTGCCTTGACGGTATATTCCTGCATTTTTATTTGCGGCGGGTCCTTGTCAGAAGAATGATACCTGTAACGGCAACCGTAATCCCCGCGATGCTCATAAGGTGAAAGATGGTTAGCCCCCAGAATAACGCCGGGTTATCGGCCCTGAAGAACTCGATAAAAAACCTGCCGATGCAATAAAATAAAAGGTAGAGCAAAAATATCTGGCCGTCGCGATGAGGCCTCTCGCGCAAGAACCTCAGCAGCATAAAGATAAACAGCAGCAGGATTGACGAGTAAAGTTGGGTGGGAATAAGGACGGCGTCGTGCACCGGGAAGTAAATCCCGAAATGCGAAACCCTGCCATAGCAGCAACCGTTAAGAAAACATCCTATCCTTCCAATGGCCTGTCCGAGGGCAAGATACGGAGCAAGCAGGTCTATTGTCTTTCCGATGGGGAGCTTCTTCTTTTTCAGGTAGAAAAACCCGGAACCGGCGCCCAGCATCAGGCCTCCGAACCAGGAAAGGCCGCCCTGCTGTAACATAATTATCTCCAGGGGATTCTTGAGGTAATAAAAAAGGTGGTAGCTTACGTAGAACAATCGCGCGCCGATGATGCCGGCCACGAAAATCAGGAAACAAAGGTTAAATACCGTCTCGGGGACAGCGTGGACCCTGGCTGCCTGGCGGCTGGCCAGCAATGAACCCAGCATAAATGCGACTGCCAATGCCAGGCCGTACGAATAGATATTTAAAAAACCTATCTTGCAGATTATGGGATGCATTTCGGATTTCTATTATAGCACACTCATCGGGCCTGTCGGCAATAAACTTTCCAATTCCCGGTCATGACCTCGGGATAAAAATAATATCTATTTTCTTGCCTTGATGATGGAAAACGCCCACAATAGCGCCCCAATAGTTATGGCGCTGTCCGCAACGTTGAATACCGGCCAGATGCGCAGGTCTATGAAATCAATGACATATCCGAAGGCAAGGCGATCTATCAGGTTGCCTAGCGCCCCCGCCAGGATAAGGCTCAAGGATGCTGTCGTAATGGCAATCCTCCGCCATCCGAGTTTCCTTAAATTTAGGTAAATTAACGTTATTGCCGCCAGCGCCGCCAATATAAAAAAAATGTTCAGCCCTTTAAGCATCCCGAAGGCTGCGCCGCGGTTGTGCACCAGGGAAAGATACAATACGCCCTTAACGAGCGGGAGACTTTGATTAAAAGAGAGGTATTTGGTGGCGAGGAATTTTGTGAGTTGATCCAGGAAAAGCACGGATGCCGCGACAATCAATGCCATCGCAAAAATATCCTATGCCCTATTTCTTTTCCCTTTTCTCCTGACACTTTATGCAAAGGGAAGCCTGGGGGAGAGCCTTCAGGCGCGTCTTTGAGATCGGCTGTTTGCAATCCTCGCAGATGCCGTAGCTCCCCTCATCGATTCTTTTCAGGGCATCGTCTAAAACATAGAGGACCTCCATCTCGTTGGATGCCAGCCCCAGCGAGAACTCCCGGTCGTAGTTATCGGTGGCGACGTCAGCCATGTGATAACTGTATCCGGAGATGTCGCCCGAGGCGTCCTTCTGGGATTTCTTCAGCACGTCTTCAGAGATGCTTTTGATCTCCTCGAGGATATCCTCTTTTTTCTTCAGTATTATCTTCTTAAATTCCGCCAGTTCCTTCTTATTGAATTTCTTCTTCAATTTAGTTGCCTCCTATGGCCGATATGCACCTTTCGCAGATTAACGGATGCCTCTGGTCTTTCCCGACGCTGGGAGAATAATTCCAGCAACGCAGGCATTTACTGCCCTCGGCCTTGGCGACCTCGATCCTGATATCACCGCCGCCGGCCTTATCTTCTTTTGTCACCTCTACCTGCGAAACCTTGAATATCTCGCAGAGATCGGATTTAAGACTGGATAAGAATGTATAACGTTTGGGGTCGTTTGTCAATATATTTATTCTGGCATCAAAGGAACTCCCTATCTGGCCCTTTCCGCGCAGCTCCTCCAGTAATTTAGCCACCTCCGGAACTAAAGCGATGGTCTTGGAAAATAAAAGCATGTTTGAGCTGCCTTCAAAATTCTTAAACTCTTCATTACTTTTAGGCCATCCCAGCATATGCACACTAGCCACATTCTTATCGGAATTTTCTTTTGGCAAATGTTGCCAAATCTCCTCGGCAGTAAACACTAAAATAGGCGCCATTGTCCTAACGAACGTATTTAATATTTCATACATCGCCGTCTGTGCCGCGCGCCGCTCCACAGAATCCGCCCGAAAAGTATAAAGCCTGCCCTTGGCCATATCCAGGTAATACATGGATAGCTGCTCATTGCAGAAGTTATAGATGGATTTATAAGCCTTATAAAATTCAAAGGAATCATAGGCTGACTCAATATCTATCAATACGGATTCCTTAACGCTTAGAATCCATTTATCTATAAACCGCATTTTATCGTAACTGACCTTGTCTTTATCCGGATTAAAATCATAGAGGTTGCTTAAGATAAAACGGGCGGTATTGCGTATCTTACGGTATGATTCCGACAAACGCGCCAGCATCTCCTTTGAGATACGGATATCTTCATTGTAATCGCTGGCAGCTACCCACAGGCGCACGATATCCGCCCCGTAGTCCTTAATGATATCCTGCGGAGAGATGACGTTGCCGAGCGATTTTGACATCTTCCGCCCCTCCCCGTCCACTACGTGGCCGTGCGTAAGTACGCAACGGAAAGGAGGCCTGCCGTTGATGCATATTGCCGGGATTAAGGAAGACTGGAACCATCCCCGGTGCTGGTCTGAGCCTTCCAGATACAGGTCGGCCGGGTAGGAAAGTTCTTTTCTTTTTTTTAATACCGCCTCGGCGCTTACTCCGGAATCAAACCAGACATCCATGATATCCCTGCCCTTTGAGAAACTGCTTCCTCCGCAACTGCACCTGAATCCCTCCGGGATAAAATCAGTCACCTCGCGGCTAAACCAGCAATCCGACCCCTCTTGAGCCACTAATGCCGCGAATCTCTCAATTACCTCGGGCTCCAGGGTTTCCTTTTTGCATTCGTTACAGATTAAGGACGGGATAGGCACGCCCCAATAACGCTGCCTTGAGAGGCACCAGTCCGGCCTAGACTCTACCATCGCCCAGATACGCTCCCTGCCTGCCGCAGGTATCCACTCAACATCGTTATTTATCGCATCCAAAAGTTTCCTCCGCAACGGAAGGCCTGCGCCACCCTTCTTATGGTCAATAGCCAGGAACCATTGGTTGGTAGCCCTGAAGATTATCGGTTTCTTGCAGCGCCAGCAGTGCGGATATGAATGACGCAGCCTCTCAGCCAAGAGTAAGGCGCCTGAACTCTGAAGCTTATCGATAATATTTTTATTTGCATCATATACGTTAAGCCCGCGGAATTCCCCGGCCGAGCCGTCAAAGTTCCCCCCGGAATCAACCGGCATCAGGATGGGAAGCTTGTATTTGATTCCGGTAAGGTAATCTTCGGCACCGTGGCCGGGAGCGGTATGCACCAGCCCGCTGCCCTCCTGCGCCGAAACGTAATCGGCAGACACCACCCTGCCCTCGCGCAGGCCAAAGGGGTGCTCGTAAACCAGCCCCTCGAGCTTGTTGCCCTTGATTTCCCGGATAACCTCGTATTTATCAACCCCTATCCGGCCTAAAATGCCCAGCCTTACATTTGCAATAATCAGTTTGCCTTTGGGGGTCTTGATATAAGAATACACGAAATCCGGATGCACTGCCACTGCCACATTGGCAACCAGCGTCCAAGGGGTAGTGGTCCAAATAACCAAATTACTATCCTCGCCGAAATCCCCTCCCGCCTTAATCTTGAATTTAACGAATATTGAAGGGGAATCATGGTCTTCGTATTCTACCTCTGCCTCGGCAAGCGCGGTCTCACATCTATAACACCAGTTCACCGGCTTAAGCCCGCGGTAAACATATCCTTCCTTTACCAGCCCCGCGAAGGAACGGACAATCCCCTCTTCATACTCCCGGCTCAAGGTAAGATAAGGATTATCCCACTCCCCGAAAATGCCTAAGCGCTTAAACTCTTCCTTCTGGATCTCAACATACCTGGAGGCATATTTGTAGGCCTTCCTGCGGAATTCAAGCTGGTCGATCTGGGATTTGTTAATCTTTAGCTCCTTGAAAAGCTGATGCTCCACCGGCAGACCATGACAGTCCCATCCCGGCACGTAAGGAGCATGAAAACCCTGCATGGTCTTGTATTTTACGATGATGTCCTTCAGGGTCTTGTTGAGGGCGTGGCCGATATGTATGTTGCCGTTGGCGTACGGGGGGCCGTCATGAAGGATATATTTCTTGCCGGGCGAGCTGTCCTTTTTACAGATAGCTCCGTAGACCCCCTCCTGCTGCCAGGATTTCAGGATTAAAGGTTCGCGCCTGGGCAGTTCGCCTTTCATGGGAAAGGCGGTCTGGGGGAGGTTTAAGGTATTCTTGTAGTCAGCGCTATTTGACATATTTACCGATAATGATATTCAGCTTCTTTTTAATGCGCCTGGGGATATGCCGATGGTCGGTGACAATCGCGTGCTCCAGGGCAGAGCCGCAGGAACACTCCCTCCTGCAGGGCAGAGTCTTGATAACTCTCAAGAGTATTTTTTTAGAATTATCAATATTCCGGGAAAGGCTTTTGGTTATCATATCGATACTGACGGAGTCGTGAGACGGATGCCAGCAGTCATAGTCGGTTACCGCAGCGAGGGTAGCATAACAAATTTCGGCCTCGCGTGCGAGTTTGGCCTCGGCAAAATTAGTCATGCCGATAACGTCCATTTTCCAACTGCGGTAGAGCTCGGATTCCGCCAAGGTTGAGAATGCCGGGCCTTCCATATTGATATAGGTGCCTCCGTTATGCGCCCGGCCGGTAACCTCTTTGGCGGACTGGTACAAAATGCCCCTTAATTCCTCGCAGACCGGATGCGAAAATTCAATATGCGCGACAATGCCGTTTTCAAAAAAGCTCATGTCCCGGGCGTAATTGGTGCGGTCGACAAACTGATCCACCGCTACAAAGTCCATCGGTCTCATCTCTTCCTTGAGGCTTCCGCAGGCAGCCAGCGAGATAATGCGGCTTACCCCCAGCTTCTTCATGGCATAGATATTTGCCCGGTAATTGATGTGGCCGGGAGGAATGCGGTGCCCCACATCGTGGCGGGGGAGAAAAACCACCTCTCTGCCCTCCAGGTATCCGATAACGAACTGGCCGGAAGGACAGCCAAAAGGAGTCTTTAGGTAAAATTTCTTTTTGACTTTTAATCCGTCGATCTGGTATAAGCCGCTCCCTCCGATAATCCCGACACGCTCCATTGCTAATCCCTCCGCGCTAATTCTTCGGCGCGTTTAAGTGCCGCCCCGGCGGCATCACCCCAGGAACCCGACCGACGCAACGCCGCCAGCGCTGCCTCGGTAGTCCCCCCTTTAGAAGTAACCTGGAGACGCAATTCCGCGGGGCTCATGCGCGTCTTCCTGATAAGGCTGAGGCTCATATTTACCGTGTTGACCGCCAGAAACATGGCGTCCTCATGCTTAAAACCGGTGCCTTCGGCTGCCTGCGCCAGACGCTTAATCATGTCATGACGCGCATGCTCCGGGACATTGACGGCGTCCATATCGCTGTCTTCCAGGAAATAAAAAACATATGCCGGTCCGCTGCCTGAAATAGCAGTAGCGGCATTCATCATATTCTCGTCTATAATGCGGGTGGCTCCCAGGTAATAGAAAAGTTCCTGGGCTGCTTCCAGGTCCTCCTCGCTGGCAAAGGCGCCTTTACTCAGGCAGGTCACGGACTCTGAAATCTTAACGCCGATATTGGGCATTGCCCTGACTACCCTCGCCTGGCCCGCTATTCTCTCAATATGCCCGGTGCTGATGCCTGCTGCAATCGAAAGCAGTAATTTACCCTTGAGGTGCTCGCGCAAAGACTTCAAGACTCCGTCAATATCCTGCGGCTTGACTGCCAATATCAACAGATCGGACTTCTCCGCAACCCCTGCCATGGTATCCGTAACCGTAACATCCTTGGCCGTACGGGTCTTGCTCTTATCTTTATCAAAGACGCAAACCCGAGAGTGCGGCTTCAACTGTTCTGCCATAGCCGACCCCATATTTCCGAAACCGATAATCCCTATCGTATCATGCATTTTGACCCTCGAATATCGCCCGGCCTAGACGAACTATATCTGCCCCTTCCTCGATTGCAACTTCAAAGTCGCCGGTCATACCCATGGATAAAATCCCCGGACGGCAGCCCGTCAGCCCTAAGGCATCAATGTTATCCCGAAGTCCTTTCAGGGCCTTGAAATAACCCCTGGAATGCTCCGGGTTGCCCGTTATCGGCGTAACTGTCATCAAACCGCAAACCCTCAGGTTGGTTAAACCAGAGATGTCTTTGACTGAAACGCTTAAGTCCCCGGCCGCAAAACCACACTTGCTTGCTTCCCCGGAGACATTAACTTCCAAGAGTATCCTCTGAACCTTCTTAATCCTGCCAGCCTCCCTGTCAATCTTCCGGGCCAGGCGGAGACTGTCCACGGAATGTATGAGGTCAAAAATTGCAACTGCCTCTTTGACCTTATTGGTCTGGAGGTGCCCGACGAGGTGCCAGTTGGTATTTCCGGAGACCGCAGGGACATTCTGCCCTGCCCCGAGGAGTTGGCGATATTTGAGAACTGCCTCCTGCACCCTGTTTTCTCCGATATCGGATATCCCGGCCTCAAGCGCCTCCTCTACCTCTCTTGAGGTACGGGTCTTGGCTACTGCTACCACGGTCACCCTGCCGGGGTCGCGCCCCACCCTGGCACAGGCGGCCAAAACCCGGTTCCTTACTTTAAAAATATTATCCCTAATCATCACTTAAGCTAATATATTATATCTAATAAAATGGCGAGGTCAATAGGAATAGGCGGTTCTCGCATTTATAATTCATAACCTGCATCTTTTAGCGGGCCCCGTCTTGTCTTGTTTCTCGCAGCACCGTTCGAATTTTCGCAAGATGCTGCCTGAAATCAAGCCAAGCCACCCGCTAAAAGTACCGCTTATCTCAATGATTAACGAGGGAAGCCCCGCGTTAGAAGTATTCCTGGTATATCTCCTGGGCCTTGAAAAAAGCCCGGGCAAAGATATTACGCGCAGAGGCAACGGCATACAAGGTATGCGCCTGCTCACGATGCAGGGACTGGCAGGTAAGGCCGAGTGCTGTCAGGTAGGTCAGGTAGCGCTGTCCGGAAAGCGAATCGTAGCGGTTAATCAGTCCGGCTATCTCGGGATTCCTGATGCGGCCGAGTTTGACGGTGGTAGCGAGGGCATTTTCCAAGGATTCCAGAAAACCATCAAGCATTACGGTCCTGCCGACGCAGAGAAAATTGGTTACCCTCTGGGAAGGAACCATCCTTTCCAGCTTATCCTTGATGGCCTCACAGAGGCGCCTGCCTTCCCGGGAAGCAATCTCCACCACCCTCTTTTCAGGAATAGGTTTGTAGATATCCTGTTTCTTGACTAATATCTCCTTGTCCTCTGCAAGATGGCTATGCTCTCCCATGAAGGCGTGCGAACGCTTCACCTCTTCGGCCAGCTCGAAAGGGATCTTCAGTTCATCCGAAATCCTAAGGGTAATGTCGTCTCCTCCGCAGTAAACGACGTCGATGTCCGAAAGCCTGCCGTTGCGGAAAACAAGCATATCGGTGGTATCGCTGCCGATGTCGCAAAGCACCTCTACGCCCTCGCGCGGTCCGTTATCGAATACCGCAACGCTGGTAGCGAGGCCTGAGAAAAAGATATCCCCGATATCAAAACCGCACTGGTTGACGGCACGGGCGAGGCTCTGCACGCCCGAGAGTTTTGCAAAGATAAGGTAAAGGTCCACCTCAAGACGGTGGCTATAGAGACCTATCGGATTGGTTATATTTGCCTTGGAGTCAATGGCATAGCTGTAAGGCAGGCAGTGTAT
This sequence comes from Candidatus Omnitrophota bacterium, assembly GCA_041649115.1. Taxonomy (GTDB): domain Bacteria; phylum Omnitrophota; class Gorgyraeia; order Gygaellales; family Profunditerraquicolaceae; genus JBAZKK01. The sequence continues at coordinate 182,721 of JBAZNT010000001.1, read as the reverse complement.
TATTTCCTCCTGAAGGCTGGAGCCCAAAATACGAGCCTGTTCGTTAACCCTGGAGACGTCGGAAGGCGTAATAACCTTATTGCCTCTTTCGGCAAGAGGGATAATTGCGCGGCTATGACGGGTAGAGATATCCTCTCCGGAAATATTAACGTTAAGGGTCCTGATATTAATGCCCGATGATGCCCTGAGGCTCTTGATGACCGCCGAAATAGAACTTACCAATTCAATCGGGTCAGCCACTACTCCTTTCCTGACGCCCTTGGAGGGGCCGACCTCAAAGAATAACTCGTTTATCCGCTTTTTGCTGATCCTGGCTACTACGGCGGCAATCTTGCTGGAGCTGATATCTAACGCAGAGATATAATTATCGCTTAACATCTTCTTTCAGTTTTATCACGGGGTCCTTAAATCTCAGGTCGATGTATTTTATATTGGAGAGCTCATTCCTGCTGTGACTCAAGATGTCACGCAAAACGGCCATCCTGCTTTTTGCGTTTTCCCGCCCCACCTTTACCTCGATGCCGCTATCGGTGATAAAAGAGGCATTGGCCGCATCGGAGACATTTATGGCCTTGACCTTTATATAACGGTTAAGGCGGTTCTTCTGGATTTCATTGATGATGCCGATTGCCAGCGCGAGCTCCGGCACATTATACCTCCTGCCCACCTTAGGGCCGAAGATCCTAGTCTCAAGCCCCAGGATTACCGGGAGGTCGCCGCCCTCTGGTCCGCCAGGCGCATCCAAAAGAACCAACTCTTCATCAACGCAGAAATAGCGGTAGAGTTTAACGTAGGCAAGGGGTTGACGTCTAACAAATTTTATGAATAGGCGGTTGGGAAGAACCCTGATAATCATTACTCTTTTGTAACTGGGGTATAACTGCCAGATGCGTCCGGCTTCGCTATCCAGGTCGATATTGAATATGCCCTGGCCTTTAAAATAAGCGAAATCCGAAGCCTCTTCTCCGGAGGAAACTACCACCTCCCGGACCTTAAAGTAATCGAGGTTCTTCAATCCTTTTATTAAAGCTGCCAGCCCGAAATAGGCAACAGCCAAAAACACCAGTAATAGTACCGCTTTAAACGGTATCCGAAACCCTGTTTTTTTCATATGCCGACTCCAGAAGCTTTACGCAAAGCGCGCCAAAATCTATTCCCGCTACCCCGGCTGCCTTAGGCAAAAGGCTGGTAGCAGTAAATCCCGGTATGGTATTCACCTCTAAAATAACTGGTATATTATCACTATCCAGAATAATGTCAACCCTGGAGCACCCAAAACACCCTAACAACCTATGAGACGCCAGGGCCGCTTCCTGGACCCTGCCGTTGAGAACCCCTTCTAGTTTTGCAGGGACAACGTACTCGGTAATGCCGGCATGATACTTGGCGTGATAATCAAAAAATCTCTGCTTGGGGATAATCTCTATTACCGGCAGGGGACTCTCGCCAAGGATGCCGACCGTAAGCTCCCTGCCTTTTATGTATTTCTCGATTATCACGCGATTATCAAAAGCAAACGCATTATCAAGGGCAACGGGAAGTTCGGATATTTTATCGACGAGGGACAGCCCGATGCTGGAGCCGTGGCCGGCGGGCTTAACCACCAAAGGCGGCGGGAACCTCCCGTCAAAACTCCAGCCGTCGGCATAATAGACCTTTTCCACTACCTCGCAGGGAGGCACTGCCAGACCGTTCTCCTGGAAGATGCGGCGCGATGAAATCTTATCCATTGCCAGCCTGCTCGCAGAAACCCCTGAACCGCTGTAAGGAACATGCAATCGCTCCAAGATATCCTGTATCTGGCCGTCTTCCCCGAAACGGCCGTGGAGGGCGACGAATGCGCAATCAAGACGCCCTGACTTAAGGAGCCGTAAATTCTCTTCAATATTATCGCTCGTGATATCTATGGCAACGACGTCAAGCCCTAATGCCTCCAGGGCCTCATAAACCGCCTTACCGGACTTCAGCGAGATTTCCCTTTCGGTGGAAGGCCCGCCCATGAGCACTCCTACCCTTCCGAATTTACTGCCGCACAACGGCATTGCACTATCGCGATTCATTTTCGACTGCGCCATATCTTGACTTCCGGTTCCAGCTCCACCTGGAATTTTCTCTTTACCGCGCTTTTCACTTCGCGCATCAGCTTTAAGACATCTCTAGCGGTGGCATTCCTGCGGTTGACGATAAAATTTGCATGACGCGCGGAAACCGCCGCGCCCCCCGAGCTCCTGCCCTTGAATCCGGCGAGTTCGATCAACATTCCCGCAGGGCTGCGGCGAGGATTGCGGAATACGCAGCCGGCCGAAGGAAGGCATAAATCCTGGCTATGTCTGCGCTGCCTCAGGTACTCCCTGATATCGGCGCATATCCTGTCTTTTGCGGACCTCTTCAATCTAAAAGAAACGCTCAGGATCACATACTTGTCTAATCCTGAAGAGCGATAGCCGAACCCTGCCTTCTTTTGGGTAAGGATTTTAATATTGCCATTATAATCCATAACCCGCACCCTGTCTATCAAATCTCCGATGGCGCGAGCACCCCGACCCTCTCCGGCATTCATAAGCAGGGCTCCCCCGATGGTCCCCGGGATGCCCGCCAGGAACTCTATCCCCCCCAATCCTCTTGCAGCCGTATCCCTGAGAAACCGCCCCAGCATTACCCCTGAGCCGGCCTCAACGGAGTTGCCCTTGAAAAATATCTTTTTGAAATACGGCGAGCCTAAACGTATCACGAGTGCCTCTACGCCGCTGTCATCTACCAACAGGTTACTGCCTGCGCCCAGGATCAGGACGCGTTCCTTATGCCTGCGCGCCAAGCAAATAAGGAACCGCAATTCTTCCTCGCCAGCCGGCTCTGCAAAATAACGCGCCCGGCCGCCTATCTTAAAGGTCGTCTTATCCTTTAGAGGCTCAAGATACCTTATCCTCGCCCCTGAGCCGTAGAGCCAACTCATCTGCTATCCTCACGATATCCCCTGCCCCCATCACAACAACCAGGTCTCCGGGTTCAATAATCTCTAATATGTGGCCGACGATTTTCTCTTTATTTAAAAAACGGACTTCTTTACCGGGGGTATCCTTTTTTATGCGCAGGCACAGGGATTCTCCGTCTATCCCCGCAATGGCCTTCTCGCTGGCAGGATAGATATCAGTAAGGACCAGGTAATCCGCCTTCCCGAAACTCACCGGGAATTCATCCCAGAGCAGCTTGGTACGGCTATAGCGGTGAGGCTGGAAAACCACGATTACCCTTTTAGACTTTAATCTCTCGGTGGCCTCCAGGGTGGCCTTTATCTCGCTGGGGTGATGTGCATAATCGTCAATAACCAGGTAGGCCGGACTCTTGAATTTCGTCTCCATTCTCCGGCGGGCCCCCTGGTAATTGCCAAGGGCGCGCCTGATAAGCCCTGCCTCCAGGCCTAACTCCAGACCTATGGCAATCACTGCCAGGGAATTAGAGATATTGTGCATTCCGCCCAGGGAAAGACAAAACCTCCCCAGGCAGGCACCTTTGTAAAAACAATCAAACTCCGAACTAAGGGCGGCAATGGAAATGTTACGAGGGAAGATATCCGCGTTTTCCTTTAAGCCGAAGAACACCCTCCTGCCTTCGTAATCGTCGAGGAGACCTTTCAATACCGGGTCATCGCTGCAAGCAAAAACGCATCCTCCTGCCTTGGTCTGGTCGATAAATTTAGAAAAGGCCTTTATCTCGGAGCCAAAATCCCGGTAATAATCAAGGTGCTCGCGGTCAACATTAGTAATAACGGAATAATCGGGCTGATAGCATAAGAAGGAGCCGTCTGACTCGTCGGCCTCTGCCACAAAGAATTGACCGTCCCCCATGCGGGCATTGCTGTCGATATTTTTCAATATCCCGCCTACCGCGATAGTAGGCCTCAATCCTGCCTCCAGGAGAAGATAAGAGATTAGCGAGGAGGTGGTAGTCTTGCCGTGGCTGCCGGTAACCGTAATCACCGTCTTATCCTGCATCAACTCTGCCAGGGCCTCGGCCCTTTTCTTGACTGCTACGCCAACTGCCACTGCCTGGCGCACTTCAGGATTATCTTCTCCTATCGCAGAAGAATAAATTACCTCATCCGCTCCGTTGACGTTGGCGGGGTCATGCCCAAGCAGCACCTCAGCCCCCCTGCGCCTAAGCTCAACGGTAGAATCGCTCTCTTTAATATCCGAGCCGCTGACCTTAAACCCCCTGCAGAGCAGAAGCCGGGCAATCCCGCTCATACCGATGCCTCCGATGCCGATAAGGTGGTAATGCTTAACCATTTGATTTCAGCATCTCTGATGCTGCCTCGCGCATCCTCTCTCTTGAAGAGCGACTCTCCAGCCCCTGGTAATTACTGCGCATCCTGCTCAATTCTTCTTTATTCTGCAACAGGCCTTCCAATATCCTGGCTGCCCCGCTTTTACCGAATTCTTCATCCTCAACAATAACGGCGCAACCGCTCCTCCTTAACACCTCGGCATTGGCATACTGATGCTTGCGGGCGTGGGGATAAGGCACCAGTATCGCGGGGATCCTGAAAAAAATGAGCTCCGCTATCGTAGTTGCCCCGGAGCGCGAGACCGCTACATCCGAGGCACTGTAGGCGTATTGCATGGAGTCCAGGAAAGAAAAAACCCGCGCCTCTATACCGTTTTTCTCGTATTCCTCCCTTAAACGCCGGCAGTCATCACGGCCGGCCAGATGTATCAGTTGAAAAGAGGATCTCTCCCTCAGCTGCCTTACTGCCTTAAGGAACCCCTCGTTGACATTGCTGCTGGATTGACTGCCTCCGCTTACGAGAATTGTAAATTTATCACGGCTTAATCCGAAATAATCCCTCGCCTCCGCTTTATCCAAAAGAGCCATCTGGCGGCGCAGGGGGTTTCCGGTAACAATTATCTTATGCCGCGGGCATTTAAGATAATCTGCGGTATCCGCAAAAGAAAGCGCAACCCTATCGGCAAAAAAAGCCAGAAGCCTGTTTGCCATGCCGGGCATTACGTTCTGCTCATGCATCATGGTTTTAATGCCCCCGATGCGGGCGAATAAAACCATCGGTACCGAGGAAAGGCTGCCAAACCCTACTACCAGGTCAGGCCGGAATCTCAACAACACCGCCAACTCCTCGAGGGAGCCTTTTAAAAATTTTAATGCTGCGAAGATGTTGCGCGGGCCAAGGCTTAATCTTAGCGGAACGATGGATACAGACGCAGCCGGATATCCGAGGGACCCGATAAGGTCTTTGATGCTGCGGCTGGGTAAAACTAAAAGGACTTCGGCAGAAGGCTCGTTTTCCTTCAGGCTATCCAAGAGACTTATCGCCGGAAAGATATGCCCGCCGCTTGAGCCTGTGACTGCCAGGACCTTCGCCGTTTTTGCGCCAGGTGCGCCCATCATGGATATTCTCCGGTGCGGGCGATATTCATAAGAATACCGACACTGATGATATCAAAGACAAAAGACGAGCCGCCGTAGCTGATAAAAGGCAGCGGCAACCCCTTGGTGGGAAGAAGCCCGCAAGAGACGCCGATATTAATAATGGCCTTGAGGCAAATCATCAGCGTAAGACCCAGCGCCAGGAAATAACCGAACCTGTCCTGGGTATTCTTGAGAATCTTCAGGCACTGCTGGATAAAAATTATAAAAAGCACTATCACCGCCATCGTCCCCAGTAAACCAAGTTCCTCGCCGATAATGGAAAAAATGAAATCCGTATGCGCCGCAGGAAGGTAAAACAGTTTCTGCCTGGAATGCCCCAGGCCGGTCCCGAATAGCCCGCCGGAGCCCAGGGCAATCTGAGACTGAATAATCTGGAAACCGCTCCCCTTGGGGTCAGCCCAGGGATTTAAAAATGCCAGGATGCGCATGCGCCGGTAAGGAACGCTAAAGACCAGCACGTATAATGCCGGCAGGCTCAAAAGCGCCAGCGACAGAAGGTAAGACACCTTGACTCCGGATATAAGAAGCATCAAAAATACCACACTGCCCAGGGCAATCACCGTACCAAGGTCCGGCTGCAGAAGTATTATGGAAAGCATGCCCCCTACTACTATCACCGGAGGCAGAAAACCACGCCAGAAACTCTTGATCATACTCCCCCGCCTGGCGATAAAATCGGAAATATATACGATCAGGGCGATGCTGGCCAACTCCGAAGGCTGAAAACTGAGGAACCTGAACCTGAACCAGCGCCGGGCTCCGGAGACTTCTCTGCCGAGCCCCGGCACAAGCACCAGCACCAATAGCAGAAACGATGTCAAAAGCAGGGGCCTGGCATATGGACGCAGCCTGCGATAATCCACACTCATTGCCAGAAACGCAAATGCCACGCCAATCATCACGAAGCTCAGATGCCTTTTAAAAAAGAAAAAGCTGTCGTTGTATCTTTCCCAGGCATAGATGCTTGAAGCACTGTAAATCATAATCACGCCTATGCAAATAAGGATTACGGTAACGTTGAACAGGCGTATACGGACGTCGCGGATCATAATTCAGCTACCTCTGGCGAGGAGGCCTACGGCGGACTTAAAGACCCTGCCGCGTTCCTCGTAATTAGCAAACATATCAAAGCTCTTACACATCGGCGAAAAAAGCACGCTCTCGCCCCTTACGGCAAGGGAGAATGCAATGCGGACCGCCTCTTCTAAATCCACGGCCTCGCGCAAAGGGACAACCCCCCTGAATGCCCTGCGGATTTTTCCCCTTGCCTCTCCTATCAACACCGCTTCCCTGACCTTACGGCGCACCAAACCCCGCACCGTCGCATAATCATTGCCCTTCTCCCTTCCTCCGGCGATAAGTATGCAGGGATAGTCGATATTCCTTAAGGCCCAGACAGTCGCATCCACGGTGGTAGATTTCGAATCATTTATAAACCTTACCCCCCTGACTCGGCCAGCTTCTTCCAGGCGGTGCTCGATGCCCTTAAATCTCCGGAATGCCCGAATGACCTTGTCCTTGCCTATTCCCAGTATCGAAGCTACTGCCATAACCGCAGCCTGATTGGCATTAAACTCCTTCGAGGGTGAAAAATAAACAATGCGGGACCTTGCCCTGCCCGCGATAATTTTTAGGACCTCCTCCTGCCGGTTGATCACCAGGAAATCTGCGTTATCCTGATTCATAAAGATACGCGCCTTCGCCGCCAGGTACTGACGCATGCTGCGGTATCTGTCCAGGTGATTGCGGCTGAAATTCAGGATAACTGCGATACGAGGCTTGAAATTGCTGATTGTCTCCAACTGAAAAGAGCTCACCTCAAGCGATACGAAATCGCCCGCCCTTAACCTTTCTACTTCCCCGCTGAATGGGTTTCCGATGTTGCCGCAGGTCACCGCCCTTTTACCGGCTTCTTTTAAGACCATCCCGATGAGAGTGGTAACCGTGGTTTTTCCGTTTGAGCCGGTAACCGCAATAACCTCAGCCGGAGAAAGCAGCCAAGCCGCTTCTATCTCGCTTATCACCGGTATGCCAAAACTTGCCGCCCACTTAAGAGGCGGGGATTTATCCGGTACTCCCGGAGAAGTAACTACCAGGTCGCGGCCCCTGAGAAAACCAATAGTATGCCGCCCAAGCTCAACCTTGATACCGTGCGACTTCAATTGACTGCCTGCAGCACGGATTGCCGCATTATCCTGGCTGTCGGTAACACCGACGAGCGCCCCCGATTTAGCAAGCAGCCTGGCACAGCTTATCCCCGAACGTGCCAGGCCGACGACAGTAACCTTCTTACCCTTGAAATAATCCTTGTTGCGCATTCGCAAAAACGGCTTATCTTATCTTGAGCGTAACCAATGTAAGCAACGCCAGGAGACTGGCCAATATCCAAAAACGCGTAATCACCTTGCTCTCCGGCCAGCCCAGGAATTGAAAATGATGGTGCAGGGGCGCAATCCTGAAAATTCTCCTGCCGGTAAAACGGAAGGACGCTACCTGCAATATTACCGAAGCAGCCTCCAGGACGAATATTCCTCCTACAACGACCAAGAGCAGCTCCTTCTTGACTAAAAGCGCTACTATTCCCAATGCCCCACCCAGGGATAAAGAACCGGTATCCCCCATAAAGATGGAAGCCGGATAACAGTTAAACCATAAAAAACCCAACCCTGCCCCAAGGATGCTGGCGCAGAATACCGTCAGTTCCCCGGCACCGCGTATATAAGGTATAAAAAGATAGTCGCTGAATTTTATGTTGCCGGAGACATAGGTTAAAACTGCGTAGGTAAGCGCTACCATAATCACGCAGCCTATTGCCAGACCGTCCAGTCCGTCGGTGAGATTAACCGCATTGGAAGAGCCGGTAATCACGATAATCACAAAAATGATATAGAATATCCCGAGATTCAGCGAGACATCCTTTAAAAACGGGAGGTCCAGATTGGTGCTGTTCTGCGGGTCAAAAAGAAGGAAGATCCCCAGGATTAGGCCCAGCACGATCTGGCTGCTGAATTTGGTGCTGGCGGTAAGCCCTTTAGAACATTTCCCTATGTGTTTGAGGTAATCGTCGACAAAACCGGTGATGCCGAGCCAGACCGTCGTAAAAAGCGCCAGGAGTATCTGCGGGTTTAAGATATCCGCCCACAGAAGCGTCGAGGAAAGCATCGCCAACAGTATCAATATCCCCCCCATCGTGGGGGTATCCTGCTTCTTGCCGTGCAGCTCATAGAGCTGTTTGCTATCTTCCTTCCTTACGTTTTCGCCGACCTTCATTTTTTTAAGGGCATTAATGATCACCGGGCCCAATGCCAGGCAGACCAGGAAGCTGGTAACGGCTGCCAGTGCCGCACGGAAGGTAATGTAGCGGAAGATATTGAATGATGATAATGACTCGTGAAAGGAGTATAAAAGGTAATACAGCATAAATAGTTATTATAACACAAACCAGGCGCACTTTCCAAGCCAATCCCTGGATGCCGGCCGGCAGCCCTAAAGCGCCCCTTAACTAAAGATATATTCCATTTTCATCAAGCGCGACCCCTTGACTAATATTATGTCGCGGCTGTCGGGAATGACCTTTTTAAAAAGAACCCTGCGCGCCTCCCTGCTGTTGCGGCAGACGAATATATCCCCGGAGCGCCTCTTTTTTCTTAATGCCGCCTCCGCCGCAAACCTGGAAAGCCTTCCCGTAAAAATCATGACGTCAGAAACCCGCAGGGCATCCCTGCCTGCCTGGCGGTGAAAATCCCTCTCCTTCCTGCCCAACTCAAGCATATCGCCCATAATAAAAACCTTCCTTCCGCGGCAGGCTAAACCACCGAAGGCCTCCAGGGCGGCCTTAAGGGACAACGGGTTGGAATTATAAGTATCGTCGATAAAATTAACGTTATTGCGCCTGAAAGGCTTAAACCTCCCTTGCGGAAAATCAAAACCCCTGAGCCTTAAGGCGATCTCGCCGTATTCCATTCCCATGATACGCGCTACTGCGGCTGCGCAAAGGGCATTATAGATATTATGCCGGGCAAGGGTATTCAAAACCATCCCCTTATGGCCATTTATCGCAAACTCAAATCCCCTGCTGAACTCCTTGACATCGGAAGCTAAAAAATCACTGCGGCCGCTAAAACCGAAGCCTAACCTAAACGGCACTCTTGCGTTTTTATCCAGGAGAGGGCTCAGGAATTTATCGTCGCGGTTTAAGATAGACAGGTAAGGCGGCGCGAGATTCCGGACAAGACTGATCTTTTCATTAAATACGGATTTAAGGCCTCCGAAATGCTCAAGATGCGAAGGGCCGATGTTGGTAATGATCCCGATGTTGGGCCTGTAGATACCGCAAAGATACCCGACCTCTCCGGGGTGATTGGTGCCTATCTCCAATACCGCTGCCTGATGCTTGCGGTTTAGATTCAAAAGCGCAAGCGGTAAGCCGATCTGGTTGTTCTTTGTGCCTTCGTTCTTCAGAACCCGGTAACGCGCCGACAAAACCCAGGCTATCATATCTTTGGCAGTAGTCTTGCCGTTGGAACCGGTAACCGCGATAAAAGGCAGATCAAACCTCCTGCGGTGGTAAGAAGCAATATCCCCCAGGGCCCTTTGACTGTTATCGACCTTAACAAAAACGGGGGGCCTGGTTTTCGGAAGCTGCACCGCCCTTTCGCTAACAATGCATGCCGCCCCTTTGCGTATGGCCTTACTTATAAAATCGTGCCCGTCAAAATTCTCCCCCCTGATGGCAATAAAAATCTCTCCTTTATTAATGGTACGGCTGTCCAGCGATACGCCTGCCAGCACGCCGTCGGGCGAACCGGCAAGCAGCTTACCGCCAGTAGCTTTTAGGATTTCGCTTGTCTTAAACACTCTCTGGCAACCTCTCTATCGTCGAAATGGACGGCGGAATCCCCTGATACCTGGGAACTCTCATGGCCTTTACCGGCAATCAGAACCACATCCCCCCTGGCCGCTAAAGATAACGCCTTGGCAATGGCCAGGCGCCGGTCCAGGACCACTTCGTAATTATTAGCCTTGATGCCTTTTTTAATATCCTCTGCTATTAAGGCAGGATCCTCGCAGCGGGGGTTATCGCTGGTAATCACGGCGTAATCCGCCAGATCTGTTACTACCCTGCCCATCTTCGGCCTCTTTGTCTTATCCCTCTCCCCTCCGCAACCGAAGACCACCACCATTCTGGCATTCTTAGGGCCAAGCTGTCTTAAGGAGCTGATGACGTTGCAGAGGGCGTCTTCGGTATGGGCGTAATCAACAAAGATATTTATGCCCCTGTTATTTTCAATCTTCTCCAGTCTGCCGGGAACAGACGGGAACCTCTCTAAAGCGGTCCTCAACTGTCTCGGCTTAAACCCTGCCGCTATCCACCAGGCAGCCGATGCCAGGACGTTATAAACATTGTGTCTTCCGATAAGCGGGATACGGACAGGAATTCCGCCTTCGGCAAATTTAAGAATAAAGTTTGTCTGCCCCATTTCCATCCTGATGTCCTCTGCCATTACGTCAGCCAGATTATCTATTGCATAGGTAACTACCCTGGCCTTTGTCAGCTCCTTCAGCTTCCGGCCGTACTCATCGTCATTATTAAGAACCGCTAAGGCAGAAGGCCCCAGTCCCTCAAAAAGCCCGGCCTTAACCCGAAAATAATCCTCCAGCGTTCCGTGATAATCCAGGTGGTCCTGTGTCAAATTGGTAAATATTGCGCTGTGGAAATCAACGCCCGCCACCCTCTGTTGCTTAAGCGCATGCGAGGATACTTCCATTACCGCAAAATCAACGCCGCTTTTTCTCATCCCTGCCAAAAGGGATTGCAATTCAAGCGGTCCGGGGGTGGTATTCTTGGAATCTACAACCTTATCCCTGAAACGGTAATTAATGGTGCCGATGGCTCCGCTGGTAAGGCCACCCTCTTTCAATAACGCCTCCAGTAAATACAATATCGTGGTCTTGCCGTTTGTGCCGGTTATCCCGACAACCTTCATCTTTTCCGAAGGATGTTTGTAGAAGGCATCCGCCAGCCTTGCCAGGGCAAGGCGGTCGTCGGTTACGGTAATGAGCGTCACCCCGGCGTTATCCCGCAACCCGATATGCGCGTCTTGGGTTACAATAACCCTCGCCCCCCTGCGAACGGCCTCCTCTATAAAAGCCCCCCCGTCCCGGCATACGCCCTTTATTGCCATAAAGATAAAATCCTTCCTTACCATCCTGGAGTCCGAGCTTATGCCAGGCACCGGAAAATCCTCAAACCTTCCGCTGATGCGGCAGTCTCCTAATGCTTTAATTAAGGGCAGTAGTCTCATAGAATGCCGCTGCCTCCTGAAGCGGCTCTCTGGCCTTAAGATATTTTAAAACGTCTCCGGCTACGTTTTTAAATACCGGGGCAGCCACTACCCCTCCGTAATAAACAGGCCTGGGTTCATCCACTACTACGGCAATCGCCACCACCGGGTCCTCCGCAGGCGCAAATCCGATGAAAGACGCCATAAACTTAGTGTGCGAGTAGGTGCCGTTGGGCTCTATCTTCTGGGCAGTCCCGGTCTTTCCCGCGGCGCTAAATCCTTTAAGCCTGGCAAGCTTTCCGGTGCCGTTCTCTACTACGCCGATCATTATCTTTTTCATGCGCGCGGAGGTATCCAGCGATATAGCCTTATCAATCATCCTGGGCTGGATTTTTTTAATGACGTACCCGCGATTGTCGCGGATCTCTCTTACGACGTAAGGACGCATGAGCTGCCCGCCGTTGGCAATTACGGATACGGCATCGGCCAACTGGATAGCAGTAACGCCGACCTCCTGCCCCATCGGCACGGTAGCAATAGAAACCCTGGACCACAAGCGGGGCTCCTTGAAGACCCCGGGTATCTCTCCCGGCAGGTCTACCCCGCTCTTCTGCCCGAATCCGAATAGACGCCCGTAGCGATAGACAACCGCCGGCCCCAGGAGTTGCGCAACCTTGGCTACTCCGATATTGCTGGATTGTTCGATAACCTCACGGAAGGTGAGTTCGCCGTGCGGCCGGTGGTCATGAAGGATATGCGTAGCGACCTTGTATGAGCCGTTTTCGCAAAAAAATTTATCCTCCTCGGTTACTTTCTTCTCATCCAGGGCAGCGGAAGCGGTAACAATCTTGAATACCGAACCGGGCTCAAATAAATCGCAGACTGCGCGGTTGCGCATCTGGTCCTTTGAGGCAACGGCAGGATTATTCAAATCAAAGGTCGGGCGGTTGGCCATCGCCAGTATCGCCCCGGTATGCGGGTCGAGCACCACGATGCTGGCACCCTTGGCATGGTAGATGCGGCAAGCCTTCTCCAGTTCCCTTTCTGCGATATACTGAATGACCTCATCAATGGTAAGCACCAGGTCATATCCGTCTTCTGCCATAACCGTCTTATCTGAAATGTCCAGCTTCTTCTGCCTGGCATCCCGTAGCAGAAGGGCCCAACCCTTTTTGCCCTTTAAATACTTATCGTAATAAAGCTCTAGCCCCTCCAGGCCGTTATTATCCAGCCCGGCAAACCCCAAAAGGTGGCTGGCGAGGTACGCATTAGGATAGGAACGCCTGCTCTCCTTGATAAAATCAATACCCTTGATGTTTAATTTCCTGATCGCCTCGCCCTGCTCGGAGGTAATCTTCCTGGCAAGCCATATAAAAGACTTCCGGCGGTAAAGCCGGCCCTTAAGGTAGTCGTAATCAAGCCCGAGTATCGGCATAAGCTGGCGTATAATCGCATCTTTATCCTTATCCTTAATTTCATTGGGGCAGGCGTATACCGAATCCGCGGCAATATTGACTGCCTGCGGCTTTAGGTTTGAATCATAGATGGTGCCGCGGCGCGGTTCCAATTCTACCAATAGGCTATGTTGTTTACGGGCAATCTCCGCAAGATAGCTCCAACGGAAAAACTGAATATAAAAAAGGCGGGCAATGCAAAGGACGAGAAACAAAAGGAAAAACAAAAAAACCGCTTTGGCTTTGCGGCGATAGTCACTGATATACACAACTATAGGCTTTTAGGGGTTGACGGTTTTTGCCTGAGCCTCTCTTTTAACGCCAAGGATGCGGGAGAGGAAGGTGTCCCCGCGGTAAAAAATACTTCCCGCGGCTGCCGCCTGGTCAGCGCTGAGCTTTACCAAACGGTAGCTGTCCGGCATCTGAAAATCCACGCTGCCGGAAATCTGGTCTCCTACCCGGATCAAAGAAGCACCCCTCTCGATGCTGTACCTTAACGTGGCATTCTTATCCTGCAATTCATGGAACTCGCTCAGTTTCTTCTGGCCGAGGTAGCCGAAACGGAATATCTCTGTTTGCTGATAGACATAGATGACGGACAAAAAGGTAACCATCAAGATAAGAGATAAGAACCTGGAAAACCTCATGGTTATAGCCTTTCTCCCACTCTTAGCTTTGCACTGCGGCTGGAAGGATTCTCTTCTACCTCCCCGCGCGAAGGAGGCAGCGGCTTAGGGGTAATAATCCTGAGCGCTTCCTCCAGGGCTGCCTTACGAAAACTCAGCTTTACGATACGGTCCTCCAGGGAATGGAAGGAAATAACGCATATCCTGCCGCCTTTATCCAATAACGCAATCGCCTTCTCTATTGCCGTCCCCAAGGCCTCCAACTCGCGGTTAACCGCAATGCGCACGGCCTGAAATGTGCGGGTAGCCGGGTGTATCCGGTAAGAGCGGTAGCGGTGCGGGATAGCCCGCAATACGATATCCGATAATTCCGCAGTAGTGCTGATAGGATGCCTCTGCCTCTCCTTCACCAAGAGATGGGCGATGCGGTTATGCCAACGTTCCTGCCCGAAATTCCAAAGTATCGCGGATATCTCTTCTTCGTTAAGGTTATTCACCAGGTCATAGGCAGAGATGTAGCTGTCGGTATCAAGGCGCATATCCAGCGGACCCCGGCTCTGAAAACTAAAGCCCCTCTGGGCATCCTCAAGCTGAAAAGAGGAAATCCCCAGGTCGAAAACTATGCCGTCAATCCTGGAGACGCCTAAACCCGACAATACGGCATCCAACTCCATAAAATTAGCGTGTACGAATTCGCAATTTATCCCGGATGAAGAAAGTCTCTCGCTGGCTACGGAGAGAGATTGCCGGTCGCGGTCAATGGCAATCAACCTGCCTGAAGGGACAATCTGCCTGGCAATCTCAAGACTATGGCCCGCTGTTCCTACGGTAGCGTCAACGATGGTCTCCCCCGGCCGCGGATCCAGATAGCGCATGATCTCACCCAGCATTACCGGCATATGATATTTGTTAAGCATGACGTCTTCTGCCAAGACTTCCAGCATATCCTTATATGTCCATGAGCTTCTCGGCAATCTCCTCAAACGACTGCCGGCAGTTGCCGTAGAATTTATTCCAGTTTTCCCTGGCCCAGATCTCAATTCTGTTCGATACGCCGACTAACACCACCTCGCGTTTAATCCCGGCGTAATCCTTAAGGTATTGCGGCAGGAGAATCCTGCCCTGCCTGTCAGCGGCTATGTCAACCGCCCCCGAAAAATAAAGACGGTTAAAGGTGCGCGATTCTTGCTTCGTAAAAGACATCGCCTTGAATTTATTCTCTTGGGCGTGCCATTCCTCTTCGGAAAACATAAAGAGGCAATTGTCCAGACCGCGGGTTACAAAGAATTTATCTATAAAATGGGCCTTACTTACCTCCCTGAACCTGGAAGGCAATATCAGACGGCCCTTACGGTCTATAGAGTGAATGTATTCGCCGTAAAACATGAAACTATCCTTTCCACTTTACTCCACTTATATCCACTTTGTAATCAAGTATAGATAAAATCAAAGATTTTGTCAAGATAAAATTTTTCCTAACTTACTTAGATACAATGGATAGTGTCTAAAGGGAGGCTAATTTCTAGATGTTGTGGTGGTTTGGTGGGAAGAAAAAACAGCCCTTGCCTGCAGGATGTCAATTTCAATCTGCCGCGCTAAATCACGCGGGGTAGAAAATGTTTTTTCGCTTCTGAGCCTTCTTAAAAACTGCACCTCTATTTCGCGCCCGTAGATATTCCTATTAAAATCAAGGATGTGCACCTCGATGTTTCTGTCCCTGCCCTTCTGCACTTTTTTGCCGAGAGTCGGCCTTGTGCCGATATAGCATGCCCCCTGAAAAATCTTCCTGCCGATAATAACGCGCACGGCGTATATGCCGGCAGGCGGAAGGATCTCGTGGTGCGGATTAATATTGGCGGTCGCAAACCCCAATTTTGTGGCGGCGAATGAATCGCCTTTTACCACCGTTCCCAGCACCGTCACAGGCTCTGATAAAAGGCGCTCTGCATCCAGGAGACTGCCTCGCGTAATAAGCCTGCGGATACGGCTGCTGCTGATAGGCACGCCGTTAACGCGCATAATATCAAATGGCCTTACCATAAAGCGGGATTCGGGGCTCATCCTCTCAAGAAGACGCAGATTGCCAGTGCCTCGATGTCCGAATTTGAAGTTCCTGCCTACATATACATAGGCTGCGCCGAGCTTCTCCTTTAATACCTTTCTTACAAAAACCTCCGGTCTGATGCGCGAGAAGGCGGCATTAAAATGCATTACCACGCACACATCGATACCGAGATCTCGAATAAATTTTAAACGGTGCTTCAGCGAATAGAGGCTGGCTTCTTTCTGGGGGTGCGGCCAGAATGTCAAAACCACGCTTCTGCCTTTTATCCGCCGCGCCTTGGCTGCCGCCTCCTTAAGGATGCGACGGTGGCCGCGGTGCATCCCGTCAAAAACCCCCAATGCCACTACCGGCCTGCGGTAATTACCGATATTGCCGATACCGTAAACAATCTTCATCTGGCCAGCGCCTTACCGAGCCTCCTCAAGACCTTATTCTTTACGGAATCGGTGCTCCCCCTCATGGTGCATCCGCTGGCGGTCCTGTGTCCTCCCCCTCCAAAAAAAGCGGCAATAGCATTGACGTCAACCTTGCCCTGTGAACGCAGATTCACGCGGACCTCATTTTTGATGCCGAGATTCTCTTTAAATAATACTGCCACCTCCGCCCCTTTGACGGCGCGGCAGAAACTTAAAACCTGTTCGCTTAAATCCAGGGACGAATTCCTCCTTATCAGCCTCCGCGGTATGATACACCAAACAATCTTGCCGGAGCGGTCCCGTTTTATAGAAAGCGCTATTTTATTTAAAAGCCGCATATCATTGAAATTTATGTCCTCGTATATGCGACGGTAGATATTCTTAACGTCCAGGCCGTACTCCATAAGTTCTGCCGCAGCCCTATGGGTAGAGGAAGCGGTATTGGAATAACGAAACGAGCCGGTATCGCTGACCATGCCGGCGTAAAGAAGGGTTGCGATATCGCGGCTGAAAGGGACGCCTAATTTCCGGTATAAGGTATAAACCATTTCGGATGCCGAGGAGGCGTGAGGCAATACCCAATTGATGTCTCCGAAATAAGAATTGCTCGTATGGTGGTCGATGTTGATAACGGATTTGCCTTCAAGATTCAAGCCGCCCACCACTCCTGCCCGATGGAGATCCGAACAATCCAGGAGGACCAAGCAGTCAAACGGCACGAAACGCCCCCTGCGCAATATCCTGATATTTTCCAAGAGAGGCAGAAAACGGTAGGCCGCCGGCACGCGGTCGCTATTGATGACGGTGGCGTTCTTACCGAGATATTTCAAAAGCATGCAAAATGCCACCTCTGAGCCGATAGCATCGCCTTCCAGGTTGGTATGGGCGGTAACCAAAAAGTTATTTTGTTTTTTTATGGCGGCGATTAATTTTTTTAGACTCATCTAACCCCCTTATCTGGTCAAGCACCTCTTCGATCTTGATGCTATACTCGCTGGAATGGTCCTCCTTAAAAACCAGCTCGGGCGTAAACCTCAGCCTGATACGCTGCCCGATCAACCTGCGGATAAACCCCAGGGCGGAATCCAGGGCCTGCCTGGTGCGAAGGCGCTCCTCCTCGCCCCCCAGGACGCTGTAGAAAACTCTGGCATACTGCAGGTCTGCCGTCAATTCTACGCGAGTGATGGTAATGAATCCTAGCCTGGGATCGTTAAGTTCATCGTGCAGGATACTGCTTATTTCTTTCTTTAGGTTCTGCGCTACCTTCTCTGCTCTTGCCATATCTCAAACCATCTCCATTTCGTAGCCCAGTAATTGCGCTCTCTGAAATACTTCCACAAAACTAACTACCTCCGCAAGGGCGCTGTTTACGGACGCGGGGCTCCTGTTTACCCCTACCGCTGCCAGGGTCGCCTTGCGCCATTTACCCTCATCGTCCACCTCGCAAACGGAAACATTAAAGCAATTGCGCAACTTAGCCTTGAGGCTCTTAAGGGCCATTCTCCTGTCTTTAAGGGAATTGCTATCCGAGATAAACAATGGTAATCTCAAGATTCCGATAGTCACCCCGAGCTAATGCCCCGCTAACCTCTTTGCTAAGGCATTCTCCTCTTCTTTCGTCCTGACAGTGCCGTTTAAGCGGGCATCCAGGATCCTGCGGAATATCTTCTGGTAACGCGGCCCCGGGGCAACCCCAAGCTTGCGCAGGTCATGCCCCGAGACGGAAATGCGCATCCCGTTATAAACAGCGAAGAAATTATCGATATGTTTTAAAAGGCCCCTCTTGGGGTATTTGGCCCTTAGCATTATGATAGCCTCGTAACTCAAAGGCTCAAGCATGCGGTATATACGGCTCGGCTTGGTATCGGCAGAGGATAATCTGCGCAAGAAATCCGGCTTGAAATCATTGGCGGTAAGTATCCTTTTGGCCTCTCCTTTTGAAAGGGCGAATTTCCTCGCCACCCTCCTTGCGCCCGCCGCGCCCAGGGATTCAAGCAATGCGGAAAAATAAATCACCCACGTATCCAGGTGCCGACGCCGCGGATGAGCATTCCTGAACCAACGGATCTGCCTCTTGAGCGCCCACATAAGGCTCTCGGTGGATTTTGAAAACTTCAATTTTTTATCTATGAACCCGAGGCCCGTCAGTTCCTGAATGGCCTTCAGGGGCTTAAGGGGCTCGTCTTCCTTCAAGATTAATACCAATTCATCGCGCACACGGTGGGGGTGTACCCTCTCCAGCATCCTGAGGCGCGCCGCCTCTTTAAACAGGCGCATGGTGCGCGGTTCAATCCTGAAATTGTAACGCCTGCTAAAACGCACTGCCCGAAGCATGCGGGTGGGGTCATCGATAAAACTTAAATCGTGCAAGACGCGAATATTCCTAGCGGCAATATCACGCCTGCCGCCGTAGATATCCATCAGCTCCCCGAAGGTCCGCCTATTGATGCTGACGGCCATAGCGTTGATGGTAAAATCGCGCCGCCCCAGATCCTCGCCTATGGCTCCGGCTTCTATGACCGGCAGGGCCGCCGGGAAAGGATAGGACTCCCTGCGCGCGGTAGAGACATCAAATTTAAGATGCGGGCCGAAGACGACTGTCGCGGTAGCAAACCTGTGGTGCCTTACCAGCCTGGCTGATGTCTTGGCAGCCAACGCCTCGGAAAATTTTATGCCGTCCCCTTCTATCGCGATATCGGAATCAAGGTTCCTGAAACCCATAATCAGATCGCGCACAAACCCCCCTACCAGATACGCCGATACCCCCTCCTCTTCGGCAGTCTCTCTGGCGAGCGCAATAAGCCCCCGCAACTCTTGCGGCATCTTCCTAAGATATTTATCCATCTGGCTCTCCATCGTTTATCTCGGATAACCCTTGCGCCTAAACGCATTGCAGAGGCGCTTTCCCGATTGGTCCGGAAAGCGCCTCTATCGCCGCTAAGGACGGGGATGGAACATCCGATGAATAGTCTTAAGCCTGTCCTTATTAATATGCGTATATATCTGGGTAGTAGAAATATTGCTGTGCCCCAGCATCTCCTGAACCGAACGCAGGTCTGCCCCCCGTTCCAACAGGTGCGTGGCAAACGAATGACGCAGGATATGCGGCCGGATGGGTTTTTTAATCCCTGCCTGACGGGCGTATCTCCTGATAATCTTCCAGAGGGACTGCCTGGAAATCCTCTTGCCTAAACGGCTTAAAAAAAGATATTCGCTTTCCCTGCCTTTCAATAATTTAGGCCTCCCTATTGCCAGGTATCTCTGGAGGCTCTGAATTGCCTTTTTCCCCAGGGGGATGACGCGCTCCTTATTGCCCTTGCCGATGCAACGCAGGAATCCTACCTGGAGATTCAGATTGTCCTTTTTGAGATTAGCTGCCTCGGATACGCGCATGCCGGTAGCGTAGAGCGCCTCCAGGACTGCCCTGTCCCTTATCCCCTGCAGCTCGCGAATATTGGGCTGATCCAGGAGCCTCGTAATTTCATTGACGGATAAGGCATCGGGTATCTTCTTCCAAAGCTTCGGGGAATCAATAAGGCTGCTGGGGTCGGATTTCAATATCCTTTCCTTCACCAGGAAACGGTAAAAGGACTTGATCGCCGCGAGCCTGCGCGCAACGGAATTGGCCGATAGCCCTTTATCCTTCTGAAGAAACATAAAATTTGAGATGTCGTCCCTGGTGGTACGCGAGAGGCTGTTGATACCTGCGGATTCCAGGTAGTCCATGTAATAATTCAAATCTTCCTGGTAAGAAATAATGGTATTGCGGGACAACCCCCGCTCTACCGATAAATAATTAAGAAAGGTCTCGATAAGCTCGCGCATATCAGCTTAAAAAAGGATTGCCGGTTTTCTCTTTTCCTATGGTGGAAGAAGGGCCATGCCCCGGATAAACCAGGGTATCGTCTCTTAATCCCAGGAGCTTTTCCCTGATGGACCTTATAAGGTCCTCCTCTTTTGCGCCCAGGAAATCGGTCCTGCCTACCCCCCCGAAAAACAGGGTATCTCCGCTAAAAAGCATGTTGTCAACGGGCTTCTTCAGCAACAGGCAGATTCCCCCGGGGCTGTGTCCGGGGGTAGCGATTACCTCCATCCGCATGCCGCCTATCTCTATGCAATCGCCGTCTCTGACGGTCTTTACTGCTGCCTTGCCTACGGTATAAGGCTTGGAAAAAAAATAGGAAAGGTTAAGCCTGGCGTCCTTAAGAAGTGGCTCATCCAGTTGATGGACGTAAATCACAACGCCAAAGGCGTCATCGCATCCGATATGGTCAAAATGACCGTGGGTGTTAATGACTGCTTGGGCTTTTAACTTGTGCCTGAAAAGCGCCCGGCGTATCTTATCTTCATCGCCGCCCGGGTCAATGATGGCCGCCTCGCCTCCGGCGCGCGCTGAAAGGACATAACAGTTGGCCTGGTATGGTCCGACGGTAACCGTCTCCAGTATCATCGCATGCTATCCTTTATCTTGGGGTAGGGGAAATCCCTAAAAATATCCATACGGATGCGTTCGGCGCGCTGGCGGTTGTCCGCCAGGTCGCTGCCGTAGATATCGCGCGCAAGCGAACCCTTTAAATCCTGAACCTTGTTGATATACGTGTCGAGCCGCCCCTGCATATCTGAATTAAGCATCGACCTTAACTGATAGAGGTTCTTAAGTTCTTCCTCGATGCAGTCAATCTGCTTCTTGCGGTTCTTACCGTCTGTCAATGACTGGATTAACTCATCGTGCCAGGACTTCCAGTAAAGAAAATACTGCCGGTAGAGCTCCTCCTTGCTCATCTTGAGGCCCTGGTATTCCTCGGGAGCCAGCACCATCTCTTCCTGAGGAGCTTCTTTTTTGGATTTTCTGGTAAATTTACGCGCAACTGCCTCGCATCCGTAAAGCCAGCCGACGATTACGCCTATCAAACAAACAACCAGCGATTTCCGCATTAATCCCTGCATACAAATTCTCCTTCCTTGCCTGCCGCCTAGATTCCTATCAAGCGTAAAAACTGCTTCTCATCTATAATCTTTAATCCGAGGGCCTTGGCTTTTTCGTACTTGGAACCCGCACGCGAGCCTGCCACCACCAGATCTGTCCTGGCGCTGACGCTGGAAGAAACGCTGCCTCCGCGCTGGCGCACCAGGGACTCTGCCTGACTGCGGCTAAATTTTACCAGCTCTCCGGTAAAAACAACGGTCTTGGCAGCTAAAGCGGATTCCTTTATTGAAACGGCCTTCTCCTTAAAGTTCACTCCTGCATTTTTGAGTCTCTGGACCAGAGCCTTGGTGCTGGGATGCCTAAAAAATGCGACTATGGAATCAGACATCACGGAACCTACCTCGTAGATGCTGTCAAAATCGGCCCTGCCGGCCCGCATTAACTTATCGAGACCTCTAAACCTCGCCGCCAGCACGTAGGCTGCTTTCTCGCCGATATGCCTGATACCAAAACCATAGATAAGTCTGGAGAGCGGCTGCTTCTTGCTCTTCTCAACGGCAGCAAGAAGATTATCGGCTTTTTTATCTTTAAATAACTCCAGCTCCAGTAAATCTTCTCTCTGGAGGGAATAGATATCCGAAAAGTCCTTTACCAGCCCTGCGGCTACCAACTGCGCCACTAGCGACTCCCCCATGCCTTCTATGTCCATCGCCTGGCGCGATGCAAAATGCAGGAGCCCCCTCTCAAGTTGGGCCGGGCATGAAGGATTGATGCAGCGGTATGCTACGTCCTCTTCCTTCTCCTTGACGATTTCGCCTCTGCACCTGGGGCAACGCTGCGGGACCTGAAAAGACTCTCCCCTGCCTTCCTTGACAACCTTAACCACCTTGGGTATCACCTCTCCTGCCCTTTCGATTAATACCCGGTCACCTACCTTGATCCCCAGACGTTTCATCTCATCGAAGTTATGCAGGGTGACGTGTCTTATAACGACCCCGCCGCACTCTACGGCCTCCAGCTCGGCAGTAGGCGTAATAACCCCGGTCCTTCCGACGTTGACATTGATAGCGGTTACTACGGTAGTCGCCTGTCGCGCCGGGAACTTATAGGCCTCTGCCCAGCGCGGGCTCTTCAGGGTATACCCCAGGGTTCGCTGCTGCCTGAGCTCATTAATCTTGATTACTATCCCGTCGATTTCATAATCCAGACTATCCCTCTTCTCCTGCCAGTCCCGGCAATACCTCATAACCTCCTTTAGGTTTTTGCATAGCCTTGATTCCGGATTGACCGGCACTCCCCAATTTTTTAGTCTCTGGAGAAAATCCCAATGGGTTGCGATGTCCGCCCCGCGGCATTCGCCGAGGGAATGTGCAAAAAAATTGAGCCTCCTGCCGGCAACCACCGCGGTATCCAGGAGTTTCAACGAACCGCTGGCAGCGTTACGCGGGTTGGCAAACAGAGGCTCGCCCAGTGTCTCCTTTTCCTTGTTAAGGCTCGAAAACTCCCGGCGGTTCATGTAGACTTCTCCACGTATCTCGATAAATTCCGGCGTATCGCCGCCCAACATAACCAGGGGTATAGCCCGGACAGTTTTGATATTGGCGGTTACGTCTTCTCCGTTCTCGCCGTCACCGCGCGTGGCACCGATAGCAAGCCTGCCTTTTTCATAACTGAGGTTGGCACTCACGCCGTCAATCTTAAGCTCCGTCACATAAGATATCTTTTCGCCCGTCTTCAATCCTTTACGCACCCTGGCGTCCCAATCTTTCAGCTCCTCGAAGGAATAGGTATTGTCCAGAGAAAGCATCCTCTGTCTGTGCCTGACGGTATCGAATCCCTCCAGTATGCCTGCGCCCAGGCGCACGGTCGGAGAATCCCCGCTCTTAAATTCAGGGTGCAGCTCCTCTATTTCCTTAAGACGCAACATCAGTCCATCGTATTCCTTATCCGAAATCTCCGGTTGCGATAAAACATAATAGAGATGGTCGTGGCGCCTGATATCCGCCCTAAGCCCCTCAATCTCTTTCTTTATATCGCTTTTCATCTTCCCATCAAGAGCCTGTCCCCCAGTGATCTCGGCAGGCCCGCTTCGACAATCCTGTCTCTTGCCCTCTTTGCATTATAATCAGTCCTCCTAAACATCACTTCTCTTTTTACGCTGTCATAGAGACAATAACAACTCCGGGGGTCCCCGTCGCGCGGCTGACCGACGCTGCCAACATTAATAATATATCTTTTGCCTCTCTCAATGGTTAGGCGGCCGGCCTTAAATTGGCTAATCTCATTATTGGGACCCTGAATAAATACGGCGGGGACGTGCGAATGGCCGAGGAAACAGATGTTGTTCTTAAGGCAACTAAAGCTCCCGCGGCTGGAGAGAACGTCTCTCATATAATTGAATTCCTCCGGCATATCCAGGGTGCCGTGGACAAGCGTAAAATCACTATTACGGTATACCAATTCCAGCGATGACAAAAACTCCAACCCCGCGCTCTCAAGATTCCCGGCGGTCCAGGATATCGCCTCCCGAGCATGCGGATTAAAATAGCGGCTTGCAAGCTTCCCGGCTACTGCCCAGTCGTGGTTGCCGGCAATCGTAACCTCTGCCAGCGCTTTGATCCTATCGATACATTCCGCCGGGCTAGAGGCGTATCCCACCACATCCCCGATGCAGAAGCAGCTGTCAGGCCTTTGGCCGCAAACATCATCGGTAACTGCGGCCAACGCCTCCAGGTTGGCGTGGATATCGCCGAGTATGGCGTAGCGCATCAGAAAGAAACTGTAAAATCCTTAAAATTACCGCCGGCCGGCTGCCATTCAATATCGCTATCCTGGATGTAATATGAAAATTCCCGGCTGATTCGCTGCAGGAATTCCTCTAACGTCCTCTCCTCTGCCTCTGCTAAAATCTCTACCCTGCCGCCGGAAATATTCCTGACCCAACCCTTGACGCCAAGTTCAGCGGCGATGTTTCTGGCGGTAAAGCGGAAACCTACGCCGTGCACCCTGCCGCTATAATAAACATGCGCCTGTTTCATCATTACAGAAACGTTTTCCGGCCCAAAGCAGAAACGTCCTCTGAGCTAATCTGGAAAGTGTTTACCTGAAATGGTCGGGGCGAGTGGACTTGAACCACCGACCTCAGCGTCCCGAACGCTGCGCTCTAGCCAAACTGAGCCACGCCCCGATTGCGTATCAAATTAGTATAACAAAAATAAGGTGGGTGCGCAATCCTTAAGTTAACATAACTTTAAGGTACGCTTTCGGATTTCTTGGCAAGGATGTCAAATTCAACGTTGACCAGGCCGGATGCCCCCTTAAATCCCAGGGTCGTATTCTTTGCGGTGTGCGGAATAAGATAAACGCTAAAAACAGTTGATTTTTTCTCCGCTACAGTGAGGCTTATACCGTCGACTGCAATGGAGCCCTTCGGCAATATATACCGCGCCGGCCCCGGCGGAACTGCAATCTGGAAACAGAGACTGCCTTGACGGTACCCCTTGCGGCGTATGCTACCGATGCAATCTACGTGCCCCAATACAAAATGCCCGGAGACTCTGTCACCTAACCGCAAGGCCCGCTCCAGATTAACCTTATCGCCCCTTTTTAAATACCTGAGGTTCGTGCCCCTTAAGGTCTCTGGCATTACCTGGAAACCCAATGTTGTGCGGTTATTCTCCACCAGCGTCAGGCAAACACCGTTAACGGCAACGCTATCGCCTATCTTAACATCGCAAGAGGCTATGCGGGCATCAACCTCAAGGGTACTGTTTCTCCCGGCGGCCAGGAGGCCCTTTACCTCGCCCAGTTCTTCGATAATCCCGCTAAACATAACCCTCCACCAGAAAATCTTCTCCTATGCGCCTTAGGCTGACATCCCGCAATCTTAGGGCCTTATCAATACGGCTCACGCCGCGGCCCATCACGGAACCGATGGCATCCTTGCCTCCGATAATCTTGGGGCTGATAAAAAACAGCACCTTGTCCACCAGCCCCTCGTCAAATAAGGAGCCTATCAACGTCCCTCCTCCTTCTACCAGAAGATTGGTTATTCCAAGCCTTGCGAGTTTCTTCATCATATCCTTAAGATTAACCTGCCCTGCCTTTTCCCTGACCTCAAGTATCATGGCCCGTCGGGAGAGTATCTTTCTGTTTTCGGTCTCTTGACCGGATCTCACCGGCAGGGTTACTATTATCACTTTGGTGCAGTGCAAGAAGATATCGGCATCCTGCGGGGTGCTTAACTGGCTATCCACCACGACCTTAACCGGCTGCCTTTTAGAAAACCAAGCGTCCATCTTGGGATTATCGCGCAAAACGGTATTCACGCCCATTGCAACGGCATCGTAATCCGCCCTGATGCGATGGGCATATAACCTGGCTTTATCGGACGTTATCCATTTGGAATCTCCGCTACGGGTGGCAATCCTGCCGTCAAGCGATTCTGCGATCTTAACCGTAATAAAGGGGAGTTTTTTAGTGATGTATTTTATAAAGACCTCGTTTGTTTTTCTAATCCTCCCCTCTAATATACCGGCATGAACCTTGATGCGGTGCTGCCGGAGCATCTCTACCCCCCTGCCGTTATTCAGGGGGTTAGGGTCAATCATGCCTATAAAGACCTCTTTGATGCCGCTTTTGATAATCCTGTCCACGCAGGGAGGGGTCTTGCCAAAATGGGTGCATGGCTCCAGCGTAACATAAAGGCTCCCGCCGCGGGCCTTCTCGCCTGCTTTATCCAAAGCCACAATCTCGGCATGCGCAAGCCCTGCCTTTTCATGGTACCCCTGGGAGATGATGCGTTTATCTTTGACTACCAGCGCCCCTACCATAGGATTAGGACTGGTCATGCCCTTGGCTTTTAGCGCTAATCTTAAAGCCGACGCCATATATTCTTGATGGATGCTTCCAGGTTTATCTGCCATCAGCTAACCTCTTGGCCTCTTTTAATTTCTCTACCAATGCGTAAGGAATCCTAAAGGTTCCGATGCGCACTTCGGGCTTGGCATCCCCGTGGCAATCCGAACCTCCCGTAACGAGAAGATTGTGCTCCTGGGCGTACTTCAGGTAGAAGTTGACCTGCGACTGGCTGTGTTCGGGATAATACGCCTCCAGCCCCTGGAGCCCCCATTCAAGAAGCTGCGTCAGCATTTCATCGCGGCTTAAGGTATAAGGATGCGCCAATACCGCGATGCCGCCGGTCCGGCGTATGAGCGCGATCGCCTCCTGAGGCGAAGAGCGGAAACCCGAGACATAGGCCGGTGACTTGTCTCCGATATATCTCTGAAAGGCCTCCTGCGTAGAATTCACAATCCCCCGTTTTACCATTGCCTGCGCAATATGCAGCCTTCCGACTGTGCCGACCCGAGAAAAGCTAAAGACGTCCTCGGCCTCCAGGATTACCCCGTTATCCCGCAATTTGGAAAGAATCTTCTGCATCCTCTCGGCACGGTCGGACTTCAAGGAGGAAAGTCTCTCCTGCAGGAATTTGTTCTTATGGTCAAAAAGGTAACCCAGGATATGCAACTCGTTTCCTCCGTAGTCAGCGGTCAGCTCTATCGCGGGGATAACCTCCAGTTCCCTGGATTTAGCCGCTGCCAAGGCCGGCTCTATAGCCTCAACCGTATCGTGGTCCGCTATCGCGATGCAGGAAAGTTCGCTCCTTGAGGCCTCTCTTACCAGTTCCTCGGGCGTATAGGTACCGTCGGAGAAACAGGTATGAAGATGCAGGTCGGCTGTCCTCATCATTTTTTCTCCGATTTGACCTTATCCAGGATGCCGTTGACAAATTTAGCGGCCTCCGGGCCAGAATACTTCTTTGCCAGCTCAATTGCTTCATTGATGGAAACCTTCGGCGGGATATCGTCGCGGAAGATGAGCTCATAACTCGCAAGGCGCAGGATATTGCGGTCTACTACTGCCATGCGCCCGATCTGCCAATTGCTGGCATATTGAGCAATCCTGGAATCTATCTCTTTAAGATTTGCAACCACTCCCCGGAAGAGCTCGGCCGCAAAATCCTTCACGTCAGCAGCCGTATCCTTCTCCTGCCTTTCCCAGAGATTATTCAAGGCGGCATCGCAATCTTTGTCTCCGCTGATGTCAATTTGATAAAGAAGCTGCAGGGCAAATTCGCGGGACTGGGTGCGTTTGCGCATCTATTTCACCTTATCCATAAGGTTTGCCATCTCTATGGCGTTCAATGCGGCATCGCGGCCTTTATTTCCGTCTTTTGTCCCGGCGCGCTCAATCGCCTGCTCGATGGTATCGGCGGTAATAATGCCGAATATAACCGGCAATCCGGTATCCTGCGACAGGCGCGCTACGCCCTTGGAAACCTCGGATGCCACGTATTCAAAATGCGGGGTTGCTCCGCGTATTACCGTACCCAGACATATCAATGCATCGTAAGACTTGGACCTGGCAAGTCTTGCCGCTACGGCGGGTATCTCGAATGCCCCGGGAACCCAGGTAAGCGAAATGGCGCTATCCTCTGCTCCGTGGCGGGTAAGTGCATCAAGGCAACCCGCAACCAGTTCCTTAGTGATAAAATCGTTGAAGCGGGAAGCGACGATCGCAAATCTCCTGCCTTTAGCAATAAGATTTCCCTCAATAACCTTTACCATCTTTCCCTCCTTTGTTAGTTAAACAACGCCAACACAATTCCACTTAGCGTTGGGCGTAACGTTAGTTAAACAACTCCGGACCGTCAAATGTTCAGGTTGTGGCCGAGCTTATCCTTCTTTGTCTTTAGATAACGGTAGTTAACGCTATTAGGCTCTATCTCTAACGGGATGCGCTCTGTGACCTTGAGGCTGTAGCCCTCCAGACCTACAATCTTGCGCGGATTATTGGTAAGTAGCCGTATGTTCTTGAGGCCCAGCTCAGCCAGTATCTGGGCCCCAATACCATAATCCCTCAGGTCAGCCTGATATCCCAGTGCCTCGTTTGCCTCAACGGTATCAAGCCCTTTATCCTGCAGGCTGTAGGCACGGATCTTCTCAACCAGTCCTATGCCGCGGCCTTCCTGGCTCATATAAAGGATAACACCCTTGCCTTCCTTGCCTATAATCTGCATTGCCTTTTTAAGCTGCCTGCCGCAATCGCAGCGCAGCGAACCGAAAACGTCTCCGGTAAGGCATTCCGAGTGCACCCGCACCAGCACCGCCTCTTCCTCCCAGTCTCCCATAGTAAGAACCACGTGCGTCTGCCCGCTGAGGAGGTCACGGTAAATAATAAGCCTGTAAGTGCCGAACTCAGTAGGCAAGGTAGTCTCTGATAACCGCTCAATGAGTTTCTCGGAACGCCGGCGATACTCAATAAGGTCGGCAATAGAGCATATCTTAAGCCGGTGTTCCCGGGCGAACTCCTTAAGCTGCGGCAGACGCGACATACTTCCATCTTCGTTCATAATCTCGCATATCACCCCCGCCGGGTAGAGCCCGGCCAGCCTCATCAAATCCACCGTCGCTTCGGTATGGCCGGCGCGTACCAGGACTCCTCCTTTACGCGACTGCAAAGGAAAGGTATGCCCCGGCCGCACCAGGTCCTCAGGCCTGGTCTCGGGATCTATCAAAACCTCAAGGGTGCGGGCACGATCAAAAGCCGAGATGCCGGTTGTAACGCCCCGGGCGGCGTCCACCGAGACCGTCCAGGCGGTAGAAAACGCATCCCTCTTATATCCCTGTTTCTGCAATTTACCTTCAAACATGGGCATAAGCTCCAGCTTATTAAGCCTCTCCTCCTCCATCGGGAAGCATAGTATTCCACGGCCGTATTTTACCATGAAATTTATGTGCTCGGCCCTGGCAAAAGAGGCGGCCATCATAAGGTCCCCTTCGTTCTCGCGGTCCTCGTCATCAACCACGATTACCATCCTGCCTTCTTTGAGGTCCTTGATTATTTCAGTTATGGGGTTTAACATTTATCACCTGCCTATTAAAAAACCCGAAGAGATGATCTTCGGGTAAAAAAATTCTCCTCATCTTCTCCCATCTGGACTTTACCATCGGCCCTGGAATTCCGCCAGGTCCGCCTCCGCCGATATTAACGCGGAGGCTCGCGGGCTTTATATCCAATCTAAAGATAGACTGGAATGCGTTCTTCGCGCTAACACCTAATCCAAAATGATGGATTAGTATGCGCTTCTGCGCTAACACCCGATTCAAAACGACGAATCGGTGTGCGTTTCTACGCTACCGCCGGTCAGGAATATCCGCCTCTAAGAGGCGGGTCACCTTGCCCCGAAGATTAATGAAAGTATTTTAACAGAAAAACTGCGCTTGTCAATAGCTTTAAAAACTCTTATAATACTCCTCATGAGAGATCCGACACGCAGGATACACAGCCTGCTCCTTAAAAAGAACCAAACCCTGGCTGTCGCAGAATCATGTACCGCAGGGCTGGTTTCCTATCTAATCACCCGTTATCCCGGCAGTTCCAGATATTTCCTTATGGGAATAAGCGCCTACAGCAACAAAACCAAAGAATCTCTCCTGAATATCCCGCACCGCCTTATCTCTGCCAAAGGAGCTGTCTCGAAAGAAATAGCGGTAATGATGGCGCAAAACGTACGCAGTATTATCCGTGCTGATTTAGGGATCGGCATCACCGGGATTGCGGGACCGTCTGGCGCAACCCGCGGCAAACCGGTAGGAACGGTATTCATTGCGGTATCAGGCAAAGAGCGGACAGTCTGGCGTAAATTTACCTTCCGCTCAAGCCGAAACGCCGTAAGAAAAATGGCGGCCCTGGAATCCCTCAAACTCCTGGAGACCATCATTAAATAATGCGCGCCTTCCTCGCAATTGAAGTCCCTGCCGAAATCAAGGTTTTTCTAGGGGCCCTGCAGGATAAACTGCGCAGGTCCGGCGCGGACGTAAAGTGGGTCGAGCCAGAGAATATCCATCTTACCCTGAAATTCCTCGGAGAGATAGGCGATGAACAGGCAGGGCAGGTCGGGGAGGCGATGGAAGAAATATGCTCTCTCCAGGACGACTTTATTATCGCGCTGGGAGAACTGGGGGCTTTCCCGCGGCTGAGCTCTCCGCGGATAATATGGGTAGGTTTAAGTCGCGGGGCCCAGGAGGCGACGCGACTGGCAGCGCAACTCGACGAAAGAATCTCTCTTTTCGGGATACCGAAAGAAAAAAAAGAATTCTCCCCGCACCTTACCATCGCAAGGACCAGGTCCGTTCTGAATATGACCTCGCTTATTCAATGCCTAAACGACTGCCGGCTCATGCCTCAGGAGAAAAAACTAGAGTTTAGGTCCTCGAAGGTCTTCTTAATCAAAAGCACCCTCACGCCGCAGGGCCCGCTCTACGAACGCCTCAAGAAGGCAAACCTCAAAACCAGCTGAAGGATAAAATTTGTGTATAATCCGGCTACGATATCATCGGCCATGACTCCGAGGCTGCCGCGGAGACGCTGGAGGCCGTTGGCAGGGAAGGGTTTGACAATATCCAGGATCCTGAATAATACAAGGGCCAGAACCGCTATCTTCAAATCATAAGGAATACAAATCAGCGCTACCAGCATCCCCGCCACTTCGTCTATCACGATACGAGAGGAATCCTTGCGTCCAAACATCTCTTCTGCCCTGCCGCAGGAGAAAAAACCCACAGCCAATATTGCGGCAGCAACCAGGAGATACGCCGTGCTGTTGGCCCCGATTAAGATAAATATTAAAAACCCGGCAATGCTGGCAAATGTCCCGGGCATAAAAGGCAGATAGCCCAAGCCCAAAAAGGTAGCCGCCGTCTTTATAAAAAATGCCGGGATTCTCGTCATAGAATTATAATTTAGCGATGACCTTGCGATTCTCCCAAAGGTAGGAAAGCCCGGAATAAAGCGTCAGCACAACAGTCATGAGCATCAGGACGTATATGCTGCGGCTAAATAGTTTCTCCCAGGCGGGATTCCAGGTGAAGAAAGCCAGCATCGTCTCTTTTAATATGATAAAAAGCAATATAAAGAAGATCACCGACATCTGCGAGAATGTCTTATGCTTTCCCGCCTTTCCTGCCGACAATACCTTCCCCTTGTTCAGCGCGAATAGCCTCAAGGACGTAATGAGTATCTCGCGGAAAATGATGATCACGAACATCCAGGCATCAATAAGCTGCATCTGTACGAATGCCGCAAACGCCGCCAGAACCAGGACCTTATCGGCAATGGGATCCATCAGCCTTCCGAAATCCGTAACCATGTTTTTCTTCTGCGCTATCCTGCCGTCAAAGAAATCCGAAAGCGCTGCAAAAATAAAGATAAGGAGGCTTAGGGTCTTGGCCCAGAGACCGTGACAAAACAGAAAAAACATGAATACGAAGGTCAGGATAATCCTTAAAACGGTAAGACGGTTTGCAATGTTCATCTTAAACAACCTCCCCTGTTAAATCGTACTCCAAGGTATCCGTGATCCTGACATCGGCAAAATCGCCGGCTCTTAACGGCTTCCTAGACCTTACGTAAACCAGGCCGTCGACCTCCGGCGCATCATACTGGCTGCGCCCAAGGTAGATACCATCGCTGTCCTTTTCATCGATTAACACCTTGATTATTTTCCCTAAAAATTCCCGGTTCAACCCGGATGAAATCTCCTGCTGCAGAGACATCACGGCCCCCAGCCGTTCTTCTTTTATCTTCTGCGGAAGCTGCCCTCCGAGCCCTGCGGCGGGCGTACCTTCTTCGCACGAATAGGCAAAGACTCCCAGCCTTTCAAATTTTACCTCTTTGACGAAATCCAGCAATTCCCTGAATTCTTTATCCGTTTCCGAAGGAAACCCCACAAGCAGAGAAGTGCGTATTGCTACATCCGGTATCCTGCTGCGCACGTTTTTTATTAGGCGCATGATATCCTTCTTTTTGGTATTACGCCGCATCAGCTTAAGGATGCGGTCGTTAATGTGCTGCAGAGGAAGATCCAGATACCTGCAGACCTTCTCCTCTCCTCTTATAATATCAAGCACCTCTTCGCTGACCCGGCTAGGATAGAGATAAAGCAACCTCAGCCATCCGATAGCAGTGCTTTTTTTAACTATTCCTTTCAGGATGCGACCCAACTGCGGCGAGCCGTACAGATCCATTCCGTAGCCGGTGGTGTCCTGTCCGATAACGTTAAGCTCTGCTATACCCTGACGGTTTAATGCCTCTACCTTTGCCAGGACATCTGCGGGCTCAAGGCTTCTAAGCCTACCCTTTATCCGCGGTATAGCGCAATAACTGCAATTGCTGATACAGCCCTCGCAGATCTTAAGATAGGCGTAGTGGGCCGGCGTTATCGGAAACCGCTGCGCATAATGATCGAGCGCCGGGGCGCCTATGAAGGCATCCACCTCGGGCAACTCCCTGATTAATTCCTTTTTATAGCGCTGCGGGAGGCACCCTGAAACGATAACCTTCTTAAGCCTGCCCTCTTTCTTCAGCTCAATCAGGTCAAGGATGGCGTTGATAGACTCGGCCTTGGCATCTTCGATAAAAGCGCAGGTATTGACGATGCCGACATCGGCCTTATGGATATCCACCACCGAATACCCCTTTACCCGTAACCTGCCCAGCATGGCTTCAGCATCTACCAGATTGCGGGGACAGCCGAGACTAACGATTCCGATCTTGCCGCTCGGGAGCCCCTTCATCGCGGTATAACAAGGCTGTCCTTGGTAATGACGATATTCTTGAGGGATTGTCCTTTTGCGCCGAGGCTGGCGATGTGCCTGCTGTTAATCTGCAGGTCCACTGCGCCGGCGTTGCTCAAAGAAAGTTCTATCCTACTATTAGCCCGCCAGCTCTCTGACCTGCCTTTTCTTAGCCTGCCTTTAAACATTACCTTGCCGTCAGACTTCACCTCCAGAAAACAGTTTTCTCTGGCATAGATAGTGAGCCTTACGCCGCTGCCACTATTGGCCGGCAACGAGATCTCGCGCTGCCTGGGGTTGACTGCCGCTGCCGCCTGGCCGGTCTTTTGCGCCCTCCCGGAAGCAACGGTCGAGGCCTGGCGCGGACGGTGTAAAAACGAACCTATCTTCGTCACGATGGCCTTGCCTAAATTAAATACAATGACAACCGCAAATATACCAGCGATAACGGCGAGGAACGCCTTAGCCTTAAAGCGGGACTTGATGGAAAGGATGCTCAAGGAGGCATATCTAAGCAAGGAGGACTTTTTATGTTTTTGCCCGCTCTTGGCTATTAACGGCGCCTGCGATTCTCTGTAATCGGTGATATAGTCGGCAGGGTTTTCTCCTAAAAATTTGCAGTAATTCTTCAAAAAACCCCTGGTATAGATAGGGCTGATGTTTATAAGCCCGTCCTCCTCAATGCCCTTGAGGATACTGATATGTATACGGGTGGCCTTGTGAACGTCCTCCAGGGTAAATCCTTTTTCCAGACGTATCTTTTTTAGCCTTGCACCTATGGATTCCATGCCTTCTAGCTCTCTTCCTCCTGGGGGATTACCTTGTCTTCAAGCCAGTTCTCGCGGTCAACGAGAATCTTGCGCGGCTTACTTCCTTCAAAAGGACCGATCATGCCTTCCTGCTCCATGGTATCGATGATGCGCGCGGCGCGGGTATAACCAAGCCGGAGCCTCCTCTGCAGGATGGAAACCGAAGCCTGGTTACTCTCCATAATGATTCGCACTGCATCTTCATAGAGTTCGTCTTTCTCGTAGACGCCGGAATGCAGCTCGGCCTTCTCCTGCCCCTGGAGTATCTCCTCGTCATAAATCGGCTCTGCCTGGGACTTTATAAAATCCCCCAGGCGCTCAATCTCTTTATCGGTAACAAGGCACCCCTGGGCTCGCACCAACTTGGATTCGCCCGGCCTTAGAAAAAGCATATCCCCTTTACCAAGCAATTTATCCGCGCCGTTCATATCCAGCACGGTGCGGGAATCAACCTTTGATGCCACCTTAAACGAAATGCGGGCCGGGAAATTCGCCTTGATAACCCCCGTGACCACATCCACAGAGGGCCGCTGGGTGGCCAGAACGAGGTGTATGCCGACGGCACGTGAAAGTTGCGCGAGCCTGGTAATGGCGTTCTCAATCTGGTCGCGGGAAACCATCATTAAATCTGCCAGCTCGTCAATAATAATAACGATATACGGAATCCTTTCCTGCTTCTGGTTATAGGAATCGATATTACGGGCACTTACCTTGGAAAAAAGCCGATAGCGCTCTTCCATTTCGCCGAGGGCCCAGGTCAAGGCTACCGCGGCTTTTTTGGCATCGGTGATGACGGGGCACAATAAGTGCGGCAGACCGTTAAAAGGCATTAATTCTACCATCTTGGGATCAACCATCAAGAATTTTAATTCCTGGGGGGTATTTTTAAGCAGCATGGATAATATGAGGGAATTAACGCAAACGGTCTTACCCGAACCGGTGGTGCCTGCGATCAACAGATGCGGCATATCGGAGAGATCGGTGACTACGGGATGCCCTGAGATGTCCTTGCCCAACGCAAGGGCAAGCCTGGACTTGGAATCCTGGAACTCCGCCGAGGAAAGCACCTCTTTTAAATAAACAAAGCTGCTCTGGGTGTTGGGGACCTCTACCCCCACCCTGCCTTTACCGGGGATAGGCGCTACAATACGCACTGACTGCGCCTTCATGGCCAAGGCGATATCGTCACCCAGCGCTACAATCCGGTTTAATTTAACTCCGGGGGCGGGCTCCAGTTCATAGCGCGTAATAACCGGCCCTCTCTCTATGTCCGTTACCTTTGCGGAAATTCCGAAATCCTCCAGGGTCTCTTCCAGTATGCGGGCGCTCGCCTGGAGATCCTCCTTAATCTGCCTTGCCTCTAAGGGAGGAGGGGAATCTAAAAGCTCGAGCGAAGGCAAGTGGTAATCGCCGACCTTAACCTCGGAAGGCTTAATCTTAGGCTGCAGCGGCTCCTTGTTTTCTTTTAACTTAATCTGGATTTTTGGCTTTGGGATGGCCCCTGCGGCAACCCTGGGTTCACGGGTAATGATCTTGGGCTCGGAAACCAACGATTCCCGACGGGGCCCGCTGTTTTCCATAATAATGGACTTAACCCCCGCAGACCTGGCGCTTCTCTTGAAGCGGAACACCGGTTTCTTGAAACCCTTGATTTTTTCCAAGGCGCGCGAGATCAGCATAGACAAGAGGATATCGGTAACCAACACGAAGGAAAGCACGGCGAGGGTCGTAAAAACGATATATCCTCCGAGGCGCCCCAGGTATGTCGTAACAAGGCGGGATAGGCTAAAACCCAAAAAGCCTGCCAGGTAAAAAGCGCTTGTCTCGTTGCCTATAAAAACCATCCCCGCCAGAGAACTCAGGGATATAAGAAATACTAATCCTCCCACGACGCGCGCCAAACGCAGGTCATGCTCCTTTTGCCTGAACATGCTTATCCCCAGGAACAGAATCAAGAGCGGCAAAACAAGGCTGGTAATGCGCCCGATAAGAAGAACCAGGATGCCGCCGAGATATGCTCCGAAAATTCCCAGGGGATTCAGGGGGGGGTTATTTGGGTAAGAGGTATAAAAAGAGAGATCCAGGCGCTCTGGCCTGATGAGGCTCGCCAGCAGCATCAAGCCTAACGCGATGAGAAGAACTCCTTTGATTTCGTTTAGTCGCTTTTCTCTCACTTCTCACTATTATTTTCTTCTGCCTGTTTTTTGCTGAGGTTAATCCTGCCCATTTCGTCTATGCCGATAACCTTTACCTTGATCTCGTCTCCTATCTTGACTTCGTCCTCCACGTTCTTGACAAAGCGGTTGGCTAATTCCGAGACGTGAACCAGGCCTTCCTTGCGCGGGGCGATCTCGCAAAATGCCCCAAAGGCCATGATACGCTTAACCTTGGCGGAATATATACGACCCACCTCAACATCTTCTACAATAAGCTTGATCATCTTGATTGCCTCTGCCGAAGCGGCCGAATCGGTAGAGCCTACCAGGACCGTACCGTCGTCCTTGATGTCGACGCTGGCTCCGGTAGCGGCTATGATAGCCTTGACGTTCTTGCCTCCTGGACCGATAAGCTCGCCGATCTTCTCAGTGTTAATCTTAAGCACCTCGATGCGCGGCGCATAAGACGATAGATCCTGACGCGGTCCTGCAAGCGCGGCATTAATCTTGCTCAATATGAAATCCCTGCCCTCTTTTCCTTGAAACAGGCATTTCTCAAGGAGCTCCGTAGCGATGCCGTCAATCTTTAAATCCAACTGCACTGCGGTCAAGCCGCTTCTGGTGCCGGCAACCTTAAAATCCATATCTCCGAAATGATCCTCCACCCCCGTGATATCGCTCAATATTACCGCTTTAGCGCCCTCTTTTACAAGACCAAGGGCAATTCCCGCAACTGCCTCTTTAATGGGCACGCCGGCATCCATAAGAGAAAGGGTTGCGGAACATACCGTAGCCATACTGGAAGAACCGTTGGATTCTAAAATCTCGGATACCACCCGGATGGTGTATGGGAATTTATCTTTGGAAGGCATCACTGCCAAAAGCGCCTTCTCCGCCAACGCGCCGTGGCCGATCTCGCGGCGCCCCGGGCCGCGCACCGGAGCAGTCTCTCCTACGCTAAAAGGAGGAAAGCTGTAATGCAACATGAAAGTTTTGTATTTCTCGCCCTCCAGGGCCTCGATTAACTGCTCGTCGTCTCCGGTACCAAGCGTAGTAACCGCCAGGCTCTGGGTCTGCCCGCGGGTAAAAAGGCTTGAACCGTGGGTACGCGGCAATACCGCAACCTCGCAGGTAATGGTCCGGATATCCTTAAAACCCCTTTTATCCGGGCGGATTCCCTCCTCCAATATTTTTTTACGCAGCTCTTTTCTCTCTGCTTCTGAGAGGGCCGTCTTGATATCAGCGGCCTCAAACCCATCTTCCGCAAGCTTGGCCTCGAGCTCCTTGGAAAGAATGTCTACTGCCTCCTCGCGCTCCTGCTTTTCGCTTAAGTCATAAATAGCCTTGAATCTCCCGGCCGAGAGCTCCTCGACCTTATTTTGCAGGGAAGAATCGATCTTCCGGTAGGCAACGGTTTCGTTTTTGGGCTTTGCGAATTTCCCAACGAACTCTTCCTGCATCGCAATAATCCCCTTCAGGTTATCGCAGGCAAACCTTACCGCCTCTATAAAAACATCCTCGCCTACCTCCTTGAGTTTGGACTCCAGCATTACCACGCCTTTTTTGTTCATTACCACCACGATGTCGAGGTCGGAATTTTCTAACTGCGCGTAGGTGGGATTAAGCACAAACCTGCCGTCCGTCCTGCCTACCCTGCAGCATGCAAGCGGTCCTGCGAAAGGTATGTCTGAAATGGACAAGGCCGCCGAGGCGCCGTTGACCGCCAACACGTCGGGGTCGTTCTCTCCGTCGCTGGAGATAACAATTGCCATTACCTGCACATCATTAAACATCCCCTTCGGGAACAGCGGCCTGATAGGACGGTCTATCAGACGCGATGTCAATATCTCGCTTTCGGAAGGCCTGCCTTCGCGCTTAAAAAACCCCCCCGGTATCCTGCCGGCGGCATAGGTCTTCTCTTGGTATTCCACGGTCAAAGGGAAAAAATCCTGCCCTTCACGCGGCTCTTTGGACATGCAGGCAGTAACCAATACTACCGTACCACCGTAGGTAACGACAACCGAGCCGTTGGCCTGACGGGCAACCTTACCGGTATCTAAAACTAATTCCCTCTCGCCGAACTTAATTTGCATTATGCCCCCTCATTGTTATGATTTTATAAGGATAATAGCGGAAAGCTCTTATTTCCTCAGGTCGAGTTTTTCCAGGACATCCTCGTACTTCTTGATGTCTTTGGTCTTGAGATAATCCAAAAGCCTGCGCCTTCTTCCTACCAGTATCAAGAGACCACGGCGGGAATGAAAATCCTTCTTGTGATTCTTGAAATGATCTCCCAGGTTATTGATCCTGCTTGTAAGCAACGCGATCTGCACTTCGGGAGAACCCGTATCCCTGGGGTGAACCTTAAAATCATCAATAAGCTGCTTTTTTTGTTCTTTTACCAACGCCAACTTGCTTCACCTCCTTCATTTTTTAAACATTATACGCTACTTTGCATGGCAAGTCAATATATTCATTATTAATATTCTCTCGGGAACCGGCAATAGCTGAACCTCCCGGATATTCTAGCGCGTTTAATGGCGTATCCGGATACTTCCACGATCAAAAATGACCGGAGAAAATCAGGCTATCTTCAGGAGGGCCTGGTATTGTCTAAAGGCTCATGTCGGAGATTTTATAGCGGCTCGAGATGGGTTTTTATCAGTTGCCTCTAAATCTCCGCTTTTCTTCGGCCAAAGCGTGCGCCACAAATACGACTGCCTAAGCTAACATGATACTATCGCCGAGAGACGAAATCAAGGAGAATTGCAAATAACCAAACGCCCCTATCGCCTGCGAATGGATGTTTTATGCAGAATTTCTACGCAACTTTTAATAAAATAAAACCAGCGAAAATGATAACGGATAACGGTGGTAAAAACATAAGGCGATAAACCGTAGAATTTGGCAAATTGTTCCTGCGGAATATTTAACACGACCCTTAGGGGTTGCGCAAAATTATCATAAAGCAAAAAATGGGCCTTGAGATAAAGCCTCTTTAAGTCCGGACGACAGCTAAAGGTATCTTCCAGGATAAAATCACGGATTAATTTTCTTTTATACCCCGCCACCCCCGATGTCTTTAAAAAGGCGTCCGGTATCCGGGGGCCAAACAGAAACTCTGCCTGAAAAAGGACAAAATAAAGCACGGTGAGCATCCGCGCCTCCTTTGCCTCCCGCAGGAGGTAATCCCAATCCAACGCATCTTTATATCTGCGCAATAATAAAGCTACGTCACAGGCGTTCTTCAATAAAAGCATCTTGCCGAAACGACGCTGGTGCAAGGCAAGACTCAGGAGCGTGTCCTCCGGAGAACAAAGATAGATACACCCCCCTTCCCTTTGCCTCTTTATACTTCTCTCCCAGAATTGCGGCAACAAATGATTATTCTTAGGATAGTCCAATCCCCAGTGCAACTCTACCATATAGTTGATTCTACCGCCGGACTTTTTCCTGAAAGCAAGATGGTAGCTTCTGCTGCGCCAGTATTCTTCTTTTCTGTCGTATAGCTCCTTGAGATATCCTCTGGATTCCAGGATACGCTGCGCCTCATGATAGTCGCCCTTCTTGACCAGGATATCCATATCGAGCATCGGTCTTAAATAAGCCTTGTCGCCGTAGGGCTCGGGATCCAAAAGAAAATGCGCTCCCTTTAATGGTAAAACCGTAATGTTGCGCGCTTGAAGATTACCCATGATTTCAATCAGCTCCTGCTGCAGCAAACTTAAACGCAGGAGGTTGCAGTAAAACTGCTGCTCCAGTAATCTTAGCTCTTCCTGAGAGACTAACGCAGGAAATTCTTTTAGGATGATATAAGCGGAAGGCGATAATTCGTGGTATCTGATGAGTCTGTTGAACTGGCCCCAATCCAGGGATTGACGGTTTAAAAGTTCCTGGGTTGTTTCCTTATCGGCGCCGCTGACTAAGGCCCTTGCTGCCAGAAGCGTCAATCTCACCTCAGGGGGACTTGCTTCCCACGGGCCAAAATCAATCATCTTTTTACCTTATGCTTGCCGAAGGGCAGATCTGGTTGTAGGCGCAGTATCTGCATGCCATGTATTCGGGCTTGGCCTCGAAAAGGCGGGAACGGATACCTGCCGCTACTACCCTGATTTTATCCTGGATTTTACGGAGGCCTTCCTCATCTCTCTCGGAGCTTCCGATTAAACCAGACTCCAAAAAATACAGTTGCACCAGCTTCGGAAGTTCGCCGAAAATATTCCGATATGCCAAGGCATATATACTAAGTTGGAGGCTGTCGCGGCTGCGCTTATCGGCATCCTGCTGCCTGCTAAGTTCGGAGGTCTTAAAATCCATGATAATCGCTCCCCCCTCATCTTTATCAATACGGTCAAAGCGCCCGCGAATCTTATTATCATCAAGCATGAAAGAAAAATCTTTTTCGATATAGAGGGGGCGGGAGCCGCGTTTTTCTTCGGCGCCGTAAAAACGCAGCAGCGCCTCCTGGCCGATGCGAAAACGTTCCTCCTGGTGCTCCTCGCTGATAAAACCCCGCGGGTCAAAACTCAAGCGGAATGCCTCCAGGAGCTCACCCGGCTGTATTTTTTTGCCAGCCATCTTAAACTGGAAGTATTTCGTTACCGCTTCGTGCATGGCGCGGCCGTAGATAACGGTATGGTGCTCCATAATAGGCACGCGCAGGATATGTACGTATTTGTATTTTAAGGGGCAGGTAAGGTAATCGTCAATCTGGTAAAAACTAAGAGGCAGAATCTGTCCATCGCCGAGAGAAGCCGGGACCGGATTAGCCGAATGCCTTGACGGGGCAAATCTCCGTATCGCCTCAAGGGCGCTCCTGCTGCGCGCCCCCTTCTCCTTGCCCTCCCCCCCCAGCGATTCGGACACAAATTGGCTGACGCGGCGCGTACGAGCGCCACCGTAATCCATGGCAGAGGTAAAATAAAGCTCCCTCTCGGCGCGGGTCATCCCGACATAAAAAAGACGCCGCTCCTCCTGGATATGAAAATCGCCCTCCGGAATTATCTCCTTGATAAGGGAGCCGGGCAGGGGAATGGACTGCCTGCGCGCCGAAACTGGAAATTTGGTATTTACCAGGCTGACCATGAATACGGTCTTAAACTCAAGCCCCTTTGCCTTATGGATGGTAAGGACGTTTACCAAATCTGCGTTCGGGTCGTTCTCGGCGGTCTCGGGGTCGTCCCCCGCTTCGATCAAAAGGTCGAGGTAACCTACAAAGTTGATTACCCGGTCCTCTTTTGCCACCAACTCAAAATCTCCTACGATATTAAAAAACTTGGCGAGGTTCTGGATCTTGGCTTCCTTCTCGAGATTCATATCCCTGGCGAGCCTTTTAAGGTAGCCGGTATCGGTCAAAAAGCTATACAATAGCCTGCCGGTGGTATCCTGCCGCGAAAGCCTGAGAAATTTATCCAGGTCCTCCAGTATTTCTTTAATCTTTCTGCGGGATCCCTCTTTGACCTCCGCTAATTCCTCTATATCAGCCAGGCTCTTGAATACCGTAAAGAGCGGTTTATTGCTGCGCCTGGCATAATGCATGCACAGACCTATATCCGAAAGCTCAAGCGAATATACCTCGCTCGTCGCCAGATAATAGAGGCTTAGCGAATCCGACTGGTTTGCCACTGCGCGCAGGAAACTAATGCAAAGTTTCACTTCTTCGCGGGAATAAAGCCCCTGGTTACCGCTGAACTGCCAGGGAATAGCCTGCATATTAAGGGCCTGCAGGTACGCCTTGGCATCGGAATTGGAACGCACCAATATTGCAAAATCACGGTATTTAAACCTGCCGGTCTTGACCTTCTCCTGGATAGTCGAGGCCACCCAGTCGGCCTCCGCCGAATTCGTATCAAAATGCAAATGCTGCGGAGAATGCCCCTTGGCCTTATCGGCGCTGACAAGTTTTTTGTCTATGCCGGCCTTGACCTCAAAGCGCTCCGGGTTATTATTCTGAATCAGGCGATAGGCGGAATCCAGGATAACCTGGGTGGAACGGTAATTGCGTATAAGGCTAATCCTGTCTGACTGCGGAAAAGTCTCGGTAAAATTCATCACGTTGCTGTAGGCGGCCCCGCGCCACCTGTAGATACACTGGTCGTCGTCTGCAACCACCGTGATGTTGCCGGCGTTGCCTGCGAGTAATTTCACCAGCTGGAACTGGGCAAAATTGGTATCCTGAAATTCATCTACGAGTATATACTTGAACTGCTCCTGGTAACTCTTTAGAACTAGCGGGTGCTCCCTAAGGAGCCGAAGCGCCAGATAAAACTGGTTCCCGAAATCTACTACGCCGTGGCTGGCAAACAACTCCTGGTATCTGGCATAAGCCAAGGCTATCTCCATTTGCTGGCGTGCCTCTTCCTGCAAGGCAGGATCGTTATTATGGACTGCCCTGGCGTTAAGTTCACGGGCATAATCCAGGTAATCCCGGGGAGAGATATCCTCGTCCTTGGCGCGGCTGAAAACCGAAATCATGGATTCGATAAAACGGGTGGGTTCGGCTAGAGGGCGGTAATAAGAGAGGTCAAATTCAAAAAGGTGCTCCCTGAAAAATACCGCTGCCTCGGGCCTGGTCAAAACCCTGAAATCGGGGTTGAGCCCTGCAACCAGGGCATTCTCGCGCAATAACCTGTCGCCAAAGGCATGGAAGGTAGACACCCAGATATCAGTGTAGCCGTAAGGAACCAGTATGTCCACCCGTTCCAGCATCTCCAAGGCTGCCTTATCGGTAAAGGTAAGCGCCAGGATTTCGTTGGTGCGCGCTAACCCTTCTGATAAAAGCCAGGCTATCCTCCTGGTAATAACGGTAGTCTTGCCGGTACCTGCTCCGGCGATGATAAGCAGGTGGCCTTGGCGGTGGGTAACCGCCCTTTTCTGCTCTTCGTTTAATCCCTCAAGTATATTCATCTATAAACCGGAGGTGTTTTCCTTGTTGTTCGGGAAAGCGTCTTTACTATATGATAGAAACTGTTTTTTGTCATACCGAAGGCTTTTGGGCGCCTGGACGAAGACACTGTCCCGATTAGGGAGGAAAGCGTCTCTATTTATTTCGTATCCATTTATTTTAACTTGACAAGGGGATATTTTCAAGTATACTCTAATCCTTAATAGACCAAAGCTCTGTGAGGTAAATAACCATGCTTAAAGTTTGCGCTATCTGCGGCAAGAATCCTCTTTTAGGAAAACACGTCGTACGTAAGGGCCTGGCCAAAAGCAAAGGCGGCACTGGAAGTAAAATAGTGCGTAGCACCAAACGGCTTTTCCTGCCTAACCTGCAGAAAATGCGGATATTGCTCGACAACAAACCCAGGCGAGTCTATGTCTGCGCTAAATGCATCAAAAAAGGCAAGGTAGCAAGGGTCTAGGCGAATCCCCCCTACTTAAAGAAGATATCTTCGACTTCCAGAATAAGAGAGTTTCCCCCCCTCCAGGAATCCATCCTCGGAGTATAAATCAAATCAAAGGCCGAAGTCCTAACAAGCTCTCCTGAGAGACTGGCCATCCCAAACCCTATAGCCTGATAAGTAATATTACCGTCAGTAACCCAGAATTTGAGGGTATCCCTGCCAAGGGCCTGCGGCGCGTTCTTAAGATTTAGGTTACGGCTATAGAATAAGGGCTTGGGGTTTGCGGCACCCAACGGCTCCAGCAGCTTAAGCTCATCGGCCAGCCTTTCGTTTAAATCGCAAAATCCCAGTTCCATATCAACCTCGATACTCGGCAGGAGGTCCTGTAACAACAATTTCTCCCGGGCCAGGCGATTGATGCTGTGCCTGAAGTCCGCGATATTATCCCTGGAGATCAACAACCCTACCGCATGGCTGTGGCCTCCGAAAGAATCCAGGTATTTGCTGCAATCCGCAAGGGCATCAAAAAGATGAAAATTCTTTATGGAACGCCCGGAGCCCTTGCAGAGCTCTTCGTTTAAAGATATAAGTATGGTCGGCCGGTAAAAACGGTCGGCAAGCTTGGAGGCTACAATACCAAGCACCCCTTGGTGCCAGTCTTCTTTGGCGATAACGATAATCTTATGTTCCTTAAAATTAACCTCCTTGTCAATAATCGCCTGGGCCTCTTCAAGTATACTGCTCTCTACTTTCTGACGCTGGCGGTTATATCCCTCCAGTAGAGAAGCCAGCTCCGTTGCCCTCGCCCTATCGCTGCTCAAAAGCAATTCCAGCGCTACCTCGGCGC
The DNA here is from genome assembly GCA_041649115.1 of Candidatus Omnitrophota bacterium. Lineage (GTDB taxonomy): Bacteria > Omnitrophota > Gorgyraeia > Gygaellales > Profunditerraquicolaceae > JBAZKK01. The sequence goes on along the minus strand of JBAZNT010000001.1, from coordinate 138,710 downwards.
TATCCATCCTCCCGCTGGCATTGATACGCGGACCCAGGATATAACTGACAAAGGTAGGGCTGATATTCTTGCCTTTGATGCCGCTGGATTCCATCAAGGCCTGCAGACCGAGGTTGGCAGTGTCCTTAAGGCGCTTAAGACCCTCCTTTACCAGAATGCGGTTCTCTCCGGTAAGGGGCACGACATCCGCGACAGTCCCCAGAGCTACGATATCAAGGCAATCGTTTAAATCCCCTCCGCTAAGCGCCTGGCATAACTTATAGGCAACCCCTACCCCTGCCAGGTCGCGATACGGATAAACCGACCCCTTGACCTTGGGATTGATAATCGCTGAAGCTGCGGGCAGCTCTCCCGAAGAGGCAGGCTCATGATGGTCTGTTAAAATTACCCTGATGTTACGACGCTCCAAGGCCTCTACTTCCCGGGGGCTGTTGATGCCGCAGTCTACCGTAATGAGAACACCCGCGCCCCTGTCTTCTGCCAGGCGCAGTATATTCTTCGTTAAACCGTATCCTTCCTTTATGCGGTGGGGGATATAATGCAGCACATCGGCCCCAAGGCGCCGAAGGACAATATCTAGTATTGCTATGGCGGTAATCCCGTCAACGTCATAATCCCCAAAGACCATCACCTTTTTTTTATCGGCAATTGCCTTACTGATAATGTCTACGGCCTTGGGCATATCGCGGAAGGAATACGGGTCCGACAACCCGCCTACATCGGCATCCAGGAACCTTCTTGCCTCCCCTGCCCCCCTTATCCCGCGGTTAATCAAGACCTGGGAAAACGTCTTTGATATTCCCAGGCTGCTACTGAGCGTATCTTGAAGAGACGGTTCAGGCGAGGCAATCTTGAGGATTTTATGCGCATTCATTTCACATCTTTTCCGGAGCCGAAATACCCAGAATGTCCAGCCCGGTAGCTATGACGGTACGCGTAGCGCTTATCAAGGCGAGCCTTGCGCGGGTTAATTCTCTCTCCTGCCCTAACACGCGATGGCGGTCGTAGAATTTATGGAAGGACTCGGCTAAACCCTGCAGGTAAACGGTGAGCATGTAGGGGTCGGCGGTCTTAAGACAAACCTCTAATACGTAAAGCAGCTCCCAGAGCTTCCTGATTAAGGCGAGCTCCTCGGTTTCTTTAAGCAGGGAAAAATCCGGCCCCTGCCCGCCGTTTTTAAAGGGGCTGCTGGAAAGGATACTTGCGATACGGGCATGCGCATATTGCACGTAATAAACCGGGTTATCGCTATTTTTCTTTTTGGCAAGCTCAAGGTCAAAATCCAGGTGGCTGTCGGTACGGCGCATCATGAAGAAGAAACGCGCGGCATCCCTGCCGACCTCATCCAACACCTCCCTCATGGTAATATACTGGCCGCGCCTGGTAGACATCAGCACCTGCTCTCCCCCCCTGAATATCGTCGCTAATTGCACGATGATTACGGAGAGGGAATCCGCCTTCTCCCCCAATGCCTGCACTGCGGCCTTAAGGCGGTTGATGTAACCGTGATGGTCGGGTCCCCAAAGGTTGATGAGCCAGGCAAATCCCCGACGGTATTTTTCGCGGTGATAGGCGATATCCGGGGCCAGATAAGTATAGGAGCCGTCGCTCTTTACCACTACCCGGTCCTTGTCGTCGCCGAATTGCATGGACTTAAACCAGAGCGCTCCCTCCTGGCGGTAGAGAAGTCCGCGGCGCTCCAACATACGCAAGGTCTTCTCGATACGTCCGCTTTTGCGAAGCGACTTCTGGCTATACCAGCGATCGAAGCGTACCCCGAAATCACGCAACTCTTCCTTGATAACCTTAAGGATGTAGTTTACGGCATAGAGCTTGAAATTGCATCCCTTTATCATGCGGGATTTAACGGCCCTGGCAATATCATATATATAATCCCCCTGGTAATGGTCCTCCGGGAATGCCACATTCCTGCCCTGGAGTTCTGCAAATCTCAATTCCACGGAGCGCCCCAGGATATCAATCTGGTTGCCTTCGTCGTTAAGATAGTATTCCTTCTTTACATGAAAACCTAAAAATGAAAGGACCCTTGCCAGGGCATCTCCTACTGCTGCCTGACGGGCATGCGCTACGGAGAGCGGGCCGGTGGGGTTAGCGCTTACAAACTCCAGGAGCACCCTTCTGCCGCATCCAAGGTTCATCCTTAAGGCACTCTTGCCTTTTTTGATGACGCCAGAGAGATACTCATAAAAATACTCCTGCCGAAGGGCAAAATTAACGAATCCTCCTGTTGCCCTTACTTCCTTGACGCCTAAACCGAGGGGTGAATCTTGCAGCCGGGCCTTAATCTTCTCCGCAATCTCCTGGGCCAGCTCGGGAGGAGACTTCTTAAGCGGCCTGGAGAGCTTTAAGGCAATATTGCTGGCGAGGTCCCCGAAACGGCTATCCTTGGGAAGCTCCAGATACAGTTCTTCCTTTAATCCGGCCAGGGCGCCTGCTGCCCCCGGCACGTCGCTTAAAGAGTCCGTTATTAATTTTATTAACAAGGCGTTGATTTTTTCTTTCATCGCTGCTTGCGGGGTGACTTCAATGCGGGACTAGAAACAAATCTAACTTAGGGCGCCGCCTTTCTGGTGATCCTTACCTTCTTGGCATCGGACCAGAGGCGCTCCAGGGAATAAAAATCTCTTAATGGCTTATAGAATATGTGCGCGACGACTCCGGAATAATCCAACGCCACCCAGCCGGACTCATCATTAGGCAAGGCCTTTGAAAGGGGTTTTTGACGCTCTTTAAGCATCTCTTCCTCAATGGCGCGGGATAACGCGTTTAGCTGCCTGAGGGAGGTTGCGCTGGCTATTACAAAATAATCGCAGAAGCCCGAAACCGCACGCATATCCAGAACCGTTATCTTCTGCGCCTTCATCCCCTTTGCTATTGCCGCAATACGTAAGGCTGTTCTTTTAGTATCTATCGCTTCTCTCCCCGAGGCTGCTTTAGCGCCGTTATTTAATGATGCCGGAGGCTGGGCCTTCTTCTGGGAAGCCCCTCCTCCGGCATAGGTTTTCAATTCTATTAAAACAACGATCCGTCTTCTTAAACGGCTGGTTATTTTTTGCCCAAGATCTTATACATCCCCGTACCGCAATCCGGACATTTACCTTTGACTGCGAGGCGGCCATTCTTCATGGTAACCTTCTGTTCGTCTTTCATGTCTTTCTTGCCCTTGCATTTGACGCAATATCCCTTTTCTGCCATTGCATCCTCCTTTTTGCGATTTTTTCTATCTTACCACGCCGCCTGCGGCGTGTCAACGCTCTTTGCCCCTTTCCGTCAACTGCTATAGACTGATATTATACAGTAAAAAAATAGGGGGTCAATGCTTATTTATTCGGTGGGAGAGATGCGACTCCTCGATCTCTCCCACTATCTCCTCGATAAGGTCCTCCAGGGTAAGCAGGCCCAGGGTTTTTTTATTGGCGTCTACGACGATAGCGATCTGGATCTTTTCGGCCTGGAACCTGCGCAGCAACTCGTTCACCCGCATCGACGGCGGCACGAAATAAGGCTGATGCAGAAGGTCATGTAAAAGGAATAACCCTTTGTCCCTGAGTATATAGAGGAGGTCGCGGGCATATATGATGCCAACGACGTCATCCACGGAGTCGTTGTACACCGGCAGCCTCGCATGCCCCTCTTCTATGAATATATTTAAAAGCGCCTCCGGGGTGCTGTTGATGTTGACCGCCACCATTTTTTCTTTCGGCACCATTACCTCGCCAACCTTGGTATCTCCGAATTCAAAGATACGGTGCAGCATCTTTCTTTCTTCATCGCTTAAAACCCCCTCCTCCTTGCCGACCTCAATCATGGTACGCAGCTCCTCTTCGGTAATAAGGGGGGATCTCTTGGAGGAGCCCAGCCCGAATACCTTAAGGATAACGCCGCTGATAAAAGTAAAGACGATGATTATCGGATGGAATACCCTGATAAACATGGCCATCAGCGGGGCGCTGAAAAGCGCCACCTTCTCGGTATGCTTGGTAGCCAGTATCTTAGGGGTGATCTCGCACAGGATAAGCACAAAGAAGCTGGAAGCGAATGTCGCTATTATTACGCCCGCGCGATAACCGAATGCCTCCACCATCATGGCAGTAACGACGGCTGAGATTGCGATGTTGACGAAGTCGTTTCCTATTAAGATGGCTGCGATAAATTTGTCCAGCCTGGTAAGCAGCCCCTGGACGGTCTTGGCGCGTTTTACGCCGTTGGCAATCATATGGCGCAATTTTATCTTGCTTAACCCTATGATTGCGGTTTCGGAAGCGGAAAAAAAGAACGAAAAAGCCGCCAGCAAAAATAAAAACAGAAGTATCAAAGGAAACGAGTCCAACGTCATAAAGACAGTCCTTTCAGTGTCTTCTCCTCTGCCCCTCCAAGAGGGCCGATAAGGGCAAGGTTGAGATTATTCTCTTTGAATATCATGCGGGCAACCCGGCGCACATCATCGCGCCTGAGCTTCTGGATTTTACTGATTACCGCTGGCAGTGAATAGGTTTTATTTAAAGTGGCGCTGGATTCCCCTATCCAAAGCATGTGGTCCATGGTATCCTCCAGGCTCAATCTTAACTGCCCCAGGTAGAATTCCTTGGCGCGCCTGAATTCGTCGATCCCCGGCAGGTCGCGCTTGATGTTGCCGAGTTCCCTTAATATCACGGCTGCGGCGTCAGAGGTCTTGCTGTTGTCAACTCCGGCATGCACCAGGAAAGCGCCGGTATCCTGGAAATGCTTGACCTGTGTCCCTATCTCGTAGGCCAGCCCTCTTTTTTCCCTTACCTCATTAAAAAGACGGCTGGACATATTGGCCCCCAGGATGATATGCAACATCGCCATGGCGTGCCTCAAGTGGTGGTCGCGCATAAAACCGTGAAACCCCAGAGCCAGATGCGTCTGCTCGGTATCCTTGTGGAATATTCTAAACTGCGGCTGGCGCTGATTCTCCCTGGCTGTTACGAAAACATTGCGGGATTTACCAGAAGCGTCCTTAAAGATACCCTCTATCCTTTTTTTAAAACGGGGGTAATTAAGCCTGCCGCAGGCGCTCACCACCATATTCAAAGGAGTGTAGTGGTGCCCCTGGTATAGCAGGAGGTCCTTACGGTTAATCCTGCCAACCGACTCGGTTGTTCCGGCAATGCCCATCCCCAGCGGCTGTCCGGGCCAGAGCAGCTCATCCAAAAGCTCATAAACATAGCTCTGCGGATGGTCTTTATACATCTTTATCTCTTCGATAATGACGCTGCGCTCCTTATCTATATCCTCCTGTGTCAGGAGTGGATTAAGCACCATATCGGATAATATATCCAGCGCCAGTTCCAGGTGACGGAAGGGTATCTTGACCAGATAACAGGTAAGTTCTTCTGAGGTAAATCCGTTCAATGACCCGCCGATACCCTCTATGGACTCTTTAATCTTACGGCAGCAATATTTCCTGCTCCCCTTAAAAAGGAGGTGCTCCAGGTAATGGCTGATGCCCTTGAATTCGCGCGATTCATACCTGCCTCCGACGTTAATCCATATTCCCAGCGCTACCGACTGCATCGCGGTCATGGGATACGCTACTATGCGCAATCCGTTATCCAGGATCGTCTTCTCGTACATATCTAGCCCTTAAGCCTCAAAACAAAATCGGCTACCTCCCCAACCAAATCCTTGCGGCCGATGTTCTCTTTTATCTTGTTGATTATGGCGCTGCCGACGATAACCCCGTCCGCCGCCCGGGAAAGCTCCCGCACCTGATGACGCGTTGATACCCCGAAACCTACGCATACCGGCTTGGAGGTAAATCTCTTGATACGGCAGATGTCCCGTGCCAGTCCCGCAGGAAGCTTGCTGCGCGCGCCGGTAACCCCGGTAAGCGAAAGGTAATAAATAAAACCTCCCGCTGTGTCCGTAATATACTTTATGCGGCAGGTACTGGTGGTCGGAGAAACAAAACATATTACATTGAGGCCGTATTCAGAGGCGAACCGCGAAAATGACTTTCCCTCTTCAGGGGGAAGGTCGGGTATGATAACGCCGTCGACTCCCGAGACAGAAGCTGCCTCTGCAAACCTTTCTTCTCCGAAGCAAAAAACAGGGTTGTAATAAGTCATCAGGCAGATAGGGACATTGCTCTTGCGGCGGATGTTGCGGATGGTCTTAAGGATTTTTTTAAGGTTGGCCCCTTTCTTGAGGGCGACCTGCGAGGCCTCTTGTATTGCCGGCCCGTCAGCCATGGGATCGGAGAACGGCACCCCCAATTCTATGACGTCAACCCCTATGGCAGCGAGCCTCAACGTCAGCTTCTCGGTAATGCTTAAAGACGGATAGCCGGCAGTGATAAAAGCGATAAACGCCTTCCCGCCCTGCTTCTTTAAAAAGCGGAATCTTTCCTGGAGCCTGTTCATAATCTTAACCTTTCGGCTACGGTATTGGTATCTTTATCTCCTCGTCCGGAGATACAAACGATGACAATGGAATTTTTTTTGATCGTTGTCCTGAGTCTGGTAAGATAAAAAACTGCGTGCGACGGCTCCAGCGCCGGTATGATCCCTTCGGTGCGCGACAAAAGCCCGAAGCCTTCCAGCGCCTCCCTGTCGTTAACCGCTACGTATTCTGCCCGGCCGCTTTCTTTATAATAGGCGTGCTCCGGGCCTACCCCCGGATAATCTAACCCGGCAGCAATGGAATGAGCCAATTTAACCTGGCCGTCACTGTCCTCCAGGAGCTCGGATTTGGAGCCGTGCAGCACCCCGGCATGCCCTGCTACGAGACTCGCAGAGTGTTTTCCCGATGAAAGCCCCAATCCGGCTGCCTCTACTCCGATAAACTTAACCCTGCGGTCCTTGAAAAAGGGATGGAACAACCCCATGGAATTGCTTCCCCCTCCTACGCAAGCCACCAGGTAATCGGGAAGCCTGCCCTCTTTCTTGAGAACCTGGGTCCTCGCCTCACGTCCGATTACGGCCTGAAAATCGCGTACCATCACCGGATATGGGTGCGGACCGGCAACACTGCCGATAATATAATGCGTATTGCGCACGTTGGTAACCCAATCCCTGAGGGCCTCGGTCATGGCATCCTTGAGCGTGCGGGAACCGCTCTTAACCGGAATGACCCGCGCACCCAAGAGCTTCATGCGGAAAACATTCAACTCCTGCCTCCTGATATCCTCTTGCCCCATGTATACAACGCATTCCAGGCCGAACAATGCCGCCACTGTCGCGGTAGCTACGCCGTGTTGTCCGGCGCCAGTCTCGGCAATGATGCGCTTTTTGCCCATCCTGCGGGCGAGGATAATCTGGCCCAGGGTATTGTTAATCTTATGCGCGCCGGTATGCAGGAGATCCTCCCTTTTAAGATAAATCTTAGAGATGCCTAAACAACGACTCAGGTTACGCGCCAGGTATAGGGGGGTAGGCCTGCCGGCGTATTCCTCAAGATAATAATCCAGCTCTTTCCTGAATCTCGCGTCCTTACGGGCTATGAGGTATTCCTTCTCCAATTCATCAAGGGCACAGATGAGCGTTTCCGGTACAAACCTTCCTCCGAAGACTCCAAAATGACCTTTTTTATCCGGTAGCATCGCCAGCTCCTTATGATTTTAATATTTTTATCAATTCGTAAACCTTGCGGTGGTCTTTCCTGCCGGGGACTGTCTCAAGCGAACTGGAGACATCTACCCATTCCGGCCGCACCAGCCTGATTGCCCGACGCACATTCCCGGAGTTAATGCCTCCCGAAAGAAATATCGGTTTTTTTAACAAGCACAGTCCCTTCAATAGGTTCCAGTCAAAGGCCCTGCCAGTGCCTCCGGCTGCTGATTTCGAATAGGTATCAAAAAGGTAGGCAAAGGTATCGTAACCTAAGACCTCTTCTGGATCTACTATGCCTTTGACGCGAAAGGCCTTGATAACGCGCCGGTCCTTAAATTTTTTACAAAATGCCGGGGTTTCTCTCCCGTGGAACTGAAGCATATCAAGCCCGCATTTTCTGGCAATACCTTTTATGCGCGCAGCCGGGGCATCCACAAATACCCCGACCTTGAGTACCTTCTTAGGCAGGAGCCTGATAATACGGCCGGCCCGGGACGGCGCGATGTAACGCGGGCTCTTGCGGTAAAATACAAAACCCAACGCATCGCAACCGGCAATCACCGCAGCCAGGGCATCCTCAAGGTTGGTAATGCCGCATATCTTGACCTTCACCATCCCATTATCTCTTCAACCTGGCGACGTATATCGGAAGCTGCCATAAATGCCTCCCCTATCAGGACCGCGCTCACCCCCAGTATCTTCAGAAACATGACATCCTGACGACTCTTAATGCCGCTCTCTACAACTACCGTCTTGTCTTTGGGGATAAGCGTAAAGAGTTTCTGGGTGGTGCAGGGATCCACCTCCAGGGTATGCAGGTCGCGGTTATTAATCCCGATGAGGCTGATATTCTTAAGTTTAAGCACCTTCCTCAGTTCTTTTTCGCTATGCACCTCCACCAGTGATGCCAGGCCGAGTTCGGCAGCAAGCTGGCTCATCTGGAGGATGCTGTCCTGGGTAAGCATCTCGGATATCAAAAGCACGGCATCGGCTCCGAAAAAACGCGACTCGTAAATCTGGTAAGGTTCCAGAATAAAATCCTTGCGCAACAACGGCAGGTCGGTAATGCCGCGGACCTCGTTAAGATAAGATAAGTGCCCCTGGAAATAATCCTCCTCGGTCAAAACGGCTATTGTCTGTACCCCAGCCTCCTGATAGGTACGTGCGATATCCTGCACGTTAAAATCCTGCCGGATTACCCCGCGGGAAGGGGATGCCTTTTTTATCTCGGCAATCAGGGAAATCTGGCGGGGCTTCTGAATCGCCTCAATAAAATTCCTGGCAGGGGCCAGGGATTTAACGCGCTCTTTCAATTCCTCTTCCGGAAGCTCGTGTTTACTTAAAGCTATTTTTTCTTTCTTCCTGGCTACTATCTCTTTTAGAAAATCGCTCTTCTTCATCTCTTGGAATACTCCCTTAATAATGTTAATTTCTTCATGGCCCGGCCGGAATCCAGCGAATCCGCTGCCAACTCTACCCCTTCCTTGATGGAAGCGGCCCGGTCAGCGGCATAGATAGCACACCCGGAATTGAACAAGACAATGTCGCGCGGCGGACCCTTTTTGCCGCTTAAGACATCCATCACTATCCTGGCGCTGGAAACGGCATCCTCCGCAGCCAGCGCATCAAGGGCGACTCTCTTAAACCCGAACTCTTCCGGCGTCGTCTCAAAATCCCGGAATGCCCCGGCGCTCACCTCCGAGATAAAAGTCCTGTCTGTAGTGGTTACTTCATCCAACCCGTCATTACCGTGCACTACCAGCACATGCCGCGTTCCCAGATTATGCAGCACGCGGGCGAGGATAGGCGCCCATTGGGCGTCGTAAACCCCGATAAGCTGATTGGTGGCGCGGGCAGGGTTTATCAAGGGCCCGAGGATATTAAACATGGTTTTCCCTGCGATCTTTCTGCGCGCGGGCATCACGTGTTTCATGGCCGGGTGCAGGTTAGGCGCAAACAAAAAGGCTATCCCTATCTTTTCCAGGCATTCTTTAATCAACTCCCTCGTCATATCTATTTTTACCCCCAGGGATTCCAGTATATCTGCGCTGCCGGATTTACTTGAGACGGAACGGTTGCCGTGCTTGGCTACCGTAACCCCTGCGCCGCTGGCGACAAACGCGGCGGCAGTGGATATGTTAAAGGTTCCTTTCCTGTCTCCGCCGGTGCCGCAGGTATCCAAGATATTCGCCCTCTCCACGATAATGGGCTCAATGTATTTGAGCATCACGGTAACCGCCGCAGTAAGCTCTTCCACCGTCTCGCCTTTATCGCTTAAGGATGTCAGGAAAGCGACGATGTCTGCGGTATCCGTTGCGCCGCCCAGTATCTGCCGCATTACCTCCTGCATCTGGGAGGCGCTGAGGTCCTTCTTTTCTACCAGGGCTTTTATCGCGTCTCGTATCATAGCTTGAGGAAATTCCTTAATATTTCAAACCCGGCCTTGGTCAGGATAGACTCAGGGTGGAATTGCACTCCCCAGACAGGGTGTTGTTTATGTTTTACGGCCATAATCTCGGCATCCTCCCTGGTCCAGGCATTAACCTCCAGGCACGCCGGGAGACTCTTTCTTTCTATTACCAGCGAGTGGTAACGCGTAGCAAAAAATGGGTTTTCGATATTACGGAATATGCCCTTGCCGTTATGATAAATGCGCGAGGTCTTACCGTGCATCAGCCTCTTCGCAGATACGATTCGTCCGCCGTAAACCTGGCCGATGCACTGGTGGCCGAGGCAGACACCGAGGATAGGGATGCCCCCTTGAAATTCTTTTACCAGATCGCATGAGATACCGGCATCCTCCGGCCTGCCCGGCCCCGGAGAAATAACAATTCTTGCCGGAGATAATCCCCTTACCTTCTCGATGCTTATCTTATCGTTGCGGAAAACCTCCACTTTCTCTCCCAGCATCGCCAGGTACTGCACGAGGTTATAGGTAAAGGAATCGTAATTATCAATCATCAATATCATAAGCCTATTCCTTTTCTCTCTTTATGCGGGCCCCCAATGCACCCATCTTGCGTTCGATATCCTCATATCCGCGGTCAAGATGGTAAATCCTGGAGATTACGGTCTTGCCTTTGGCAACTAAGCCTGCCAATAAAAGCGAGGCTGAGGCCCTGAGATCCGATGCCATCACCGGTGCCCCGGATAACATCTTTACTCCTTCTACAATAGCATGGGGGCCTTCGCGCTGTATGCGCGCGCCCATACGGTTAAGCTCCGCCACATGCATAAATCTATCGGGGTAAATCTTCTCGGTAATCACGCTGATGCCAGGCGTTACCGCCATCAGGCTCATAATCTGCGCCTGCATATCCGTAGGAAAACCCGGATAAGGCAGGGTAGTAACGTTAACCGGGCATAAACGCCTCCGCGGCCTTACCCGAAGCGCTGCGTCGGTCCTGGCAATTGCCGCTCCGCTCTCCGTCAATTTATCAATCACCGCCCCGAGATGGCAAGCGCAGGCGTTCTTGATTAGGATATCCCCTCCCGTGATAAGGGATGCCGTCATAAATGTAGCCACTTCTATCCTGTCCGGGATGATGGTATAGTCTGTGCCTTTTAAACTTCTTACCCCCTGTATCTCGATAGTAGGGGTGCCCTGGCCTTGAATCTTAGCGCCCATTCTAACAAGAAAATTAGCCAGGTCAGAAACCTCCGGTTCGCAGGCCGCATTTTCGATAACGGTCTTGCCGCCGGCAAGGGCAGCTGCCATCATTACATTATCGGTACCTAAAACCGAGGAACCGAAAACCCCTCCCAAATACATGTTGCTGCCGCGCAGACGCTTTGCCGCAGCAACCACATAACCAGACTCGATACCGATATCCGCTCCCAGCGCCTTCAGCCCCTTAAGGTGCAGGTCTACCGGACGCACGCCTATAACGCAACCTCCGGGCAAGGAAACCTTGGCTTTTCCGAATCTGGCCAGTAACGGCCCCAACACGCAAAATGAGGCGCGCATGGTAGAAACCAGCCTGTAATCGGCTACGAAGTTCGCATGCCTCGCCTGCGTGACGCTTACCGTGCCGTTATGGAACTCCGCGTTCTTCCCGAGAGACCTCAGGATCTTAAGCATTGTCATGACATCGCAGAGATTCGGCACCCCTCTGATAACGCACGGCTCATCGGTAAGCAAGGTCGCCGCCAGTATCGGAAGCGCAGCATTCTTTGAGCCGGATATCCTGACCTCGCCCTTTAATCTCACCCCCCCCTCAAACACCAACCTGTCCATTATCCTGCCTTCCTTTGCAATATAATTACCCTATCTATACCCTGGTAATCGCGTATGAATTTTACCGCCCTAAAACCGGCTTCTTCAAAAATATCCTCTACTGCACCGCGCTGGCCAAACCCCATCTCCAGCATTAGATAACCGCCTTCCTTGAGATAGGCCGCTGCCTTTTTGGCGATACGACTGTAAAAATCAAGCCCTTCCCTGCCGGCCTCCAGCGCCAAGCGGGGTTCCTGCCTTACTTCAGGCGCAAGGTGTTCTATATCGGCCCCTGCGACATAAGGAGGGTTGCTCAGGATTAAATCATAAACCCCCTCCTCAAAAAGGCAGCCTTCGAACAAATCGGCCTTTATGAAATTTACGCCCGCCTTGTGCCTCCGGGCATTAAGGCGCGCCACCTCAAGGGCGCCATCCGAGATATCGCTAGCGTCTACCTGCGCCACCCGAGAGAGCTTAGCTACTGACACCGCAATGCATCCTGAGCCGGTGCAAAGGTCTAAGACCCTCAAGTCAAAACGCCCGATACGCCGGATGAGCGCAAGGGCCTCTTCTACCAAAAGCTCCGTTTCCTGGCGCGGTATTAATACGGTGGGCCCGACTTTAAAATCCAATCCCATAAACTCGACGCTCCCGAGTATATAAGGCAGAGGCTCTCCCCTGCCCCTTCTCCTTAATACCGCGGCGATCCGCAAAGAGACCTCCCGGCCAAGCGGCTGGCGCATCCTTAAGCACATCTCGGCACGGCTTAGTCCTAATATTCGAGAAAACAATAATTCCGCTTCATTCATCGAAAGTAGCGTTCTTTTTATCGCTGGCGGCTTTTATCAACGCATCGGAAATCTCATCAAGGTCGCCGTTTAATACCTCTTCAAGCCTGTAGGTGGTAAAATTAATGCGGTGGTCGGTAATGCGCCGGTCGGGGAAATTATAGGTACGTATCTTCTCGCTCCTGTCCCCGGAGCCGATCTGCGCCCTCCTGTCCGATGAGATCTTCTTTAGCTCCTCCTGCTGCTTCATATCAAGTAGCCGGGCACGCAATATCCTCATCGCCTTATTTTTGTTTTTGAGCTGCGAGCGCTCATCCTGGCAGGCCACCACTATTGCGCTTGGCAGGTGCGTAATCCTTACCGCGGAATCGGTCTTCTGCATGTGCTGGCCTCCGGGTCCGGATGAACGATAGGTATCGATCTTCAAATCCTTGGGTTCGATGTCTATATCGACCTCCTGGGGCTCGGCCAGCACTGCGACGGTGGTAGTTGAGGTGTGTATCCTGCCTTGTGCCTCGGTCTCAGGAACGCGCTGCACGCGGTGCACCCCGCTTTCAAACTTAAGGCGCTTGTAGACATCCCTGCCTTTGACGCTAAAGATGATTTCCTTGAATCCGCCCACCTCGGTGGAGTGGGACGACATCTCCTCCGCTACCCAGTTCTTCCTGACAGCGTATTTAGTATACATACGGTAAAGGTCTGCCGCAAATAACCCTGCCTCCATGCCGCCGGTGCCCTGGCGTATCTCGACAATTACGTCCTTGCCGAGGTCATCATCGTCAGCGGCAATGCATTCCTTGAGCCTCTCTTCGAGGCCGGACTTCTTAGTGCAGAGCCCCTCAAGTTCGGTCTTGGCCAACTCCAGGAATTCCTGCTCTGCCTTGCTCTTCAACAGTTGCTCCAGGCCTTCCATCTCCCCGCAGACGCGCAGATACTCCCGGAAAAGATAAACCGCTTCCCGGATATCCGAGAGTTCCTTTGCGTAACGGTTATACTCTTGCTTATTCGAGATAACCTCGGGGGAAGCCAGGAGATCCTCCAGTTCCCGATAGCGGGCATCCAGCTTCTCTAACTGTTTAATCATCCCTCGCAGCCTAGGATTGCTTCTTGCCGTATTTCTTCATAAACTTATCAACCCTGCCGGCGGAATCCACAAATTTCTGTTTGCCTGTGAAAAATGGGTGGCACCTTGAACATACGTCCACCCGGATGTTCGGCTTGGTGGAGCGGGTATGGATGGTATTGCCGCACGCGCACACAATCACGCAATCCTGGTATTTGGGGTGAATATTCTCTTTCATGCCTGCCTCCTCTATCAATTACTGGTTCATGCTGTTCAAGAACTCGGTGTTATTCTTGGTCTTTGACAGTTTCTCAATCAAAAGCTCCATCGCTTCTACGTTATTAAGCTCATTAAGGACCTTTCTGAGTATCCAGGCCTTTTGCAGTATCTCGGGCTTAAGGAGCAATTCCTCGTGGCGGGTATTGGAGCGCTTGATGTCGATGGCAGGATATATCCTGCGCTGGAAGAGATTGCGGTCAAGCTGTATCTCCATATTGCCGGTCCCCTTGAATTCCTCGAAGATAACCTCGTCCATCCTGCTGCCGGTATCGACCAGGGCGGTGGCAATGATAGTAAGGCTTCCTCCCTCTTCTATGGCGCGCGCTGCTCCGAAGAACCTCTTAGGCTTCTGCAAGGCATTGGAATCAATGCCTCCGGAAAGCACCTTACCGCTGTGCGGCACAACCGAATTGTAGGCCCGCGCCAGTCGCGTAATGCTGTCTAAGAGAATCACCACATCCTTCTTGTGCTCCACCAGCCTCTTGGCTTTCTCCAGCACAATCTCAGCAACCTGCACGTGCCTCTCCGGCGGCTCGTCAAAGGTCGAAGAGATAACCTCTCCCTTGACATGGCGCTGCATATCGGTAACCTCCTCCGGCCTTTCGTCGATCAAAAGAACAATCAGTATTACCTCCGGCTGGTTTGACATGATGGCATTGGCGATCTTCTGCAATAACACGGTCTTTCCGCTGTAGGGCTGCGCAACGATAAGCCCGCGCTGCCCCTTGCCGATAGGAGCCAACAGATCCATGATGCGCATCGAGATCTCCGTAGGCACTGTCTCAAGTATAAAGTGCTCGCGGGGATAGACTGGGGTGAGATTATCAAAAAGCACCTTTTCTTTTGCGTCCTCCGGATGCTCGTGATTAACCGCCTCTACCTTTAGCAGTGCGAAGTATTTCTCGCCCTCTTTTGGAGGACGTATCTCCCCGCTTACGGTATCGCCTGTTTTCAGGTCAAATTTACGTATCTGTGAAGGGGAAACATAGATATCGTCGGGGCACGGAAGGTAATTGTAATTGGGAGAACGCAGGAATCCGAAACCTTCAGGCAGTATCTCCAACACCCCCTCCCCGAACATCAAACCCTCTTTTTCCGCCTGGGCCTGCAGGATCTTGAAAATCAGGTCCTGTTTCCTAAGGCCGCTTAATCCGTTAACGCCGAGCTCCTTGGATAGTTTATTGAGTTCGTTAATCTTCATTTCCTTAAGCTTGCTGATATCTAATTTTTCCACAAAGACCTCCATATTTTTACTGCCTGAGTTCTTGTTTCTTCTATTTTATTGCTGTTATCTATTACAAAGTCCGCCAGGCGGATCTTCTCTGCCTGCGGCATCTGGAAATTCATCCTCTCCAGTATCTCCTTTCTAGCGAAGCCCCTGGAGAGCCTTAGCCTTTGCATCTGCTCCCGGCGCTTAATCTTTACTACGATAACCTTATCTGCCATGCCATTCAGCCCTGTCTCAAAGAGAAGCGGCACGTCCAGGATGACGACCTTGGCTCGGCTGGAACTTATCCGGTTTTTTATAACGCCTATCACCTCCGGGTGCACTATCTGCGCCAACCGGCGCAGTAAAACCGGATTTTTAAAAACCGCGGATGCCAATTTAGGCCGGTCAATCTCGCCGCCCCTGCCGATGATGCCGTCCCCAAAGACAGTTACTATCCTGCGATAAACCCTGCTTCCTTTCGCCATCAACCGGCGGGCAATGGCATCGGCATCCAAAACCTTCCCCTTCCCCCTTGCCAGCGACTCAAACATCCTGGCAACGGTGCTTTTGCCGCTACCGAAGCCCCCGGTTATGCCTAGCACCATCATCCAGATGAGTTATCTCTTATACAGTTTAAGGTATTGCCTGGCGGAAACCTCCCAGGAAAAATTATATTGCATTGCTTTTTTAACTAAGGGCCCCCATTTCTTTTTATCGCTGAAAGACCTGATGGATTTATCGATTATCGCCTCCAGCGCGCTGGGGCTGTATTGGTCAAAGACAAACCCGTTGGCATCGCTGACGGTATCGGCCAGGCCGCCGGTCTTAAAGACCAGGGGGATGGTGCCGTAACTTAAACTGATCATCTGCCCCAGCCCGCACGGCTCGTACTTGGAAGGCATCAGGAATATGTCAGAGCCGGCGTATATCTTATGCGCCAGGGTATTATCGAACTTAAGGTACAGGGAGACTACCTCCGGGTATTTCCTGACAATATCACCCAGGAGCTCGTGGTATTTCTGATCTCCCGTGCCCAGTATTACCAGTTCTAGTTTCCTCTTGCAGATCTTATCAATGGCCTCAGAGAGGATATCAAACCCCTTTTGCTCGGCAAGCCTTGAGACAATGCCAAAGAGCGGCACCTTGGCGTCAACCGGCAACTTAGAGAACCTCTGCAGGTCCTCCTTATTCTTAAGCTTATCATTAACGGTCCGGGCAGAATAATTCTGCGAGATAAACTTGTCGGTCGCGGGGTTCCAGATAGAGTAATCCAAGCCGTTTAAGACGCCGAAAAGTTCATTGCGGCGTTTGGCGAGGATTCCTTCAAGGCCAAAACCGAACTCCTTTGTCTGGATCTCCCTGCTATAGGTGGGGCTTACGGTATTGACGGTATCCGAGAACACTATCCCGCCTTTTAAGAGGTTAATCTTATCGTAAAACTCCAGCATCTCCATATTGAAAAGCCCCCAGTCCAATCCGAGCTTGGGGTATTCATCCTTGGAGAAAATCCCCTGGTAACCAATGTTGTGGATAGTCAGGAGCACGCGGGTATCCTTGTAAAACTCCTCTTGCCGGTAATTGTTCTTGAGGTAGGCCGGGATAAGGCACGCCTGCCAGTCGTGGACATGGATGACATCCGGGCGGAAATTCAGCTCCTTCAATAACTCCAGGGTCCTTCTGGAATAGTAAGAAAATCTCTCGAGGTTGTCCGGGTAATCCCCTTGCTTGTCACCGTAAAGGCCCTCCCGCTCAAAATACCGGCTGTTCTCGATAAAATAAACCTTGATATTCCTGCCCACGGTAGTACAGGAAATTCCCTGCTTGAGCCTTTGGATATTAAACTTGGAATCCTGTATCATCTTATATTTAGGCATCACTATCACGACTTCCTGACCGACGTCCTCCAACGCTATCGGAAGGGCGCCTGCTACGTCAGCCAACCCGCCGGTCTTGGCAAAAGGAACCACCTCTGAAGCACATATGACAACCTTCATTCTCTAAACCTCCCTCTTAGTTGACAGATACCATATCCAGCCAATTATCTCCTTTTTTAACAGTAACCTTTACCGGGACGCTTAACTCTATGACGTGCTCCATCGCGCTCCGGATTAACCCCATAGCGGCATCAAACTCCCGGCGGGGTACGTTAAAAACCAATTCATCGTGGACCTGCATTATCATGCGGCTGGCCATCCCCTTTCCATTTATGTTCCGCTCTATCGCAATCATGGCCGCCTTTATCAAATCGCTTGCCGAGCCCTGGATGGGGGTATTGATGGCCTTGCGCTGTGCAAACTGGCGTACTGCCTGATTCTTATCCTTAATTTCCGGTATATACCTCCTCCTGCCGCTGATAGTGGTAACAAATCCGTCATCCTCTGCCCTGGAAATCTGCTCCCGCATATAATCTTTAACCCGGGGGTATTTGGCTAGATAGGTATCGATAAAATCCTGCGCCTCATCAAATGATATAGAGAGGTCGCGAGAAAGACCATATGAGGTCAGGCCGTAGATGATACCGAAATTAACCCTCTTGGCGGTATCGCGCATCTGGTCGCTAACCTCGGTTTCGCCTAGGCCGTAGATGAGCGCGGCGGTAGCCCGGTGCACGTCTTTATCCTGCCTGAATTCCGAGATCAGGTTCTCGTCGCCGGATATGTGCGCCAGTATTCTTAATTCGATTTGCGAATAGTCGCACGCCAAAAGATAGCTCTCGGAATCAAAGGCCACGATCGCCTGCCTGATCCTGCTGCCGATATCGGTCCTGGTAGGTATATTCTGCAGGTTAGGGTTGCTGCTGCTTAACCTGCCGGTCTCGGTACCGGTCTGATTAAATGAGGTATGAATCCTGCCGGTTTTCGGGTCAACCAGGGCGGGCAGGGTATCGACATAGGTATTCTTTAACTTGGTAAGTTGGCGGTATTCTAAAAGCAGCGCCGGAAGCTCGTGAGAAGAGGCCAGGGCCTTTAATACCTCCTCATCGGTAGAAGGGCCGGTTTTGGTCCTCTTTACCACCGGCAGCCCAAGCTTTTCAAAAATGATGGTCCGCAATTGTTTTGGGGAATTGATATTGAATTCCGCGCCGCTTAGCTTATATATATCCTGGATTAGGATGATAAGCCTCCTCTCCAGTTCTTTGGAAAGGTCCTCCAGGATCATCGTGTTCAATTTTATCCCCGTTGTCTCCATTTCCGCCAGCACCTCCACCAACGGCATCTCAATGCTGCGGAAAAGCTCCAGGAGGGACCTTTTCTTAAGCTCGGCTTCCAAGAGAGGTTTAAGGTCAGCGATTGCCGTCAGGGCGCCGGCATTATCGATACCCCTGCTCAAGGGAGTTTGAGACAGATAGTCCCAGGAGAGATCCTCCAGCGCATAGGAACCCTTACCGGGATTAATAAGATAAGCCGCGATCATGGTGTCAAAATACAGCCCTGCGAGGATTACCCCATTCTTCTGCAGCATTACCTTAATCCTTTTAAGGTCGTGACCGGTCTTGGGGATATCGCTGCGCGAAAGCATCTCCCTTGCCTTCGCAGTAATGGCAGCCAGGCGGAAGCCCCTGCCTGCGGCAGATAAAAATATTCCCGCGTCTTCGCTAAATCCTAAAATAACCTCAAGGCGCCTGCTGATAATCTGCTCCAGGTCGCTATCGCCTCCAACCGGCAGCTCCTTCGCAACTGAATCCCCTGCTTCTACCTGAAGCTCCCTGCTGAACTTCTTAAACTCCAGCTTTTTAAATAAGTCCAGGAGCCCCTCGGTATCTAGGGGTCCGGGGCGCAGCATATCAAGGCTAAAATCCAACTTCACCCTGCTATCCAAAACAGCCAATTCCTTATTAAGAGTGGCGGTACGCATATTAGCCTCAATGGCGCCTGAAACCTTCTTGGGGATGATACGGTTGGCGTGCGCCAGCACGGACTCAAGAGAACCGAATTCTTTAATAAGTGCCTTCGCAGTCTTCTCTCCTACGCCACTGATGCCAGGGATGTTATCCGCCTCGTCTCCCATTAAGGCAATGAGATCCGGGATCTGGGAAGGGCTTACCCCAAAAGCCCCCCTGACCTTCTCTGCATCGTAGGTAATACCGTTATCCTTGTAGGGATTAAATACCTCGGTATCCTCATCCACCAACTGCAGTATGTCCTTATCGGAGCTAACGACGGTTACCTTCAGCCCCTCCTCCTTCGCCCTGGCAGCGATAGTCGCAATGATGTCGTCTGCCTCGTAACCCTCTTTTTCAAAAACCGCTATGCCGTAACCGCTCACCAGCTGCCTGATAAACGGCATCTGGGAAGATAGGCCTTCAGGCATCGGGGGACGATGTATCTTATAAGCGGCAAATTTCTTCTGGCGAAACGTATCGCGGGATACGTCAAAACAAGCAGCGATAAAATCAGGGTGCCTATCTTTAATAATCTTCTTAAGCATATTGGCGAAACCGTAAACCGCGTTGGTAGGCTGACCCGATGAGGTAGACAGGCCTCCGATAGCGTAGAAGGCGCGATAGCAAAAAGCTGTAGCATCAAGTAAAAATAATCTTTCTTTAGCCATTTAGGCCAACCTCGGGAGAGCCATTTCTACGATTAATTAAACACGGGAAAATGAGGCGTGATATAGCGCAGTAACTAATTTAAAAGTTTTTTACGGATCTCTTCCACAAAAGAACTGATTTCGGAATTTTCGGGGTCCAGATACTCCGCGACCGTTGCTTCTTTCAAAGCTACTACATAGCTACCTGCATCGAAATTCTCCCTGGCCTGCATAAGGTAATTGGAAGCGCGGGTTTTATTTCCACCGCTGGAGCCGCCTGCCCTGGCAACGCCCTGGGAAGCAGGAAAATCCTGGTATGCTACCGCCGGCTGTTCGGGCAAAGGATATTGCGGTTTTAGATAAGTCAACGCCGATTGGGAAGACGGCGCCTCTGCCTCATAGGAAAACGGGATTTCCTCCGCTTCAGCGCTGAGCCTGCGCTCCCCCTGCTGGTATTGCTGGCTGCTTAGGCCGTAGGCCTGGGGGTACGCCTTGGCGATGTCCCCTATCCTGCGGCGGGCAGCCTCTGCCCAAGGGTCGTTAGGAGGGCCTAGCGTAGCCCGTTTCATCCAGCAGGTTACGGCATCGGCGTAATTACCTTCATTTTCGTAAATGATTGCCAGATTTGAATAGCTGTCGGGGTAATTCGGCGCTACCTCGATAGCCTTAAGGTACATTGTCTTTGCTAAATCCGGGCGCTCCATCCCTTCCAGGACAACACCGGCATCATTATAGGTCAACGGGTATTGAGGATCCATTACAATGGCCTTTTCGTAATACACCAGGGCCTCCTGAAGCTCGCCTTTATTCTGAGACTCCAATCCCAACTCGCGGTAAAGCCTGGCCTCGTTCTGTATTAAAGAGAGTTTCTCTTCCTGAGCAGCGCCAGAATTCGCCGTTAAAAACAAAAACAACGCTCCTATTATAATGCTATAAAAGGGGAAAGGTTTAGGAGGATATTTTGACATTATCGCCTTTATCGTTTCTACTATATAAGAAAAGCCAAAAAAGGTCAAGAAAAATTTAAAATATAAACGTTTCCCATCCCAAAACAGAAACGCCCTTCAAGCCAACCTAGAAATGGCTCCTGCTATAGGAGGGCGGGCATACCAAGTACAGGGTGTTTGACTTTTTGCAAAAAATCAATCAACTCTGCAACAGTGCCGGCGGTAGTTTCATCCGCAATCTTGTCAAGAAGGTCCGGTTCTTTAAGTTCCTCGGCGCGCTTCTTAAGCTTATCCGCCAATATCTCTTTTAGTTCCCGCGGCATCCATACCAGCCTCTTTAATCCTCCGTCAGCAGAGATAAATTTACGGCTGACAATATATAATTTGCCTATCCCCAGAAAACCCGGGGTCTGCACCCCCCCGCCTACCGAACCCGCCAGGGTGGTAAAACTCATGCCTACCGGCGTCAGGCCGGTATAATCACGGTGCACCACCATTATACCGTTTACCTCCGGGACAATCGCCGCAATACACTCAAAACAACCGCAGGAAGACTGAGGAGAATCAATCAGGGAATACATATTAACCTTCTGGATGGTCTTATTGGATTTATTATAAACAAAATCGTTTATATTCTTCCATTGCCCCAGGTTGCCGTCTGAGACCTCCCCCTTTTTAATGGGCTGGTTCGGACCGGTGGGAACAATCTCAAAAGAAGCCTTGGCATCCAGCCAGGAATAAGCACCGCATAGCCCCAGGCGCTCCGGAGTAATAATGCAGACGTGGTTCGGGGCAAAGGATTGGCAGAGCAGGCAGGAGTAAAATGTATCTACGCTCTCATCCACCATGCCGGCAATGCGTTCATCGCGCTCCTCGTAGGCCCTCTTGGCCTGCGGCAGGAGCAGCTTGACGTCTTCCTCCCGGGTATAAAGTTTTACCTGTACCTTCTCCACGATAGCGCTGTATTCCTGGTGCAGCATGGAATGGATTATGA
Organism: Candidatus Omnitrophota bacterium; assembly: GCA_041649115.1. Taxonomy (GTDB): domain Bacteria; phylum Omnitrophota; class Gorgyraeia; order Gygaellales; family Profunditerraquicolaceae; genus JBAZKK01. Next base: position 117,088 of record JBAZNT010000001.1, on the reverse strand, counting down.
CTCCGAAATGCTTGAGGCGGAATCCCTTCTCAAACGTATCGCGCGAAACGCGTATCCAGTTCATGTCGCGCTGGCCGACGTGCATCACGCCCATGGCATAATTCATAAAGCGGTGTATCTGGCGTTCCAGGATAGGCTCAAAATCTTTCTGCATCCTGCGGCCGGCTACTTCTACGATTATCGCCAACGGCAGGGATTTCATGCCTTTCGGCAATTGGTCGATATCCGGCCCTTTCAATTCTACCCTGGCGTCTTCGACCTCATCCATCCCCTTCAAGGTCAGGTATTCGAAGGCAACGGTGCTCTTGCTGCCGAACTCCGCATGCAGCTGTTCCTTTCTTACGCGCTCCCCTTCGAATGCCGGGGCGTAAGGCACGGGTATGGGAACCTCGGCAACCCTTACCTTCAGCCCTCTTGTCTCAATGCACCTGGCAGGCAGCCTGCCGTAATCCTTTTCGCTAACAACAGCTTCATATAAAGTAGTGTCTATCTTGCCAAGCTGGGGGATATCCAAGTCGGAGATAATGGGAAACCCCATTGCCAATGCCCCGAGGCCTGTAGCCACCAATACCTCATCCACGTGAGTAAGCAGCATCACAAAGGCCGGGATTTTCTCCTGGCTGTATTTTAAAATTTCCTGCCACTGCCCGCTCTTCAGGCCTCCGTACACGAGCGGGGCGCGCACAGCCCAGTTAACGGCATAGATGGCGGAAAGGTAATCGTCACCTAACGCAACGATATAATTTTCCAGCCCCATCTCTACCTTTTTGTCTTCCAGTTGTTTCTTAAAACTGTTTGCGCCTGTGTTGCCGACGAGAATGCTTACGATGCCTTTGCTCTGGAAATCCCTGACGATGCGCACCGCTCCATCCGCATCCTTAGCAGGCCCCAGTATTACCGCGATACCGGCAATCCTGCCGTCAACCAACTGGATGCCCAGCGACCTTAACAGGGTATCCGGCAGGAAACCTGCGGAACCCTCCCCGGGGTGCTCTTTATCAAGATAGGCCAGCGCAGCCAGCACCTCCTCGCAGAGCAAGGCGGCAACGCCTTTATTCAATATGCCTCCGAGGCAGGTAATATTAAGACCGCTGGAAGCTGAGTGGTTATTATTGAGGGCTTCGGCTTCCCTGAGGATATTCCGGCAGTCCCCGAGACTTCTGGCCTCAATACTTAAGAGGGCGTATGCCAACGGCAAATAATAATTGGTGCCCCCGAAACCGATAGCGCAGGATTCCCCTTTCTCTTTAGCTGCTTTATCCAGGGCAGAACCCGCGGCTTTAATGATGCTGCCTGCCCCCTTGCTGCCAAGTTCGACTAAGACGTCTGTTGACATATATTGCTTTCTCCTTTAAGGATTCTTAATAAGCTCTCGGCTGCCAGGATGCCTTCTTTTACGGAATCATCCCAGGTTTTGGATTGCGGGGCGTAATTGTCTTTTTTAGAAACGCTGCCGCATGCAAAAACATTCCGGAGGTTCGTGCGCATCTGCCCATCTACCAGGATAGAACCATTGTCGGTGCTGACATCGCTGCCTTTCAAGAATTCGCTTGCCGCAAGTTGCGGCCCGGCATAGATCAGCAAAGATACGCCGATTGCCTTACCGTTGCTTAATTTTATCGCCCGCAATTCAGAGCCTTCGCCGATAACCTCGGCAACCTCGACCCCTTCCAGCCATTCCCGGGTCTCGCTGGCGCTAAACGCCCCGGGCCTGCCCCTGGCAATAATCTTGACTTCCTTACCCTTGAGGGACTCCGAAACGGAAAGTTCAGCGCAAAGCATGGACCCTCCGAACAATGCTACCGTATCGGAGATGATCAGGCGTTGCTTAATGCTCCTGACATCTCCCAGCGAATAAAAAACCTCAACCCCCTCCTTGGTGATCCCCGGTATATCGGGGAGGCGCGGCCTTGAGCCTGAGGCAATCACCAGATAATCATAATTTATCCTGGAATTATCCTTGAGGATGAGCCGCTGTTTTCTGGCCTCGAGCAAAACCACCCTGCCCTCTTTAAGCAGTCTTACATCGTTAGCCTGGTAATAGTCCTGGCGACAGAGAAAGAGTTCTTCTTCCTTTATGCCTCCGCTAAAATAACCGATAAGGAGGTTACGGTTGTAGGCAGGAAAACCCTCTTCGCTGATAACGGTTATCCCGTTGTTGCCGCGCTCTGCAAGTAGCGCCTGGCAACATGAAAATCCTGCGGCAGAATTGCCGACTATCACAATCTCAGCCATATCTATAAACCTGAGGCGTCCAGGACGAGGGGAACTTTTTTTTCCCATCCGATAGGCATAATGTGGACCCCCCGGCACATGGATTTGAATTCCTTAATCAGACGGCTGGCAATCCCTATGGAGGTTGCCGTCTTGTCCTTGGCCTCATACATCTGTTTGATCAGGTCTTCCGGTACGCATATACCTGCTACATTCTCGTTCATGTAGCGCGCCATGGCGGCGGACTTTAAAAGCACGATACCTGCCAGCACCGGGACATTAAGGTGCCGGGTTTTATCAAGGAATTTTTCAAAAATCTTTATATCGTAGGCAGCCTGCGTCTGGAAAAACTCCGCCCCCGCGTCAATCTTCTTTTCCATTTTTAGGATCTCGGGCTCTAACGGGTCTGCCCCGGGATTAACCGCCGCTCCGACGCAGAATTCCGGAGCTTCTCCCTCCAGCCTGTTGCCTTTCATATCCAAGCCTTGCTCTAACTTCCCGACTGCCTCCAGAAGCTGCACCGAATCCAGGTCAAACACCGGCTTGGCCTCCGGATGGTCTCCGAGGCTAGGATGGTCACCGGTAAGTATCAGGAGATTTTTAATGCCGAGGGCGGCAGCGGAAAGTATATCGGACTGCAAGGCAAGGCGGTTACGGTCACGGCAGGTTAGCTGGAATAAAGGTTCAAATCCCCTCTGTTTTAAAAGAGCGCAGACTGCCAGGGAACCCAGGCGCATCACCGAGCTCTGCAGGTCCGTCACATTAATGGCATCCACCCTCCCGCGGATAAGCTCGGCGTCCTCCAGGAGGGTCTTTGTCCCGATGCCCTTGGGAGGGCCGATCTCGGAAGTTACCAGAAACTTCTCCGATGCTAATTTCTCTTTAAAGCTGGCCATAGTTTAAAGAAACGCTTTCCGGATCAAAAACAGAAACAGTTTCCCACCCGTTCGGGAAAGCGTTTCTGCCTCTTGAAGACACTTTCCCGAACGGGGAGAAAAACGTCTCTATCCTATTTTGACTTCACTGCCTCAAGGAGGTTGCGCATGAGGAGGGTAACGGTTAAAGGCCCTACCCCGCCGGGGACAGGCGTGATGAACGCGGCGCGCCTCTGGGCCTCCTGAAATTCCACGTCGCCTACAATCTTATCCCCTACCTTATTTATGCCGACATCTATGACAACGGCGCCTTCGCGAATCCACTCTCCTTTAATAAGCCCGGCCCTGCCCACTGCTACGATTAATATCTCGGCAGCACTGACGTGCTCCTGTAGCTTTGCGGCCTTGGAGGTGCCTATGTGGCAGACCGTAACAGTGGCGAATTTATCAAGCAGCAAAAGCGAGAGGGGCTTGCCGACAATCTCGCTGTGGCCCACCACCACTACCTCTCTGCCATAAAGGTCGACCCCGCTCTCCTTCAACAGTTCCATTACTGCCGCGGCAGTGCAAGGAAGGATGCTCGCCTTACCGAAAAGGATCCTACCGATATTCTCGGGATGCATCCCCTCTACGTCTTTCTCGGGAAGGATGGCCTGGCTGATTTTACTGCGATCGATATGGGGCGGCAGCGGCATCTGCACGATTATCCCGTCCAGCGACTTATCGGAATTCATGCGCCCGATAAACTCCAGAAGCTCCCCTTCCGTTATCTCCGGCGGCAATTTATGAAAACGGTATTCTATGCCGAGGCCCTCTGCAGCCCTCTGCTGGGACTTTACGTAGCTCGCGGCACCGGCATCCTCCCCTACCTGGACGCTAAGCAGCACGGGCGCACGAGCCAGCGACCCAACCTGCTTTTTAATCTCTGCCTTGATCCTCTCTGCGACAGGCTTACCCTCTAATAATCTTGCCAACTTTCTCCTCCGTCTGGTATCTGATCCTCCTGAGAATCTTCTCCTTGGAAAGCAATTCCTTATTAATCCTGGAATCCAATTTTTTATCGTTTAGGGATTTAAGATTTATCCGGACGTTAAAATACGCGGCCGAGAAAGCAGACTCCAGAAACGCTGCCGCCACTGCCACGTCGCTTATCAGGTTAGGGTTAGAATTTTTGACAAGGCCGGGCAATAACTTTGCCCCTTCCAGGCAAAGCCTGCAAACCATGAAGGGCACATCCAGCGCATCACGCAGGCTCCTGCTCTTATAGGCCGCGGCATCAAGGTCCACCAGTTGCAGAAATTCCTCGCGCAACTTCTCGGACTTCTCCAGAGCCTTCTTTAATTCTTTTTCGTATCTGGCGTAACGGGGCTTGCCGATGGTAAAATTAATCACCATGCTGATAAGCGCAACCCCCATGGCCGCATCCAGGGCCGCGGCAGAGCCCCCTCCGGGCACGGACGCCCTCGCTGCCAGCGCATCGAGATATTCCATTAAAGTGGCGCTACGGTAATCTGCCATATCAGGCAACCCCTCCCTCCGATTCGAATGCCCCCCGGATTAATTTTATCTCTCTTGCCCGGCCCAAGCACAAGACCGTTACTACGTCGAACCTCGCCGGGGAATCCAGGAGATTATTTTCCTTTAAAAAACCCAGGGCTACCCGCGCTATCCTTTCGCGCTTACGCAAGGAAACCGCCTCCTGCGGCAGCCCGTATCTTAACGAACGCCTGCTCTTTACCTCCACAAAACAAACCGTGCCCTTATCCCGGGCAATGATATCTATCTCGCCTGCCCTGTTGCGATAATTCCTCCTGATGATACGGCATCCCTGGCGGCTGAGAAAATCTACGGCTTCATCTTCGGCGCTCTTGCCTAGCGACAAATTACTTCGCGGCATGGCAGAAACTCACCCGGTGTATCCGGGATAACCCGAACCTCTCCACTGCCACCCGGTGCAAGCGGGTAGGGTAACCCTTATGCTTCCAGAAACCGTACTGCGGATATACAACATCGTAAGAAGACATGATACTATCGCGGGTAACCTTGGCAAGGATAGACGCGCAGGCGATACTTTTTGACTTCGAGTCTCCCCTGATAATATTGATGTACGGCAGGTGCGTCTTTAATTTTACGGTGCCGTCGACCATCAGGCAGATACGTTTTTCATTGCACGGCCCGAGCCCCTTGAGAAGCATGGAAACGGCCTTCTCCATTGCAATGCCGGTCGCCACCGCTATATTCAGGCGGTCGATCGCCTTCTCGCTTACGATACCTACGCCGAACGCGGATTTATCCACAATCTCCGGAAATGCCGCCTCACGCTGAAGAGGGGTCAATCTCTTGGAATCATCAATGCGGCTGCGGAATCTCGTTTCCTTAAGAAGTACTGCCGCTGCCACTACCGGACCGGCAAGGCAGCCCCTGCCCACCTCATCTATCCCGATGATAAAATCGTAACCCTCCCTGCGGAGCTTGTTTTCGTAATAAAGCACTTTTATTTGCTACCTGGGCCCTGCGGACTCGATTTTAGTAGCGCGCTTGCCGACCTTGCTGCGCAGATAATAAAGCTTCGCCCTCTTGACCTTCCCTGAACGGATTAGTTCAATGCGCTCGATGCCGGGAGAATAAAGCGGGAAGACGCGTTCGATGCCTTCTCCGAAAGAAACCTTTCTGACCGTAAAGTTCGCCCTGGAGCCGCTGCCTTTTTTAGCTATTACGACCCCTTCGAAAGGGTGCAGGCGGGTCTTATCAGGACCTTCCGGAATTTTAACTAACACCTTCACCGTATCCCCGACGCCAAAACTGGGAACTTCCTTCTTGCTGTATTCTTGCTCAATCATCCTGATTTTGTTCATTGCTATCCTCCTTGTTATTTACGTAATAAATCCGGACGGCGCCTGCGCGTTATCTTAAGCGCCTCCCTTCTTCTCCACTCCTCAATCTTGCCGTGATCGCCGGAGAAGAGCACCTTGGGAGGCTTTAATCTGCGGAAAACCGCAGGCCTGGTGTATTGCGGATATTCTAATAAATTACCCTCAAATGACTCAAAATTCAAGGAATTTTTATCACCCAGGACTCCCGGAAGGAGCCTCACCACGCAATCCAAAAGCACCATCGCTGCCAGTTCCCCCCCTGTCAAAACATAATCTCCGATCGATATCTCTTCGTCTGCCAGGCTGCGTCGGACGCGCTCATCAATGCCTTCGTAGTGGCCGCATACCAGGATAAGATGTTTATAGCCGGCCAGCCTCCTGGCAACCTTCTGTTCCAGCTTTCTGCCTTTAGGGCATAATAAAACTACCCGTGGCCTCTTGATTTTAACCTTGGCTGCGATAGCCTCCACCGCGCTGAATATCGGCTCAGGACGCATTAGCATCCCCGCGCCCCCGCCGTAAGGATGGTCATCGACCTTGCGGTGTTTATCGCGGGAGTAATCGCGCAAATCATGTACGCATATCTTGACTTTCCCCTTCTGCTGCGCACGCTTGATAATAGACTCATTCAATACCGGAGCAAACATCCCGGGGAATATGGTAATAACGTCAATGCGCATTGTTTTTACGCGAACCTGCCTTCATATATCCGGCGAGGAACGCCCTTTTAAATTCCGCGAATTTATCATCGTGGATCGCCTTCCTGATGCCCTTCATCAATCCGAGGTAAAAATGGATGTTGTGCAGCGAAACCAGCCTCAATCCCAGGATCTCGTCGGTATTAAAAAGATGCCTCAGGTATGCGCGGCTGAAATTCCTGCAGGTGTAACAGTTGCATTCGGCATCCAGCGGCCTAAAATCTTCCGAATAAGGAGAGTTACGAATAATAAGCTTGCCCTCGCTGGTAAAGGCGCTGCCGTTCCTGCCGTAGCGCGTAGGAGTCACGCAATCAAACATGTCAATGCCGGATTCCACCCCTTCCAGGATGTCCTCGGGCAATCCTACGCCCATAAGGTAACGCGGCTTCTCTTCTGGCAGCAACCCCGCCACCAGGCTGGTTATATTATATATTAATTTCTGCGGTTCGCCAACCGAAACCCCTCCTATGGCATAGCCGTCAAAATCCATGTCAATAAGCTCGCTGGCGCAGGAGCGGCGCAGATCCTCATAACTGGACCCCTGGACAATGCAAAAAAGCCGCTGTCCTTCTCCGCGGTGCGCCTTCTTTGAACGCACGGCCCAGGCGATTGTCCTTCTGGCGGCGAGCTCGGCATAATCCCTGCTGCAGGGATAATGCACGCATTCATCAAGGGGCATAATAATGTCCGAGCCTAACTCCTCCTGGATGCCGACTACGCCCTCCGGCGTAAAGACATGCTTCCTGCCGTCGATGTGCGACTGGAACTCTACTCCGTTATCCCTGATCTTTCTCAAAAGCGCAAGGCTGAAAATCTGATATCCCCCGCTGTCGGTAAGGACAGGTCCGTGCCAGCTTATAAGCCTGTGCAGCCCGCCTGCCTTTTTGATAATATCCATGCCCGGCCTCAAAAAGAGATGGTAGGTATTGGAAAGCATAATCTCTGCCCCCGCCTCTGTGAGCTCCGCCGGAGAAAGCGTCTTGACCGTACCCTGTGTTCCTACCGGCATAAAACAGGGGGTATTTATTTGGCCGCGGCTGGTTTTGATTACTGCCAGGCGGGCCCTGGAGTTTTTATCCCGATGAATTAGTTCCAGCATCTTATAGAATCAACATGGCATCCCCGTAACTGTAAAATCTATACTTCCTATCGATGGCCTGCCGGTATGCTTCTTTGATCAACCCCTCTCCCGCAAAAGCCGCCACCAGCATGAAAAGCGTAGTGCGCGGCAGATGAAAATTGGTAAGGAGCGCCCCGGTAAGCTTGAATGCATATCCCGGATAAACGAATAGGTCGGTCAACCCCTCGCTCCTGCCAAGGGCATAGGTCTCAAGGGCCCTGAGGCTTGTGGTCCCGACGGCAATGATGCGCTCTCTGGCCGCCTGCTTTTTACGGATGAGTTCGCCTGAATCATGCGGGATCTTAAAATACTCCGCCTCCATTTTGTGAGCGGTGATATCCTGCGACTTCACGGGCCTGAATGTCCCAGCGCCCACATGCAGCGTAAGATAGGCGATATCTATCCCCCGCGCCCTGATACCCTCAAGCGTCCTATCGGTAAAATGCAGTCCTGCGGTAGGCGAAGCCACTGCCCCATCTTCTCTGGCGTAGACCGTCTGGTAATAAATACTGTCCAGCGGCTCTGCCTCTCTCTTGATATAAGGCGGCAGCGGCATCAGTCCCGCCCCATAAACCGCAGCGACGTCATTTCCTGAGAATGTCAACTCCTGCCTGGAATCAATCCGGGCGCTGACGCCTCCGCCGTCGAACGATATCCGCTCGCCGGTCTTAAGGCGGTTGGGTTTGAACATCGCCCTGAAGCGCATCCCCTCCTTATGCTCCAGAAGCAGCACCTCAACCCTGCCTCCGGTGATACGGCGGCCGATAAGCCTGCTCGGCAACACCCTGGTGTCGTTTAAAACCAATAAATCGCCTCTCTCAAAATAATCCCCTATATCCCTGAAGACACGGTCTGTGATCCTGCCGCTCCTGCGTTCCACTACCAGGAGCCGGGCAGACTCTCTTTCCTTTAAGGGATACTGAGCGATCAGTTCTTTGGGAAGGGAATAATCAAAATCCGAGAGTTTTAACATAGCTTGCGGGATAGTAATACTTAAGAATCTCGCGGTAGTCGTAACCTTTTTTGGCCATAAAATACGCTCCCCACTGGCACATCCCAACGCCGTGGCCCCACCCTAAACCTTCGAATACGGCATCATCGCCTATTACCTTGACATCAAATATCGTGCTCTTGATGACGTTAGGCCCCATGATATTACGGAAATCCTTCGCCGGAATCCTTAGCTGCCTTCCCCCGGAGACGATGGCTAAATTCCTGATCCTTCCGGAGGAAGTCTTGTCTAAGGGAGCGATGGCTTCTATATCTTTTAGCTTATATCCTGCCTCGCGTAATTTATCAGTTACTTCTTTTACGCTAAGCACATTATGCCAATTGTAATGCGGTGCATCTTTGCAATAATCGCAGGCTACGCCTTTTAAAGGAGGGATGTTAATCTTCCAGAGCTCAGAGGCATCTTCGGTGTGCCCGGCGCAGGTAGCGTGGTAATAGGCGGGGAAAACCCTTCCCTTATAAAAAAGGACTTCCCCCTCCGTATCCTCGACTGCCTTGTTGGTACGGTAGCGCTCCGAGACCTTCCCTCCGTAAACCTGGGAATATATATCGCTGGTAACGTCATAGTCGCAGGCGGAATTCGTCTGCATCTGGTAAACTGCGTAGGTACGGCAGGCAACTGCCTGGGCCTTAAGCGCATCCCCTGGCCAGTAATGCGAGGCCTCATGATAAAGGATGCCCCTGACATAATCCTCAAGGCCTATGCGGTTAACTACCAGAAAATGACCGGAGGAATCCCTGAGAACCTCAATATCCCCCCGGAAACTGCGGTCGTTGATAAGAAATGCCTCCGGGTCATTGCCCTTAATCAGGATTCTGTCTGTAGCAAATCCTCCTCCTGCCAGGAGTATGCCGTTCTTATAGACTGTGACCGTGGTCCGTATATTTCTGCCTTTTGACAAAACCTTTCCGCTGGCGGGATCAATAACCTCATAAGTCCCCCTGACCTTGAGCCTAAAGGAACTGACGTCCTTGAGGACCGCTACCCTTACCTGGGGCGGCACCTCGGCCGTGCAGGCATTCCATGCGCCGAACATAAACGCCAAAACTATTGCCAACCTTAGCGCCTTGACCATAACCAGAATACCAGTGAAAGTATGATGCTTATTAATATCGAGGTGACAACCGGAAAATAAAAGGTAAAGTTTTTCTTGTGGATGTATATATCCCCCGGAAGCTTCCCCAGAAAAGGCACTTTATTTATAAAGGTCAAAAGCAGGCCCAGGCCCAAAATGATAAGCCCGAAGATAATTAAGGTTTTGCCGATTTCCTGCATCGCTCCATCTCCGAATAGATACAACCGCAGTATTTCTGGCAGTAGATACCTTTTTTATGCGCCTCATCGTGCGCCTTGCGAAACCCGACGCGAAAATCCTCGTAATAGAAACCTATCCCCTCCTCAGCCGAAACCTCATCCCCTATCTTCTTGAGCGCATCCTGACTTTGATAGGGGCTGACCAGAAGGGTAGTAGAGAAACTTCCAAACCCCATCTCCTTTGCTGCCTGCGCGGTTTTTTTAAGCCGTAGCCTCCAGCACAACCCGCATCTTCCGGGATCAGCCTCTTTTAAATTAACCGCCCGGAAGAATTCCTCGGGCCGATACTCCGGATAGAGGACCTCGACGCCGATACCCCCGGCGTATGCCTCCAGCGCCTGTTTACGGCTCCTGTATTCCGTAAAGGGATGGATATTGGGGTTATAGAAAAAGCCGGTGACCTCAAAACCCCCTCCCCCCAGCTTCTCCAACGGATATATCAGGCACGGCGCACAGCAGGTATGCAATAATAATCTCATAAGCCGGCAAGAAATGCAGAAACACCTTCCCCCTTGAGTTGGAAAGCGTTTCTGGTTTGAGTTGGAAAGCGTTTCTGGTTATTTATTGAAGAGTTCCTGCTGGTTTTCGTATTTTTTCCCGAAGTGCTCGAAGGCGATTTTTGTGGCGACCCTTCCCCGCGGGGTCCGCTTTAAATACCCGACCTTTAACAGATACGGCTCAACGGTATCCACGATGGTATCAACCTCTTCGTTAAGGCTGGCTGCCAGGGCCTCCACGCCGACCGGCCCTCCGCCGTAAGACTCCAGCATCACCCGCAGAACCTTGCGGTCGATATCGTCTAATCCCGCCCTGTCAATCCCCAGGCCGTCCAGGGTGCGGCAGACAACCTCAAGGTTAATCCTGCCGATCTTTAGCACCTGCGCATAATCCCTTACCCGGCGCAGAAGACGATTAGCAATCCGGGGCGTCCCGCGGCTGCGGCGTGCGACCTCTCTGGCTGCTTCTTCGTCTATGTCCATAGCTAGGATTTTGGCGGAGTGTTTGATTATCCTGGCAAGGTCCTCTACCGGATAAAAATCCAGGTGATAGAATATCCCGAACCTTCCGCGCAACGGAGAGGATAACAGCCCGGACCTGGTAGTGGCTCCGACCAGGGTAAAAGGCTTGAGATTAAACTTGATGGTCTTGGCATACGGACCTTTATCGATGACAAAATCAATCTGAAATGTCTCCATGGCCGGATAGAGAAACTCCTCCACCACCTTTGATAAACGGTGGATCTCATCTATAAAAAGGATATCCCCTTTTTCCAGATTCGTAAGTATGCCGATCAGGTCCCCTGCCCGCTCAATCGCCGGACCCGAGGTAGCGGTAATCTTGGTGCTCATCTCATGGGCGATAATATGGGCGAGGGAAGTCTTGCCTAATCCCGGGGGTCCGGAAAAAAGAATGTGCTCCAGCGGCTCTTTGCGCTGTCTGGCGGCAGTAAGGCAGACCTTCAGGTTTTCAACCGTTTCTTTCTGGCCTACGAAATTCGAGAGGCGCTCCGGCCTAAGGGAGATATTGAGGATGACGTCTTCTTCGGATTCGCCCTCCGCCGCGATAAGCCCGTTATGCTCAAGCGCCGCCGGCGTGCCTTTAATTAATTTCTGCCTTGTTTCTTTGGTCATAGGGGATGATGTTTGCTTCGTTGCGCATGATTTCGATCTCTCCGAACAACCCCTTCTGTATGATAACGATCTCCTTGAGGCGTATCAGCTCCAGGGTTGCCAAAAACGTCACAATAATCTCTATTTTGTTCTTGCATTTGGCGAACAATTCCGCCACGCGCTTATGCGACTCCACCATCATCAGGTGCAATATCTCGTGCACCTTGCCCTCGATGGTAAACTCGTCTTTGATAACCTGATAGAATAATTCCTTGGGGACCTCATCCAGCGCCTTGGTAAAGGCGTTGATAAGGTCAAAGATGCTTGCCTCAAAATAAACATCCTTGTCTGCGGACGGCTCAATCTTATTCAGTTCTGACCTTGGGCGCTTGAAGACCTCCTGCTGGGATGCCTCGCGCTGCCTTAAAGACTCTGCGACCTCCTTGTATTTCTCGTACTCCAGGAGCCGCCGCACGAGCTCCGCACGCGGATCCTCTTCCTCTTCGGATACAGGCGCCTCCTCAGCCGGCAGGAGCATCTTGGATTTAATCTGCATGAGGGTAGCCGCCATCACCAGGAACTCCCCGGCGATGTTAAGGTCCAACAGCTGCATCAACTCCAGGTATTTTAAGTACTGGTCACTAATCTGGGCAATCGGGATATCATAGATATTAAGGTGGTCTTTTTTAACCAGATAAAGCAAGAGGTCCAGCGGCCCTTCGAATATCTCTAGTCTTACCTTATAGCTCATATCTTCATCGCCTGGCGGACTTCCCGGATGGTTCTGGAGGCGAAATCAGCGGCGCGCCTATTGCCTTCCTCCAGGACGCTGAGAATCATCGCCTTGTCCTGAAGCAGCCCCTGCCTCTTTTTATGAAAAGGCCCCAGCTTCTCTATCAACGCCGAAGACAGCCTCTTCTTGCACTCGGTACAACCTACCTTGGCATGCGCGCACCAATCGCGCACATCCTCCAGCATTGCCGGAGAAAACATCTCGTAATAAGAAAAGACATTGCAGGTATCGGGGTGCCCTTTATCGCTGAATTTTATCCGCTTAGGGTCGGTAAACATGACGGCGACCTTCCTGGCGATAGCCTCTGCGGAATCGGAAAGGTTTATGGCGTTGTCATAGCTCTTGCTCATCTTCCTGCCGTCCGTCCCCAAGAGACGCGGCGTCTTTGTCAGGATGGCCTTGGGCTCTGGGAAAAATCCTTTTTGATAAAGGCTGTTAAAACGCCGGCCTATCTCGCGCGTAAGCTCCAGGTGAGGCAACTGATCCTCGCCTACCGGTACGGCATCTGCCTTATAAAGCAGGATATCGGCGGCCTGCAGCACCGGATAACCTAAGAATCCGTAGGTGTGTAAATCGCGGGTCTTTACTTCGCGTAGCTGCTCCTTATAGGTAGGACAACGCTCCAGCCACCCCAACGGTACAAAACAGGAAAATATCATCGCCAGTTCCAGGTGCCCGGGAACGCTGGATTGCACAAAAAGAGTGGAGGCCTTAGGGTTGATGCCTGCGCTGAGCCAATCGGCTACATTATCAATGGCGTATTCCCGCAGGCCGGCGGGGTCCTCATACTCCCCCATCAAGGCATGCCAGTCCGCTACCATAAAAAAACATTCGTACTGCTCCTGGAGCTTAACCCAGTTGTCTAAGGCCCCTACCAAATGCCCCAGGTGCAGCTTACCGGTAGGCCGCATGCCGCTTAAGATGCGCTTCTTCATAGCTTCCTGGCGATCTTCTCTATCTCATAGGCCTCAATGATATCTCCCGCCTGATAATCCTCAAATCCCCCGATAGCGATACCGCACTCAAAGCCTTCCAGAACCTCGCGGGCATCATCCTTAAAGCGCTTCAGGGATGATATCTTGCCATCAAAGACTGCCTCCCCGTTCCTGGTCAGGGTCACTTGGGCACTGCGGGTAATCTTGCCTTTGGTCACAAAACAACCCGCAATTGAACCGGAACGCGAAAGCTTGAATACCTTGCGTATCTCGACCTTGCCCATAAAAACCTTTTTGATCTTAGGCTCAAGCATCCCCTCCAGCGCTGCCTTGATATCATTGGCAAGTTCGTATATGATGTTGTAGGTGCGCACGTCAACGCCTTCTTTCTCAATCGCCTCCCTTGCCCGCTCGTCGGCGTTGACATTAAAACCCAGGATCAGGGCATTGGAGGCTACCGCCAATATTACATCGGAAGAATTTATATTCCCGGTGCCCTCATGTATAATCTCCAGCTTTATCTCCGGCGTCTCTAATTTAGCGATGGTCTCTTTGATTGCCTCAAGCGAGCCGTTGACATCGGCCTTCAGGATAAGCTTGAGCTCCTTGAGCTTGCCTTCCTTGATCTGGGAATGCAGGTCCTCCAGGCTTATCCTCTTGACGGCCTTGACCTGCTGCTGCTTCTCCTGCTCCTGCCTCTTGGTGGCGATATCACGGCATGTCTTTTCGTCTTCCATTACAAAGAACTGTTCCCCTGCCTGCGGCACGCCTGATAAACCCAGGACCTCCACCGGCTCTGCCGGACCTGCGGAATTAACCTGCTGGCCGCGGTAGTTAAACATGGCACGGATCTTCCCGCAGTCGTTGCCTACAATTATCGTATCGTTAAGATGCAGGGTGCCATTCTCTATCAGCAGCGTTGCTACCGGGCCTTTGCCTTTGCTAAGCCTTGCCTCTATCACCACCCCGCGCGCCAATCTGTCGGGGTTGGCTTTCAATTCCAGCATCTGAGACTCTAATATAATCATCTCCAGGAGATTGTCGATGCCTTCGCCGGTTTTGGCCGATACGGCAACGGTAATGGTCTTTCCTCCCCAGTCTTCGGCCAGGAGGTTCAATTCCCCTAATTGTTTCTTAACGCGGTCGATGTCTGCCTGGGGTTTATCAATCTTATTGATAGCCACAATGATCGAAACGCCGGCGGCCCGGCTGTGGTCAATGGCCTCCCTGGTCTGAGGCATGATGCCGTCGTCAGCAGCCACCACCAAAACCACGATATCGGTCAGGCTTGCCCCCCGCGCGCGCATAGCGGTGAACGCCTCATGCCCCGGGGTGTCAAGAAAGGTAATGTCTCCGTGTCCGAGAGAAACCCGGTAGGCCCCGATGTGCTGGGTAATGCCTCCGTGTTCGGAATCCGCAACCTTGGTCTTACGAATAGCGTCCAACAGCGAAGTCTTTCCGTGGTCAACATGCCCCATAAAAGTAACGATGGGGGAGCGCGGTTTTAGAGCATCCTTGCTGTCGGGCTCCTTATGGATACGCAGCGCCAGTTCCTCTTCGTCGGGGGCACTGACAATCTTAAAACCGAATTTGGAACATATCTCTTCTGCCGCGGCATTATCAAGATTTTGATTAATGCCGGACATAATTCCCCTGTCTAGAAGGAACTTCAGCAGCGCCGAGGGCTTCTGCTGCAATTTTATTGCCAGGTCCTTAACGCTGACGGGGAGCTTTAACTCCAACTCCTTCAAATCGGGCTTCGGCGGGACAACAGCGGGCTCAGGCGCAGAAACAACCCCTGAGGCAACGGACTTAACCTCAGCCGGAGGAACCTGGCGTTCTTTTTGCGGCGGCTTTATTGCCGGCGTCTCCTTGGCGACGGTAACGGGCTCTTTCTTCGCAGGCGACTCGGCTATCTTATGTTTAGCCTCGGGCTTCTCAAGCGGCCGATGAGGGGAAATCGGTTTCTTAGCCCGGGGGGCCTTAGGGGCCCTAACCTGGCTCTTCTTGACCGGCTTAAGCGCGGGCTTGTGCGTGCTCTTGGCAACCTTTTTTTTGGCGCCCGTGACCTCTTTTTCCTTCTTAGTCTTTGGTTTTAGCATTTGATTTCTTATTATGCCCCAATTTTTTGGCTTCGGCAACCAACTTTTTAGCCTTCTTTTCTCCGATGCCTTCTACCCGCACCAAATCCTCCGGGCTGGCCTTTGATATATCGCCGATAGTCTTAAACCCTGCTGCCTCAAGTTTAGCTACGGTCTTCTCTCCCACTCCGCTTAAATCCTCTAAGCCCCCTGCCGTTTCTTTTGCATCTATAGCGCCGGCGGTTTTTTCCTGCCCGATGGCTTTCATCGCTTCCCTGGCGAGCATCTCCCTGGTGCGTATATCCAACTCCCATCCTACCAGACGGGAAGCCAGACGCACGTTCTGGCCATGTTTGCCTATTGCCAAAGAAAGCTGGTCATCATCTACGATAACCTCGGCCTTCATATTTTCCTTCTCCAGCTTTATCTCATTTATCTTGGCAGGCGCGAGGGCAGCTTTAATGTACTCGCGGATATCTTCGTTGTAACGGACGATGTCTATCTTTTCTCCGTTTAGCTCGTTAACGATATTCCTGACGCGGTTACCGCGCATCCCTACGCAGGCGCCCACCGAATCCACTTTTTCATTCTTGGACCAGACTGCAATCTTGGTGCGCTCTCCGGCCTCCCGCGAAATAGCCTTTATCTCTACCACCCCATCGTATATCTCGGGGACCTCTAACTCAAACAGCTCCTTGACCAGATTAGGATGGGTGCGCGAGAGTATAATCTGCGCTCCACGGGCATCCTTTTTGACATCCAGCACAAATGCCCTGACACGCTGTCCCTGCCTGAAGTCCTCGCGCGCAGACTGCTCCCGCTTCGGTAGAAGCCCTTCGGCCTTGCCGAGAAGATCGACTACAATATTACCTTTCTCGAAACGGTACACCGTCCCGGCCACGATTTCGCCTACCTTCCCCTGGAATTCGCTGAAGACCACCTCTTTTTCCGCCTCGCGTATCTTCTGGATAATTACCTGCCTGGCAGTAGAGGCTGCGATGCGCCCGAAATCTATGGTGGTAATCTCCTTGTCATTTTTATATGCCCTGACCTGGCCTGTCTGCTGGTCTAATACCACTTTGAGTTCGTCTTCATCCGTGGCATCAACCACCTTACGGGCAGCGCTCAGAAGCGCACTCTCCACTGCTGCAACCAGAACTTCTTTCTTGATTCCTTTTTCCCTCTCTATCTGTTCGATGATCGCTAATAGTTCCTTGCTCATACAAATCTCCTGTCAGTCCCCTTTAGACTATCTGTCTTGCCTTGTTTATGAACGCCAGAGGGATGCTTATCGCATCCTCAGAGCCTTCTATCAAAACACCGTCTTCTCCTGCCTCCTTGATTACGCCCTGCCACTGGATCCTTTCCTTGACTGGCGCGGAAAGATAGAATACCGCTTCTCTCCCCAGGCAACGCAGAAAATCCTCCCTGCTCTTGAGGGGCCGGTCTAGACCGGGAGAGGAAACCTCCAGGACGTAACTCTCCCCGATAATATTATTTTCCTCGAGGATCCCCCCTAATTCATTATTCAGGCGGGCGCAGGTATCAATATCAATGCCTCCCTGCGGATAATCAGCTAACACGCGCAGCATAAGGCTCTTGCCTTCGCGGCGGCAGACAAGATCCACCAGAAGCATCCCCTGCCCCTTGAGATGCCCTTCAATTAAGCCCCGCAGCTGGAGTATAACGCTGTCATTATACATTAAGTATCTCCTTGATGCGTTTTATAACCGCCGCTTTGGTATCGGCGCTCTTTTTATTTCCGCGGCGCTCCTTAAACTCCAGCGTCTTCTTCTTCAAAGATTCCTTGCCGATAATCACCTGCAGGGCTATCCCCAGGAGATCAGCATCCTTGAATTTAACCCCGGCGCGCTCATCGCGGTCGTCAAGCAGCACGGGGATCCCCAGCCCAGCCAGTTCATCGTAAACCTCGCGGGCCTTCTCTCTGATAACTCCGTCGGTAACGTCCAGCGGCAGGACAATCACTTTATACGGGCTGACCTCGAGCGGCCAGACAATCCCGTCCTTATCGTTATTCTGCTCAATAACGGCAGACACCAAACGGGAAATCCCGATGCCGTAACATCCCATCACAATGGGATTGAGCCTGCCTGTCTCATCGACGAAACCGGCCTCAAGCGTCCCGGTGTATCTGGTCCCTAATTTAAATATATGTCCTATCTCTATGGCATGGACCTTGTCTAATTTCGAGCCGCAATCACGGCAGGCCGCATCAGGCCCTTCATTAAATGGATACGCCCTGCGGCAATTCGCGCAGACCGACACCATATCCTCTCCGTCCCTGGCCGGTACCATAAACTCGTGCGAAACCTTTCCTCCCATAACGCCGGAATCCGCCTCAACCGCCAGGCAATCAAGTCCGCACCTCTTAAAGATACGCTGATAGGCCCCATACATCTCCTGGTAGTTCTTATCCAGCCCCGCTTCATCCTTATCAAAGCTATAGGCATCCTTCATAATGAATTCGCAGGCCCGCACCAGACCGAAGCGCGGCCGTATCTCGTCGCGAAATTTAGTCTGAATCTGGTATAAGACCAGCGGCAGCTGACGGTAAGAGGAGATATGGTCCTTTGCGAGTTCCGTAATAACCTCCTCATGGGTAGGGCCGAGGCAGAGGTTTCTGCCTCTGCGGTCCGTAAAACGCACCATTACCTCCCCCATGTCCTTATCCCTGCCGGAACGCTGCCAAAGCTCCAAAGGCTGCAGGGCCGGCAGCAGCAATTCGGAGGCACCGGCAGCCTCCATCTCCTGACGGACAACCGCCTCGATATTCTCCAGGACCCTCAGGCCTAACGGCAGATAGGAATAAACGCCGGCAAGAAGCATGCGTACTAATCCTGCGCGCAGCATCAACTGATGGCTTACCGATTCCGCTTCCTGCGGGACCTCTCTTAAAGTAGGTATTAACGTCTTAGACCAGAGCATCCTATTGCCTTGAGTTCTCTTAATAAAACCGCTACACTGTCCCTAAAGGTTACTTTCCCGAACGGCTTTCCTTTTTTGAACAATAATCCTTCCTTCGCTCCAAACGCTACTGCGATATCCGCCTCGCGCGCTTCTCCCGGCCCGTTAACCACGCACCCCATCAACGCGATGCTGACGGGACGCCCGGAGCTACTAACGCCTAAACCCTCTAGCCCCGCCTTAAGTTCCCTTAATTTGGAGATAAGGTCCACCTCGCACCTGCCGCAGGTAGGACAGCTAATAATTTCGTATCCGAAACTCCGTAGCCCCACTGACTGAAGGATAGAACGGGCAACCCGCACCTCCTCGGCAGGAGGGGCCGAAAGCGATACCCTTATTGTATCACCGATACCCTCTAATAGTAAAGCTCCAATTGCGATGCTTGATTTAACCGCCCCATCCTCAGGTAATCCGCTCGCCGTCACTCCCAGATGAAAAGGATAATCGCAATACCGGCTCATCTTGCGGTAAGCGGAAATAGTATCAATGAGGTGCGAGCCCTTCAGCGATAAAACGATGTTGTAGAAACTCTCCTTCTCAAGAATCTTCAGGTAGTCCAGGGCCTCTTTTACCATTATATCGGAAAGGCCTTTGCCTCGCGCTAACCTGCGCTTGCCGCCGCCCATCTTTAATGTCTTTAAGGATCCGGAGTTCAGGCCTACCCGTATAGGCACGCGGTGCAGGCGGCAGGCGCGGGCAATAGCCACAACCTCTTCTGTTTTATGGACATTTCCGGGGTTAAGGCGTATCTTGTCTGCTCCGCTTTCAACCGCCAGCAACGCCAGCCGATGCGAAAAATGTATGTCTGCCACCAACGGCATGTCAATAGACTTCTTAATTGCTTTTATGGCGCGGGCGTCAGCCTCATCCTTCACCGCCACACGCACGATCTCGCAGCCGGCCGATGCTAAATCACGCACCTGCCTTAAGACCTCCTCCACCCTGGAGGTCTTGACCTTCGCCATCGACTGCACGGCAACGGGATTGCCCCCTCCGATAGAAATCCTGCCTATCCTGACAACCCTGGTTTTGCGCCTCTTAATCTGCATCATTTAAATAACGCCGCAATCTTATCGCTGAAAAGTCTCCAGACATCAAGATAGGTGACTACTGCTGCCAGGGAAATAATAAAAGCCAGCCCCATCCTCGTGATGATATTATCGGCCTTAGCGCTTAGGCGCCGGCCCCTTATTTTCTCGAGAGCCAAGAAGAACAAATGCCCGCCGTCTAAGACCGGAAGCGGCAAGAGGTTGAATATCGCCAGGCTTATGCTCAATACCGCTACCAGCTGTATCACGGCGCTTATCCCCGCCTCGGCAGCCTTGCCGGTAATATAGAATATCCCGAGAGGCCCGGTGACCGAATCGCGCAGCGACAACCTCCCCGCAATAATATTCCAAAGCCCGCGGTAGGTCATAACGGTTATCTCGAAGGTCTTCTCTAACCCCATAGAAAAAGATTTAAGCGGGCCGTACCTGACGTTAACCGCTTCCCCCTCGGGCGTTATCCCCAGGAGCCCCACCTTATGTTTGCGTCCAGAAATATCCATGAGCTCTTTTTGCTGGAGCTTAACGTCGAAATCGTATCTCTTATCTCTGCGCAACAAGCCTATCTTGACCGAAGAGGAATTTTCTTTGGAGCGCATGATCCGCTGCAGCTGTTCCCACAACTTTATATCTTCTCCGTCAATAGCAACAATCCTATCCCCCGGCTTTATGCCTGCCTGCTCGGCGCCCAGGCCGCTGATGAGGCTGCCTACCTTGGCGGTAAACATGGGATAGCCGCTTGAGAAAACCAGCCATAAACATAAAAAACCCAGGACGTAATTCAAAAGCGGGCCGCAGAATACGATTAGGGCGCGCTCTCCGGGCCTACGGGAAAAATACTCGTAAGGCTCCCCCTTGGACTCCTCGGGATTGTCGCCGGCAAGCTTAACGTATCCTCCGAGCGGTACGGCACCCAGGCCGTATTCGGTATTGCCTCTCTTCTTCTTCCAAAGCTGCGGACCGAACCCGACGTAAAACTTTTCAACCCGCACCCCTATCATCTTGGCCATCATGAAATGCCCGAATTCATGCACGACAATAAGAATGCCGATGACAAGTATAAAGGTAATTAAAGAAAGCATCTTTTAATTGCGGGTTAAGGCGCGCGCCTTGTTTCTGGCCCATTCATCCGCCGCCATGATATCGGCGAGGCTGGGCTCTCTTGTTTTTTTATGACTCTGCATTACCGTCTCTACGGTCTTGGCTATGCCGGTAAATGAAATTCTGTTTTCTAAAAAGGCTTCCACCGCTATCTCATTGGCAGCGTTTAAGACTGCGGGCATTGTGCCTCTCTCTTCGGCTGCCAGATATGCCAGCCCCAAAGCCGGGAAGCGGCGTAAATCCGGCCCTTCAAAATTAAGCCTCCTTAATTTCAAAAAATCTACCTCCGGAAACTCAGTATTACTTAGCCTTTCGGGGTAGGAAAGGGCGTACTGTATGGGGATACGCATATCAGTGGCTGAAAGTTGGGCAAGTATAACGCCATCCGTAAACTCAACCATAGAATGGATAACTGCCTCCGGGTGCACCAATACCTTAATCTTATCGGCTGCTACGCCAAAAAGATACATCGCCTCTAAAACCTCCAGCCCCTTATTCATGAGGGTGGCGGAATCCACGCTTATCTTTCTGCCCATATTCCATCGGGGATGCCTCAAGACCTCGCTTACGCGGGCATTCCTCAAAGAACTTACCCTTTTCTTTCTTAATGGCCCGCCTGAAGCAGTCAGGTAAATGCGTTTTAATTTCGCCTTATCTTCTCCTTCAAGGCACTGCCAGATAGCTGATTGCTCGCTATCAATAGGGATAAGGCGCGATTCCCCTCTTAAGAGGCGCGGCAGGATAAGCTCACCCGCCATAACCAAGGCCTCCTTATTGGCTAAAGCGACGACCCTTCTGTTATTGATAGCGCTCAAGAGAGGACCGAGCGCCGATGAACCGCTGATCGCCAAAACTACCTTATCAACATTGCGGCGGCCTGCCAATTCCGACAGGCCTTCTTCGCCTATGAGCACCCTTACCTTCTGGCCTCTTAATCTCTCTTTTAACCTCAGGCCGGCCCGGCAATCTGCTACTGCAACTACCTCAGGCCTAAAACTTCTAATCTGATGATATAAAAGAGCGGTGTTGGAATTTGTGCTTAATCCTGCTACCTTAAAAAGCCCCGGAAAATCACGCACCACCTTAAGGGTGTTAACGCCTATAGAACCGGTTGAGCCTAAAACAGTAATACGTTTCATAACCTTTGCATGCCCTGGCAGCTAAATGACCGCGTAGCTTGAGAGGAAATAAAATACCGGAGCGGTAAAAAGGAGGCTATCGACCACATCCAGAACTCCGCCCATACCGGGCAATAGCCTGCCGGAATCCTTGACCGCGCAGTCACGCTTCATCAATGATTCTGATAAATCCCCTATCTGGCCGAGCAGGCCGATAAAAATACCCAACAGTACCGATTGGGGGTAGGAAATCTTTATTACCCCCTTGATTAGCAATGCTGCGATAACGCTAAAAACCAGCCCCCCCAGCGCACCTTCTATTGATTTGTGCGGGCTGATACGCGGCATAAGAGGCGTCTTGCCGAAACGCGAACCTACCAGATATGCGCCGATATCACCCAGCTTGGTAATAGCCAGGACCGCCACCAGCAATTCCATCCCCCGCGGAAGGTAGCGTATCTTAATGAGAAAACTCAAGAACCAGGAGACGTAGATTATGCCGAAAATGGTCGTTGATATCCCTACGATAACCCCGGAACTCTGGCTCCTCCTAAACTGCATTACGATAAGGAATAATAACCCCAGGGTGACAAAGAGCAGCTCCCAGCCCTTGGTAAGTTCAAAACGCAGCATAATGGAAAGCGGGATAACCGCCCCTACGGCAATACCGAAATACTTGTAGATAATAATGCCCTTCTTCTCTAGCATCGTAAAGAACTCGTAGAGCCCCGCCACGATAAAAGCAGTTACTGCCAGGCCTACCAACCAGTCAAACGACACTGTCACGGTGATCAACCCGATAAGCGCCGCTGAAGTTAATATCCTTTTAAGTAGCAAGTGGCCACCTCCTTATCCTGCCGAAGCGGCGTTCCCTCTCCTGATATACCCTAACCGCCCTGTAAAAGTCCTCTTTTTTAAAATCCGGCCAGTATTTCCCGATAAAATAAAACTCGGTATAAGAAATCTGCCAAAGCAGGAAATTACTGACGCGCATCTCGCCGCTGGTACGGATTAATATATCCGGGTCCGGCAGGCCGCTGGTATACAGATAATTGCCGAAGGATTCTTCATTCAACCCTTCCGGCCTGACCTCGCCCCTGAAAGCAGCTTTGGCAAATCTCCTGGCGGCGTCAACGATCTCCTGTCTACCGCCGTAATTCAACGCCAATACCACCGTCAGGCCGGTATTATTACCGGTCCGCTCCTGGACATATTTCAGCTTCCTGCGCAGATAAGCCGGCAAAGGCTCGTCCCTGCCGATAACCAGAAGCCGGATATTATTCTTTTTCAAATCCTCAAGCTGGCGCTTCAGAAAATTATCCAAGGCGCGCATAAGCATCTCTATTTCCTTTTTGGGGCGCGACCAGTTCTCGGTAGAGAACGCAAAAAACGTAACCACCTTGACGCCAAGCTCGCCTGCCGCTGAAACCGCCTCTTTTACGGCTTTAATACCGGCGCGATGGCCGGCGCTGCGGGTAAGACCCCTTTCCTTTGCCCAGCGGCCGTTGCCGTCCATAATAATCGCTACGTGACAGGGAATCTTGTCTTTTATGCCTGCAGCCATAATAAAGCCTTACCTGTATTATGGGGGTTATTTACTGATGTATGCGGTAATCGATATCGGGGAAGATATTATCGCGGTATTCGATATCCGCCAGCCATTTCTCGTCGATATAGTTAGATTTGATGTCCTCGTAAAGACGCGTAAACCTCAGGAGATGTTCCTTGCTGCGCTTGGTGGCATAAGGCACATGCGTGCCGGTAGCCATGATAAAAGCCCAGTCTGAACTCTGGGCTAATAAAAGCTCCCTTAGGGACTGGTTTAACGCCCGTCTTAATAAACCTTCGCTTTGCGGAAATGTCCTGGCCAGCTCCGTCATGCGCTCCGAGGCCTTATGCAGATGACGGTAGAGCCAATCGTTAGGACCCTGTAACCACATCTCGCTGTAGCCCTTCCATCCCCAGCTTGACATGGAAGGCGTGGCAACCTGATGGCGCGGATTCTCCGCAAGGTACTCGCAAGGGGTAATGAGACGGATGGTATTCTGGTCAAAATGTATCTTGCGCAAAAGCATCTCCAGCCATATCACGCCTTCATACCACCAGTGCCCGTAGAGCTCGGCATCATAAGGCGAAATAACAAGCGGTTTATTCCCCAATAAGCCGTAAAGGTGCTCCATCTGTTTTTCGCGGTTGAACATAAAATTACCGGCATGCACGGCAGCTTTTTCCCTCGCCAGGTAAGGGTTATACGGCTGTTTGTTATCGCTTCCGCTGATGCGGTAATACTTGATGCCGGTATTAACCCTGATGCCGTCGGGATGTATATAAGGCTTGACGTATTCGTAATCCAGGTCAAAACCGATATCGCGGTAAAATTCGCGATAGGCATAGTCACCCGGGTAGCCCTCAATAGAAGACCAGACCTGCTTTGCGGATTCCAGGTCCCGGCCAAAACAGGCTACTCCGGATTTACAGTATATCGGGGCGAATACCCCGTATTTTGGCCGTGGCGTCGCGTGTAGCACGCCGTGGGCATCGCTGAAAAAATATCTTATCCCCGCTTCCTTCAATATCTCGTCGTATCCGGGGTAATATCCGCATTCCGGCAGCCATATCCCGGCGGGCTTCCTGCCAAAGACCTTCTGATAATGGTCTGCCGCAACCTTAACCTGCGCCCGCACCGAAGGCCGCACCGTCTCCATCAGAGGCAGATAACCATGGGTGGCGCCGCAGGTAACGATTTCAACCTTGCCTAAATCCTGAAAATTCTTAAATGCCACAGACAGGTTGCCGTTGTAACGCTCGAATATACTGCGCGCCCGGTAAAAATTATCCAGATACATCAATGCCAGATGCTGAAACTCCGGCTGCCAGCGCGTCCTCTCTGCCTCTTTATGCGCCAGCTCTATTAATTTATTAATGTGCTTCAGGTAACGCGCTTCAAGGAGGGGATCCACGAACATCGAAACCAGGGTAGGAGACAAACCCAGGGTAATGCGGAAATCTACCTTATCTTCGATAAGGCGCTGAAATACCTCAATCAAAGGAATATAGGTCTCGGTAATGGCCTCGTAGAACCAATCCTCCTCCAGGAAATCTTCGTAATCCGGGTGGCGCACATAGGGAAGATGGCTGTGCAGAACGATGGAGAGGTATCCTTTATGCATATATCCTATCTGGTCTCCCTGCTGACTATCGGCGTTACGCTGCGCCTCTGGCTCTCATCCGCTGAAACTGCCTCGACCGGTATGACCTGCCTGCCGTCAGGAAGGGCAAAACGCAAGGTGAATGTACCGTCGGCGCGTAAATTCACGGGCTTACCCTGAACAGTCAACTTGGCATCGGGCTCAGTCGCTCCGTAAACAATAAGCTCTGTATTTACAACCATCCAAAACCCTTTCTGTCCAAGGGGCTTCTTAACCGGACTGGCGCCCGAGGAAAGGGCCCCGGAATAAAGTTCTCTCTTTAAGCGTTCCTGCCAGGCCTTTCCTACCGGAGAACTCTGCCCCAGGCCAAATCCCATCCCGTAGAGCCGCGCAAACACGTCATCCGGTATCATCCATTCTTCGTCGGTAATCCAGGACGGCCCGTCAATAGGGGTATGCACGGTATTGGAACGCAGGATGGCGACGAAATCGCCATTGGCCAGGCGGAACCCTAATTCCACGCACCACGACCTGCCCGGCCCCTTGGTATCGATATACCAGCTGGTTGCCTGAGGGTCAACCTCGATGTCAAAATAACTGTTGGCGTTTTTCCCGTCGAAGATAATATAACTTACATCGTAAACCCGAAGCACCATTCGCGAACCCCGGAAGGAATCTCCTAAACGCCTGCGCAGGCCATCGATGGTTTCAGGAGTCAGCTCCCAGTAGCTATGCAGCCACCAGGGGTCGCGCACCTGAAGCACTATCTTGTCTTCGTGGTAACCTGCCGGGAGATCCTCCATCACGCGGCGTGTGGGCCTGCCTGGCTCAGGCGTGGAAAACTTGGCCTTTACTACCGTTGTCTCATGGGTGCCGAGCGCCTCGCGTTTCTCTTCCTTGACAACCGCTGCCCCGGCTTTCTTTCTGCCAATCGCCTTACTTACCTTCTTCCTGTTCTTGGCGGCAATACTCCTTAATTTCTGCCCCACCCTGTGTAATATCGCCATACCCACCTCCTTGCGCTTTAAACCAAAAACCTTGCTCAACAAAAAAGGGGATAGCCATCCCCTTTTTAAAATACGCGCGCGTATCTTTTGTGCCGCTCCTTCTATCTCATCTTCGGTTTATTATCTAAAATAATGGACCGCCCTAAAAATCAACCTTCTATCTTTTGCTCTTCGAAGACTTGCCTTTTATAAGCGCTTCCTTTAAATCTTCCTCCAGCGCCCCCTTGAGCTCGCTGACCTTCTCCAACTCATCCTTCAGGTCCTGATTAATAAGCTGCTCTTGCGATAATGCCTTACGGGTAGTCTCGTGCGCCGTTTTCTCCTGCTGCAGTTCCTGCTTGAGGCTAGCTACCTGGCTCTCGAGCTTGCCGGCGTTCTCTTCCAGATCCAGGCGGGTGGCCATCTCCTTGTCCTTGGCAATCTTCTGTCTGCGCGCGCTGCCGCAGGAGCCTACGGCCGCAATAAAGAATATTGCCGTTAGAACCGAAAGTATAAGAATGAGGCGGTTTTTCATTCCTTCTTCCATTTTCTGATTCCCCTCTAAAAAACAATACTATTACTTCAGATTCTCCGCGGGCTCAATACCCTCTTCTTTTGCGGTCTCCTTAACCTTTGAAACCATGGGCAGGATAACAATCTCTACCCTGCGGTTAAGCTGACGCCCCTCGGCGCTATCATTGGAGGCAACCGGCCTGTATTCGCCGTAACCGATGGCGGATACCCGGCTGGGGGCGATACCCTCGTCATCTACCAGATAGTGCAATACGCTCAATGAGCGGGCAGTGGAAAGTTCCCAATTACTCTTCCATCCCGAGAACCTGATCGGCACGTTGTCGGTATGCCCCTCAATTCCTATATTATATTCGGGGGCATTCTCTTTAAGAACTGTTGCTACCTTATCAAGGGTAGCATAAGCCGTCGGTTTGATCTTGGCCTTGCCGGAATCAAAGAGGACATCCGCCACAAATGTAATTACCAGCCCCTTCTCCATCATCTGAAGCCTTACCTGCTTATCCTTGATCTCCTGGGCAAGCCTCGCCTCCAAGAGTCTCTGGGTCTGTCCCAATTCATCCAGCTGCCTGGAGAGATCCTTTATCTTTTCGATATCCGAACGTCTCCCCTTCTGGAAAACAAAAGTACATCCGGAGATGGCCGTCACTATTAATATTATTAGTAAGATTTTAAATACGGATGCCGCTTTCATCTGTTACCTCCTGTTTTTAGGATAGGGTTTAACTATAACATATGCCATAATTTTAGTCAAGCCATTTTCAATGCCGAAACACTTTCCCGATTCCTGTTGGAAGGAGTTTCCTTTATACGACGATCGTTTCCTCGCGCGAGGAACCCACCGATACCATGGATATCCGCGCCCCGCTAATATCCTCCAGTACCTTAAGATAGTTACGGGCGGCAGGAGCCAAATCTTTATAACGCCTGGCGCCGGAGACGCTTCCCCGCCATCCCCGTACCTGCCGGTAGATTGGCTTGGCGTTACTTAATGCCTCAAAGTCATAGGGGATGTTTTTAAAAACCTTGCCTTTGTATTTGTAGCCGGTGCAGACCTCGATGGTCCCGAGGCCGTCCAATACGTCCAGCTTCATAATCGCCAGTTCCGAGATCCCGTTTAAAAGCACCGCCTCCCTGACCATCAGGCTGTCAAACCAACCGCACCTGCGCGGCCTTCCGGTGGTGGCTCCGAATTCATGGCCTTTATTGCGGATAAGGTTGCCGAAGCCGGTATCGAATTCCGTAGGAAAAGGGCCCTCGCCTACCCTGGTGGCATAGGCCTTGGCAACGCCCACCACCTTGTCTATCTTGACTGGAGAAACCCCTGTGCCGGTACAGGCGCCGCCCGAGGTTGCAGACGATGAGGTAACAAACGGATAGGTGCCAAAGTCAATATCCAGAAAGGTGCCCTGGGCGCCCTCAAAGAGTATATCTTTTCCGTTGGCGATGGCTTTATTGATAAGGTTGTGGGTATCCGAGATATAAGACTTTAATGCCCTGCCGTAACCGAGATATTCGCGGTAAATCTGTTTAAAATCAAACCCCCGGTGGCCGTATACCTTCCTGAAGATTTCGTTTTTTTCACTGAGGTTATCCTCAAGCTTCTCCCTGAATACCGCGGGGTTCAAAAGGTCGAGCATCCTTATGCCGCAACGGTTAATCTTATCGGAATAGCACGGCCCGATCCCCCTGCCGGTAGTGCCGATCTTATGAGACCTCTTTATCTCGCGCAATTGGTCGAGGATGCGGTGATAAGGTAATATTACGTGCGCAATCTCCGAAATCTTAAGCCGCCTGCCCACCCTTATCCCGCATAAGCTTAAGCCTTCGATTTCTTTGACAAGGGCAGCAGCGTCTATTACTACGCCGTTACCGATACAGCATATCTTATCCTGATGCAGGATGCCGGAAGGTATAAGATGGAAGATGTATTCTTTTTTGTCTACCACCACCGTATGGCCGGCATTACTGCCTCCCTGATAACGCACGATATAATCCACCTTTTTGGATAAGATGTCGATAATCTTACCCTTACCCTCGTCTCCCCATTGCGTGCCTACGATTACTAGATTTGCCATATTATTAAGGCTCCATGGTAAATATCTTTTTCGCGATATCCGGGTATTTGGCGATAAACCTGAGTTCCTCGTCAACCAGCGGTTTTTGGTTATGGACATTGGCATAGCGCACCAACTCCAGTATACGGGTAGCCTCCTTATCGTCCTTGAAGACAATCTCAAGCTTATCATATACGTTACGAAACCCTTTGATGCCGGAATATTCCCCGGCGGTAATCTTACGCCCGGTTTCGATGATCTCGGCTTCCCCCCGCCCCAATTCCTCGTAGTCGTAGAGCTCGTAATTACGCCTGTCCTTAAGGGCGCCGTCGGCGTGTATGCCGGATTCATGGGCAAAGGCGTTCGAGCCTACCCCCGGCTGGTTAATGGGGATCGGAACCCCAAAGGCATAAGAAGCATATTTGCATATCTTCCAGGCCGCCTTAAGGTTAATCCTCTCATCCAAGGAATACCCTTGCATGCCGTTTCCGTATTTTATCGCCAGGATTACGGAGACCAGATCGGCGTTGCCAGCACGTTCACCCATGCCGTTTACGCAGGTATTGATGTAGGCATTCTGACCGGCATCCACTACGGCCTTTGCGCCTGCTATGGAATTAGCTACTACCAGGCCCAGGTCATTGTGGCAGTGTATCTCTACGGGCATGCCGATTTTTTCAGCCAGAATCTTTAGTCTCTCGTAGATGGTAAACGGGGTATCGCATCCTAAGGTGTCGCAATAACGCAGGCGGCTGGCCCCTGCGGCCTTGGCTGCCAGAGAAAACTCTACCAGATAATCCATGCGGCTGCGCGAGGCATCCTCGGCATTGACGCCGATATCCTCTGCTCCGAGCCTAAGCGCCTCTTTAACCGCCTCCGTCATCTCTTTTATTATTGCCTGGTGGTCAAGCCTGCCTTTAAATTTATGCGTAATCATCTGATCAGAGGTAGAGATCGACAGATTCAGGTGCTTTATCTCGGGCAGGAGTTTAAAGGTAATCTTTACGTCCTCCCTGATAGCGCGCACCCACCCTTCCAGGCGTATCGGCGACAATGCCCCCATCCTGGACAGCTGGAGGTTCGCATTGAGGTAATTAGTCTCATGGTGGGTTACCGGAAAGCCGAATTCCGACTGGTATACCCCCATTTCGTTGAGGTAGACGTTAATCATCGTCTTTTCCAGCTTGGAAAGACAGATACGCGAGGTCTGCACCCCGTCGCGGTTAGTAACATCGATAATGTAAATCCTGTTATTCTTTTTCATGGGCTCACCTCTTTATTTTTTGAAAATCCTGCGGAATTCTTCTTTGCTGGGCACCCCGCGGATTCCAAAAATCTCATTATTATCTACCAGGTACAGCGGTCCGAACATAATCTCCAATTCCTTGTTCATCCGTATATTGTCTCTTAAAAGCGCCTTCCCTTCTTGCCCCCTGGCGCACTCGGCAATCCTGGATGCGTCGATGCCGGAAGCGCATTCCTGCCACCAGCTGCTGCTGATGTTAGCGGCACGGCAGCTAAGGTAATCCCAGTATCGCCTGGGGTAATATTTCCGGACGCAGACGCTGCGCAGGCACTCCTCTACCTCGGGCTTTCCTTTGAGGGCGCTAAAATCTCCCCCTTGCTCGGTAACCAGAAAGTGCAGCGCCGGTTGATACTGCCTGACATTTTCCAGGATGCCGACGGCGCTTGCGTCGTAAAGACTAAGAAAGACATCTATGTTGCCCTTTTGTCTCCTGCGGTCTAAGAAATAGGCCAGACCGCTGAATCTGGGCTCCAAAAGGTAGTAATCCCCCTTTAAAACGGACTTATCCGCAAGCTTGCTGAAATTGGGGTCCTTTTCTACCTCTTTCTCCAGCAGATAAGCCGGCAGACCCTTGATACCGAAATCGGCAATCAACCTATCCGCCTTCCGGCTGCCGTGGTAGAGATAGGATACGCTAAGGCCTGGGAATTCATTCTTTAAATAATCTATCGTTTTCTGCGCATCGCAGACAGTGCATTCCTTTGAAGTTATGACCAATAAGCTGACCCTGGATGCCTTGGCAAATGCGCATCGCGCATTCGGCATGGCCGGGTTATTACAAGACCCCCTCGCTGCTCCTTTTCTGCAATTGGAGTCGGAAAAACACTGCGGCAGGATCGCAGTTATCGCCGGGTCATCAGCAATCTCATCCGAAAGCCTGATGAACTCTGCCTTATAATTGACGATTTTCTTGTCGGCGTCTATATCCAGCATCAACCTCCCTAAATGCCTTCCCTGCCAGGAGGTCTTTACAATCAGGGTAGTGCCGCTCTTAGTAAAGATGTCGTCATTCTTGCTGCTATAACTGTTAATAATAATGTCAACGCCACCCAGGCCCTTTATTAAGTTTATGTCTTCCTTTTGGTCTAACCGGCTCAATAATACAACTATATCAACGCCTTCCTTCTTCATTCGGCCAAGGACTTTTCTTAAGGAATCCCGGGGGTCTGGCAACTCTAATCCCCCGGTCTTGGCTGCGGCAAAAGGAGTAATAACAGAGGTGATCCCGAATTTCACGCCGCCTATTTCCTTGACGATATACGGATGAAAGAGCGGGGATTTAATATTAGCCGAGAGAAAAGGAAACCTTGCCTCCTTGATGCTCTTCTCTAGAAAATCCCTTGTGAAATTAAACTCTTCGCTGGATACCCCTGCTGCATCATAACCCATTATCCCCATGGCCTCCAGCTCAATGGCGCTGCGACGCATATCAAGTTCGCTATTCTGCGTATATTCGTCCTGCAGTCCGCCGGCGAAGAAATCTCCGGAATCCAAAACCAGGGTATTGGGGTTTTTCTTTCTGAGCTCTCTTATGAGGGTTGCGCGCCGCGCAACTCCGCCGTCGGGCTCAACAGGACAATTACAGGGGTATAGCATCGCGTGGGTACCGCCGGTATAAAGGATGTTGAATTCCCCGGCCCGGGCTGTTGCTAAACCGCCGGCAAGAAAAATAAACAATAGAGCAAAGATGCGGACTTTCACTTGCTAAGGCCCTTGCAATCTTAAAGTTTGATTGTTTTTACCGAAATAATATCTTCGTTCTTTTTAATCTTAGCGATGAGGTCTTCCGAAACCGGGCTGTCAACGTTAAGGAGACTGATGGCCTTACCCTTGCGCTTCTCGCGTCCGAAGGTCATGCCGGCAATATTGATATTGTGCTTGCCCATCAGCGTGCCCAGATGCCCGATAATACCGGGACGGTCCCAGTTCTGCAGCAGAAGCATATCCCCCTGCGGGGTAGCCTCAACGTAGTAATCGTCGATCTTGACGATACGCGGCTGTTTGTTGGAAGAGAGGGTACCTGCTACTACGCGCGCGCCTTTATCGGTTTTTATCTCCACCTTTATAAGGGTAACAAATTCCTCCTCCTTGGAAGACTTGGATTCCTTGATAAGGATACCGCGCTCGCCGGCCAGGCTGGTGGCATTGATAAAATTTACCGTCTCCTTCAATATCGGGGAAAGCAGGCCCTTTACCAGCGCCATAGTCAGGGCGCTTAAATCGTACTGGATGATGTCGCCGCTATAATTTATATTTACTTCCTGGAATCTGCCTTCCGCCAGCTGGCTGGCAAAAACACCGAGTTTCTCGGAGAGATTAACATAGGGTTCCAGGACTTTATACACCTCGGCGTCGACGCAGGGGTAATTTGCGGCATTGCGTATACCGCAGCCAAGCAACGCATCGCGTACGATCTCCGCCACTTCAACGGCGACATTCACCTGCGCCTCTTCGGTAGAGGCCCCCAGGTGCGGGGTAGCTACGACGTTCTCGAGTTTTAGCAGCTCGCTATCAGCCGAAGGGGGCTCTTTTTCAAAAACATCCAGCGCCGCACCCGCAACCTTCCCGTCTTTGATGGCGGCAAGCAATGCCTCTTCATCAATAATGCCCCCCCTGGCGCAGTTAATGATGCGCACCCCCTTCTTCATCAGGGAAAACTCCTTACCGGAGATGATATGGGTGGTCTCCGCCGTAAGAGGGGTGTGCACGCTGATGTAATCCGCCCGTTTAAATAAAACCTCCAACTCCACTATCTCGATACCCATCGCTTTGGCAACATCGCGCGAAAGAAAGGGGTCATACGCCAGGACCTTCATCCCAAAAGAAATGGCATGCCTGGCGACCTCGCTGCCGATACGCCCCAGCCCCACTACCCCCAGGGTCTTGCCGTAAAGCTCCACCCCGATGAATCTGGAACGCTTCCACTCCCCTTTTTTGATGGAGGCGCTAGCCTGGGCGATATTCCTGGATAGCGCAAGTATCATGCTAAAGGTATGTTCGGCGGTAGAAACGGTATTGCCCGCCGGGGTATTCATTACGATAATCCCCTTCTGGGTCGCTGCCTCAAGGTCAACATTATCCAACCCGACGCCTGCCCGGCCGATAACCTTTAATCTTGCGGCGGCCTCGACAATATCACTCGTGACCTTGGTGGCGCTGCGCACAATCAAGGCGTCGTAATCCTTGATGATGCCCTTGAGGGCCTCGGGTTTCAGGTCGGTCTTGACGTCTACCTCTAATTCCTTGGCTTCTCTTAAAATCTTCAACCCCTTATCGGAAAGGGGGTCGCTTACAAGTATCCTATACATTAAATCCTCCGCTTAGCTTAAGAATATCTCCTCTGCAGCCCCTACCCCTGAGCCGAGCTGGAATTTATACCCCATCTGGCGCAAGACCTTCTCAAGGCATGAGATGCCTACGATGATATCAAACTCCTCGATATAGCCCATGTGGGCAATGCGAAAAACCTTCCCTTTCAATTCCGACTGTCCTCCGGCGATGGTAACGCCGTAGGTATCGCGCATCGTCTTGACAAGCTTTTCCCCGTCAATACCGGCAGGGACCTTTACTGCGGTCACGGCATCCGAGGCTGCGGTAAGCGCGAACAATTCCAGCCCTAAGGCCTTGACTGCCGAGCGCGTAGCATCTGCCATCTTCCTGTGCCGCGCAAAAACCTTATCCAGGCCGTCCTGGCGGATAATGCGCAGGCTTTCATTGAGAGCGATAATCAAAGAAATGGCGGGGGTAAAAGGCGTATCGTTTTTCTCCATCGCCTTACGGCATGACTTCAGGTCAAAGTAATACCTTGGGGCCTTGGACTCCTCTATCTTCTTCCAGGCCTTGGTGCTGACCGAAATAAAGCCCAACCCCGGAGGCAACATCAATCCTTTTTGGGAGCCGGAGACGCAGATATCAACACCCCAGGCATCGGTCTTGAAATCCACTGCGCCCAGTCCGGAAATTGCATCTACCACCAAAACGGCGCTGGTATCCCTGACTACCTTGCCTATGGCCTCAATATCGTTTGTCACGCCGGTAGAGGTCTCGCAAAGGGTAGTAAAGACTGCCTTGATTTTGGGATTAGCTGCCAGGCGCCTGGCAATTTCCTTAGGGTCAACCGCTCTCCCCCATTCCACCTTGAGCACCTCAGCCTCAATCCCGTAGGAGGAACAGATCTCGGTCCATCTCTCCCCGAACTTTCCTCCCTCGACCGTCAAGGCGATATCGCCGGGAGACAAAATATTGACTACTGCCGCTTCCATTGCCCCGGTCCCGGAAGAAGCAAGGATAAAAACCTCGCCTTGCGTCTGGAATAAGTATTTTAACCCTTCGCTCGCCTCTTTAAGGAAAGCCTGAAACTGCGGGGTGCGGTGATGTATTATCGGGCGGGCCTGGGCCTCGGAAACTTCATACGGCAAAGGGGTAGGCCCGGGGGTAAGCAGGTATCTCTTTCTCATTTTACGCTATCTCCTCTTATTTTGTCTTCTGGCTGATGATAACCTCATCTACTAATCCGTAATTCCTGGCCTCTTCGGCAGACATGAAGTAATCGCGGTCGGTATCCTTCTGGACCTTATCCAGCGGCTGGCCGGTATGCCTGGAGAGGATTTCGTTTATGCGGTCGCGCATCTTCAGTATCTCCTTTGCGTGGCGCGAGATATCCTCTGCAGCTCCTTCGATGCCTCCCCACGGCTGATGGATCATAATGCGCGAATTCGGCAGCACAGAACGCTTGCCCTTTGCCCCGGCGCAAAGCAGCAATGCCCCCATGCTGCTGGCTTGACCGACGCAGTAAGTGGCCACCTCGCACTTTACGAACTGCATGGTATCGTATATCGCCAGGCCTGCGGTCACCGAGCCCCCGGGGGAATTGATGTAAACATTGATTTCTTTGTTGGAATCCTCCATCTGCAGGAAGAGCATCTGGGCGATGATAAGATTGGCGACTGTATCGTCAATCGGGGTGCCGATAAAAACAATGCGGTCCTTTAAAAGCCGGGAGTAGATATCGTAAGCGCGCTCGTAGCCGCGGGGGTTCTGTTCAATCACCATAGGGACCAAAGTCTGCATCTTTATGCTCATATCTGCCTCCCTTATTTTAGCTGCTGCCAATTAGCCTCCTTTAAGAGGAATTCCAAGACCTTCGCCGGCATCCCATCGTCCAGCGGGATATTTTCCTTGCGCGCCACCGCTGCCAGGACAAGATAAGTCCTGACCTGCGAATGCGCCTGCGGCTCCAATTCTTTCCTCAATTCCCCTTCGCTCCCGTCAATCTTGTCTCTCGCAATTCCCTTTA
The DNA here is from genome assembly GCA_041649115.1 of Candidatus Omnitrophota bacterium. Taxonomy (GTDB): domain Bacteria; phylum Omnitrophota; class Gorgyraeia; order Gygaellales; family Profunditerraquicolaceae; genus JBAZKK01. Next base: position 81,988 of record JBAZNT010000001.1, on the reverse strand, counting down.
ATGCCAGGTCCAGCTTTGCCCTGCGCAGGAGGTCCGCCAACTGCCTGTTCACCATGGACTCCGGAAGCTTGAAATCCGACTGTTTTCTCAGGGTCTCAATTAACGTCTCCTCTATCTTGTGGCGCTGCTGACCTTCTTTCTCCAGGAAGACCTGCTGGGTTATTGCCTTCTCAAGCTCTACCATTCCCGGATACCCCAGGCCCCTGGCAAAATTATCATCGGCCTCTTGCGCCTTGCGCGACTCCCTCAAGGAATCAATGCGGCGCTTTACCTCTTCCGGCGTAACCTCAATATTTTTATATTCGACCTTTATGCCTTTATAATTACCGAGTTTTACATCCGGGGTAACCTCTACCGCCGCCTTAAAAACGAGATTGCTGCGGCTGAGTTTAACGTCATAGATATTCGGCAACTCGATTACATCAAGCCCCTCCTTCTCTATTGCCTGGTTATAGACATCCGGGATGAGCTCTTTAAGCACCTGCTCATGAGCCTGGGAGGAATAATGCTTCTCGAGTACGTCGCGGGGGACATGTCCTGGCCTGAAACCCGCGACCTTGGCCTCCTGCCCTATCCTCTTAAAGACGTCATCGAATTTATTATTGACGATGTCTCCCTCCACCTCGATGTGCAGTTCTCTTTTGGTTCCGTCGATTTTTTTGATTTCCGTCTTCATGTCTTAGATGCCTTTCCTTACATGCTGAACTTCTCTCCGAGATACAACTCGCGCGCCTTGGGGTCGGCAATCAAATCCTGGGCAGTGCCGGAAATAAGAATCTTCCCGTCGGCTATCAGGTATGCCCTGTCGGTGATAGAAAGGGTCTCGCGCACATTGTGGTCTGTCAGCAAGATCCCCAGCCCCTTGGTCCGGAGTTCCTTGATAATCTCCTGGGCCTCGCTGACTACGATAGGGTCAATGCCCGAAAATGGCTCATCCAGCAATATAAAAGACGGATTAGTCACCAGCGCCCTGGTAATCTCCAGGCGCCTCCTCTCTCCGCCGGACAAGGTATAAGCCTTGTTCTTCGCCAGATGCGATATGTTGAGCTCTTTAAGAAGCTCCCCCAGCCTCTGGTCCCTTTCGTGCCTGGTTATCGGAAGGGTCTCCAGGATTGCCATGATATTATCCCGGACGCTCAACTTCCTGAAGATCGAGGGTTCCTGGGATAGGTAACCGATGCCGTAACGGGCACGCTCGTGTATAGGCAGCCTCGTGATATCCTGGTTGTCAAAAACGATCTTGCCGCTATCCGGCGGAACAATCCCGACCACCATATAGAAAGTGGTGGTCTTGCCTGCGCCGTTAGGTCCGAGGAGACCTACGATTTCCCCGCGCTTAACCAAAATATCTATGCCCTTAACGACCTGCCTGCCGTCGTAGGATTTGGCAATAGCCTTAATTTCCAGCAGGTGCATTAAACTCCTCCGCCGAATAGATTATGAGCCTAGGACTGCCTAAAAGCGTAATCTTCTTATCCAGGCTTTTATACATTGCTTCATCGCTATAAGAAACGTTCTCCCCCCGCATTATCCTGACGTTGCCGCGCGCGACAATCCTGTCTATGCTGTTGCCCATTGCCGCGGCAGTCATATCGCCGGACGCTTTCTCTTGCGGAACGGACGAGCCGCCTTTAGCAACCTTGCTGGAAGGTATGAAATAAACCTCCATCGTGTCGCTGTCAATCTCCAAATCCTGCCTCACTACTTTAACATTTTTATTGAACACTGCAACATTTTTTTCGTAATCTATCTGTAACGCTCCGTCACAGGTGATGGTCATTTTTTCGCCGCCGGAATTTTTAGCTACTGCATCGGTTTTATCTTGAGTTATCTCTACCTTGGCGTCTTTCTTAAGGTCGACGCGCCTGAGATCTGTATTGCCTCTTGCGCCGCGGCCGCTGGTAACCATATTGCCTTTTTCGATGCTTACGAGCTCATCGGTAGAAACGATATGTTCCTTGCGGTCCCAATCCAGGCTGTCGGTCGTCAGCCGCGCCCCTCCGGAACTGGTAATAACTACCTTTTCCTCCAGATGAACCCGGGAATTTACCTTATCGAAATCCCCTTTCCTGGCGCTGAGGGCAATATCCTCTTGCTCGCCGTAGAGATTGCCGGTTATTTCTTTGAGCTTTACGATATTATCAAAGATATCTGCGGAATGAGCGCTTAAGTCCCAGGTCTTCTTGCCCTTCTCGCCGTAACCTGCCAGCGAGAATTCATTAATCTGCTGGGCCGATTCAAGCGCCCCGCTATCCAGCGCGTATAAAGGCGCGCCGCACGATAAAAAGAATGCCGATATCCATATCAGGCTTTTAGATATCATAGAGACGGACCATTTCTTTCCATCTGCCCTTGGATTTGAGGATTAACTCGCTGACCTCGCGTACCGCGCCCCTGCCTCCGTGCCTGATGGTAATGTATGCGGCCGCCTGTTTTATCTCGGGGCAGGCATTGAATACCGCTATCGCCAAGCCCACTTTATTCATCAGGCAAAGGTCCACCAGGTCATCGCCCACAAAACATATTTCTTCCGGATCCACGTTGTATTTCTTCTTGATCTTTTCAAGGACCCTGCTTTTGCTGGGCAGTTCGGCATAAACCTTGGCGATCCGCATGTCGCGGGCCCGCGGCAGGATCGCCTTGGAGCTCTTGGCGGTAACCAGTACCGTCGGGATGCCGGCGCGGCGTAAAAGGTAAACCCCCATCCCGTCGTGGACATCGAAAAATTTTGAATCGCGGCCCTTGGAATCATAGACGATGCGGCCGTCGGTTAAAACGCCGTCCACGTCAAGGAGAAGAAGCTTTACCTTCCCGGCCTTTGCCGCGATAGCGGCATCAAGCGCATTTGCTTCGTTCATCTAAACCAACCCTGCCTTTAATAAATCCTGCACGTCCAGCAATCCGACGGGCCTGCCTTTATCGTCGATTACCGGAACCTCGTCAATATTCTTACCCTCAAGGATGCGCATTGCCTCTGCCGCCAGCATCCCTGCCTTTACCGAGATGGGGCCCCTGGTCATTACGTCCCTGACCCTGCGTCTGGTAAGGTCAGGGTCGCTCTCCAGGTGCCTGCGCAGGTCGCCGTCCGTAAAGATGCCGACCAGCTTCCCATTTTTGCCTACTACCGTAGCGCTTCCGGCGCGGGAATGTGTTATTTTAAACAGGACCTCGGAAACCTTCTTATCATCGGCTACTACGGCGTGGGAGCTACCGGTACGCATAATGTCTCCTACCTTCAAAAGAAGCCTCCGGCCAAGCAATCCTCCGGGGTGGTAAAAAGCGAAGTCCTTTTCTTTAAAACCTTTCAATTCCAGCAGGCATACTGCCAAGGCATCGGCCATCGCCAGCATCGCAGTAGTTGAGGCGGTAGGAGCCAGGCCTAGCGGGCAGGCCTCTTTTTCCACCGCGCTGTCTAAAACTACATCGCTGTAACGCGCCAGTATCGAGCGGGTATTGCCGGTAATGGCGATGATGGGTACGCCTATCTTTTTGAGAAGCGGGAGAAATTTTTTAACTTCATCCGTTTCCCCGCTGTTAGAAAGTATAACTACGGTATCATCCGAAACCACGCGGCCGAGGTCGCCATGGATAGCCTCGGCGGAATGCAGGAACAGGCTCGGGGTGCCGGTAGAAGAAAGGGTCGCGGAAAACTTCTGGGCAATAATGCCGGCCTTACCCATTCCGCTAACCACCACCCTGCCCCTGGTATTAAGCATAATCTGCACCGCCTTTTGGAAATCGCGGTTAATCTTGTTCTTCAGGTCGCTGATCGCCTTTGCCTCGATATTAAAAACCTCTCTAGCGCGTTTTAATACGTTTATCGCCATAGCACACCTTCTATCATTTTGATCTCTTTCAATAATTTCTCCACGTCTGAGAGCGCTATCATGTTCGGACCGTCGCAGGGAGCGTTGTCCGGGTCAGGGTGGGCCTCAAGGAAGAGGCCGTCGCAGCCAAAGGCCACTGCGGCACGGGAAAGCGGGCCTACGAACTCGCGCTGTCCGCTGGAGCAATCGCCTTTGCCTCCCGGCAGCTGCACGCTATGCGTAGCATCATAGATGACCGGATACCCGGAATCCCTGACAATCTTCAAGGCCCTCAGATCCGAAACAAGATTGTTGTAGCCAAAGGATACCCCGCGCTCGGTGATGATTATCCTGCGGTTGCCGGTAGACTCGATCTTGCGCACAATCGGTATAATATCCCAAGGCGCCAGAAACTGCCCCTTTTTAATATTGATTACCTTGCGGGTCATTGCTGCCGCCAGCACGATATCGGTTTGACGGCAAAGGAAGGCCGGTATCTGAATGATGTCTAAAACCTCGGCCGCTTCCTTTATCTCTTTCTGGCAATGGATATCGCTTAAAATGGGAACGCGTATCTTCTCCTTTACCTTGGCGAGTATCTGGAGCCCCTTTTTAATCCCCGGCCCGCGGTAAGAACCTACCGATAGACGGTTGGCTTTATCAAAACTGGATTTAAAAATATAGGGGATATTTAGCCTGCGGGTGATGTCTTTAAGCTTGCGGGCTGCCTCTATTGCCATGCGTTCCGACTCTAATACGCAGGGACCGGCAATTAAAACCAGGGGGCTGCCCCTGCCGATTCTGATATTTCCTATTTTTACCGTGCGCATATCACTGCCCCTTCCTGTTCTCCAGATACTGTCTTACTTTCTCAAGGTCCTCGGGAGTATCGACCCCGATGGTATCGTGCTTGGTCTCAATAACCTTGATGCGGTAGCCCTCCTGGAGCACCCTCAACTGCTCAAGCCTCTCAATCTGCTCCAGCCTTGAGACGGGGAGGTTTTTATAAACAAAAAGGAAATCCTTGGTATAAGCGTATAATCCGATGTGCTTATAATAATCCGGCGTCCCGACCTCAGAGTTAGGAGCGCAGAAAGGGATGGGGGCGCGGGAAAAATATAACGCGAAGCCGTTCTTGTCTACCGTCACCTTCACGACATGCGGGTCATGGATAAGGGCGGTATCGTCTATTTTATGCATCAGGGTCGCCATGGACAGGGAACCGTCATCCAGGAGCGTCTGGGCTAAGGCGTCTATCATCGTCGGATGAATAAGCGGCTCATCCGCCTGGATATTAATCACTATCCTGACATCCAGGGGGTTTACCACCTCCGAGATCCTGTCCGTGCCGCAAGCGTGGGCCTTGGCGGTCATGACAGTCTTGGCCCCGAACCCGGAGGCTGCCTGAAATACCCTCTCGTCATCACAGGCAATCATGAGTTCGTCCAGAAGCCTGGCCTCCTTTGCCCGCTCCCAGACATGCTGCAGGAGAGGTTTCCCGCAAAGGTCTGCCAGGACCTTACCGTTAAACCTGGTTGACGAATATCTTGCCGGTATTACTCCGATAACATTCATTGTCTTAGATTTTAAACCGACTGTATCTTAGCCAGCAATTCTCTTCTGTCGGTCACTGCAGTGCCGAGCTTGCTTACCACTATGCCGGCGGCAAAATTAGCTATCAAGGCTGCCTCCGGCTTTGATGCCCCTGATGCAAGCGCCAGCGTAAAACAGGAAATGACCGTATCACCTGCGCCAGAGACATCAAAGACCTCCTGGGCGACGGTGGGTATCTCGGCGGTGCGTCCGCCTTTCTCAAAAAGCTGCATCCCCTGCTCGCCGAGGGTCACCAGGAGAGACTCCAGGCAAAGGTACTTAATTATCTCGCGGGCTGCCAGCTCAATATCGCTATCCCTCAAAAGCTTGTCGTTATGCACCTTGAAGCTATTGGTAGTATCTCTGATCTTAAGGTTGCGGATGGCGTTCTCCAGTTCCTTGCGGTTAGGGGTAATGGCGGTAACGCCGCGGTAATACTGAAAATTCTCCTCCTTGGGGTCAACGGTAATAATCTTTTTATTACGATGGCAAATATCCGATAGCTCCCGCAGAAGATGGGTATTAATCACGCCTTTACCGTAATCCTCGATAATCACCGCATCGAACCTTTTGATGTTACTTTCAATAAAAGACGCGATTTTACGGTTTAGGGCAGGGGGAAGGGCATCGGTATGCTCCCAATCTAACCTGACCATCTGCTGGTGTCCTGCTACGATACGGGTCTTAACCGTAGTGTGGCGCTTAGGCTCTGTAAATACAGCCTTGGTATTTATCCCTCTTTTCTTCAGTTCGCTGCGCAGGATAGCGGAATTCTTATCGCTGCCGGTAACGCCTAATAACCATACCTTGCCGTCCAGGGCCGAGATGTTATTGGCGACGTTGGCGGCGCCTCCGGGCACGAATGTCCTCCTGTTAGCCCAGACCACCGGGACGGGGGCCTCGGGGGAAATCCTCTGCACATCTCCCCAGATATACTCGTCCAGTATAAGGTCGCCGATTACGAGAATCCTCGCCTGGTGAAACTTGGAGATGATTTCCTTTAGACGTTTGGTGTTCATATCTTTTCCAGCACCGCCTGGGCCAAGAGAGGCAACATAATCTCGTGATGGCCGACGATATAGTAACCTCTCCCTCCGGAGGCAACAGGTCTTGATACCACGTTTTGCTGCGGACGGTAATGATAACTCATGTCGAAATTCGCGCTCGTAAAATTATGCACCCTCATTCCCAGATTACGCGCCAGATTCAGGGCCTTTAGGAATACCTCCGGCAATATTACGGCGGAGCCAAAATTCAAAACCACTCCCCCGTTATTAATCCTGGATATCTCTTCTGCCAAAAGATGGAAATCCCTGAGACTGCCTTTTGCGGTCAAGGCGGGCTCAAACGAAGGATGCTGATGAATAATGTCGGTTCCGATTGCGACAAAGACGCACACCGGGACCTTATGTTTATACGCCTGGTATATAATGCTGTTGGAGCGGTAAGGTAATCTGGAAACTGAAATCTTATAACCCAGCGAAGCCCCCAGGCCTAACCCGGCTGTCACACCTTCCTTGGCGGCGCCGTTTATAAAATCCGCGGTTTCGCGGCCCATCCCGAACCTTCCGGTCTTAAGGCTGCTGGCTACGTCCTCTGATGTCCTCCCCTGAAAGGCAATCTCAAAATCATGAATCATGCCTGCGCCGTTAAGGCAAAGACAGGTGATAACCTTTTTTTTGATTAACTCAATCAAGACCGGATTTAAGCCGCATTTAATCACATGCGCGCCGGCCATAAAAATTATCCCCTTTTTGGCGCGTCTGGATTTTACCAACGCGTCTACTACCTCGTGTAAATCCCGGGCCTTTAGGATCCGCGGCAGGGAACGGTAAAACCCCAAAAAACTCCTTGCCTTGGCAGGGGGCTTGGCAAAGCTGCCCTTATCCACCTTGCTATGCCTTCTTCTTATGGAATATGTCTTTATTTTATTTATATTAAGCATATGAGTCTATAATTTTATCATAAAATAGCGCTAAATCAACCTTTTTAACCACCTTAAGCAGGGGCGGTTCCTGAGGTGAAGCTAACCCGTCCCCTGCCCGGGGACAGGTTAAGAACAACTTCAGAACCGTCCCTGCTTAATAATCGGGACCTGAAACCTTCTGGCGTAACAGCTTCTTTTCTGCCTGGCGGCGCTTGGCTTCCAATATCTTTATCTTCGCCCTGCGCGAACGCCTGCGCTTCTGCCTGCGTATTTTCTCAATGCGCTTCCTCTCCTCGGAAAGCCTCCCTAATACCACATTTTCAATCTTATTTAAAAGGATCCTGCGGGCTATATAACGGTTAAGTGCCTGGGAACGCTCCTGCTGGCATTTCACCTGTATGCCGCTGGGGATATGTTTAAGCCAGACGGAAGTGGAGGTCTTATTGACATTCTGTCCGCCAGGACCCTGGGAACGGCTGAATTTCTCGACGATATCATCTTCTCTTACCCCCAGCTGGCGCATCTTATCATGCAACATCTTTTCCTTTTTAAGACCGACCCCGAATTCCGGCATAATTTATTTAGCCCCCTCCATCTCTAAGAATGGAATCTGCGGCAGCCAAAACGTCATCTACGCCGATTGCCTTAAGACAGGCGAAATCTTTCGTGCAATTATGCGCCAGGCATTCAATGCAACCCACCTTTGTATGCAGTATTCTATCCTTTAGCCCTAATGGCCCCCAGCGCCTCGGGCTTAAGCCCTCCTGCGAACGTCCGAATATCGATATCACCGGCGTGCCTACTGCAGAGGCGATATGCACCGGCCCGGAATCATTGGATATAAAAAGCCTGCAGCGCCTGATGATGCTTGCCAGTTGACTGACTGATGTCTTTGCTGCCAGGTTAAAGGCCTTCGTGCGCATCTGGCCTGCGAGCCTCCCGGCCAAAACAGCATCCTTCGGACCGCCCAGGATGATAACCTTGAGACCGTGCTTCAACGATAATTTATCGGCGACCTCGGCGAATCTTCCCGAAGGCCAGATCTTAGAAGGACAACTGGCGCCCGGATGCAAAGCCAAGAGTTTATCAGCTGGTTTTACCCCTTCTTTTAGCAATACATTCTCAACCCAGCGTTCTGACTCCGCTTTTATAGGCATAAATGTTTTTTTATCATCTGCCTCGATGCCCAGGTAACGCAAAAGATCAAGATTGTATTCCAGCTCGTGTTTCTGGCCGAGGTGCTTGAGGTGTTTAACCTTATCGCTAAGCAGGAATCCTAATTTACGGTCATATCCTACGCGCATGGGTATGCCGGCGATAAAAGTAACCAGATGCGCCCGGTTGGCAGGGTGCAGAATCAACGCCAGCTCAAACCTTTTTTTCTTGAGGTTTCTGGCGAACTTGAAACTGCCAAGCCAGCCCTTATGCTCGGCTTCCTTATCGTAAATAATCACCTCGTCAAGGCAGGGATTGCCTTCTACTACATCCTTGGCATAGGCAGAGACCATCATCGCGATATAGGCATGCGGATAACTATCCCTGAGCGCCCTGATGACGGGAGTAGAAAGAACTACGTCCCCTATCCTGTCGGTACGCACCACTAAGATGCGCTTAAAATCCTTACCGGGGGCATTTGGACGCAATGCCGCCTCTCTGGCCTGCGGGTCAACCATCTTCCTCACCTGGCGCATGACATCCTCTACACTTATAATCTGCAGGCATTTAAGCGAAGAGTAACGGCACTGGGCCTTCTGGCACGGCCGGCAGAAGATATCTTTTTTTACCACCGCCTTATTTTGCGACCAGGGGCCGTATTTATCCTCATCGGTCGGTCCGAATATGGCAACCACAGGCACATCTAAGTAGCTTGCCAGATGCAGCAGGGCGCTGTCGTTAGTGACAACGACCATCGCCCTCCTGATAAGAGATGCCAGTTGCGGGATAGTAGTCAATCCCGAGAAGTCAAAGACGCCGTCTCCGATACGTTGACTGATATAGCTGTTGGTCGGCGCGTCGCCTTTGTCTCCGGAGAGAATGACCGCAAGACGCAATTCCCTGACGAGCTCAGCGGCCAGCTCCAGAAATTTATCGCTCGGCCACCTCTTGGTGTTGCTTCTGGCCCCCGCACCTACAACGACAATCTTATCCCGGGAGGAAATACCGCATCCCTCCAGGAGCCTGTTGATGTAATCCTCATCCTCCGGCCTCGCCCCAAGCATACTGCCGCGGCTGGCAGCATTCTTATCTTTCAATTTACTGATAATGCGGCTGATTTTATAAAGATGCCTGTCCTTCATGTGCCTTATCGCGGCCGGCGGATGCAGGAGAGAAGAGGTCTTCTGCCTGGCCGGGGTCAAAACCCCCAGGAGACTGTTGCGCAGGTCCACTACCGCATCAAACCCCTTCTCCCGCAGCCTCCTCAAAAGCGCGATCTTTTCCCTTAAGGGGGCGTGCTTGTCGTAAACTATCACCTCTTCGACTTCAGGGACACCCTGGAATATCTCTCCGGTGCGGCTGGTAGCTACTACCGTAATGCGCGGGGAAGCTAAATTACTGCGCAGGCTATCCAGAACAGGAAGGGTAAGGATGGCATCCCCGATATTACTCAAAGTAACAAATAGGATTTTCATCTCTTGTTTTTAATCTCGGCGGCCTGCCGGAAAACGTCTTCCGGCGTCACGGCCTGCATACAACGGTTATCCCGGCAATCCTTATCATAACAGGGGATAACGCAACCGACCTCCTTCTGCATTATATTTACGTTCTTTAACGGATACGGCGAGGTAACCTTCAGGGAGGTAGGGCCGAAAATAGCAATAATATTCTTACACCCCGCAGAATTGGCAATGTGTAACGGACCGCTGTCGGCTGAGATAAATAGATCCATCCTCATCGCCATGGCAGCGAACTGCTTGAGATTGATTTCACCGCAGGCGGCCAAAGGCTTACCCTTCATCAAAAGCCTGATCTCTCCTGCGAGAGCGGCGTCGGAGGGGCTGCCGGTAATGATAACCTTGGCGCCAAGCTTCTCAATCAGCATATCGGCCAGGCGCGCCCAATGCCCCTTTGGCCAGCGCTTAGGGATCCAGTTGCCCCCGGGATTTATCCCTACCAGGAAATCATTATCTTCCACCCCGTTGGTCTCGAGGAAGCGCCCGGCTGCCTCACGGTCATTGTCACTGACAAAGAAATCGCTGAACCTATCCTCAACCCTCAACCCTGCTTTCTCTATGATATTAAGATAATAATCAATGCGATGAAGGCTATCCTGAGGCAGGGGCGCAATCCTTTTGGTAAGCAGAAACCCCCGTTTGGGGGTGTAATAACCTATGCGTTCGGGTATCCCTGCCATCCAGCAGATAAAGGCCCTGCTTGCGGAACGGTGCAACAGGAAAACGGTGTCAAACCTCTTGCTTTTGAGGTAGCCGATAAAACGCAGTTTTGCCAAAAGGCCTCTGTGTCTGTCCTTCTCGTCATAAATAATAATTTCGTCCAGGTAAGGATTATCTTTCAGGACGGCGTAACAGCGGCTGGGGACGACACAGGCCAGATAACCCTCTCTGAAATTACGCCGCAGGTTTCTGATTACGGCGGTAGAGAAAAGCACGTCACCCAGCCAGTTTACGTTAAAGATAAGTATGCGCTTGGACATCTTTGGTTTTTTAGTTGTCTTTGTCGCACTCGCGGATAAAATTATATACCCCGGACGTCTCAAACCAAAACACCAAAAGATTATCGGAGCTGTAAGATATCCTCAGCCTCTTCAGGGCAAAGGCATCGTCATCGGGATGGTCTCTGCCGGGATGGGTAGCTACCGCGAGTTTATAACCGGCGTCAATAACCGTCTGCCGGATAACGGGATTAAACATCCCTTCGGGATAACTGAACGCCTTTACCCGCTGCCCCAGCTTCTCCTCCAGTATCCTCTTGGATAAAAATATCTGCCTTTTTAACTCTGACGGGGACTTAATCTTTATGAGCGGCTCCGGTCCCATGGCATGGCTGCCAAATGTAACCAGGCCCGATTCCTGCATCCGGATGATCTCCTGCCAGCTAAGCCTGTCCCCTCCGGACCGGCCTACTTCATCCACAATGATAAACATCGTGGCAGGGAGCCTGTATTTTTCAAGTACCGGGAAGGCGTAGGTGTAAAAATCCCTGTAGCCGTCGTCAAAGGTAATGGCGACGGTCTTCGGAGGTATGGGTTTTTTATCACGGATTAATGCCGCCAGGGATACGAGGGGCATCACATTATAACGATGCTCTTTGAAAAAACGCATCTGGCGCTCAAAGGAGCGGGGACTTACTATCAGCCGCCTGAGGACCTTATCGCTCTTGGGATTTATAGAGTGGTACATCAGTATCGGTGCCACGTAATGCTCCTGCATCAGCTTATTGAACCAAAGATAAACGCCTCCCCCCAGAATCATAAGAATTATCAAAACAAATATCGTTAACCTGCGCCAAAACATTTTTTATAAACTTCCTCCGTTTCTTCCGTCATCCGTGAGAGAGAAAAATTCTCCCTGATGAACCTTGCGGCGTTAGCCCCCAGCCGCTGTCTCTTTTCTTGATCCTGCAATAATTCTAAAATCGCCCGGCTCAATGCGTCTATGTTGCGGCTCTCAAACAGGAGGCCGTTGTATCCATTTTGAATCAGGTTTCTGATGCCTCCGATATCGGAGCCGATTACCGGCAGGCCGGCTGCCATCGCCTCCATCAGGCTTAAGCCCAATCCCTCTGCCAGGGAAGGCAAGACAAACACGTCCATTTCCGATAAGGCATCCCGGCTATCGCTTACCTCCGGTGAAAATCTGACGCTCTCCTCCAGCCCCAGGCTTACCGTCAACTCCATAAGCTCCCTTTTCATTTTGCCTTCACCCACAATCAAAAGCCTCGCCGATGGTAATCTCGCTACGACCTCCTGCATTGCCCGGATAAGATAAGCATGTCCTTTTACGTCGGAAAGTCTCGCGATGATCCCGACCACCGGCCCCTGCCCTAAACCCGGGTCTTTCTTAACTCCGACCACAAACCTTTCCGCGTCAATACCGTTGTGGATTACGACGATATTTTTGGGATTAACTCTAAAATCTCTCATCAGGTGTTCGCGTACCGCCTCGCTGATAGCGATGACCTTCCTCCCCCAGCAAGGAAAGAGCAGACGCGAGGCCCTCCTTTTAAAGAACCCGTGGCAGGTGGAAATATGCGCTATCCCGCTGGCACGCTCCAGGAAACACCCTAATACCTGCGTTACCCTGGTATTACAATGAACGAGGTCAATGCTGTTTTTTTTAAGGTGAGGCAGCAGCTTTAAAAAACTCAAAAGCAAGCGCGGGCTTGCCTCGGATTTGGTGTTAAGCGGCGCCCTGATGCAGACAATGCCTCTGCGCCTTAAGTCATCCTCCATCCTCCCGCCGCTGGAAGCGACATAAACCGTATGCCCCCTGGCCTTCATCCCGCAGGCCAGGGATAAGATATAGCTAGTGATGCCTCCGATATTGAGGTGGTTGACAAGATACAGTATTCTCATTTTAAAAATCTGCCGACCGCCTCCAGCACCTCTTCCGGCCGTATCAACTGCATGCATTTTGGTCTGCGGCATTTGGATTTATAGCATGGTCCGCAGCTTAGGTCTTTTCTTATCACGATAAAATTTTCAGCCGGAGGAAGGTGTCTCCTGGGGTCAGTCGGGCCGAAAAGCGCAACAAAGGGGGTGCCGACTGCGGCTGCCACATGCAGCGGCGCGGAATCAGAAGATATGTAGGCGCCGCATCTCTTGATGAGGCAGGCGAGCTGATTTACGGTAGTCTTACCGCAGGCGTTGATAGGCCTGGCATCCCGCGTCATCCCCAAAAGCGCCCTGGCTTGCGCAATATCTCCGGATGTCCCCGTTACTACCACGCGTATATCCTGTTCTTTCAGCTCCTCGCATAGCCTGGCGATGTGTTCCAGCGGCCAGTCTTTGGTAAGCCAACGGCTGCTGGCGCTGATATTTACCCCCACCAGCGCCTGTTTTGCGCTTAGCCATTCCGAATCCAAAAACTCATCTATGTAGCGCCGGTCGTCTTCAGACGGCCACAACTCCAGGTACGCATCTTCCAGCCCGATGCCCAACATATTCAAAACCCTAAACTGGTGCTTTACCGGTTCAATCAAAGCCTTGGAATCCTTGAGGCGGTGGTTCAGAAGAAAACCCAGCTTCCTGTTATCGTAACCATAGCGGTCCGGGCTCATGCTCAACGCTGCCAGTATATGGCTCCTGCGGTTGTTTTGCAGGTCTATCGCTATGTCGAAATTCCTCTTTCTAAGCATCCGTCCCAATCCGAGCAACCCCTTTGCTCCGAGATCGCGGTTTTTGAAATCGCATACCAATAATTCGTCAAGATAAGGACAGCGCATCAGGACGTCCTTTGAAGACTCCCCCACCAGGCAGCTAATTTTATAACGCCTGCCGAATTTCTTCTTAAGGGCGCGGATTGCCGGAACCGACAGGATTACGTCTCCCACCGAGCTAAACTTCATAACCAGGGCCTTAAAATTATCGAGCGCTTCCCCGTAAACATCCATGGTGCTCTTGACCATCAGCTCTACGCTGTATTTCTCCTGGATCTTTCGGTAGGCACGCTCAGCCAGGCCTGCGGCTAATCCCGGGTCGCGATAAATCTTCAAGACCGCCTCTGCCATGTCCTCCTCTTCAGCCGGCGCCACCAGGAAACCGGTCCTGTTATCCTCGATGATATCCACTACCCCCCCTACCTTTGTAGCCACTACCGGAACCCCCGCTGCCTGCGCCTCTACAATCACCCTTCCGAAAGCCTCATGCGTAGTAGTAGCCAGGACCAACGCATCCAACTGCGTCATAATCGCCGGGATGTCCCTCTGGATACCGAGAAATTCCGTACAGTGCCAGAGGCCAAGCCGGCGCACCAGGACCTGCACCTGCTCGCGGTATGCCTCTTTGGATGCCGGGGCATCGCCGACAATCCAGATGCGCAAACGGGGAATCTGACGGGCAACCCTGCTCATCGCCTTGATAAAATGGAGGTGTCCTTTAAGCGGCGTAATCCTGCCGATAATGCCGACGTTAAAATCCTGTTTCCTTTTGGCATCGGGGCTTATATATTTAAACCTCTGGAGGTCTACGCTTCGCGGTATAAACCTGATTCTCTCGTGGGGCACCCCGAAATCGTCAATCATGTGCCTGCCGATGACATTGCTTAGGACAATCACTCTTTTGCCCCAGCCCATCACATAGCTAAAAGGGTGCCTCCGGTAATAACCGTGACAGGTGGTAATAAAAACTGTCCTGGTGCGGCGGCAGGCAAAATAGGCAATCCAGGCAGGCACGCGAGAACGGGCATGCACGATATCAATATTCTCCTTCCTGATAATTTCTGCAAGGCGCGGCACCATCCTCATCATCGAAAAAAAAGATTTCTTATGCACCGGCAGGGTGTAATGGACGGCGCCGACTGCCTCTATATTTTTCACTAATCCGCCGCCGTGAGAAACCACCACCGCCTTGTGTCCGGCCTTCACCAAGTGCCTGGACAGATCCAGGGTCCCGCTCTCCACGCCGCCGACGTTCAGCTCCGGCAATATCTGCATGATATTCATAATTACAAAACCCTCTCCAGCGCCTCTTTTACCGCCCTGTTATCATCCCAGACGGGAACCTCCGGTTTATCCTTCCAAAGGCCGTTAATAAGGCTGGCCAGCGAAGATGCCCCGGAAAGGTAGATGTGCCTGTTTTCTGATGCCGATTCAAGAAACCTCTGGTGCCGCGGGCTTAATCCGCCGCCTTCAAAAACCACGACGTATCTGGCGCTGCTTACCGCCTCCGATATCATCGAGATACTCTCCGGAGAAACGATCAAGAGAGAACTCAGGGATAAAATGCCACCCACAGCAAAATCATAGTTCTCCTTGCTTGCAATCACCAGAAATTTACACCGGGGGTAATCCCCAAATTCATTTTTAACTAACTCTTCAACCTCGGAGGATGTGCGCCTGGAGGTAGTCACGAGGATATCGGCACCTAAGGCCTCTGCCGCGTCTTTGAGCTGACGGATGACCTTCGATACCAACGGCGCCTCAAGAGAAAACCCCTTGCTGTCTCCGCCAAAGAGGACACCAATACAAGCCTCGGAAACCTTCTTATCCCCAAGATGCCGCTTTAATCTCTGACCTTGCAGCCGTAAATATTCGGCATCAACCATATTCAGTGCGCCCCGGGTTACTGCTACATTTCTGGCAACAGCCGGCAGGTCGTGTTGCGGCAAGAGCATCAAATCAAATTTTTTGGAGCTCATCAACGGCGGCTTCATAATCACGATGGATTTAGCGAGGCTTTCGCGCGTAAGGTACCAGTTAACCGCCGCCAACGATGAGCCGCATGATATCACGATATCCGGAGCCTTCCCCGTTAACGACTGGTAAGCATCGCGGCTAAGCGCATTCCTTAAACAGCATAGGCACCCCTGGCAGCTGTACCTGCCCGAAAACATGGCCTTAAGCCTTAGAAAGAAACTGCTCCGGCGGTTTCGGAATCTTATTTCACTCACAGCGGTGCTTACCGTAAACCCGCGGGACGCCAGGCAATCCCCGGCAATCCGCGCCAGCGCCTGGGATTGCCTGAGGTGGCCTGTTTTACCGTCGCTCAAAATAAGGATTTCTCTCTTTAAGCTATATTTCCACACCTTATAGGACCAGAGGTAATCCTTGGGGTATCTGCGTATGTAATCCTCGTAAAATGCGACTAAGCGCTTAAGGTTGCTCCTGAGATCATCTTCGAGATCACCGCTTCTCTGAACCTCGAATATCGGACCCAGCATAAATTTTAAATATGGCCCTCTGACCCTGGTATTGAATGTCGGCACGATAGCCAGGTTGTATTTAAGTGCTAGCCTTACGGCTCCGGTAGCAAAAGAGGCGTCCCTGCCGAAGAAATCCAAAAGCATCCCTTCCCTGCCACCCTGGTCCAGGCTCATTCCCACTGCCTCGTTATTCTCGAAGGCGCGGAGGAGCTGGCGCAATTCGTTTTCCTTCTTAATCATGCGCGCCCCTTTTCGGGTACGGTAAGAGTCAAGGAGTCGGCCCAGACGCGGATATCTCTGGTTGCGCACAAAGATATTATAGGCAACCCCAAACCTCATGCAAAACAAAGAAGACAATTCCCAGCTCCCGGCGTGCACGCCAAGGAATATCTGCCCCCTGCCGCGTGCAATCGCATCCTTAACATAAGGCAGCCCTTCGAAGCTGACGTATTTATCGATATAGGCGCGGTCAATGCGCGGTATCAGAAAAATCTCAATAAAATTCTGGCCGTAGGCCTGGTAAAACTGGCGGGTAATCTTCTTTGCGCTGCGGCAGGAAAGATTATTCCCTAATGCCCTCTTGATGTTGGAATACGCGATGGCGCGGTGGCGGCCGTCCAGACAATAAAATAAATCTCCCAGCCGGCGGCCGATAAAAAAACTAAAAAACAGAGGAAAGGCGCGGATCAACGGCCCCAGCAATTTAAGAGCGGTATATCCCCAGTAATCTATCCAGTAGTCGTTTTTCATTATGCGTAACCTTCAATTCAATGCGCAGTACCAATATCGCGATATTGCCCGCTGCGGGACAGACCGACCTCAGCCTCACGGAATCCTTTTCAGTAGTGACAACAACAGAGATGCCTTTCCTGCGGCTCGCAGCTACGATGCCCTCGATGTCATCTTTTGTATAACGGTGGTGGTCGTCAAAGGTAAAGGAAAGCCCCACCTGGCCGCCCAGGCTTAAAACCAGGCTTTCGAACGAATCGGGGTCGGCAATACCCGAAAATAAAGCCAGGGTCTTGCCTTTAAGAAAATCCGTTGCCAGCATTTCTTTCTCTCTCCCTAAGAAATAACACCCCAGCGGTTGATGGGCGCTCTCTACTATTAAGGCGCCTGGATTTATGCGGCTTAAAAAATCCTTGATATCCTGGCTATCGGGATTGAGGTTTGTCTTGGTCAAAACCAGGATATCCGCGCGCCTGAGGGAAGAAAGCGGCTCGCGCAGGATGCCGCGGGGAAGCATATTACGGTTACCGAAAGGATTTGTTGCGTCGATAGCTGCTATATCCAGGTCCTTCTTGATGCCCCACTGTTGGAATCCG
Source organism: Candidatus Omnitrophota bacterium (assembly GCA_041649115.1). GTDB lineage: Bacteria > Omnitrophota > Gorgyraeia > Gygaellales > Profunditerraquicolaceae > JBAZKK01. Next base: position 64,518 of record JBAZNT010000001.1, on the reverse strand, counting down.
TCATCCAAGACTATCGTATCAACCCCGTAGTAATCGTGCGCCTGCCTGGCCCCGCGCAAGCGGTCGGCATCAACTATCACCAACACGTCCCTGAGGTTCCTCTGCAGCATATACGGTTCATCGCCCATTGTCTCATAAGCGCTCTGCGGCAGGCGGCCTGCCAGCCGCGGTTTCTTGTAACCGCGGGTAATCACCGCGGGCTTGTGACCGTTGTCCTTAAGATAACGGCAGATGAATTCCACCAGGCTTGTCTTGCCCGTGCCCCCCACCGTAATATTCCCGACACTGATAACAGGGCAGCCCGCTTTTTTAGGCCTGCTGGAACGCATCAGGATGAGCACCCGCACCGTCAACCCGTAAAGCCATGACAATGCCAACAACAATGCCTTCATAAACGCGGCAATAATACCGTCGGATGCATCTGTGGCAAGATTATAGAGGTAATTGCGCATCTTTATTCGCCTATCACCTGGACTAACACCTGGCGTTTACGCGGCCGATTGTCAAATTCGGCCAGTACTACCTGCTGCCAGGTGCCCAGCAAAAGTTTCCCTTCGTCAAAGGGGATGGTCAAAGAAGGCCCCTGCAAGGCAGCGCGCAGGTGGCTGAAACCATTGGCGTCTCCCCAGGTATCGTCGTGGTGATAACCCTTTCGGCAAGGAATGAGCTTCTCGAAAACCTCCTGCATATCCTTAAGGAGGCCGGGCTCATATTCAAAGGTGGTAATGGCTACGGTGGAACCGACCACAAAAACCGTAACGCTGCCCCGCCTAAGGTTAGTAGCACCGAGTATCCTTTCAACATCGCCGGTGATATTAACGAGGTCCGAGTTCCCCTTGGTGTTAAGATAGATTTTCTCGTTAATAATTTTCATCGGGCTATGAGTTTAAGCGTTTCTTTTATCGGCTGGCCTGGATATATCCCCATCTTCCGCGCCCCGGAGGTGCTAGCGGATACCCTGGCCTTCAGGGCTTCCCTGATACTGGAGACACCCGTAATTTTTACTGCCGCCTCATTAAACCTCTGGGCAACCTTAAGATTAAGGTAGCCGCACATCACATAGCCGCGCCTGCCCCTTAAGACTATAAGGCGCTTTTTGGCGAGGTCCATTACCAGCGCCTCTACAATCCCTTTGCCGGCCTTTATCTTCTTGTATTTTATCATGTTAGCCAAACTAATATTATAGCACACAAGGCGTTATAGATAAATCCTATATTGGGACATAGCATGATTAAGGCAGGGCGGCAATGGAATATTAGAAGCCGAAGTCCAAGCGGAATTCGGTATAGAAGCCATCCTCAACCGCTACCTTACCGAGACTATCATCCCGGTATTTGATGGAACGGTTAAATATGCTTCCGGCAGAGAGAGAACACCTAAGGCGGCGGTTGAATTTATACCTTACCCCTGCGCCGAGGTGCATCTCATTATACTCCAATACCGCATTCTTACGCTCTCCCTGCGTAACCTCGTATTCACTCTGCGACATATCAGCCTGTGCGAAAAGGGTTAATCTTTCATCTACGGCATAGGAGATCTCGGGTGTCTTGGGCACGAGGTTAAAAATAAGCTTCTCGTTAGGCTTATATATAAAACCTACAATCGGCCAGACCGTCTCTTTATAATCCGGCCATACCCCTACTCCGCAAACCAATGTTAATTGCTCGTTCGGCTGATAAATCAAAAAATACCTCTGCGGTATCCTGAAGGAAGAGGAATGAAAATCCCAATCATCGCTGGTAAAGAGAGAGGCCAGGCCTGCCGAAAAATAGACCTTATTGAGATTAAAAAACGGGACTATGGTTTCAAGACCGAAAGATACCGATGTCAGATGCGAAGGAAGCTCTATGGCAGTAGTATTCTTTATCTGCATATATTCGGTCCCTATTACCAGCTCCACCGGCAGCTTGCCGAAGGCCTTGGCCTCATAGCTATACTCTGAAACGGAATCCACTATGCCTACTTTTCCGGATTGCCCGGAGGCGCCGCTGGAAGGCATATAGCGCAGATAGGAATCAAGCTCGCCTGCAAATTGCTCCTCTTTCACCACAATGACCTTACGAAGCGCCTGGCGGAATTCCGTAACCCCCGGGAGTGCGGCCTGTTTCGTTTTTTCCTCGGCCGCGGAAATACCCGCCGAGAAAAAGGAAAATATTAACGCCAGTAAGGTTATTCTTTTAAAAACGGTCATCTTATCAGGAACCCTTGCAGTTTGAAATAAAAAACGTCTATGCCTAGATGAAGGGATGGTCCGGGGAACTAAAAAATGGTTTGATTTCTTTCAGGACTCTTCCGGTAGCCCCGCGATTTGCCAATATCAACTGCCGGCCGCGGCTTCCTAAATCCAGGGCCTTCGCAGGATTATCCAGCAGGCCCCTGAGCCCTAATTCTAACTCCGCGCTGTCGCGCACCGAAAGCGCAGCTTGATTATCTAAAAACATCCTGACGATATCCCTGAAATTAAACATATAGGGGCCGAAGATAACCGGCTTTGCCAATACCGCCGGCTCCAGTATGTTGTGCCCCCCTTTTTTTACAAGACTGCCGCCGACGAAAACCAGGTCTGCGGCAGCATAATAACCCATTAATTCTCCTATGCTGTCGACGACAAACACCTTCCCGTCTTTTGTTCCCCCCTCAGCTAAACGGCCGGTCGCAAAAGCTTCAAAACCTGCCTTGCGTACAAGCCCCTCTATCTGCATCGCCCTTTCAGGGTGACGCGGCGCAATAAGCAAACGGAGGCCGCGGTAGTCTCTAGATAACTGCCTATATATATTCAAAAGGTTCTCCTCTTCCCCGGGATGGGTAGAGCCGCAGACCAAAAGCCTGTCGCCTTCTCCAAGCCCGAGTTTCCGGCGATAGCCGGCGGCTTCTTCTTTCGGCCGCGGATTATCCTCAATATCAAACTTTATATTGCCGCTTACGCGGATATTTTGCGGCTTTACCCCCAGGCTGGCGAACCTGGCGGCATCGCTATCGCTCTGCACGCAAAAAAGGCTTACCTTTCTAAGTATCGGCTCAATAAGAAACCTTATAAGCCGGTAGCCCCGCAAGGAGCGGTCCGATATCCTACCGTTGACTATCACTATGGGTATGTTTCTCTTGAAAAGACAGGAGATAAGATTCGGCCAGATCTCGGTCTCCGCAATAATAAAAATACAGGGGTTAGTCCTGGCAATGGTATTTCTTACGATGAAACTGAAATCCAGCGGCAGATAGGTTACCAGGTCTACTTCCCTTGCCATCTGCCGGGCAACTTTATTGCCGGTAGCGGTAACCGTCGATAATACAAACTGCTTTTGAGGGTAAGCGCTGCGCAGCATCTCTACCAGCGCCCTGACTGACCTGGCCTCTCCCAGGCTAACAGCATGAACCCAGACAGGACGTTTCATCATCAGGCCTTGCGGAAGGACGCCTAACCGTCTTAAAAAGCCGCGATGAAACTTACGGCGTGCCAGGTACGCCGGAAGATACATCACGATTACTGCCAGCGCTATTAAATTGTACAAAAGATACATTGCCCGCTCCTTCTATGCCCGGGGATGGGACTTATCATAAATCTTCTTCAGCCTCTCGGTAGTAAGATGGGTGTATATCTGGGTAGTGGAAAGGTTGGCGTGCCCGAGCAGTTCCTGAACGCTCCTTAAGTCCGCGCCGCGATCCAAAAGATGCGTGGCAAAGGAATGCCGCAGGGTATGCGCCGATACCCCCTGTTTGATACTTGCCAGCCGCAGGTACTTTTTTACGATATTCCTCACCCCGCGCCCGGTAATGGCGCTGCCGTTTTTGTTCAGGAAGAGCGCTGCGGATTGTCTTTTTCTCTTATCAAGGTAGCCGCGGATAGCTGATATGGCGCAGTCGCCTATTGGAAGCATGCGCTCTTTTTTGCCCTTGCCTTTTACCTTTACCACTCCCCCGATGAAATCGATATCCTCAAGGCTCAAACCCACCAACTCGGAAATACGCATTCCCGTGCTGTAAAATACCTCCAGTATTGCCAGGTCGCGCAACCCCCTCTCGTCATTCTTATCCTTTAGCATCACGGAGGATATCAATCTCCCTACCTCTTCCTCGGTCAGGAATTGCGGAAGGTGCTTATCGAGCTTGGGGCTGGAAAGGCTCAAGGTAGGGTTATCCTTGATGAGCCCTTCGCGGGTAAGGAACTTAAAAAATGAGCGCAGGGTCGAAAGGCGCCGCGCCACGCTGCGGGTATTAAGATTCTTCTCTTTAAGACAGGCCAGGTATTTACGCAGCAGAAGGTAATCTATCTTCTCTGGCGGCGTCTCTTGCAAAAAATTTCCGAAGTCATCAAGATCCAGTTTATAGTTGAGGACGGTGTGGCTGGAATAATTCTTTTCGATCTGGAGGTATCGGATGAATTTCTCGATGTACCTTTGTATCATGCGTCTTTTTTCTGATCAGGAAGGGCCTTTGAAACGAAGCGGCATCTGGGATAATTAGAACAACCGTAGAAGAATCCTCTGCTGGAGCGCCTTTCGATCAATTCCCCTCCGCATCCGGCTTCGGGGCATTTTACGCCGGTGGTAATAGACTTGGAGTATTTGCATTCCGGAAAACCGGAACAACTCAAGAATTTGCCCCTCCTTCCCCATTTTATAATTATGGGCTTGCCGCACTGGGGGCATACCTCCCCGGTCTCCACCACTTCTTTTTTAATGTTGTTCTGGGCAAAATCCAGGCTTTCCTTGAAAGGCTGATAGAAATCCTCCAATACCTTCAGGCGCTCTATCCTGCCCTCCTCAATTTCGTCCAATTCCTCTTCCATCGCTGCGGTGAATCCTTCGTCCATTATTTTTGGGAAATATTCCATCAAAAGCTCGCATACCTTGGTCCCTAATTCAGTAGGGTGAAAATATCCTTTGAGCCGGCGAACGTAATCGCGGTGGATAAGGGTATAGATAATCGGGGCGTAGGTAGAAGGCCTGCCGATGCCGTCTTCCTCCAGGGCCTTCACGAGGGAGCTGTCGGAGAATCTCGAGGGCGGCTTGGTAAAATGCTGGGAAGGCAGAAGATTCAACAGCTGCAGTGTTTCGCCGCTCTCCAGCGGCGGGATTCTGTTTTTCTTATCCTCCTCTTCGTTATTGGAGTTATAAACAGCGCTGAATCCGTCAAAGACGAGCTCGGTGGAAGAGGCGCTGAACAAATAATTCTCTGCCTTGATGTCTACGGTAGTGACCGCATAAAGCGCCGGAACCATCTGGCTTGCCACAAAACGGCGGTAGATTAAATCGTACAGTTTCATTTGGTCGGGAGTCAGGTAACGGCTAAGCGACTCCGGCGGGCGATTGACCATGCTGGGCCGGATTGCCTCATGCGCCTCCTGGGCAAATTTTTTTACTTTATAAATATTCGGGGATTCGGGAAGGTAATGCCCGCCGTACTTAGAGGTTATCAGTTCCCTTACCTCTGTGATTGCCTCCGGAGCTACGCGCGTGGAATCCGTACGCATATAGGTGATAAGCCCCACCGGCCCGCTCTCTCCGATATCAATACCTTCATAAAGCTGCTGCGCCAGCATCATGGTCCGGGAGGCATTGAAGCGCAATTTATTAAAGGCCTCCTGCTGGAGGGTGCTGGTAATAAAAGGCGCGTAGGGATATCGCCGTTTCTGCTTCTTTTCAATGTTCGATACCGTAAAGTCCTTGGCCCTGATACCGGAGGCAACTGCCTCAGCCTCCTCCTTATTATCTATCTTCGGCTTCTGGTCATTGACCTTTTCGAGCTTGGCGAGAAATGAATCGCCGTTTTTATTTTTGAACTCCGCCGTAATCTCCCAGTATTCCTGCGGGATGAACCTGCCGATTTCCTTCTCCCGTTCCACTATCAGCTTCAAGGCAACGGACTGCACCCTCCCGGCGCTTAAACCGCGGGCAATCTTCTTCCAGAGAAGGGGGCTTAAGAAATATCCTACCACCCTGTCAAGGACCCGGCGGCTGATCTGTGCCTCCACCATATTTATATCAAAATCCCGCGGCTGCCTGAAGGCCTCATTTACCGCCTGGGAGGTAATCTCGTGAAAGACAACCCGCTTGACATCCTTATCTTGAAAAAGCCTCTCCTTGATGTGCCAGCCGATAGCCTCTCCCTCGCGGTCGGGGTCCGTAGCAACATAGATGTGCTCTATGCCCTTGGCTTCCTTTTTTAAGCTGCTCAAGGTCTTTTTCCTTCCCGGGATTACCACGTAAGAAGGCTGGAATTTATCTTCAATCTCTACTCCCAATTTCTTCTGCGGCAGGTCAATAAGATGCCCCATGGAAGAGACCACGCTGAAATTGCTACCCAGGATCTTGCCGATAGTCTTGGCCTTGGTGGGTGACTCGACTATCACTAAGCTTTTATCCTTCATATCAGGCCCTGACGAAATTTTTGCCTGGCAGTTCCCGGATTAACCTCTTAAACTCCAGACTCAACAGCAGCGCGGATAAGCGCGGGATGCCAAAGCTGCTTTTTTCTATAATATCATCCAGTGATACCGGATCCTTCGGAATCAAGTTATATAACAGCGCTTCTTCCCTGTCAACAGAATCTCTATTTATTTCGGGGGAGCCTTCTTTTTGCCTGCGGCAGACCCTTGCCATAAGAGGAGACTTTAGCTCTTCCAGAATGTCCTCTATGCCAGAAACCAGCTTTGCGCCTTGTTTGATTAAGCCATTGGTCCCGGAGGATGTCATGGCGTCAATCTTGCCCGGCAGGGCGAAAACCTCTCTCCCCTGCTCAAGTGCAAAATCCGCAGTGATAAGGGCCCCGCTGTTTAAAGCTGCCTCTGCCACTAAAACCCCGAGGCTTAACCCGCTGATAACACGGTTACGCCGCGGGAAATTTTGTTTTAACGGGACGGTATCTATCGGGAATTCCGATATTACGGCGCCGTTTTCGGAGATCCTCTCCGCCAGGCCTTTGTTTTCTCTGGGATAGATATGGTTAAACCCGCTGCCGATGACCGCAATGGTTCGGCCGCCTGCCCTTAGGGCCCCGCGGTGGGCTGCGGTGTCAATGCCGCGCGCCATACCTGAGACAACGGTAAAACCCAAACAGGCCAGTTCTCCTGCAAGATGCTCTGAATTGGTTAAGCCGTAAACGGAAGCTAGGCGTGAGCCTACGATAGCAAAGGCAAGATTGTCATCCCGGCTTAAGCTACCTCTTACGTAAAGCACCAGGGGCGGATCCGGGATATTCTTCAGATTCTCGGGGTAGTCTCTTTCCGACTGCGTAATAATGCTAAGCCCGTGACTTTTGGCTAAGGAAAATTCCCTGGAAAGCGCCTCGCTGTTAAAAGAAGCTATCCTGGAAGCGATATTTTCCCCAATCCCGCAGGCACGGACTAATTCCTGGCGCCTGGCAGAGAATATGCGGCTGGCGGAACCGAAACAACGCAAGAGACCCTGAAGCCTTCTGCTGCCGATATTGCCTATTAAATTCAGAGCGAGCAGCGCCTCCTTATCAGTCATCTGCGCTGTTTGCTCCTGCCGCTCTTCTTGTGTCCGGCGGGCTTAGGCGGCTTAATCATCCCCAGGATCTTTCCCGCCGCTCCCTTTACCGTCAATCTGGAAGTATCCAAAATCTTATCAGCCCTGCTGTAATAAGGGGCGCGCAGCTTAAGCAATAATTCTATCTGCCTTTGAGGGTTTTTGACGTTCAAGAGGGGGCGATGGCTGAATCCCGCCGTCCTCTTTAAAATCACCCCTGGCTGGGCGCTCAGGCAGATAACGCTTCCCGTTCCTTTCATGATAGCAATATTCTCTTCATCTATAACGATACCGCCTCCGCAGGCAACCACAAAATTATTCTCCCTCGCGACCTCTTTTAAAATCTCTTTTTCCAATTTGCGGAAATAAAGCTCGCCTTTCTTTGCAAAGATATCACTGATGGGCCTGCCTGTCTTAAGCTCAATCAGCTCATCCAGGTCGATAAAACACAATTTTTTCCTGCGGGCAAGCTCTTTGCCTACCGCTGTTTTACCGGTAGCCATAAAACCCACTAAATAAATGTTATTCATGCCTCTCATCTTTCCGGCAGGCCCCACCGCCTCGGCCTTCCAACCAGGCAGGAAAGTTACTGTGTTATTTTAAGCCCCGCTTTTGAGGCGGGGCTTGACCCTAACTCTGGTAAGCGGCTAAAACCGCGTCCGTAAGGCTAAGGCGCGCCTCTTTCGTTGCAGGGTAAAAGGCATTGTACCATCTTCCGTCTTTAGCCTTCTCCTGCGGCATTCCGAGGAACAGCCCGTTTTTACCCTCCAGGACCTTCAGGCCTTTAACGATAAAGTCGCCTATCGCTATATCCGCAAAGGCCTTGGTCTTGGAATCTCCTTCCAGGCGGTAAAGCCGCACTACCTTTAAATCCGCTCCCTCCACTTTAATCACCTCCTTCTGCGTTAATAGACGAAGGAAGCAGGGGTTTCTAACGTATTCTTTTAAGGTAACGCCGGTAGCTTTCCTTTATATCCTTTAAGGAATCGCTTCCGAATTTCTCAATAAACGCATCGGCTAATACCAGGGCTGCGGCAGACTCCGCCACTACCCCCGCCGCCTCAACTACGCAGATATCCGAACGCTCAATACTGGCCTTACTGGCGCGTCTGTTGATAAGGTTGACCGAATCTAACGGCTTAAGCAGCGTGGAGATGGGCTTCATGCAGGCGCGCAGCACTACGCTGCTTCCGTTTGATATCCCGCCTTCAATACCTCCGGCGTTGTTGGTCCTGCGTAGATACCCCCTGCTTCTATTGTAATAAATGGGGTCGTGCACCTCGGAGCCGAAATACCTGGCGTAGCCAAACCCCAAGCCAAAACCGACTGCCTTAACGCCGGGGATTGCCATTACTGCCGCAGCCAGCCTTGCATCAAGCCGCCGGTCAGCCTGGACATAACTGCCCAGGCCCGGCGGCACAAAAGAGGCTGTCACTTCAAATATCCCGCCTACGGTATCCTTCCTTTTAATCGCCTCTTGGATTTTTCTCTTCATCCGTATGGGCGTCGCCTCGTCTCCTATGGAAAGTGCCTTGCTGCTAAGTCCGATGTCAAACTCACTCAAAAACCTCTTGCATACTGCGCCCGCAGCTACCGTTGCTACGGTGCTGCGCGCCGAGGCACGCTCCAGAACCTCGCGGATATCGCTAAATCCGTATTTTAAAAACCCTGCCAAATCCGCATGCCCCGGCCGGGCGGAAAATACCCCGGGCATCTTTTCAATACTAAAATCCTTATTCCTGACAAGTATCGCCAGGGGGCTTGCCAAGGTAATATTGTGCTTAAGGCCCGAGATGATTTCGGCGCGGTCACTCTCAATGCTCATGCGCCTGCCGCGGCCAAATCCGGCCTGGCGGCGTTTCAATTCCGCGTTAATGTAAGCCTCCTCCAGCCGTAAGCCAGCAGGTATGCCATCCAGTATCGCCAGGATACCTTTGCCGTGCGATTCACCTGCAGATAAAAATCTCAACATAAATACCTCCCTTTTTAGCCCTTTTTAGTTAGGGACGGTTCTGAACTCAAAGCTAACCTGTCCCTCAACAAGGGGACAGGTTAGCTTCACCCCAAGAACCGTCCCTCTTGACTGACTACCGCCAAAGGCCGCGCTTGTCCTCGCGGGCCTGGCGGTAAAGTTTGGAAAATAAATCCGCATACCTGACGTTAGGCGGTATGGTTAGAAGCGAAGCGTAGCCCTCTTTGATAATCTCGGCGTTGACAAATGTGCCGTCTTTTAAATAAACATATGCCAGGAGCCTGTTGTATTTGTCGTATTTTTCAGCGTCAAATTCAAGGCCGACGCGCTTACCCTCCACCAGCTTCCTGGTAAACTCATAGGAACGCTGCCCCATCTTTTTGATAGCCTTGACATCCTGGCCGGTCCGCTCGCTGTCACGGTAAAGCTTATCAGACTCGTGCATCTCCGGCGTATCAATGCCGATAAACCGCACCCGTTGCCCGTCCTCTAACTGGATGGTATCTCCGTCAATGACCCTCCTGACATAGATGTCGGAGTAATTGTAAGCTTTACCGAAAGGGATGCTGAGTTTGCCGTCCCCGCTGCTATAAATTTTAAACGGCTCATCGGATGCAAAGATAAAAGCAACTGTCAACAGCAATAGAATAACGGAAATGACAACGCTTACCCTTTTCACCCCTATCCTCCCTTTTCTAAAGCGCGCTGGCAATAACCCCTGCCAGGACCGCGATATCCTCGGTACAAAAAACATCTTTGATGCCGGCGTCAAAAAGCATGGCTGCTGCGGGGGTAAATTCCTCATCAGAACCCCAGAGCAAAATCATCGCCGGTACCCCTTTAAATACTTCAAGGATGATGCCTGCGTCCGCCTCGGAAGATCTCTGGCCGGGCAATCTTTCCAATGCGCCCCATAAGCTTTCAGGGCTATCGCCGTATTTACGCAGTATCGGTTCGATGGCGCGCTTATGGAAAGCCGCGGAATACCCCTCTATCCCCGCCAATTCCTTGAATGAAACCCAATGACGCTTAAGAGGCGGCATCCCGCGGGAAGCGGCTGCCAGGTAATGTAAAATCAAAATTGCCGCAATATCATTGGCTGGCGCGTTAGAAGACAAAGACATCACCCTGCGCGAGTCAAAATTCAGGGCATACTCTTGCGCTAGAAATCTAATAGTGTTATCCTGAGAAAAACCGGCTTTCTGAAGTTCGCCCCAGCCCTTGCTTAAGGCTGTCTCATAGCCCATGCCCACTATTGTAGTATTTTTAGATAGATAAATCAACAATTTAGATTATAATATAGGGGACGGTTCTGAACTCAAAGCTAAAGTGTCCCTTTTAAGGGGACGGGCTTAGTTCACCTTAAGAACCCTCCCTACAAATGATTTACGACAGATTCCAGCAAGAAGCAATTGATCATATTAACGACGGGCTTTCGGTAATCGTATCTGCGCCTACGGGGGCCGGCAAAACCGCCATTGCCGAGCACGTCATAACCACCTGCATTAAAAAGCAAGCCGGAGTAATCTACACTGCGCCTATCAAGGCTCTCTCCAACCAGAAATTCCGCGATTTCCAGGCAGAATACGGAGACAATATCGGAATATTAACGGGGGACGTCTCGCTAAACCCGCATGCGCCGGTCCTGATTATGACTACCGAGATATTCCGCAACAAGGTCCTCGATGAACCTGAGAGCCTGGCCGCTTACGAATGGATTATTTTTGACGAGGTGCATTATATCGATAATCCGGAGCGCGGCACTGTCTGGGAGGAATCGCTGATATTCCTGCCCAAACACATGAATATACTGGCCCTCTCTGCCACCATCCCGAACATCGGGGAATTTGCATCATGGATTGAAAGCATCCATAGCAGGCCAGTCAAAACCGTAACGGAAGAAAAAAGGCCGGTGCCGCTGCATTTTCTCTACCAGTGCCGCAACGAGATAATGAATAACCTCGCGGATTTTAAAAAAATAAAATACGGCTGCCCCAACAAGCTCGCTACCCTGATTAGATACGTACAGCAGAAAAACGGCCTTCCCTGCATATACTTTGTCTTCGGCAGGCGGCGGGCCGAGGACCTCGCCTCGGAAGTCTATAGCCACGATTTCCTCGACACTGCAGAGAAAGAGAAAATCCTGGAATATTACGACGATCTCTGCAGGCGCTTTGAACTATCCCACGAGAAATCTGCCGGCCAGATGAGGCCCTTGGTTCAAAAGGGGGTCGCATACCACCATGCCGGCATGCTGCCTACCCTTAAAGAAGTAATCGAAAGGCTTTTTACCAGCCGCCTACTACGGGTCATATTCACTACCGAGACCTTTGCGCTGGGGATAAATATGCCGAGCCGTTCGGTTATCTTCGACGACCTGCGCAAATACTACGGTCGTTTTGTGCGGCCGCTTAAAACCAGGGATTTTTACCAGATGGCGGGACGCGCAGGCAGGCGCGGGATGGATAAGGAAGGCTTCGTCTACTGCCGCATAAACCCTCTGCGCCTAAAATTTGAGGAGGTAAAACGGGTTATCTATAGCCCACCCGAGGAAGTGCGCAGCCAGTTAAATACCTCTTATGCTACGGTGCTCAACCTTTACGAAAAACACAAAGAGGGGATATTCGACATTTACCCCTCATCCCTGCATTACTACCAATCCAAGAAATACGAACAGAAAGAAGCCTTGAGGCTCATGCAGGCAAAATTGAATCTCCTGGAGGAATTAGGTTATATCCAAAACAGAGACCTCACCGATAAAGGGCAATTTGCCAAGAACGTCTACGGATACGAGCTGCTATTGAGCGAGCTTTACAGCCGTAATGTCCTGGAGCAGGTTGATGAATTCGGGCTTGGGGTCCTTGCTGCTGCGGTTGTCTTTGAGCCGCGCAAGAACCAGCGCATATCCAACATCTCCAAAAACAGCCGCCATATCAGGAATGCCTGCGATGAATTATACGAAGAGATAAAAGAAAGGGAACGTAAATACCGCATTTACCCTATCAGCAAAAAGCCTTATTTCCATCTAAGCCCCTGCATGGAGGCCTGGCTCAGGGGCACGCGCTTCGATAAGATCCTCCAATACACGGATACCGACGAGGGAGAGGTAATCCGTTATTTTCGCATGAGCGTACAAGTGCTTAGGGAAATCCACGACGCCCAGGTAGCTTCCTACGTCTTAAAGGAACGCATTAAAGAAACGGTACGCGTGATTAACAGGGATATTGTAGATGCGGAAAAACAACTGAGGGAAGGATAAACCGCGATGGAATTCCGTCAAGCATCCTGCCGGCTCTTCATTCTTTTGTGCCGATCTGTCTTATTTTGCTTCCGACATCGTAGGGGCGTCGGTGACTAAACCCGCCACGAAACCCACAAAATCATTTGTGAGCGCCAAACCATAAACCGTCTGTCCGGCCATCGGACCGTCCAGAACCTTAAGCTCAATCTGCTGGTAACCGATCCCTAATTCCACGAACATATCTGTCAGAAGGTTCTTGCCTTCGTATTGAAAATTAGAAACGGTATAGCTGCCCATCGAAACCACTTCGAAGGTAGTCCCTTCCGGAATAGGAGTCTGTGCCTGTACATAAGCTCCTCCGTAATTGTTTATGGGGTTTTCATTGCGGGTATAATACGTAAAGTCCCCGTCAAAAACTACCGTATCCCCGACCTCGATGGTGCCATTGCCCTGCCCTTGCTGAGAAGAAGATATTTCCTGCACTTTTATGTCCGTCTCCCCTGTCTTTTGTATCGCCGGAATCGTAACGCCAAGACTCGGACTATAGACCGGCATCGTTGCTATGCCGCCTGTATCTGCGACCTCTGCCGGCTTGGCCCAGAGCAAAGAGGATGCTGCCCCTGTAAAAACAATACATAACGCCAATATCAGCACCATTTTATTTTTCATGTCCCGCTCCTTTTCCAAATTTTATTAATCTCTTTAATGAAACGGCAAATAAAAAATCGCGTTGCCGCGCAACGCGACTATCCTTCTTTAAAATTCGTGGCTTTTATAGCCAGGAAATGCTTATGTGTATTGTTACTACAAGTATAACTTATTATATCGTGGTTTTCAATGCGGGTAGCTACATCTAAGAAAGGGCTTTCTTTTTATTGCTATTAAAGGGGGTATCCCACGCAAGACAGATAATCCTGCAGAATTTTAGCGTGGTCAAAGGCAAAATTGATTTTTTTGATTTCGCTCAATTTAATCACCCTTAAATCTGCTGCGTCGTCCCCTGCCCTGGGTTTACCGTTACCTTTGGCAATAAATACCGTGCATACGGTATGAAACCGCGGGTCGCGGGAGGGATCGGAATATGTATGCAGTTGGCGGATATCGGACAAGTCCATGCCGGTTTCCTCCCTGGCTTCCCTTTTAACGGCATCCTCCAGGCTCTCCCCGTAATCCACGAATCCGCCTGGCAATGCCCAGCCAAAAGGAGGATTGCTGCGCCGGATAATAATGATGCCCGGCTCTTTCCCCGCTTCCGCTATCTCGATAATAGCATCTACGGTAAGAAATGGCCCTGCTGCGAGCTTATGTGTTACGTAATCCAGGTAACCGATTACTCCTTTGTCAAAAATATCAAAGGCCTCTTTATCATAAAGACAAAAAAGAATCTCCCGTAAGCTAGTGTCTGTGCTGCGTAAGTGCCTGAGTACCTCCTGGGCCATAATCTTGGCTGAAGCCAAAAGAGGAAACCCACCCACTCCGCAGCCGAGCGCCGGAAAGGCAATAGAATTTATTTTCAGCTCTTCGGCTGCCTTCAATGCGCTTCTGGCAGAATCCCTTATTTTTATCTCGTCGGTTTTAAAATCCATGCCCATGGTTGCGGCATGTATCACGAATCTGACAGGGAGCGTTCCAGCAGAGGTAACCGCCGCTTCCCCTATCTTGATGGGGCCTTTGTTTATTGCCTCTTCTTCAATGATCTTGCCGCCTCTTCTTTTAATCGCCCCGGCAACCCCGCCGCCCATCAGCAGCTTATTATTGGCGGCATTGACGATAGCATCAACCTTCAATGCCGTGATATCACCCTGCACAATCTTAATCTCCGTATCCTTTATAACCATATCCCCTCTTCAGTCAGGGGCGGTTCTCAAGGTGAACTAAACCCGTCCCCTTAAAAGGGACGCTTTAGCTTTGAGTTCAGAACCGTCCCTACTTTATGTTGTTGTAGATGCCTTGGTAGCCCTCTTGCGTCTCGTTAATCCTTAAGAAAACCATCTGCGCCACCCTGGCGTTTTGTTTGATTCTAGCGCCCTTAGGGTTATCTATTACTAAGACGAATTCGCTCTTACCGCGGAACCCGGCGTCCCAAACCCCATGCTGGGTAAAAACCCCCATCCTTAATAATGAAGTGCGCGTAAAAGCCAGGCCTGCCAGGTCACAAGGCATATTTACTACTTCATTCGTCCTTACCTTATATATACCCTTTTTTAAATCCCACCAGCCGAATTTGTCTTCTGCTGCGGATTTCTGGGGAATGAGCTCACGCCCCCGGGGGAGACGGCGCTCCTTATTAGAAAAGTCCAATACGCCTGCCTCCTCAAATTCGAATATCTTCTCTGCGGTGAGGTCAAAACCATTGGGAGTAAGCTGCGTCTTGAGTTCTATGTACCCCTCGACGAGCTTGTCCTTTACTATTAAACTTTCTAATTCTTCGCGATTAAGCATATGATTTACGCATAGGTCCTCTTATTCTACTACAGGTAACCTCGCCCTGGCAAGGGCTTTAACCCATTAGCGCCGTTGCTTGACTCCTTTTTTAGGGCATAATCCGCTAACGCGGCAGCGGCTGCATAACGGAGAAACCGGAAGGCAGATATGCTGTCCAAAAGCGACCAAAAGCGTATTCAACTCAATCCAGTACCTGCGTGGCAGAATCTTCATCAACGCAAATTCCGTATCTCCGGGAGTCAACGTCTTTACCCAGCCAAGACGGTTTGAGATGCGATGCACGTGAGTATCCACGCAAATAGCAGCTATGCCATAGCCCAGCCCCAGGACCAGATTAGCGGTCTTCCTGCCAACCCCCTTGAGCTTCAGGAGGTCATCTAAATTATCCGGGACCTTTCCGCCGAAATCAGCGATAATCTGAAAGCTCAACCCCCTGATATATCCTGCCTTATTACGGTAAAACCCCACCGGATATATAAGCCTGGATATGCTGGATTTTTTAAGAGCGAGCATACGGGCAGGACTATCCGCCTCCCTAAACAACCTGAAGCTTGCCTCAGCCGTGGTCTTATCCTTTGTCCTTAAGCTCAGGATGCATGAAACCAGAACGCGGTAGGGGTCTTTTTTTTCAGCAATCCGCGTTACCCAGGGCACCTTGAAAGTACGCACCTGGTTGCGGATTAAATTTATGACTTTGATAATTTTGCTTTACCTCTTCAGGTATTTGCCGGCAGCCTCCAGGGCTTCCCGGCGGTTAGTAATCCTGCCGATGGCCTGTAATTCCTTAAGCTCCCCCAGTAACTTACCGATAAGCGGAGAAGGGGATAACTTAAATTCCCTTATTAAATCATCTCCGGTAACAAGCCTCTGCGGCGCCTTTCTTCTCTTCTCCCTGAAATATTCTCCTATCAACCTGAAGCAAACCCTCTCATGCCTCAGGCGCGAACTGCGGGTAGTAAGAGGCCCTCGCGTGGCGCGCTGGTCAGCCAGGGATATGAGAAGCACGCTTGCCGCTTCTTCGGAAGTATCGCGCAGGTAACGGAATATTGCGCGACGGCTGGGCTCCTCATAGTCTCCGAGATAGCCGGGACGCAGATGCCAAAAGACCATCTTCTCCAACGCCCGCCATTCCGCATTGGAAAGCTTAAGCCTCCGTGAAATATCTTCCGAGATGCGGCAACCTATCCTTTCATGGCCGTGGAATTTTATCTTCCTTCCTTCCCGCCTCCTCGCCCGCGGCTTACCGATGTCGTGCAGCAAGGCCCCTAATTTCATCAGCGCAAATCGCCTCCTGCTGGCCGAAAGCGGCTCATCAAGGTAATCCTTCAGCTGCTTTTTATGGCGCAGCTCCTCTAACAAATCCTCCAACTGCCTTAAGGTCTCAAAGGTGTGTTTTAAGATGTCCAGGTGGTGATAAGGCCCCTGACTTACCCCGCGCATCGGCTCAAACTCCGGGATAATGATTTTAAGGATCCCCAAACCGTCCATCAAGGAAAGGCATTTATGTGAATGCGGGGTATCCAGGATTTTGAATAGCTCATCGCGTACGCGCTCAAAGGAAACGCGCCGTAGCTTGGCGGCTTTTGCCTGCGCAAGGGAAAGGGTTTGTTTTTCAATTTTAAAACCAAGGATTGCAGCCAGGCTAAATGCCCTTAAGATTCTTAAGGGGTCCTCGTCAAAAGCGCGCGGATTTACGGTACGTATTGTATTGCTTTTAAGATCCTTGGCTGCGCCGTAAAGGTCAATCCACGATCCGCGTTGCGGCTTAGAAGCCAAGGCATCCCTCAAGGAGAGGGCCAGGGTATTGATTGTGAAATCGCGGTGCAACAAATCATCTGCCAGGGTTGGGCCGCGCCAATCTGAAAAATCCAGGGTATAGACATCATCCTTGAGCTTCTTAACGATACGGCAGGAACCGTGTTCCCTGTCCAAAACAACAAAACCCGCCTTAAGATAACCGGCGAGTCCGGCGGCAAAACCCACGGCTCCCCTGGGCAGGCAGATATCAATATCGGGGTTCTGCCTTCGGCGCCTTAAAACGAAATCGCGCAGATAACCCCCTACAAGATAAAGCCCTGCCTTTTTATCCCCGGAAAAACGCGAGGTACGCTGAAGCAGTTTTTTAACCTGGGGTTCGAGCTTGAAATGCATGGAGGGTCTAGATTTTAACAATCTTGGCGCTAAGCTTATTTAAATCCACGATTGCCGCAGTCGCTCTGTCGCTGAGCCAGCCGCCGCATTCCCCCGGATTAACGATAAGCTTGCCTTCGATCTTATTAATCTCCGGCTTATGGGTATGGCCAGAGATTATGAGGTCCGCCTTCTCGGTATGAAGATTGATGCTGTTAACATCGTGCACCAGGGTGATCCTTCTGCCTTCCAGGCGCAGCCTTAAAGGCCCCTGCCGGATCCTGCCTGCGGAAATCTTGGTCAGGCCGCTTTTCTCTCCGTCGTTATTCCCGAATACCCCCTGCCAGGGCATCTCCAGAAGATTCAGCTTTTGCACCGCAAAGGGGGCTATAAAGTCTCCGGCGTGCAGCAGGAAGGCAACCTTCTTTCTGTTGAAAAAACGCACGGCCTTCTCCAGCCGCGGGATGTTATCGTGACTGTCTGAGATGATGCCGATTTTCATTGGCTCTCTTTGAATGCCTCGGAATTCTTCAGCACTTCGTCTTCTACGAAGATAGGCGCGCGCGCCCTGACTGCCAGGGCAATACTATCCGATGGCCGGGCGTCGATAACCTTGTTCTCGCCGGAGGAGGTCTTAAGAACCAGCTTAGCATGGAAGGTGCTATCTTCTAATTTATCGATGATAATCCGTTCTACCGCGGCGTCAAGGTTCTCGATAGCGCTGTAGAAAAGGTCGTGGGTCAGCGGCCGGGGAGGATTGAATCCGCTGATTTTTAATTTTATAGCCGAGGCCTCTGCCAATCCGATTACAATCGGCAGGACGCGGCTGCCGTTTTTTTCCTTCAACACTATAAGCTGGTCGTGTCTCTTTTCGTCAATCACGATCTTATTTAACTCCATCTCTAACATAGCCGTCTATCCTTTAGCGTTTGCGTTTCTCTTTCTTGAGCATATCTTCCAATTCCACCATAAACTGCCCCACATCCTTGAACTGCCGGTAGACGGATGCAAACCTCACGTAGGCAACGTCATCTAATGCCTTGAGCTTCTCGGCCACCAGTTCTCCGATTTTCTCCGCGGGGACCTCGCGCTCATATTTCTTTTGGATCGTGCGTTCAATCTGGGTAACGATATCTTCCATGTTCTCGATGCTGATGGGGCGCTTTTCGCATGCCTTGATAATGCCGTTTAATATCTTCTTGCGGTCAAAAGGCTCTCGCCGGCCGTCCTTCTTAATAACCAAAAGCGATGCCTCCTCTACATACTCGTAAGTGGTAAAACGCTTGCCGCATTCCAGGCATTCGCGACGGCGCCGGATTGCCGCTTCTTCCTGGGTAGCGCGCGAATCCACCACCTTATCCTCTTTACAGCCGCAGTAAGGGCATCTCATAATTTAACACGTAATAGATAGTGCGCGCAAAAGAACAAAAACCTTTACCCCTTAATCCTCTTTACCTTTATCCCCGCCTGCTTCAAAAAATCCTGCGCCAGCTTGTCGGGATAGCCATCCGCGATTATGACTTCTTTGATGCCGGCGTTGATAAGCATCTTGGCGCAGATAGCGCACGGCTGATTGGTGATATAAAGGATGCTGCCCCTGGTGCTTGTGCCGTATAACGCCGCCTGCAGGATTACGTTCTGTTCGGCATGCAGCCCCCGGCAAAGCTCATGGCGCTCTCCGGAAGGAACTTTGAGTTTCTGGCGGATGCATCCGATGTCAAAGCAATGGTCTAACCCGGAAGGGGCCCCGTTATAACCGGTAGAGAGGATTTTCTTATCCTTCACCAATACCGCCCCCACCTGGCGGCGCAGGCAGGTAGCCCTCTTGGCAACGAGCCCTGCCACCTCCAGAAAATATTCGTCCCAGCTTGGTCTCTTATGCTTTGATTTTCTTTTCATTTTATACCCTTGAATAGCTGCGGATAAAGGGTGTATTTTTTGGTAAGCGCGATAACCTCGCCTCTTATATGCTCCAATGTCCTGCTGTTATCGCTGGCCTCAATTGCCCTGTCGATAAATGCCGCGACCTGGCGCATCTGACATTCCTTCATCCTGCGGGTGGTTACTGCCGCCGTGCCAAGGCGTATGCCGCTGGTGACAGCCGCGCTCTTCTTATCAAAAGGAATGAGATTCTTATTAACCGTGATGTTTGCTTCCCCCAGGGCGCGGGAGGCATCCGAGCCGGTAATCCCTTTTTCCGTAAGGTCTACCAGCAAAAGATGGGTATCCGTGCCTCCGGAAACAATACGAAAACCCTTTTTAGCGAGACAACGGGAGAGCTCCCGGGAATTACGAACGATCTGACGCTGGTATCTCTTGAAATCCGCGGTCATCGCTTCCTTGAACGCCACGGCCTTGGCGGCGATAACATGCATCAATGGCCCGCCCTGTATGCCGGGGAAAATCCGGCTGTCAAGTCTCCTGGCGAATTCTTTTCTGCAAATCACAAAACCTCCCCGCGGCCCGCGCAGCGTCTTATGGGTAGTGGAAGTCACAAAATCCGCGTAAGGCACGGGGTTAGGATGGACCCCGGCGGCAACCAGACCCGCGATGTGCGCCATATCTACGAATAAATAAGCCCCTACCTTATCGCAGATTTTCCGGAAGGCCTTGAAATCAATGGTGCGCGGGTAAGCCGAGGCACCGGCAATAATCATCTTGGGTTTATGCTTCTTGGCAAGATGCATGATGTAATCGTAGTCAAGACGCTCTGTTTTCCGGTCCACGCCGTAGCCTATCACTTTATAAAACATCCCGGAGAAATTATGGGGATGACCGTGAGAAAGGTGGCCGCCGCATGCCAGATCCATTGCCAACACGGTATCTTTAAGCTTAAGCAGCGAAAAATACACCGCCATATTCGCCTGTGTCCCGGAATGCGCCTGGACGTTGACGTGTTCGGCACCAAAAAGCTTTTTTGCGCGCGCGATCGCAAGCTCCTCGGCAGCGTCAACATTTTCGCATCCTCCGTACCAGCGGGCGCCGGGATATCCCTCGGCGTATTTATTGGTCATAACCGAGCCTTGCGCCTCCAGCACCGCCGGGGAGGTAAAGTTCTCCGAGGCAATAAGCTCCAGATGCTCCTCTTGCCTCTGGACTTCTTTCCTTATCGCGGCGTATATCTCTGGGTCGGACTTCTTTAATATCTCAAACAACCTTGCCCCCTCCTTAAATAAGCCTCTCGATTTTCCTGAGCTGGCTCAGGCGTCTCCTATGCCTGCCTCCCAGAAATGGCGTCTTAAGCCAAACACCAGAGATCCTCCTGGCAAGCGCGGCATTCACAAATGCCGACCCCAACACCAGGACATTGCTATCGTTGTGTTCCCGCGAAAGGCGCGCTGCGCGTACATTATAGCAGAGCGCCGCACGCACCCCTTTTAATTTATTCGCTACAATGGAATTCCCGATCCCGCTCTTGCAGACAAGAATCCCCCTGGAGTACCTTCCGCGCGAAATCTCTCTTGCCAGGGCATAAGCCAAACGGGGGTAATCGCAGCGTTCACCGGAATAAGTCCCCAGGTCAAGGGTTTTAAAGCCGGCCTTGCCTAAATATGCCTTGAGCTTCTCTTTCAACAAAAAACCGGCGTGGTCTGCGGCTAATAATATCGGCTTCATATAATATCGCTCACTCTCTCTATCGCCTCTTTAATCAATTCAAAGGTCCGGCGGTAAAAACCATCCTCTCTGCCGATGGGATCTTCTATATCCAGCTTGTTATCCTTTATTTTAGCAAATTCCTTCAATAAAAACACCCTATTTTTTACCTCGGGCACCATCTGCAGCACCCTCTGCTCGTGGAAACGCTCCATTACCAGGATAATATCGGCCTTATGGATGATATCCCTATTGATGCCGCGGGATTGGTGCCGCGAAACGTCAATGCCTTCCTCCTTGAGGAGTTGGCGCGTTTCATCTGTTGCGCCAAAGCCCCCTCCCAGCATAATGCCGGCTGAAAGCACATCCACGTCATCCCTCTTTTTATCCTGCAACTTCTTCTTAAGCAACGCCGCAGCCATTACCGAACGGCAAGAGTTTCCGGTACAGACAAACAAAACTATTTTCCTGGCAGCAACAACCTCGATATCCTTACTGACAAGCGCGCCTTCCCGCAGGATACGTACCGGCACGGCCGAGGCATCCACCACAGAAGATTCCATCTTCAATACGGTAGGGCCTGCATCAATGGCAAAATCTACCAGGCCTCTTAAATCCGCAATAGCCTCTTGAAAATCAACCGGCGCAGCCTTTCCTGAAAGATTGGCAGAAGGGCATACTACCGCCACCCCCGAATCCGCGATTACCTTCTGCGCAATCGCATTATCGGGAAGCCTTATCCCTATCTTGCCGCTGTCGCGTGATTTTAACACCAGCGTAAGAGGACCGGGCCAAAACCTGTCCATAAGCTTGTAGGCAGCGACCGGTATGTCCGCGCAAAACTTCTCCGCCTCCTCCCTGTTATCAATATGCAGTGAAAATGGCTTATCCTTCGGCCTCTTCTTGATTTCATAGAGGCGCTCCAAGGTTTTTTTGTTCGCCATATTAGCGGCAATCCCGTAAACGGTCTCCGTAGGTATTATCGCCAGGCCCCCGGTCATTACGACATCAGCTGCCTCTGAGAGATATTCCGGAGCCGGATGCAACGGGTCAACCTTGACAATCCTGGTATTAGGCATAAGATTAGATTTTGATTTTAATTTTGCGTATCTTAAGACGCGATTGCCTGCGCAAATCCGCCAGGTCTCTGGCAATCCTTCTGTCGCCAAGCGCAAGTATCGCAGCTGCAAAGAGAGCGGCGTTTTTGGCCCCGGCCTTACCGATAGCCATCGATGCTACCGCTACCCCGGCAGGCATCTGTACCGTAGATAAGAGCGAATCCAGCCCTTTAAGACTCCTGGTCTCAATCGGTATGCCGATAACAGGCAGGGTGGTGTGCGCAGCAATAACTCCTGCCAATGCTGCTGCTCCGCCGGCTGCGGCAATCAATATCTTCACCCCTCTCTTAGAACACCCCTCTACGTAAGCGGCCAATTCCTTAGGGGTGCGGTGAGCGGACAACACCTTGACCTCAAACTTAATACTGAGCCCCTTTAATACCTCTATGGCCTCCCTGACTACCTCAAGGTCTGACTGGCTCCCCATTACAACGCTGACAAGCGGATTTTTCATATATTCCCCCCCTATACACTAAGCCAATGCCTTACGTCCTATATCCCTGCGGTAATGCGCCCCCTCGAATTTAATCTTTTCTACTGCCTGATATGTCTTCTCAATGGCCCCTTTAATGGTAGTATCCAGGCCGGTAACATCCAGCACCCGCCCTCCGTTAGTTACGTATCTGGCAGACGCCTGCCCGCTGCCTGCAGGCAACTTTTTAGTGCCGGCATGAAACACCACCACCTCGCCCGTCTTGGCCGCCTCATCCAACCCTGAGATATCCTTGCCTTTCTCATAATTGCCGGGGTATCCGCCGGAAGACATTACTACCGAAACGCAGGCACGGCTGCTCCACTTTAGGTTTTTAAAGCCCGCTAATCCTGCCTTTGCGCAGGCCAGCATGACCTCAACCAGATCGGATTCCAGCCGCGGCAAAATGGCCTGTGTCTCCGGGTCCCCGAAACGGACGTTAAACTCTAACACCTTCGGGCCCTCCCTGGTCACCATAATGCCCGCATAAAGCACCCCGCGGTATTCTATGCCTTCTCTCGCCAGGCCGTCAACGGTCCGACAAATAATATTATTCAGGATTTCATCCCA
The DNA here is from genome assembly GCA_041649115.1 of Candidatus Omnitrophota bacterium. Lineage (GTDB taxonomy): Bacteria > Omnitrophota > Gorgyraeia > Gygaellales > Profunditerraquicolaceae > JBAZKK01. Next base: position 41,489 of record JBAZNT010000001.1, on the reverse strand, counting down.
TAAACTGCTGCTTACTACCGGAGCCGGAGAGTAAGCCCCCATGCCTCCGGTATTCGGACCTTTATCCCCGTCAAAAACCCTTTTATGGTCCTGGCTTGAAGCGAGCGGAACTACGGTCTTGGAATCGGTTAGCACCAAAATCGACGCCTCCTGCCCCGCAAGGCAATCCTCAATCACTATCCGCCTGCCGGCGTCTCCAAAGATCCTCTTCTCCATCATGTCAGAGATTGCGCCGATAGCTTCCTCTGTTGTCTCGGAAACCACCACTCCCTTGCCCTGCGCCAACCCCTCAGCCTTGACTACGCAGGGCGCACCTTTCTTTTGGACATACCTCTTGGCATCTGCGGCATTATCAAAAACCTTAAAATCCGCCGTAGCAACGTTGTATTTCGCCATAAGCTCTTTGGCAAAAACCTTACTTGCCTCTAAGCAAGCGGCGGCGCGGGAAGGCGCAAAAACATCCAGGCCGTAATGCGCGAATTCATCGGCAATACCAGAAACCAGGGGGGCCTCCGGACCCACCACTGTCAGGTCTATCTTCTGGCGCCGGCTAAAATCAAGAAGGGCCGGGATATCATCGGCCTTGATGTCAACACATTCTGCGGGATCGGAAATCCCGCCGTTACCCGGGGCGCAAAAAATCTTATCCGCAAGACTCGACTGGGCAATCTTCCAGACTAATGCGTGCTCCCTTCCCCCCGAACCAACGACCAAGATCCTCATTCTCTCTTAAGGCAGCGGCGTCCCGTCAAAAGGACAATACTTATAGGTACCGTTTAGTTTGCGTTTACAGCTAGGGCATATCTTCTCCGGCACCAACGAACTCAAAGGCAGTTCCCACTTAAAATCCTTCTCGCCCAACCTTACGCTAAAGGCGCCTTCTTTTCTGGGGTCAGCGATATCCGTCCCGTTTTTGTCTTTGGCAACAAATGTGTAAAAATACATATTCTGCCCCATGGGGCCAAGGATATTTGCCAGCATCGGCTTCATCATTGCCAGGAAACTCTTGGTGCTTACGTTTATCCCGTCATCGGCAAGCGGAGAATATACGTTTCCTTGAGAATCGACAAGCCGCAATTTGGAACGGATGTCCGCCTCGCTGTTGTAGGCAATGTTTCCGGAGACGTCAACCTTGCCTTCCACTACCGCCACTACCACATAAGGCTTAAAAACGCTCACAATCGCATCGACCTGCTGAGGAGTGGTGCTGGGATTCTGGGCAAGGCTTGCCCTCCAGTATTCCTCGGGTATCCACCAGATGAAATTTATCTCGCCTGACTTCTCGCTTCTTTTCTGCGTCTCCTGCAGCAGGAGATTGACATTGACATCATCGGCAGAGATGCCAAACGGTGCTGCCAATTGCAACATCAAAACCAACGCCAAAAATACCTTTAAAAACCTCATCCTACCCTCCTTCTGTAGAGACAGAACACCAACGCAATTCCACTTGGCGTTGGGTGTTAGCTGTAGAGACAGAACACCAACGCAATTCCACTTGGCGTTGGGTGTTAGCTGTAGAGACAGAACACACCTTGCCTTACCGGATAGGCAAGTGTGCGCTTCTGCGCTACCAACGCAATTTCGCCACGAGGCGAACACCAATCCATCCTTTAGGATTGGGTGTAAATCGTAGAGACGCACGCCAAACCATCCAGCCCAGAAAGGGCGTACTTGACATTCCTTTAAGTCAAGGTACGATAGGTTTGGGCGTAAATTAAAATCGGAACGCCGGAGCAATTTTCGCTACGGGGCGAATACTGACGTAATTCCTTTTTACGTCAGGTACAACATAGCGCCGGCTGCTACCTCTTAGCGCTAAACAATATCAACCCTGCCACTACCCTTAATAATCTCCCCGATGCTCCATGATTTAACCCCGAGGCAGGCAAGCTCGGATTTTATCCGCCTCTCAAATGCCGGCCTCACAATTAAAACCATCCCGATACCCATATTCAAGGTATGATACATCTGCCGCTCAGGGATAGCGCCTTTATTCTGAATGAGAAAGAATATCTTTGGGATATCCCAGGAATACTTTCTAATCAAGGCGTCTGCATTAGAAGGCAGGATCCTGGCGATCTTGTCATAAAATGCTCCGCCGGTGATATGCGCGATGCCTTTTACTGCACGGCTTAAGCGCTGCTTAAGCGCCTTGCTGCGCAACAATGACAAAAGCGGCTTCACGTAAATACGGGTTGGCTTAAGAAGTTCTGCTGATAAGCTTTTCAGCGTTTTCTGGCTAAAGACCTTTCTTACCAGGGAGAACCCGTTGGAGTGCAGGCCGCTGGACTCAATACCCAAGATTACGTCACCGGCTTCAATGCGGCTGCCGTCAATAATATCGGCCTTTTCCGCGGCGCCCACGCAAAAACCTGCCAGGTCATATTCTCCCTTTGCATACATCCCGGGCATCTCGGCAGTCTCTCCCCCGACCAGGGCGCAACCTGCCTGCACGCAACCTGCGGTTATGCCACGCACTACCTCGTAGAGAACAGACGCATCCAGTTTGCTGCAGGCGATATAATCAAGAAAAAACAACGGCTCTGCGCCGGTGCAAAGTATATCATTGACATTCATGCCCACCAGGTCAATCCCGACAGTATCGTGTTTATGGGCAAGGGTTGCGATCTTAAGCTTCGTCCCCACCCCGTCCGCTGAAGAAACCAAAACCGGGCTCTTCATTTTAATCGCAGAAAGGTCAAAGAAACCGCCGAACCCTCCTATGTCGCGGCGCGCGCCGGACCTAAAAGAGCGCCGCAGCAGGAATTTGATATTGTTCTTAAAATCCCTCGCCTTCTCTATATCCACGCCTGCCTTGCGGTAAGTCAGCTTCCCCATCCCTAAATATCCCCCTGGCCGCAGCAACGGGCCTCCAGTGAAAATTTACCCGCTTTCTTCTCCGGGATAACCGGATACTTACCCGTCCAGCAGGCAGTGCAATAATTATCCCTGGGGTTCTTTAGGCACCCTAACATCCCTCCCAGGCTCAAATAGCCAAGGCTGTCTACCCCCAGATATCGCTTTATCATCTCTGCGGAATCATAGCGGTTGGCGATCAATTCGGAGGAACGGTGAAAATCAATCCCGTAAAAACACGGGAAACGGTGTGCCGGGCACGAAATTCGCAGATGCACCTCTTTTACGCCGACAGCGCGGAGGTTGCGCACGCGTATCTTTGAAGTAGTGCCGCGCACGATGGAATCATCTACGATGACTATACTCTTGCCCTTGATGATATCGCGCAATAAATTGAATTTCACCCGCACCCCCAGGTCGCGGATATCCTGCGCCGGCTGGATAAATGTCCTGCCTACGTAGTGATTGCGAATGATGCCCAGCTCTAAGGGGATGCCTGATTCCTGTGAAAACCCTAGGGCTGCGGAAAATCCGGAGTCCGGCACCGGTATTACAAAATCCGCATCCACCGGATATTCGCGCGCCAATTGCGCACCGAGCTTACGCCGCACCAGATGCACTGTCTCTCCGAAAACAACCGAATCCGGCCTGGAAAAATAAACGTGCTCGAAAGTACAGAAGGCATGATGCGCCTTCTTATTCCACTCCTTCGGCCTAAAGGACTTAAGGCCTTGGTTATTGATAAAAATTACCTCTCCGGGCTCTACCTCGCGGATAAACCTGGCGCCTATCAAATCAAATGCGCAGGTCTCCGAGGCCAGGCACCAGCTGCTGCCGAGCTTCCCCAAGGCTAGGGGCCTGAACCCCAGCGGGTCGCGTACCCCGATTAAGTTCTTTTCATCCATCATTACCAAAGAATAAGCGCCCCTGATACGCCGGAGGGCGTAGAAAAGGCTCTCTTTTAAGCCGCGCGATTGGGCCCTGGCCATCAGGTGGATGATAAGCTCGGAATCCGTGGTAGTCTGGAATATCGAACCGCGCCTCTCAAGGTACTGACGCAGGATAAGCGAATTTACAAGGTTTCCGTTGTGGGCAATGCAGACCGACCCCTTGGCATAATCTATTAAAAGAGGCTGGGCATTCTTTAGAATGCTGGAGCCCGTGGTCGAATAACGCACGTGCCCTACCGCCATATCCCCTTTTAACCTGTTGAGCATCTCGCCCCCAAAGGCATCGCTGACCAGGCCCGTCTGCCTGTGCACAAGGATGCTTCCCTTGTTATTAACTGCGATACCGCAGGCCTCCTGGCCGCGGTGCTGAAGGGCATACAGCCCTAAATACGTAAGCCAGCTCGCCTGCTTGTGGCCGTATATCCCGAACAAACCGCAGAACTCCTTTGGCCGATCGTTAAAGTTTTCTGGCATATTCCACTCCATTCTTAAAAATAAGCAAACCGTCGCCCTCTCCGGACCCGAAGCGTCTGGCTCCTGCGGTCCAGCGGGGGTGCTGGAAATTCGCAATGTGCCTCTCCGGGTGCGGCATCAACCCCAGTATCCTGCCGGTCACATCGCATATCCCGGCGATATTCTCCTGTGAGCCGTTAGGATTGGCGGGATAACCCGCAGGCCCGGCTTCCTGATCGCAATACTGAAAGACCACCTGGCTATTCTTCTTAATCGCCTTCAAGGATTCTTTATTGCGCGCCACGAATTTACCCTCTCCGTGCGCCACCGGAAGATAAATGACTCCGGGCAACCCCTTTGTCCAGATGCATTTCTGTTTACGGTTAAAGGAAAAATTCTTCAAATATACCCAGCGGTCTTCGAACCTGCCGGAATCGTTGATGAACAGGCTGGCCTCCTGTTCAAGGCCGCTGTTGCCGGGCAGGAGCCCGCACTTAATGAGCACCTGAAAGCCGTTGCAGATGCCGATAATGGGCTTGCCAGAACTAATAAAAACCTCTAGCTTCTCCCTCAATTTACATTTTAACTCATTTGCCAGGATCTTTCCGGCTGCAACATCGTCCCCGTAGCTAAAACCTCCCGGGATAGCAAGGATTTGGTAACTATCAAGCTTATCCCGCGCGCTGATAAAACTGTTGATATGTACGGCCGAGGGCTCCGCGCCGGCCTTTAAGAATGCGTATGCGGTCTCCCTGTCGCAATTGGTGCCTGCGGTCCTTAAGATACATGCCTTAGGTCTTTTCATAGAATCTTTTTACGATTTCCGCTGCCTGCCGCGGGGTATCGGCCACCTTAAAGATATCCAGGTCTGCGGGGCTGATATTGCCCTGGCGCAATACTTCCCGTTTAAGCCAGCCAATCATCCCTTCCCAGTATTTGCTCCCGAAGAGGACTACCGGGAAACGCTTTATCCTGCGCGTCTGAATAAGATTAGCGGCTTCAAAAAATTCATCCAGCGTTCCGTAACCCCCCGGCATAATCACGAAGGCCTTGGCGTATTTTACAAACATTACCTTACGCACGAAGAAATAGTGGAAATCCAGCAGGGTATCTATGTAGGGATTGGGTTTCTGCTCCGATGGTATCTGGATATTGAGCCCGATGGAATGCCCCTTTGCCCGGCGGGCTCCTTTATTGGCAGCCTCCATGATGCCGGGGCCGCCTCCGGTGATAACGGCAAAGCCGTTCTTGGCCAGCAGATACGCAACCTCCTCGGTCAATTTGTAATATTTATCGTGCGGTTTTGAACGGCTGGAGCCGAAAATTGATACGGCCTTGCCTATCTGCGACAATACCTCAAAACCGTCCACAAATTCCGACATGATGCGGAATATCCGCCAGGTATCCTCGCTGGTAAAATCATCGTGCAATGCTGGTCTCTTCATCTTACCACCTCAATGGCGCCTGCCAGGCCTCTTTAAGTCTCGCGATATCAGTTGATACGCAAAGCTTGTTATCCAGGCCCCAGACCTTAAAATCGCTCCCCTCTGATATACACCCCATCAGCCCGAACGGAACCCCCGCAAGCATCCGCTCAAATTGTTTCTGCCTGCGCCTGTCTACCTCCACAATAAAACGGGAATTTGATTCTGAAAACAAAACGGTATCGTTGCTCTTTTTGCCTTTTGCGGAATAAGGCACCTCGGAAAGAAACAGTTCCATCCCGCGGCCTCCGGCAAAGGCCATCTCGGCAGCTGCCACTGCCAAGCCACCCTCGGAACAATCGTGCATTGCCTTGATAACCCCCGACCCGGAGGCACGGCTTAACCTCAAGAATGTCTCTCTGGCAATGCGGGTATTTACTTTCGGAACGCTGTTGCCCGTAAAACCTAAAAGGTCATAATAATGTGAGCCTCCTAACTCATGATAGGTCTTGCCTACGACATAGATTAAATCCCCCGCCTCCTTGGCATACATGGAAACTGCATTCTTTGCGTCATCCATCACCGCCATGGCGGATATCAAAAGCGTGCCGGGGATAGCTATTGATTTGCCTCCTACCGCATATTCGTTATTGAGGCTGTCCTTGCCGGAGATAAAAGGCACGCCGAAACCTTTGGCGATGTCATAACATGCCAGCGCTGCCCGCACGAGCCCCCCCAGCCGATCCGGCTTATCGGGATTACCCCAGCAGAAATTATCCAGGAGCGCCGCCTGTTTCAGCGACCCTCCTGTTGCAACAATCTGCCGCAGGGCTTCGTCAATGCAGGAGGCCGCCATCCAGTAAGGGTCGACAAAACCGTATCTGAAATTGATACCGCAGGAAATAACGACCGCCCTGGGGCTCCAGAGAACGGGTTTTACCACTGCGGCGTCCGAAGGCCCGTCATTGTCGATGCCTGCCAGGGGCTTGATTACCGAACCTCCCTGCACCTCATGGTCGTATTGCCTGATAATCCATTCCTTGGAGCAGACATCATAACGCGAGAGAAGCTTCAACAGGGTATCAGTTAATCCCGAAGGGCATTGCAGCCTTGGTTCGCGGTGGCGGGAGGCAAGGTATACTGCTTTTTTGCTCAGGCGCGGAAAGCCATTATGCAGAAATTCCATATCCAGCTCGCAGACCTTGTTACTTTCGTAATAAAGCTCGAGCTTCCCGGTAGGGACAAACTCCCCGATAACCGTGGCCTCCGTATCCTCGCGGCTGAATATTTGGATTAACCTGCCGGCGTTCTTCCTCGGCACTGCTAAGACCATGCGTTCCTGCGATTCCGAAATCCATATCTCGGTATATGATAAGCCCGTATATTTCAAAGGCACCTTCTCCAGGTCAACCCGCGCTCCGATATCCTTGCCCATTTCTCCGACAGCGCTAGATAAGCCGCCGGCGCCGCAATCTGTAATGGCGCTGTAAAGGTTCAAGTCGCGCGCCTCCATAATCGTATCGAGCATCTTTTTCTCCTGGATAGGGTTTCCGATCTGCACTGCGCCGCTTGAGACGCTCTCGGATTCATGGGTCAGCTCTCCCGAAGAAAATGTTGCGCCGTGGATACCGTCCCTGCCGGTCCTGCCCCCAACCACTACCACCAAATCCCCCGGCCGCACGCGCTTGGCGGTCTTATCCTTGGGTATTAAACCGGCAGTGCCGCAATAAACGAGGGGATTTCCTACAAAACCTTCATGGAATAACACCGCGCCGTTAACGGTAGGAATACCCATCTTGTTCCCGTAATCGCGCACCCCGGAAACTACCCCTTTCATTACCCGCTTGGGATGCAGCACTCCAGGCGGCAGCTTGCTGAAGGGATAATCCGTCGGACCGAAACAAAAAACATCGGTGTTTAAAAACGGCCTGGCGCCCAGACCTGTTCCCAAAGGATCACGGATTACTCCGCCGATACCGGTATTGGCGCCTCCGAACGGCTCCAGCGCCGAAGGATGGTTATGGGTCTCTACCTTAAAACAAACGTTGTATTTATCGTCAAACCTGATAACCCCGGAATTATCCTCAAATACCGACACGCACCAGGGCTTAGCAAGCTCGCGGGTTACCTTCATAATGGTAGACTTAAGGAGATTTTTTATCTTGCGCGTCTTGAAACGGGTGGCGAGAGGGCTATCTTTGAATTTATACTCAATGTCCCCGCGAAAGGTCTTATGCCCGCAGTGCTCCGACCAGGTCTGGGCAACGGTCTCCAGTTCGCAGTCGGTGGGGTTGCGTCCGATATCCTTAAAGTACCTCCTGATTCTCTGCATCTCGGCCAGATTCAGGAATAACTGGCCGTCCCTGCTTATTCTTTTAAGTTCTCTATCGTCGGCCCCTAACAACTCAACCGTAATGAGTCTAAAGCGGTATGGCGCTATCTCAGGAGCCGTAGCTTCCGGCAAAGATAGGTCCACGCTGTGCTGGATTAATTTATTGTAGAGCAATTTTTCTGAAATGGTCTTTAGCTGCTGCGCGTTGAGCCTGCCTTTAAGCAGGTACCTCTTGGCAGTCTTAACGCAACGTACGCCTCTAATCCCCAGGTCGCTGATAGCCTTCAAGACCGAATCCTCAACGGGATCCATTACGCCGGGGTTATAAGCTATTTCCACCACGGATTCGTCAGGACCCTCGCCAGTATTGCGACGGGCATTAATAATATAATTCTGGGTCAGCCTGTCTACCAGCAGTTCGCGGGCAATGGTCTCGGCATCCGAAACGGAAAGCTCTCCTTCGATATTATAAATCTGGGCAAAATGCACCGACTCGACCGCCTTAATGCCGAGGTCGCGGATATCCCTGGCAATGCCGGAGCCGACAGCGTCAAAAATACCCGGTCTTTCCGTAATCTGGATGCGGTATAACATCGATAATTTAAGGGAATTTAAGGAAGGACAGCAGTCTCTCTCTTATAACAAGCCGACCTTTTTAAAAATCCTGTCAGTATTACGCAGGTAATAATCCAGGTCAAAAATCATCTCTAATTCACGCGGCTTAAGGTAACGCGCTACTTGCTTATCCGCTAACAGCAGGGTCTTAAAATCCCTGCCTTCCCGCCAGCACCTTAAGGCGTTGCGCTGCACTATATCATAAGCAACCGGACGGGTCAGCCCTTTTTCCATAAGGGTAAGGAGGACCCGCTGCGAAAATATCAGACCTCTTGTCTCTACCAGGTTAGCAAGCATCCTTTCGGGGTATACCGTCATGCCGCTTAAGACCTCAATAAACTTATGCAGCATATAATCGAGCGCGATAGTAGAATCCGGCATAATCACGCGTTCGACAGAGGAATGGCTGATATCGCGCTCATGCCAGAGGGCAACATTCTCAAGCGCTACAACAGCGTTGGCGCGCAGGATGCGGCTCAGGCCGCAGATCCTCTCGCAGATTACGGGATTACGCTTATGCGGCATGGCAGAAGAACCCTTCTGTCCTTTGCCAAAAGGCTCCTCCGCTTCGCGCACCTCGGTACGCTGCAGGTGGCGGATCTCTAAAGCGAATTTCTCAAGGCTGGCGGCGAGCACGGCAAGGGTAGTCATGTAATAGGCGTAGATATCGCGCTGGATTACCTGGGTAGAGATACCTGCGGCCTTAAGCTTCAACTTTTTACAGATATATGCTTCTACTGCAGGATCAACATTAGAATATGTTCCGACAGCCCCGGAGACCTTGCCTACGGCAACCTCTGCCCGCGCATCCTTAAGCCGTTTCAGGTTGCGGCGCGTTTCGTCAAACCAAAGCGCAAGCTTTAAGCCGAAAGTGGTGGGTTCGGCATGAATACCGTGGGTGCGCCCGATGCATACCATATCCTTGTACCTTACGGATTTATCAGCCAATAATCGCAATAGACTCTCCAGGTCTTCAATAAGAATATCGGAAGCAGCCGTTAATTGAACCCCAAGTGTTGTGTCCAGCAAATCAGAAGAGGTCAACCCTAAATGTAGGTATTTTGCATCCGACCCAATATTTTGTGCCACATCGGTAACGAACGCTACTACATCATGTTGTGTTTTCTCTTCTAATTTCTTGATTCTGGAGAGGCTAAAACGTGCTTTTTTGCGGATGCGTCCTGCTACTCCCGGAGGGATTTGCTTTTGTATAGTAAGGGCTTCCAGGGCAAGGAGTTCTATCTCCAGCATGGTCTGGAACTTGAATTCCTCTTTCCAGATACGCGCCATCATAGGCAGGCTATAGCGCTCAATCATATCCACTCCTGTAAGTAAGCGGTTAGGATACCCTTAAAAGCCAGAGGGTTTATTATATCAGAAATAACGCATTTGGCAAATAAAAAAGTAGGGACGGTTCTGAAGGTAAAGCTAACCTGCCCCCTTTTCAGGGGACAGGTTAAGATTAACTCAAGAACCGTCCCTAAAACGGCTACCTATTATTCCTAAGCATGTTCAGGAAGACGTTGACGATGTCAGGGTCAAACTGGCTTCCTGCATTTTGCTTTATGAGCTTGATGGCCTTGGTCCTGCTGTAAGCCTTGCGATAAGGCCGGTCTGACGTCAAGGCCTGGTATACATCAGCAAGAGCTACTATCCTGGCTCCGACAGGTATCTCGTCTCCTTTTAGGCCGTAAGGATACCCCTTGCCGTCCCAGTGCTCGTGATGATAAAGCATAAGGGGAATGATGGAATGCAAAAACTGGATAGGCCTTATGATATCTACCCCGATCTGGGGGTGTTTTTTAATCTGCTCGAACTCTTTTCTGGTGAGCTTGCTGCGCTTGCGCAGGATTTCTTCACTAATGCCAATTTTACCTAAATCGTGCAGCATGGCCGCCCGCTTGACAAGCTCAATCTCGCCCTTGGATAACCCCAGCTCCTTGGCCAAATCCGTGGCATAACGCACCGTCCTCTCAACGTGTTCGCCGGTACACTGGTCCTTAAGCTCGATGGTCTTGGCAAAGGCGGAAACGGACTCAATCAACCCCTGGTTGGTGCGCTTGGTAAGCTTCTCAATCTTATCCTTCAGGAACCTTGCCTCGGTATTGGCCTTGCTTACAATCAGGGCATCGCCTTTATCCTTAATGAGGTCCGAAGAGGAATAAACCCGGTTACCGCCTGATTCCTTGGCCTTGCTGAGTATCTTCTCGGTAAGCTCCACCAGCTCAATTCCTTTTAATACATGGTCTTCGGGGTATGAAGCAACCGCAAGGCTCAGTTTCAGCTTTACCGTGTGCTTGTCGTTGCCGAAATTATAAAGGGTCAGGGCGTCAAGGATCCTGTGCGCCAGGGTCACCCCCTGGGTATTATCGGTAGCGGGCGAAATGATTACAAATTCCTCGCCTCCGTAACGCACTACGATGTCATATTCGCGGACCATCTGCTTAAGTTGACGGGAGAGCTGCTTCAAAACCAGATCCCCGAAGGCATGGCCGTAAACGTCATTGATGGATTTGAAATAGTCCAAATCCAGCATGATTACGGAAATCGGATGGGCGTGCCTCTTGGCGCGGTAGAACTCGCGCTCCAGCACCTCAACAAGATAACGGTGGTTGTAAAGCCCGGTGTGCGGGTCCAGCAGCGCCATCTGCTTGAGCTTCTCGTTGGACCTCAAGAGATCATTGTTGAGTTTCTCGCGCTCCGTTTCGTTCTTACGGCGGTCGCTAATGTCTATCAGCGAGGCAACGCTCTTTTTGGTGCCGGGGATCATATCAACGACAATATAAATGTCCTTGATGTTTCCTATTTTATCCACAAAGCGGAATTCGTATCTCTTCGGGGCGGTATTGGGATCAACAATGCGCAACTGATGATACCTCTCCAGCTTGGCAAGGTCCTCTTTGGCCACAAAATCCTTCCAGCTCTTGAGCCACTCTATCTCTTTAATGGTATATCCCGACAATACGGCGAACTGCGAATTCGCAAGCGATATCGTAGAATCATCCTCTATTATAATGGTAGCGCTGCCGGTATTCTCGAATACCGCACGGTACTTGCTCTCTGATGCGCGCAGGGCCTCGTCTGACTGCTTGCGCGCCGTAATATCGCGCACGTATTCGATTGCCCCGGAGATCTTGCCGGTCCCGACGTCAACCAGAGGAAAGCTGTAGAGGTCTAACCACCCTATAGCCTCGCCATTCTTTCCCGTATGCGGAACAATCTCATAAGCCGCCTCTTTCGTTGCGATTGTGCGGCGGGTAGGGCAGATCTCGCAGGGGCTGCTCCTGCCGTGATAAGCCTCATAACACTTCTTCCCTACCAGGGGCATATTATGGGCATACCACTTCTCCATAGAGGAATTAACGCGGATAATATTGTAATCCTCATCCAATACGCTGATGCCGTCCTGGATACTCTTAAATATACTGCTGAGGAATGCCTCGCCGGCACGCAGGGCCTGATCCGCTTCTTTATGCTTTAAGGCGCTGGCAAAGATAGAGCCCGCTGTCCGTAAGAGCGAAATATCGTTCTCAGACCAAACCTTCTCAATCTTAATCGAATCAAATCCTATCAGGCCCATAATGTCATTGTCATAGAGCAGCGGCACAATAATAACGGATTTGAGCCCCTCTCTCTTCATGAAATCCTTTTCCCTGGCTGCCTCTTCAGGCATATCATCGATGTTACGGATATGAATTACTTCGTTATTCCTGATTTTCTTGGCAAACCAAGGCATCATTTCGTCGGTTATGCCTTTTAAAACTGACATTCTAGATTCTACCCCTTCCAGGCACCACTCGTAGATATTATCTGCCTTGGTTTTGTTATCGTATACCGAGAATATATAACTGCGGTCGACCCCGGAGAATCTACCTATCGCCTCCAGGGCCCGGTTAATCGCACTATCTATTTCTGCCGGAGAAAGGTTAATAAAAACAGTGGAGAGCCTGCTGATGAGCCTCTCAAATTCAATGCTATGCTCCAGGCTCTTCTTAATGCTGTAGCGAGATTCCTCTACCGCGATCGCAGCGGCGATAATACCTAATACGTTCTTATCATCCTCGCAAGGCTCAATATCGCGCTGGTAAAGCGCGCAGAGCACGCCTATGCGTTCCCCGGAAAGCTTAACCGGCGAGCCGACATAGGTCTGCAGGTTATAACGTCCTACGTTTGGATCGGTCACGGCGTATCCGGTATTCCCTAGATTGCGCACTACCACAATATCTTCGGCATTGTGAGTAACCACATCGTAACAGATATGCCCTTCGGCGCTGTCGCTCCTCTGGTATCCGGAAGGCTCATTCCAGATGTTTAAGGTATGCAACCTGTCCCCTTCAAGCCGATTGTAAAGGGCGCAGTCCGCTGCCAACAATTCTCCGCAAAGCGCAACCAGGGAATCGATGTTTTCGTTAGGATTGTGCTTGAACTTCAGGAGGCATTCATTAATGCGGCTGATACGCTTACCGTAAAGCCTGCTTTCCGTAATGTCAATCGCCATCTCGTAACGCACCAGCCTGCCGTCCGGCCAGTGTATTGCCTTATCGATACAATGATACCAGCGCTGGTTGACGGTATTCTGGAATTCCCAGATGTAGGAACGGCTGATGTTCTCCCCGCTAAAAATGTATTTATTGGTACAGAAAGGGCAGGGCTCTTCAAAACCCTGCAGGGCTTCATAACACTTCTTGCCCACGATATTTCCGCGCTCCTTAACCAGCGTGCGGTTGGCATACAATATCTCGTGGGTAGCGGGATCTGCCACATAAATGATTTCATCTATGTTGTCGAATATCGAAATCAGCTGCCGGCACTGGCTTAAGACATCCTCATCGCAACTGCCGCAGAGGAATCCCATCTCTCTCGTACCGATAGACTGGCGCCTGGCGCCGCTACCAGATTCTTCCATCTCGTTCTTATCTTTATCTTTGAATGTCATCAGAGAATAAAAAAGGCAACTCTCCCCTCAAGAGTTGCCTTGTCACTTGTTTGTTTTTAATTTTGTCTCATAGTAAGCCTATCTTGGCTGGTATGTTAATTATAACATATTCTATGCCCTTGCGTCAACCCTATCTTACCGTAATAAGGAAAACTTCGGTTTCTGCGGGTTTGGCATCTTCCTCCCATGGGCGCACATAGTTAAAGATAATCTCTGCCTTCCCCTTGCCGGTTGCCTTAAAGGTCCAGGCCTCTTTGCCTCCTGCTCCAATGCGGTCAGGCTCAAGGGGACGGTATTCGCTGGAGACAAACTCCAATATCTTGGGGTCGGCGGGAGAAGCAAGTTGCCACTGGTAACCGGTAGTATGATTGGCGCCGAGGCCGATAATGAATCTTTCTCCTGCCTTAACCTCGATATTCTTGGATGGGCTCCTCCGGAGAGGATGTTTAATCCCCCTCATAAACAATCCCGCCGCAAAGACCATGGCTGCCGTTATTAATACGACCTGAACCCTTTTTTTACGCATGACTTTATCTTATACTAAGTTAAAATATTTGCAAATAAAAAAGGCGCTGCCTATCTCTACCTTTTTTACGCATCCTTCAAAGCTATTACTTGATGTTATTATCCGGTAAATTGTCTGGCGAAGGGTTTTTAGGAAGAGCCCGGCAAATAATTGAATAATAAAGAAGTTCTTTTTAAAGGCATAAATAAAGCGGGCAAAAAAAGACGGCCTAAATGCCTTATCTGTAAGTTTTAAGGTATCTTATTTTTTAATCTTTCTTTTTATTATTCTTTCTGCTTCCAGCCAATACTCCAAGTCCTTCCCCTGCTGGCAGCCGCCATTCTCCCACAGCTGCCTTGCCTTTTCTCTGATCTTATCGTCCAAGTTCCTCTCATCGCATTTTTTCTTCATGGTGCCCCTCCTTTTAATATTGCTCCGCTCCCAGGCCCGGCGGATTCTTCTTCCAATGGTAACCCTCCAGCCCTTCCTTGAATCCCAATTCAAAAAGTTCCCGCATTTCAACCGGGTCAAAAAGCTCCTTGGCTTTTGAAACGTGGGACGCAGGGATATAGGCAAGGTTAAAATCTCCCTTGCCGTCTTTGGTAAACACGTAGATTTGATAAAGGTCCCCGATGCCCTGGGCGTTCGTCATAGTATCAACCGTGCGCTCGGCAATTGCTACGAGCTTGTCCTGAACTCCTTTATATAACGGCTCGACGTACCCGTTCCTTATAATGTAAATCGCGTATTTGTTCCTGGAGGCATCAATGCCCCTTTCTTTCAAGGCCTTCTCAAACCCCTGTAAGACATCGTAAAGGAAAAATACCTGTTTGCTTATCCCTCCGTCAACGTGCATCTCATCATACATTTTACCGTTGGCCTCTACGTATAAAAAAACAGGGGGGAATGCAACCGGCACTGACGCAGAAGCCAATATAATCTTACGGAACAGCTTTAAGGCCCGCTCATCGCCCATAGAAGCGATTTTACCCATATCCCATATTACCAGCCGCTGCGCATCAAGATTGGTAGTCCCTACATAAAGCCTGCGGCCTTTGTTATATTCGGCAGCTATTTTCTTTAGCATGGCGGCATCAAAATGCTTTCCAATAAGGCGCTCTAAAGGCTTAGTGCTGCTAATAGAATTGCTAAAAGGTATCTTTATCAGCGGGAACCGTATCTTCATAATATCTTTGGTGGAATACCTGGTGTAGATTTCCTTCAATCTGTCATCGTAACCGCTTCCTAAAAAGGCATACGGAGCGGTTATTGCCCCGGTGCTTATCCCTGTAACCACCTTAAAAACCGGACGCGTCCCCCTCTCTGACCACCCGCTAAGCAACCCTGCGCCATATGCCCCGTTGGCAGCGCCTCCTGAGATAGCAAGCACGGAGTAAGTGCGGCTGTTTGTAAAAGCCAGCAGAGACGGGCTTTCCTTCTCTTCCTGTTCCAATAAAACAAGAAAATCGTTCTTAAAAGCAACGCTCGGCATCCCGCTAAAAGCCCTGATATCCTGCCTCCCGAGAATCCAGGCGCTGCTTAATGAATCTGCCGGCACGACATGGCGCACGTTTGCGCAGCCGCAGATAAAAAGGAGCAAAATAAACAAAAGGTGTTTTTTAGACATTTAATCGCTTATCTATTTATTACCGGCCGAATGCAGCCCTACGAGCCTGGCAATAAAGATTGCAATATACATCTGCCCTGTAATAACTTCAAGGTTGGAAAGAGACATCGCCAGCTTGTTAATTGGATAGATATCACCGTAACCGAGCGTAGTCAGGGTAGCAAAACTGAAATAGAATAGACTAAACTCGTTGAACTGATGGGAAAAACTAAATGCATTGTGATCAAATATATAAATTGCATAATAGAGGACAGTCCACATAAAGCCTAAAAGTAAATAAACACTGATGCCGCCGGCTATCGTATCGCTGGTAACTCTCGGGGCAGAAAACATTCTAGAGATTAAGAGCGCTATGGAAATTAATAAAAAAATTACAAAAATTATAACTGGAATTCCTTGTAACACCAATCCTGCTGACGCATCAAAGAATTTGAACAATAAATCCAGAATCACCGCTAAGATCCCAGTTAAGGCAATAAAAATATAAAACGACCTTTTTACCTCCAGCGCCCTTATAGAGAATAGGATTGCGGACAGGAATATAAACGGGAATATAAAATAGCGTATTTCTTCAGCGATATTGAACGGTATGATAAAAAATAAAACGATAAGCGCCGCCAACAGGTGATAATATTTATTCTGTACCGGTTTGTGCCGTAAAAGGATTTTCATAAAATGACCTTAAGGGCTATGCGTTTAATCTCTCCGCGGATTCTAAAGACCCGACCAGCATTGAGACGCCCTTCTCCATTATTCTTTTATCTTCTTCTTTGATACTATCAACAAGTGTCATGAAAAAATGTTTTCTCTGCGCCTCTAATTTTGCCAAATAGTGTTTCCCCTTACCGGAAAGCACGACAGTCACTTTCCTGCGGTCTTTATCGTTTCGCTGGCGTTCGGCTAACTCATGTTTAACAAGCCGGTCAACGAGGCTTGTCGCAAACGCCCCGCTGACAGAGAAGTCTCTTTTTATCCTGCTCATCTCAACCGGCTTACCGTTGCGCAGGAGAAATAAGAGATAAGACTCTGAAAGAGAAATTTTTTGGTTCAAGGAATAATGCTGAGCGCAAAGATGTAAGCTCCGCATAAGCCTGTGGAATAAGCTAAAAATTCTTAAATAATACGGCTCTTCAGACACGAAACCAGCCTTTCTCGATAAACGCCAGGCTGACAGCAACCACTTCTGGATCGTATAGCAGACCGCTATTTTGTTTAATCTCCCGCAAGGCCTCCTCGGCAGTTAATGCCGGCCTATATGTCTGCGGGGAAATCATGGTATCTATCACATCGGCAACCGCGATTATCCTTGCAACCGGGTTGATATCCTTTGCCTGCAGGCCAAACGGATAACCGGAACCGTCGAGCCTTTCATGGTGTTGAAGCGCCACTTCCGCAACAATAGATTCGGCCTTTAAAACCTGCAGCAGCTGATACCCCAGTTCCGGATGCTTCCTGATTAACTCCCTCTCGCCTTTATCCAGGGCAGCCGGTTTATTGATAATTTCTTCCGGTAACTGGATTTTCCCGATGTCATGGGTAACCGCTGCAATACGGATAAGCCTGACCCCTTTATCGCAATATTTCATCGCTCCAGCGATATCACAGGATAAACGGGCAACACGCCTTCCATGGACAAATATACCCTCATTCCTGCTGAGTATCCTTACGATTGAAATCAGAGGCTCAAGGTCATCCATATTCTAACGCCTTGAAAATCTTCTCTCAAGAGGCTCCAAATACCAGAAAACCACCGGGACCAGGACGAACGTAAATATAACGGAAGCAAGCATCCCGCCAGTCATCACCGCACCCATAGACTGTTTCGCTTCCATTATTGCCCAAAACTGCGGCAATACCCCAAGAATAATCGCAAGCGAAGTCATAATAATTGCCCTGAACTTCTCCGATGCCCCCAGCCAAAGCGCTTCCTTGACAGGTATGCCTTCTTTAATCTTAATAAGTGCGTAATCCAACAGAAGAATGGCGTTATTTACCACCATCCCGACCAACATAACAACCCCCATTAACGAAGCAACATTAATGGAATACCCTAGGGAAAACAGAGCGAATATCATCCCGATGATTGAGGTAGCGACGCTTGTCATAACGGCGATGGGATAGGCAATAACGGAATTCATCAGGGCGCATAAAAGCATAAACGTCAGTATAATTGCAAGCGCGAATGCCTTGGTTATTTCCCGGTTAGTTTCATACATGTTTTCAGCATTCCCTACATAGCGGTATCCATACCCTTCGGGGAACTGTATGGATTTGAATTTCTTATCCAGCACTCCGCTGACATACCCGAATGCGCTCTTCCCGAGAAATCCGTCAAGATGGATAACGCGCTCCCTGTCCCGATGCTTGATAGTCGGGATGGCCTTATCGGTCTTCAATTCGCCTAACTCATCTATGGGGATAAGGCCCTTGCGCGAACGAATGGAAACAATCTTTAAGTCCTCAAAATCCTCCGCGTATTTATCGTTTAATTCTATATTGACCTTATATTCCTCACCTTTTTCTTTATAGATATTGGAATCCTCCCCGTAGATGGAAGCGCGCAGCGCCGAACCGCTATCAACGGCAGTCAGGCCGTATTCAATAAGCTTATCCTGCTGCGGCAGAAGGCGTATTTCATTCTTAGGAGTCTTATAAGAAGAAATCACGCTTATAAAGTAACCGCTCTTCTCCATTATCCGCTTCATTTCTTTAGACAGCTCAATCATGGTATCATAATCAAGCCCGTATAAGTCTATGGCGATATCGCCGCTGCCGGGTTCAATAGTAGTAGTGCCGCGCTCAAAGCTTACTTCCACGTCAGGGATCCCCGCCATAAACAAGGTAAGCGCATCTATGATATCGGTATCTTTCCTCTTACGTTCTTTTAAAGGGATTAAATCCAGCGTAATCGAGGCATTCTCCACGCCGTTTTCCCCTATATTGGTCAAATAAGATTTTTTCTCCGGCAGCTTATCAAGGTATCTCTCCAGTAATTTTGTGGTTTCTATGGTGCGTTTGACAGTAGAGCCCTGAGGTAAGACTATATTTATTTTAAGCTGGTCTTCGTCAGACTTTGGGATCAAATCATTTTCAATATAAGGGACGAGAAATAATGACGCGACAAATAAAAGGGCTACCGCGGCAATGGTCATCTTGGGATGCCGGAAAATTGCGTCAAAGAGGTATTTGTATTCTTTCTTAAAAAAGCTCATGCCCCGGTCAAGACCGTCTTGTATCCACTTTAAGGGGAAGAATATTTTACGAAATACGTTATTTGAACCGCCCGCCTCTTTGTTTGACCTTGGTTTAAGTATGGCTGCACAAAGCATAGGGGTGAGGGTAAAAGAAGCCAATAATGAAAAAAGGGTGGCGTATACGACTGTCAAACCGAAAGACCTCATGAATACCCCTATCATTTCGGACATCATGGCAATCGGCATAAAGACTGCCAGGTTTGTCCCGGTTGCCGCGACAATGGGGACAAACACCTCTTTTGTCCCCTCAATTGCCGCCCGCTCCGGATTGTCATGCCGCTCCAGGTGCGCCATGATATTCTCAATAATAACCAAGGCATTGGAGATAAGCGTTCCCAACACCGTAGCAATCGCCAATAAGGTCAGGGTATTAATGGAAAATCCCGACATCCATAACGGGAAAAATGTTGAGATAACAGATGTCGGGATAATGATGCAGGCGATAAATGTCGTCTCCCATCTGCCCAGGAAGAAATAAAGTATCAGCGCCGTAAGAAGGATGCCTAAGAAGATGCTTTGCTCGGTGCCATTTGTTTCATTGATGATAAATGTGGTGGTATCCGTGGCAATGTCCAGATTCATCCCTTTCGGCAGCATCGCCCTGAATCTATCAAGGTCCCGGCGCATCTGCCTGGAGATTGAGACCGCATTGCCGTCAGAGGCCTTGTTTATGGAAAGCCCGACTACCTCTTTGCCGTTATAGCGGGCATTGGTCTTTATCTTTTTATAGCTGTCTTCGACCGAGCTAATATCCTTGAGAGCAAAGACTGTGCCGTCTGAAGAAACAACCTCCATCTCGGCGATTTCGCCTACGCTCTGGAACTCACCGATAAACCTGACATTAAGAGAACTGAAACCCTTCTCGAGGTCGCCGGCGGGGATATTCTTGTTTTTCATCAACATCTGGCTGATTACCTCCCCGATACTGATATAATGCTGCTTCATCAGCATTGGGTCAAGCCGGACGTTAATCTGGCGTTCCCTGCCGCCGTAAACGTCAACCTTGGCCACCCCGGCAATAGAGGAAAATTTCGTCTTCAAGGTCTTGTCGGCGTATTCGTAGAGTTCGCGCACGTCAATGCTGTCGCTGGAAAGCACCAGCTCCATTACCGGAAGGACCAGGGGGTCGTATTTTTCAATTACCGGCTTTTCAATGGCGTCAGGAAGGTCGTTGAGGATGGCCTCAACCTTATCTTTAACCTCAATGGACTTTACGTTAACGTCGGCCGACAATAAAAATTCTATCGAGACAAACCCCAGGCTGTCGTAAGAATTACTCTTAATCTTTTTAATCTCCGATACCTCTGAAACCGCATCTTCTACCTTCTTGACTACCAGTGTCTCTACCTCTAGCGGGGTTGCCCCGGGATACGTAATTGAGACGGTAACAATCGGATAATCTACTTTGGGGAACTTTTCAATAAGTATATTGGAATAGCTAAAGATTCCTAAAACCACGAACACCAGGACGAACATTACCGTGGTTACCTTATGCCTTACAAAGAATTCAATCATCTCTGCCTGACCTCATCGCGTATCTGGAGCGGGTCATCCTCAATAACATTAACCTTATCCCCTTCTTTTAATGCGCCTTGGCCGCTGAACACCACCATATCCCCCGAGCGGATACCTTCATTGATAACCGTGCCGTAGCCGTTACGCAATCCGATTTTAACCGGGACCCTTCGCGCCTTTAAATCTTCTATCTTCCAGAGATAATAATTGTCTCCGGAAATATCCAGGATGCTGTTAGGCACTACCAGTGCCTGGCTCAAGGTCTGGGTTTGCGCAAAAACTACCAGCATTGAACCGGATGCCGCAACAGGCTTATCAAACTCTATTTCTACCGCAAACATGCCGGTATTAACATCCAGATCCCCGCCCAGCCTTGATATCCTTCCGCAGGCAGCGCCGCCATCCGCTAAATAAACCTCTTGTCCTACCTTAATCTTATCCTTGATATCCGCGGTCACAAAGCCTTTCCCTGAATTACCGGAGATAATGACAACCGTAAATTTAGTATACGCCGGGGTATCTGCTGCCTTTATCACCCTGGCTGTTACCGGCTTGCCTCGCCTGCTCCATTCGGAAACAAAACTAATTATCGGGCGGTTACGCCTGATATCCACCGACCTGATAGTCATAAACACGGAAATGACAAAAACCAGCATTACTGCCGCATATATCTGCGTCCTGAAATTAAGACTTTTCCCCGGTATTTTTTTCATCATAATGCCCCGCAATCAATTTTTCTATTTTTGCCAGGGTAACATTGATATTAAACAAGGTCATTTCCTTGTTAAGCCTTTGATTGGTCAATAGAAGTTCGGAGTCGTTTAAGTCCGTAAGGGTTACCTGGCCGGAAGCGAACATCTCCTGTGTCTGCTGGAATGACTCCCCTGCCAGCCTTACTGCTTCAATATTGGCTTTTAAGTTATCCGTGTATTGGCGGTATTCCAAAGAAGCCTTCTTCAGGGCCAAAAGGAGGTCTTTTTCAGCCTGTTTCCTTTGTAATATCGCGATTTCCTTCTCCATGCGCGCCTGCCTCAGCTGCGCCTGCTTCTCGCCTCCTTCCCAGATCGGCATGCTTACCTTGACGCCGGCAAAGGCATAGCTGCCGGACTCATTTCCGTTTAACATCGAATCGCTGGGAGACCCCAGGTAATCCCATAAGGTAAACCCTGAAACAGTAGGAAGGAAACTTGCCTTTTTGCTCTTTAGCGTCGCTTCGGCAGACTCCATATATTTAGCAAGGCTTTTTAAGGAAGGTTCGTATTCATACATCGCAGCCACAAGCAGCTCATAATCAAGCCCGTGGTAGTATTCTTTAAAATCCTCCGCAAGCTCAAGTTCCGAAGAGGCATCCGTGCCGATAACCCTCTTTAAAGTCTCCGTTGCCATGCCCAGCTGGGCTCTCGCTTCATTCACTGTAGGAACCCTGGCAGCCACTTCGGTGTCCATCCTGAGGATTTCATACTTAGAACTGCGGCCTCCGTAAGAACGCTGCCCTAAGAGTTTCTTATTGTCAATGGCGTTCTGGTATGACTTTTCGGTTATTGCTAATGCATTTCTCGCAAGTAAGTTGCTGTAATAACTCAACTTTGCGGCGTAAATAACTTCCTGTTTGCCCGCCTCCCTGCTAAATCCGCTTGCCTCCGCTGCCTTCTTGGCAGCGTCAACCGCGTGCATTACCCTGCCAAAGGACCACAAGACCTGCGAAGCGGTTATACCTGATACGCTGTTGTAATCTCCCAATTCCATTGAATCGGGGTAATCTATATTATAAAGAAAGGTGGATTCCGCGCTTATATGAGGGAGTAAACCTGCGCGCGCTTCCAGGTAAGCCCCTTCGCTTTTATTAGCCTGCCTTTCCTTTATTTTTAACTCCTCGCTGGCATCAATCGCCATTTTGATAGCTGTGTTCAGGTCTATCTTCAAGACACGGTGTTCCGGCGCCTCAGCTGCCAGCGCTGTTTGCAAGGTAAACATTACCGCAATTCCTAAAGTTATAATAAAATACCTGTATTTTTTCATAGTCTTTCTTCACCGCCGCCCTTACCCTGCCAAGATATACCGCCTGCATTTTGTATGAACAATACATCATTATATGAACATATGTTCACAAATAAAATATATCATTCGTTCAGGTTTTTGTCAAGATGATTTTTTATGAAACGGGGGCGGGAGCGTTAATAAGAAGGGTTACTTGTTTGCAGTTCCGTATAAAAAATACCTAAGTATAAGGTCGGATAAATCCGGCAGCTTCCCATTTTTTTCTTTGAAGCATTCAATTCCAACTATTTTTAAAATTGCAAAAAAAACATCCGCCGCCTGCCTGGCGGCAAGCTCGCTGCTAATGACCCGTTGTTCTTGCGCCTGCCTGATTAATCTTACGGTATAATCCTGAAACTGTTGTCCGGCAGGAGATTTCAAAATCCTCTTCTCTATCAGAAGCCTGTCGCTTTCCGAAACAAAAATTTTAAAGAAGTTGGAGTTCTTCGCAAAGAAATCCAGCCCTTCCCGTACAAAAATCCTAAGCTTGCTTCTGGCATCTTTAACTTGCTTTATTTTTTCCTCTATGATAGATAATAAATTTTTGAGCTTTTCCTCAAACAGGGCAAAAAAAAGCGCTTCCTTGTCTTTAAAATGCAGGTAAACCGTTCCCGTAGCATACTGGGCTTCTTTGGCAATATCCCTGATGGTCGCTTTATTGTACCCTTTAATGGCAAATAAGTGCTCTGCCGCTTTCAGGATATCGGACCGGCGCAGCTGCCTGTCTCTTTCCTTTCTGTTTAATATCGTCATTTTATCCTCTGCAATATTATCCAATTATTGAACAAATGTTCATAAACAAAATATACCATTCATTTGGTGATTTTACAAGAACTTTTTAAACCGGCGCGCTGCCTGCTCATAAAAGAAAAAGGCAGCCGATGCCCTGGCTGCCTTTTTAATCTGGTTGCGGGGAGAGGATTTGAACCTCTGACCTTCAGGTTATGAGCCTGACGAGCTACCGAGCTGCTCCACCCCGCGAAGTCGTTACGCTATTGCTTATTCTATAGCGTGAATAGTAAACAAATAACGGTTTTTGCTGTATCTTTTACCTGTCTCGGATTCTTGGAACGCTTCGCCCCCACCCTGGCGCTCGCTGTCACCCCGAAAATTATCCTTCCCGGCCTACTGCTTTTCCGGAATTATCTTTACGGGGATTTCGCCTTTGCGCACGATACCCATCTTGTCGCGGGCGATCTTCTCCTGGTATAGGGGGTCGTTCTCTACCCTTTTTAACTCCTGGTTCAGGAGCGAATTCTCAATTTTCAATTTACGGATACTGGTCTCCAGGTCGCGGTTCTTATCTTTAAGCTGATTAAGCCTGGCATATCCTGGCAGGAACAAAATCAAGAGCAGAACCGCAATCCCAAAAAGCCACAAGGCCTTTTTAAGTATCATCCGCGGGACTTCCAGAGCCCTCCCGCATAGACCGCCTTCCCCCCTAACTCTTCCTCTATACGCAGGAGCTCATTATACTTGCATATCCTGTCGGTGCGGGATAGGGAACCGGTTTTGATCTGCCCGGCCCCTGTTGCAACCGCCAGATGCGCAATCGTAGTGTCCTCGGTTTCTCCGGAGCGGTGCGAAATAACCGCCGCATATTTATCCCTGCGGGCTATCCCGATGACCTCAAGGGTTTCAGAAAGCGAACCTATCTGGTTAACCTTTATTAGTATAGCATTGGCTATGCGTTGCGCAACACCTTTTTTAAAAATCTCCGGATTCGTAACGAAGATGTCGTCGCCCACCAGCTGCAGCCTGCTGCCGAGCTCTGCCGTCATCTCTTTCCATCCCTCCCAGTCATGCTCGGAGAGTCCGTCCTCAATAGAAACGATCGGATACTTCGATATCCAGTTCCCGTAAAGCCCGATGAGGTCGGTGGATTTTTTCTGTGATTTTTCGAACTTATAGCTTCCTTCCTTATAAAAAGAGCTGGCAGCGCAATCCAGGGCGAGATAGACATCTTTGCCCGGCCTGTAACCTGCGCGCTCAATAGCCTGGATAATCAGGCCCAGGGCCTCCTCGTTGGATTCCAAGTTAGGCGCAAACCCGCCCTCGTCTCCTACGGAGGTAGATAAACCCTTGGATTTCAGGATAGCCTTAAGGTTATGGAATACCTCCGTTGCGTACCTGAGCGCCTCTTTAAATGTCGGCGCCCCAATAGGCATAATCATAAACTCCTGGATATCAAGGTTATTGTCGGCGTGCATACCGCCGTTTAGGATATTCATTAAAGGCACGGGCAGGAGCTTGGCTTTATCGCCTCCGAGAAATCTATAAAGAGGCTGTTTTTTGGAAAGGGCGGCGGCCTTGACAATCGCCAGCGATACCGCAAGTATCGCATTCGCTCCGAGCTTAGATTTATTCTCGGTGCCGTCCATATCCATCAGGAGCTTATCTATCTTATTAAAATCCGGCTGCTTGCCTTTGATTTCCGGGAAGATGACTTTATTGATATTATCTACGGCCTTGGTTACGCCTTTGCCGAGGTATCTTTTCTTGTCTCCGTCACGCAATTCCAGGGCCTCGTTGTCTCCGGTAGACGCCCCCGAAGGCACGGCCGCTCTGGCGAGTACGCCGTTATCTAAAATGACATCTGCCTCAACCGTAGGATTGCCGCGCGAATCCAGGATTTCTCTCGCCAAAACCTTTTTAATCTTCGCCATCCTTAAGTCTCCTTATTTTAAGATGTAATGAGAGATCTGTTGCGTGAGGATTATATTATACATACTCATGCTCTCCCGTCAAGCACAACTTGCACCCCCAGAAACAGTTTCCCTCCCAAAGCAGAAACACTTTCCTGCTTAAAGCGGAAACAGTTTCCCGATTGGCTTGGAAAGCGTTTCTGTTTAAGTTGAGGAAGCAAAAATAAGGTTTGACTAAAATTGGCTGTCGTGTTATCTTAAATTTCATCAATAACATAAGGATTGATTCGGATGAACTTGAAGAAAACCAAAAGGTTTTTCAGGCTATACTGGATAAGGATGATCCTTTGGCTGGTTGCCAGCACCGCCTTAATACTTCTGGCCATCCTCTTAATCAAGGGCATCAAGGCATGGTTTGAAGCGGAATCTTACGTGCGGCAGGCCCAATTGGCGATGTATCCGCTGCAGATTTTTATCTGGGTCATCGTAGGAGCCATCCAGACTACGATGTTCGTTTTTATGCTCTACTGGATGCAGTTTAAAAAGGGCGGCCAGCAATTCACTCACAGCAGCAAAAAATCGGTTTCCGGAAAGGATGTCGGCATCCATTGGAGCGATGTCATAGGGATGGATGAAGCCAAAGAAGAGGCCTCAGAGATCGTCAATCTCATCAAGGACCGCGCCGAATTACAGCGCATCGGGGGCAGGATCCTGAGGGGACTCTTGATGCTCGGACCTCCCGGATGCGGCAAAACCTATCTTGCCAAGGCCATCGCCACCGAGGCCGGGATTCCTTTCATTTCCATGTCAGGCTCGGAATTCGTGGAGATGTTCGTAGGCGTAGGCGCCGGGAGGATCCGCAATCTTTTTAAAAACGCGCGAGAGTTGGCCGAAATCGAGGGCGGCTGCATCATTTTTATTGACGAACTTGACGCCCTAGGCGCCAGGCGCGGGATAGAAACAGGCGGAGGCGGCACCACCGAGCACAACCAGACCTTAAACCAATTATTGGTGGAGATGGACGGCTTAAAGGAAAAAGACACCAACATCGTGATTATAGGGGCGACCAATGCCCCGGAAAATTATTTAGACGTGGCGCTGCTGAGGCCCGGCAGGTTTGACCGCAAGATCTACGTAGATAAGCCCAGTCTCGAGGACCGGCAGAAATTATTCGAATATTACCTAAAAGAGGTCAAATACGACCAGACGAGCGTCAAGACCGACCGGCTTGCCCGCATCACCGTAGGAAACAGCCCGGCGGATATCGCCAATATCGTGCGTGAATCCGCATTAATAGCGGTGCGCCGCAAGAAAAACCTCATCTCCATGAAAGAGATTGACGATGCCCGCGAAAGAATCTCGCTCGGCATTAAACGCCGCATCAAGGTACGCGAGGAAGAAAAGCTGCAGGCCGCCTATCACGAAGCCGGCCACGCCATCGTTACTTACCTGCTTGTGCCTACCCAGGACGTATTCAAAGTAACCATCACCCCGCGCGGTTATACCGGAGGGGTGACCTGGACCCCCGAAAAAGAAGAAATCTTCATACCGGACAAACAAAAGCTGCTCGGCGAGATTAAGACCTGCCTGGGCTCCTACGCTGCCGAGAGGCTTAAGCTCGGCACTACCACCGCCGGGGTGGACTCGGATTTCCAGAAAGCACTTTACATCGCCCATAATATGGTATGGCGCTGGGGAATGGGCAAATCCGGGGTCATCGGTAATTTCCACGTCTTCAAGAATGCCGAATTTGTATCGGAATCCACCAGGAACCGCCTTGACATAGATGTACAGGACATATTGAATATGTGCCTCAGAGAGGTCGAAGACCTCTTGCGCAAGGAAGACGCCATCCTCGAACGCCTCGCAAAGGAACTGGTTGCCAAGGGAGAATTGAACTACGATGAAATCGAGGCCATCTTCAAAGAGTTTGGCAAGAACCGCCCTTAGCCTCTTATTTACGGCATCCCTGCTCGCCGGATGTTCCTCTCCCCCTCTTGCCTCCTACAGCAAAGAATACGTCCAGAATGCCATCCATAACGCCGCGGCCCAAGAATACCGGATTGACTGCCGCGCAAGGTTTGCCGGAGATACGCTCTGGATTTACCTGCCGGTAGAGGATATCTTTATCCCCGCTAAAGGAAAACCCCAGAAAAACCTGGAGCTTTTTACGGTAGATTACTGCAAGGCTAATTATGCCGCCAAAGGCTTAGACGATACCATAACCCTGGAGTACCTCGTCAAGCCCGTTCACGAAAAACAAATCTCCAACCCGCCGTATCAGTATAACAAGGAGGTATCGGAAAGAATCAGCAAGCTCAGCAAGGTAGCGCTGCGCGTGTTGCATGATACCGGATATTCGCAGCAAGAAAAGGTCCGCTTCCTCTGCATGGTGGTGGCTGATATCAAAAACGGCTTTGAGATTAAAGAAATAATGTATTACCCGGACCTCAAGAAACTCTCTTACGGCATTATGGACTCCTACGAATACACCCACCGTACCATCCAGGATTATAACGTAGCGCCCCAGCAGATTATCGGCGACATGGAAGGCATGCACCTGGACTGGAAAGAGATTACTATGAGGGAATTTATACTGAAGCAGATTGAGCAGCGGGTAAGATTAAAATTCAGGAAACCGGAAGTAAAACAGGACAAGGATATTGATAAGGAAATAGTAGCAACGGCAATCTATACTATCAGGAATTATAATTTCAGAAATTTTGACCGGATGGAATTTGACAACCTCTTAAGCAATACCAAGATTGTCCTGACGCGCAAGCAGGTGTGGTCAAAACAACTCAGGTAGAAATCCTTACCTTCCTTCCCTTCGCCTTAAGCTTCCCCGACAAATAAAGACCGATTGCCCTGGGGTAAAGCTTGTGCTCAAGCTTATGGACCCTGGCCTCCAGCGACTCTACGGTATCAGACTCTCTTATCTCAACCCCTCCCTGCAGGATAATGGGTCCGTGGTCCATTTCCTCATCAACAAAATGCACCGTTACCCCGGTAAGCTTGGAGCCGTATTCAAAGGCATCCCTGATGCTCTCGGTACCCTTGAAGGCAGGCAGGATGCTCGGATGGATATTGATTATTTTATTTTTATAGCGCTCGATAAACCCCTTGCTTAGCATGCGCATATACCCTGCCAGCACAACAAGCTCAACCTTATTATCCCGAAGGTGCCGCATGATCCTGGCCTCAAAATCACCCTTATCCTTAAAATCCTCCCTTTTCACTAAGGCGACCTTAACCTTATAACGCCGCGCGCGCGCTAACACTCCCGCGCCTGGTTGGTCACACACCAGAAGGACCAGCCTGGCCTTTATCATGCCTTTTCTCGCCGCGCGGGCAATAGCTGAAAAATTTGTCCCCCGCCCGGAAGCAAAAACCGCTATATTCATCATCTTGTCCTGATAGTCTTCATGGGGCAGACCTTCACGCAGTCGCCGCAGGAAGTGCATTTATTATAATCTATAATTGCGATGTTATCAACTACATGAATGGCGTCAAATTTGCAGGCCTTCTCGCAGAGGCGGCAGGCAATACACCCTACGGGGCATGCTGCCCTTGTATCGCGGCCGGCATCATGAGAGCTGCATGCCATATAGACCTTCTGCGCTAACGGCACTAAGCTGAATAATTTTTTGGGGCAGGCCTCTACGCATTTATTGCAGGCCTTGCATTTGGCCTCATCCACTACCGGCAGGCCTTCGTCAGACATACTGATAGCTCCGAAGGGGCAGGCCTTAACGCAGGTTCCAAAACCCAGGCACCCCCAGGAGCAGGACTTCTGTCCACCTAGGGCTAAATTCGCTGCCACGCAATCCTCTATCCCGGCATATACGAAACGGTCGCTGACTTTTTTCCCCCCGTAACAATGGAGGGTCGCTATTTTCTTAATGCTCTTTCCCAGGCTCTGGCCGAGGATGCGCGCAATCTTCTCTTTCGCATCCTGCTCGCTTACCCTGCAGGCGTCCACGGGAAGTTTGCCGCTCAGCACCAGTTCGGCAAAACCGAAACACCCCGCACCTCCGCAGGCGCCGCAATTAGAACCCGGCAGCAGGCCGTGGATCTGCTCCAGGCGCGGGTCAACATGCACTGCCAGCCGCTTAGAGGCAATCGCCAGGCCGACGCCGAAAAACAGGCCTAATACACCCAAGGTTATAACCGGTAATAATATCTCCATCAGAATCTAAACCCGTTAAACCCCATAAAGCTCAGGCTCATAATTGAAGCCACAATAAAGGCCAGCGGAAAATCCTTGAATGCCCTGGGTACGCGGCAAAGCTGGAGCCTCTCCCTTATCCCGGACATCAAAAACATCGCCAGCGTAAAACCCAGGCCCACGCAGAACCCCTGGAATACCGCGTAATAGAAACTTCCCGCTACCGCTTTATTATGGGCAAAAAACATATCCGAGTTTAAAACCGCCACTCCCATAATCGCGCAATTAACCGTAATCAAAGGAAGGTAAATCCCGAAAAACCTGTATAACGGAGGGCTCACCTTACGGATAACCATTTCCACCAGCTGCACAAAGGTGGCAATCACCAGGATAAATGAAATAGTGCGCAGGTATGTCAACTCAAACGGAATAAGCAGATAGCGGTAAATAAACCAGGTGATAATAGACGACATGGTAGCGACGAACGTCACCGAAAAACCCATTGCTACTGCAGGCCTCGTCTCTTTGGAAATGGCGATAAAGGAACACAAACCCAGGAATCGCGACAATATGACGTTGGAGATGAATACCGCCGAGATGAAAATAGTTAAAAACTGCCCTGCGTCCAACTACGCCTCCTTTTGCCCCTTGCGCTGCTTCAACACGTTGAAGAAACCCAGCAATAACCCGATCACCAGTAATGCCCCCGGGGGCATACTCAGCACAAATGCCGGCTCAAACCCCTTGAATATGGTATGGCCCATCAGTTGCCCGGAGCCGAAAAATTCCCTGATAGCGGAGATAAGCACCAGGGCCCAGGTAAAACCTACCCCCATCCCCAACCCGTCAAAAAATGAACTGGCGATCCCGGATTTTTTGGCATACGCCTCTGCCCTTCCCAGCACCATGCAGTTGACCACGATAAGCGGCACGTAGATGCCCAAAGAACGGTTCAGGGCCGGGCTATACGCCTTCATCGCCATTTCCGCGATAGTAACAAAAGTAGCGATAACGACGATAAAACACGGGATGCGTATCCTCTCCGGTATAAGATTCTTAATCATCGCGATGATGATATTGGAACCCAAAAGCACAAAAGTAGCGGCGATACCCATGCCGATTCCGTTTATCACGGAAACCGAAACCGCCAGCGTAGGGCATAGCCCCAGCACCAGCACAAAAGTGGGGTTTTCCCTGAAAATCCCCCTGGCGAATTCCTTAAGGTATCTTCTCATCCTGTCCCGTAAACCTTCGTTTTTGTGAAACGGTCAATAACCGGAGTTGCCGCGTTCATCATCAATATCGCGTATGATACCCCCTCGGGATAACCTCCCCACAGCCGTATCACTGCGGTAATCAGGCCGCAGCCAATACCGAAGATAATCTGCCCCTTGCGGGTAAGCGGAGAGGTAACGTAATCCGTAGCCATAAAAAATGCCCCAAGGATTAAACCGCCTGTTAATATCTGAAATGCCCAATCCCCGCTGAATAGGCCATTGGAGCCGAAAACAAAAGTGATGGCGGCGGTAGTAAGAATAAAACTTAACGGCGTATGCCAGCTGATATACCCCATGATCAGCAGAAAGAGCGCTCCGACGAGAAGCGCTGCGATGCATACCTCGCCGATACAGCCTCCGCGCAGACCAAGGAATAAATCCAGGCGCGAAATACCCTCCAGCGCCTTCCCTTCTTTTAATGCCGCTAAAGGCGTGGCCTGGGTAACGGCGTCATAAGCCAGGGGCCTCGTAAAACTGGTCATATATCTTGGCCAGCTTGCCATCAGAAAAACCCTTCCTACCAGGGCGGGGTTAAAAATATTCTGCCCCAGGCCTCCGAAAACCTGTTTTCCAACGGCAATTGAAAAAACCGACCCTGCGATAGGAAGCCAGAAGGGCACCTCAGGAGGAAGGTTATAGG
Organism: Candidatus Omnitrophota bacterium; assembly: GCA_041649115.1. Lineage (GTDB taxonomy): Bacteria > Omnitrophota > Gorgyraeia > Gygaellales > Profunditerraquicolaceae > JBAZKK01. The sequence goes on along the minus strand of JBAZNT010000001.1, from coordinate 10,255 downwards.
CAAGCAATAAACCTGTGAGAAAGGCACTGCCGTCTGAAACCGTAATCTTCCTCTTTGTCAAGGCCTCCAGGAGCGCCTCGGTCAATACGGCCGAAACTATCCCCAGCGCTATAACGCCAAGGGCGGACATCCCGAAGATAGCCGCTCCTGCTATGCCGGCAGGCACGAGGCTTAAGACCACCAGCCACATAATGCGGCTGGTAGATTCCCTGACGTGCAGGTGCGGCGATGTGGAAACTATCAATCTATCCTGCATTTTTAATCAACCTTTCAATCTCTCGGGCCTTCTCTTTTACGGCATCAATCACGGCGCGCGATGAAATAGTGGCTCCGGTGATGGCCTGGACGCCGTCTAAATCAATATTCTTGTTTTTAAACTGCCCGGTAAAAGACGTTTCGCTGACGCGCGCCCCAAGCCCCGGGGTTTCATTCTGGCTTACCACCTTGATGGCGGTGATAGTGCCGTCCCTGCTCATCCCCACCATCGTTTCTACGACGCTGGAATATCCTTTATGCGAGGCCTTGAAGGCAGCGCCGATAAGTTTAGCGTCGGCACCGTAGGCCTTATAATATAAAACTCCCTCTGCGGATTTCACAGCTTCAAAGCGTATTGCCTCCGGCATGACTTCTTTAAGGCTTGCCTCCTCCTCTGCCTTGGCCTGGGCGATAATGCGCGGCTTGGTAAGCCTGTTAACCAGGGCCAAAGACACGCTTGCTACAACGCAGATTAGACTCAGGACAAAACCGTAACGCGCCATCTGTCTCATTTTGCCACCTCAAGCTTCGCCCTTTTGATGGATTGGGTCAATCTGCGGCTTGCCGGGCAGACGTAATTACAGAGCCCGCATTCAATGCAATCGAGCGCACGATAGGCCTTCGCCTCTTCCCAAAGCCCCTTCTCCGATGCTAAATTAATCAGGCAGGGCATCAATCCGGCAGGGCATGCCCGCACGCAGGCGCCGCAACGGATACAAAAATCCTCCTCTAGCACCGGAGCCTCTTTTTCGTTAAACAGCACTATCCCGGTAGTGGATTTAATCACAGGCACATCCTGGGTGTACTGGGCAATCCCCATCATCGGCCCTCCGATAATAATACGGGAAATGCCCTCAACCCTGGGCTTGCAGAAACCGATGAGCTCCCTGATAGGCGTACCAAGGCGCACCAGGAGATTCCGGGGGCTCTCCAGTTGGCTTCCGGTAACCGTTACCACCCTCTGATATAAAGGCCTGCCGCAATAAACTGCTTCATAGACGGCAAACAGCGTCGCTACATTATGAACCACTACCCCGATTTCAAAAGGCAGTTTTCCCGAAGGGACATCTTTGCCCATTATCTTGCTGATAAGCTGTTTCTCGCCGCCCTGCGGATAAGCCGATTTCAAAACCTTCACGCTGATATCAATCCCCCGCTCTCCCGTTAAATCCCTGAACCTTGCAATGGCGGCCGGCTTATTATCTTCCACTGCAATAAATACCTTCTTTACCCCGAGGCATCCGGCCACCGCCCTTGTTCCTTTTAAGATTTCCGGCGTCTTCTCTATCATCAGGCGGTAATCGCCGGTCAGATACGGCTCGCACTCTGCGGCATTAACGAGCAAGACATCTACCGGCTTGGGAGGAGTCAGTTTTATATAAGAAGGAAACGACGCGCCCCCCATGCCCACGATGCCGGCATCCCGGACTATCTGCCTGATATCATCGGGCGCAAGTTTCTCTGCCTGGCTATCGGTCCTGCCTCCGGGAAACGCCTTCTCGTCTTTGCCATCGCCTTCAATAACGATGGCCTGGCACCTTCCCAGCACCGGGTGCGGCCACTGCTGGATTGCGCTGACCCTTCCGGATATGGAGGCATGGACAGGCGCGGTGACATGCGCCTCAATGGATGCAATGCGCTGGCCGGTTAAAACCATATCGCCAACCTTCACCTCTGGATTGCAGGCCTTTCCCAGATGCTGCGAAAGCGGCAGATAAACCCTTGCAGGAAGCGGCAATGCCTCAATGGGCCTATCCTCGGTATAATGCTTATTATCCGCTAATCTAACCATGGTATCTTACGGTGATAAACAAAGTTTATGACGCCTAGGGCCGCCAATACGCAGCCCACTGCCACTAATATCGCCACCTCCGGGATGCGCTCGGCAAGCATACTGCTTAAAAACATAAACAGGATAAAACCCAGGTGCATGATAATCTCCAGAGAGCTGAATATCTTGCCCATCATCTCATTATCGCTGACCTTGTGGACGATGGTATTGGTGGCAATCATAATCGGAGAAACCGCCAGGCCCAACGCCAATGCCAGCCAGGCTGCCATCCCGAAATCCCGATAGGCATTAATGACAAGGGCAAAAACAACCAGCATTACCCCGCTTAAAGCCAAAGAAGCAAATATCGTTTTATAGTGGGAGACCCGCTGCCCCAGGCGGCCGTAAAGCATGGACCCCACAAAAAGCCCTACCCCCAGAAACATAATCAATAGCCCCAGGTCTTTAGTCCCTGCGCTCTTGACAGCGGAATCCAGGGTATTCTGCACAAAGACTATCAACACGATATATATTGCCCCGAGCGCCGACCAGAGAAGGAACATTACGCCGGCAGCAAAACGTATCTCCCTGCGCTTTATAAAATAGACGGCCCCTTCCTTGATTTCCTGAAAAACGGATTTGCGTATGACATCTACGATATCCTTGCCGACGCGGCGCAGGTCCATGGCGACCTTGGCCTTGGCCGCAATCATGAATATAAAAAGCGCGGAAACAAGAAAGCTGAATGCATCAAGGTAAAAACCGCTTTTGGCCCCCAGCCAATCCACCAGTACGCCGCTTGCGCCGAAGCCGAGTATAGCCGCAATCATACCCGTGGTATTAACCAGGGAATTGGCGATCAGGAGCTCTTCCTTCTCAACAATATCCGGGATAATCGCAAGTTTGGCGGTAACGAAGAACCTGCCCACCGCAAAAACCAGAAAGATAACGATATAAATAGGGACAAGGTTTCTGAAGGAAAACAGAAAAAACGGGATGGTAAATACCAGGGCAGCGCGCAGGAAATCACAGGCATACATGGTGCGCCGGCGGTCCCACTTGTCTACGTAAACTCCGGCCAGAGGGCCAATGATAAAAACCGGAATTATGGTAAACGAAAGTATCTTGGCGAGGCCGAGCGTCGAGCCCTGGGCGCGGGAATATACAAGCGCAATAAGGGCCATCTGATCAAGCCTATCCCCCAATTGGGAGATAATCTGGCCTACCCACAAGAGGAAAAAATTACGGTTTTTTAATACCTTTCTGAATCTCGCCATCTTAGAAACACTTTCCACCCCAAAGCAGAAACAGTTTCCGACTCAAAGCGGAAACGCTTTCCGACTCAAAGCGGAAACAGTTTCCCGATTGACTCGGAAAGCGTTTCTGTTAAGCTCACGGAGGACATATTTAACACATATAAGAGCCGGCGAGAGGGATCGAACCTCCGGCCCGCGCTTTACGAAAGCGCTGCTCTACCAACTGAGCTACGCCGGCAAAGATCCACCACATTATAACAACTTCTGGAGATTAGTCAACTCCGGAAGCCTTTTACTCATATCTGTCTGTATTTTAAGAAGTTAAATCTTTCCTATTACCATCAAAAGAGCAATAATCATAAAAACAGCTGCCCCGGTATAGCGTATGATCTCAGGCTTAATATATTTGCCAAGCAAAGAGCCCAAGATTACCGTTATTGCGGTTACCACAATATAAGCACATACCGAACCCAGCCATACCGAAACCGGCCTGCCGGTCTTCGCCGACAACCCCATACCAACCAACTGGGTCTTATCAGCCAGCTCCGCAAGGAATATTGCGCTAAAAGTCATAAGAAACACCTTCCAATCCATCTTGCCTCCTTAGTTTTATTTCTTGATTACGGTAACGGCTCTTGCTAAATCATCTTTACCCAAGAATACGCTGGTAGATAATGTAAGGTGGCCTGCGGCAATGTAACGGCCTGCGGGACAATCACGCTGGGGCACAATCCCCTTTAAGTAGTCATAATCTGTAATGGCAGAAGCATAAATCTGCGAAACCCCAACCCCCGCAGCCCTTAACCCCCTTAAGACATTATTGCGCCGGCTGATATCATCAAAAATCAGGGTCAGGTACGGATAGTTTGAACTGGCGCTTCCCGCATCCCTGACTACCTTAACGCCCTTTAACCCGCTTAAGGATCGGATGTAAAAAACAGCCTTCTCTCTCTGTTTTTTTATTTCCTGCTCCAGGCGTCCAAACTGGGCGCGGCCGACGGATTCCCTAAAAATGCCAATCTTGTGCATGGGAAAATTGACATCAAAGTATTCATTAACGCCCCGAAGGCTGTTACCGCTGAGATTCCAAAAGAGCTGCGGAAGCCCATAAACAAACCAGAATAGGCTGGGACGGTAAAAAATCCAGTATCCGAAAAGCTCCAGGATCTTAAGCGCTTCTGAAAAATAATCATCCCGCACCAAACTGGCAATGGTTTCATCAATTACCCCTGCGTATTCCCCGCGGCTGGCGCCAATAATGCCGCCTTCGTAAATGGTCAGCCCCTTGCCGCGGCAAAGGCTATAAAAAGAAAAATCCCCCAACGCGCCCGTCTTCCTGCCGTTATACTCTGCGCCGAGGGACTGGGCGCAGTCTTCAATAATGAAAATACCGTATTTTTTAACTGTTCTCTCTAGAGATCCAAAATCTACCGCAATGCCCCCCAGGTGCACTGCCACCACAGCCAGGACATCATGATTTGCGGCGCAGAGCTTCTCCAGAAGGTCGTAATCGTAATCAAAGCTATCCTGCCGAATATCGCATACCTCAATCTTAAGCCCAGCCCTTGCTACTGCCAGCGCCACCAGCGGGCAGACAAAAGACGGTATAATAACAGTTTTACGGCTGGAGATTTTTTTAAGGCTCTCCAGGATAAGATAAAAAGCGGCGGTTCCGGAATAGGTAACCCTGGCATATCCTAATCCGCAATAGCCTTTAAAATCTCCTTCCAGGCTCCCGGGGAAGGAGGGTTTCAAAAAATCCTTAATGGATAGTGGAAATCCCGCGGTAGGAGGAATCTCTTTAAATAGGGACATTGATTATATTTTTGCTGGTTTAAGTTTAATTTTATGATAAAATACATCCCTAATCAAGGTATTTATCTCTCGCTCTCAGAAACACTTTCCCATCCAAAGCAGAAACAGTTTCCGACTCAAAGCGGAAACAGTTTCCCGATTGGCTTGGAAAGCGTTTCTGCGTAGTGCGCAGGGAATATTCAACATGTTTAAGAACCGGCTGACCTTAAAAATACTGTCCTTCCTCGTCTTCTCCGATATCCTGGAGACCTTTACCCATTTCTGTTTCAAAAAAAGCGCGCTCCCCGAAAGCGGACTTAACATAACCTCCCTGCATGAAGCAACGGTATTCATACAGGCGATGCTCTCTTCCGGTTTCCTCTGGATAGGGCTGGTTTCGGTATTGGCAACCTTCGTCATCTGGTCGGCAATTCTCTCCAAGATAGATTTAAGCGTTGCGGTTCCTATCGCCAGCTTCAGTTATATCCTTGTCCCGCTCGTTTCGATTATATTGCTGGGGGAGCAGATAACATTCCTGCGCTGGATAGGGATATTATTTATACTGGCGGGGGTAATAATGGTATCGCTTAGCGGTGAAGATAAAAAGGCGGCCATCCCATGAAAATGAGCCTTTTCTACATCATCCTTCTTATCATCGCCACCAGCGCCTGCGATACTGCCAGCCAGCTGTTCCTAAAGAACTCCATCAACTCTCTTTCCTTCAACATCAACGGCATCCGCAAGCTCTTAAGGTTCCTCCTTAAGCTGGCGCTGGTGCCGCGGGTGTGGTTCGCCCTTTCTTTTAGCACCCTCTCGCTTTTTATCTGGCTGTTCGTACTCTCCAAGGCAGACCTTAACCTCGCATTCTCCCTGGACAGCATGCACTACATCTTTATAGCCTTCGGCTCTCATGTGGTCTTGAAAGAAAGGGTGGGCCTGAAACGCTGGGGGGGGACGCTCCTTATCGTAATCGGGATAGTCCTGGTAAGTCTTACCGGCAGAGGCTAGCTATTCAGCAGTTCCAATATCTTGATATTAGTATCCTCGTTGACCATATCGATGTATTCCTGCGCCTTTGCGCGGGCGCTGTAATCAGCAGGATGGTCTAAGGCAAGCGAGATCATCTTAAGAATATTATTCGGGCGCGGCAGGGAATATTCTCCGCTGATATCCAGACCAACTATATCAAACCTCTCCTTTATCAAACCGAGCATAAAAATAAGGCTGCCCAGCTCCATAGCGCCCTCTTCCCAATTAGTCAAGGCATACTGTTTTCTCAAGCAATCCTTATCAATGCTGATATAAACACCGGAGGTGGGAATTCTATTTAGAATGCGGATAAATGAGGAATTCAGGTCCCCGTCTTTAAGCTGCTGCCAGCGTATTATGCTCGATAACCGCCTCCTCTCAACTTCAAAAGAGGCATTACCTGCGATTCTTCTAAGGCTGACTTTAGTAGGAGAGTGTTGCCAGGGATAAATTTCAACGCGGCTGTCTTCCAGAGAGCCGAAATCAAGGCTTTGGATGCGCCGCTCAGAGATATCTTCGGAGGATACCCCTATCAAGACTGCTTTTTTTATGTTGGGCATCCTCAAGGCGCTGCTGACCCACGAGCCGCAACCTAACCGGGGAGGCATAACGTCCAGGTCCGGATGAAAATCAAACACCAGAAGCGTTATAGGCTGCCGGAATTGCCGAAGAAGGACGCCGGAAATATGATGGTAATCCCCGGAGCCGATAAAGGTAGGAACACTCCTGTCCTGCGGGTCAAGGATATTGCTTATTTTATCTCTGGTTTTGCTGCCCATCCAATGCCGACAGGCAGCAGAGAACGCGGAAAGATCAACTACCTTAGGGTTAAAGATGCTTAGAAATCTTTTTTGGCGGGTAAGGCTGTTGTCAAAATTCAGGATACGCGCTTGCTTCAATAGCATCCGGGGCCTCAACGCAAAGGCGTTTAAGAAACCAAGGCAATGCCCTTGCGCAACGCTTCCTCAAAAAGGTCAACTGCCAGGTCAATTTCCTTCTTTTCGATATACAGCGAAGGCGCCAGGGTAAATACGTTCTTGTAGTAACCTCCGACGTCAAGTATCAGCCCGTGCTTTCTTCCGCCTGCGGTAAGCTTGCCGCCCAGGCCGATATTCATCATGGCATCGGTCAGCTCGCGGTTAGGGGTAAAGCCGTCCTTCTGGCACATCTCGACTCTAAGCGCAAGGCCCAGCCCGTCAACGTCCCCTATCTGAGGATATTTCTTGCGCAATTTCTTAAGTTGAGAAATAAAGTACTCCCCCTTTCCCGGAACGTCATCGGAAAAATCAGACTCTTCGATTAATTTCATAGTCTCCAGGCCGATGGAGGTGCCTAAAGGATTGGAAGAGAAGGTAGAATGGGTTGAACCCGGAGGGAATACCTGCGGAGAAATAAGCTTCTCCTTCGCCCATATCCCGGAGAGCGGGTTTAAGCCGTTAGTCAGCGACTTGCCGAATACCACGACATCAGGCACCACGCTAAAATGCTCAATGGCCCAGAATTTCCCGGTGCGGAAGAATCCCATCTGCACCTCATCATCCACCAGGAGTATATTGTACCTGTCCAGGATGTCCTTGAGCCCTGCGAAATAATCGCGCGGCGGTATGACGTAGCCGCCGGTCCCCTGCACCGGCTCGATGTAGAAAGCCCCGAACTCGCATTTGGAGTTCTTCTTATTGACTACCGAATAATATTCCGTCTCAAAGAGCCGCTCGAATTGCCTGAGGCAATACATATCGCAGTAATCCTTTTTCTTATCGTAGGGGCAGCGGAAACAATAGGGATAGGGGATAAAGCAGGCACGGTCAGAGAAATGCCCGAACTTCTCGCGGTAACGGTAGCTTGAGGTTATTGCTGAAGCGCCGAGGGTGCGGCCGTGGTATCCGCCCATAAAGGCAAAAACCAGGTTCCTGCCGGTGTGGCTGCGCACCACTTTAAGGGAATCCTCAACCGCCGCAGAGCCACCGATGTTAAAGTGCACGCGGCCCCTGGTTTCAAAAGAAATCTTGGCGCGCCTGGCGATTTTTGCCGCCAGGAGTATCTTCTCCTTATGCAGGTACTGACAGGCGAGCTGCGGGAGGGTGTCCAGCTGAGACTTCATCGCATCGTTCAAACGCGGGTTCTTATACCCGAAGTTGACTGCCGAATACCACATCTGGAGGTCCAGGTAAGGGGTTCTTTTCTTGTCATAGAGATATATCCCCTCGCAGCGCTCAAAGATGTTAAGCTTCTGGGCGTAATGCACGGTATCGCCCCAGGAACAATACTCCGCTTCCATCTCCAGAAGGTCATTATCCTTAAAGGTCTTAAGCGGTTTTCTGACAGTTACTTTCTCTTTGGTTTTCATCTCTCCAGTCCTTTAAAATAATTATAGATATCGTCCAGGTTCTTGAACGCCACGCAAAGCCTCTTTTTGTCCCTGAAATGCTTCAGGAGGCTGCCTTTGGCAAAAACTACGTCTGAGCATTCGGCAGGGCAGACATCGGACAGGCCGTCTCCTACATAGAGGATTATTTTATCCCTGATGCCCTTTTTAAGCAAGTTTTTCTTTTTGCAGTGCGCGCAGCGGCGGCAACGCTTATTCTGATAAGGAAAAGACGGTATCAGCTTATAATTTAAAAACCTCAGGTTGTTAGCGTATATTGATACCTCTCTGATGCCGTTATTGCGCAGGATGTGCTCAATAATGGGAGTGAAGCTGTCGCTTAAAACCACCGGCTTTATCCCTTCCCTCTTGAGCATTGAGAATATAGCCGGAAAATGCGGATCTATCTTAATGCGGGAAAGATACCTCTCGAGGCTTCCCCTGGAAACCCTCACCGATTCCAACTCTCCCTTAAGGCAGGCGCGGGAGCCTATCCTCCCCCGCCTCCAGGCATCCTCAAAGGCCATCCACTTCTTATCTATTGAAAAGCGCTTTACAATATCATCCAGGACATCAAAAGGGGTGATGGTATTGTCAAAGTCAAAAAATACCAGGCAATCCGATAAACTCGCCAGCCTTATCTTGTGCATATCAGGGCTTTTTTAACTTGCCGAAAAACCTTGCCACTTCATCTGCTACCTGCTCGCGCTGCTGGTCAGCGGTAATGACGTGGTAAGAATCCTCCAGAAGAACGATCTCCTTAATCTCCGAACTAATACGGTTATAGATAAACTGCGAATTCCTGATGCTGGTCATATCGTCGTCCCTGGCCTGTATCAACTGCACCGGCGAAGATACCTCTTTTAGCCTCGGGATTAAATATCTTACCAGCCGCTGCAGCCTATGCAGCATCACAACCGGAAAATAAGGGTAACCGTACTGCCCGACATTGCCTATATTATCAAGGCTGGCCTGGCTGTAATACCTGTGGACCCTTTTGCGTACCGCCTCATTCTTAATACCATAAGGCGGCTCTTCCTTAAAATAAAGGCACCTTTCCAGCGGAGGCAACAAATATAACAAGGGCAGGAAACAGCGATACCAGGGGGTATTCCAGCCGTCATAAAACAAGGTGGGAGAAAGACAACTCACCCCCGTTACTTTATCCGGCCACTCAGCGGCCAGCAAAAGCCCCAGCAACGCCCCCATTGACAACCCGGCCACAAAGACCTGGCCATACCTGTCCTTATTGGCAGCAAAGGCGTCTCTTACCGTCTGGTGAAATTCCTGCCAGGAAGTCTCTTGCAGTATATCCAGGGGCTGGCCGTGGTTTTTAAGGCGCGGGGTTAACACGGCGTACCCCTGGCGGTTAAGCAAATTTGCCAGAGAGCGCATTTCGTGCGGGGTGCCCGTTAGGCCGTGGATTAAAAGCACCAGGCTGCCGTTAGTGCCTTCAAGGCGGAATTCCTCACCCAGGCCCTCACCGGGAAGCGGCGTAGAAGAAACCCTACTCTTATAATTAACGCGGAATGCTACCGACATATGGTAAGGCTATTAAAAACTCTCCATCTCGGAAATCTTTTTCTGTATCAAAATCCTATGTTTTTCTTCTTCGGTAATCAAAAAGGAAAGCAACTCTTTGAGGTTGGGGCGCCCTACCAACATGCCCTGATAGGTCTTTATGGCATCTTCTTCTTTTGATAACGCCAAACGGAGCACTTCTATATCTATCATCGCGCTTCCCCCCTTTACTCTATACCAAATTATAACCCCCCTGCGCAGCTT